>JAJDDQ010000051.1 GCA_029260215.1 Phycisphaerae bacterium
ATGGGGCTGGCTCGAAATCGTTAAATGGCACACCCTGGTGGCGATGCCGAATAGATGCTTGGAAAGATCCCGAATTCTTCCCGCAACCCTCTTGACGGAGACTCGCTCATAGATGCCACCCTGCACTGCGAATTGCCACCCATTTGGGGATGGACCCGCTGATGATTGGGACAGGCTGGAACACTACCGCTGCGCTCCGCGCTGCGTTACCATCCGCGTCATGGATTGCTTTTCATTCAGGAACAACGAGTTGTACTGCGAGGATACGCCCGTTTCGCGCATTGCCGAGGAAGTCGGCACGCCGTGCTACATCTATTCAAAACGGACGTTTCTGGATCATCTCGAACGCATCGGCACCGCGTTTGCGGAACTGAACACCGTCATTTGTTATTCGATCAAGAGTTGTCACAACCTCAATATTCTGCGCGTGCTCCGCGAGCACGGTGCCAGCTTCGACGTGGTCAGCGTCGGCGAACTGAAACGGGCGCTGGAAGTCGGCGCAGAACCGTCGCGCATCGTCTTTGCCGGCGTGGGCAAAACCGACCACGAAATTCGCACAGCCCTGGAGGTGGGCATCGGCTGGTTCAACGTCGAGAGCGAGCAGGAACTCGAACAGATCAACCGCATCGCTGGTGAAATGAAAACGCAGGCTGGTTGCGCTTTGCGCGTGAATCCCGACGTCGATCCGCTGACGCACCGCTACACCACGACCGGCAAGAAGGAGACCAAGTTCGGCGTTGATCTGGAGCGTGCCCGCCGCGTTTTTCACGATATGGGCAGGAGCGAGCACCTGCGCTTGACCGGCATTCACATTCACATCGGCTCGCCGGTCAACACCGTCGAACCCTACGTGCGGTCGGCCAAGAAGGCTGTCGAGCTGATCGATTCTCTCCGTGACGACGGCTTCGAGATCAACACGCTCAACATCGGCGGCGGATTCGGTGCTCATTACCGAGAGCAGGAAGCGCCTCCAGCCGCCCATTACGCTGAGGCGGTCCTTCCGGTTCTGCGTGACAAAGGATTGACACTCATCCTTGAGCCGGGGCGATCCATCGCCGCCAACGCGGGCATTCTTGTCGGCAGGACGATCTTCGTGAAATCCAGCGGCGACAAGAAATTTCTGATCACCGACGCAGCCATGACCGAGTTGCTTCGCCCGGCGCTCTACGATGCCTATCACTTCGCCTGGCCGGTGAAGCCGAGGGACGGTTTCGTCCCGCCCGCGCGGGACCACGAATACAAGACCGCCGGCATGGTCATGATGGATGTCGTCGGCCCGGTTTGTGAAAGCGGCGATTTTCTAGCCAAGGATCGCCCCCTGCCCCCGATGCAACGCGGGGATCTGCTGGCGGTTTTCTCGGCGGGTGCGTACGCATCGGTGATGGGCAGCCGCTACAATTCCCGTCCCCTCGCGCCCGAGGTGCTGGTCGACGGCGATGCGTTTCGGGTTATCCGTCGCCGGGAATCGTACGAAGAAATGGTCGCCCTCGAACGAAACGGGCAGGCGTCCGGCGTTTGAAAATTCAATCGCCCGAATGCGTGCCCGGCTGGCTGAAACATCTTCATTCTTTTTGTGTTGTCCGAATTCGTTTTGTCATTATCCTACACGCATCGTTCGTAGCCACTTGGATCGCAACTCGGTTCGGGTGCGACTCAGCAAGTTCAGCGGAAGGAATTCAAATATGTTTTTGTCCACACGGTCTATTGGACTGGCGTTCATGGTTTTCGCGGTCGGTTTGTCGGCTGGATGCGACATAATCGGCACGCCCGACAATGAAAACGAGAACGGCAACATGTCGATGGAATTCGACGGCATCGCCGCCGACACGCAGACGCGCCTGCCCTTCGCGTCGCAGTGTGCTCAGTTCGCCGGGTTATGCACGTCGTCTTTCCCGGAGGCCGTCATTACGATCACAGCCTCTGAAGGCCAAACGGTGACGCCCACGGACGATCCGCTCGGCTTCATTGTCGAAGGCGCTGCCGAAGGCATTGCCGAAGGCACTGACGGAGACGGTGCGGAATCCGTTCAGCTTCGGGGTAGCGAGAGCGAATTGGGCAACACTGCCGGCACATTACAGTTCAGTTGGTCCTCGGGCGCGACCGATGAAGACCCTTGCGTCCGTGCTCCGGGCGAGGAGTTTTCGACCGCCGCCGATCCGATGGTCAATTTGCAGGCGGGGCGACATCTTATCCGCCTCACCGTCCGCAACGATCTCGTTCTGGACCCGAGCACGCTGCCGCAGCAGGTCATCGATGAATGTGGCGACCTGGGCCAGGATTTCAAATTCTCCGTACTCGAAATCCTCGTCGAAGTCCGCGACTGAAACACCGCTTTGGAGACGTCGATTTGCGACCCTCAGCCGTTCCCTATCGTGTTGTATTGCTGACTGTCTTGTTGGTTTTTCCTGCCGGTCTCCCCGCGCAGGATCGATCCGAGTCAGCCGTGCTGACCGCGCTCGAATCCGCCGCTGCGAACATCGCGAACGATCGCCCGCGCGAAGCCCTCAAGAAACTCGCCGAGGCTGAGACGCTCGAAAGCGGCAATCCCTGGCTGTGGTTCTACCGCGGGTTGGCCCACCTCAAGCTCGGCAACTGGTACGACGCGATGGACGGATTCGACCGGGCGCAGGACTTGCTCACCGTCTACGGCCAACCAGATCCGACGCTGTCAGCCAGCATCCGGGAATACCGCCATCTCGCCCGTCGGCAGGTCTTTGGCCTATCGTTCATCACCGGCCTTGCCTTCGATTCCAACGTCACGTTTCTCGGCGCGGGCGGGGCAGGATTCGAAATCTCAGGCCAGGAAGACAGCAAGTTCACCTCGCGTTTTCAGGTGGCCTACTCGCCCATCTCCGACGAAACGCACACGCTGACCATCAACGCACGCATCGCCCACACCTGGAATTTCTCCGTCGAGCAATTCAACGATCAGGACTACGGCTTGACCATCCGCTACAGCCGTCACTTGGACGATCGATGGGAAGCGGCTATTCAGTACGACTATGACGTCTTCTACCTCGGCAATCAGCCGTTCCTCTCCGACCACGGTCTAAGCCCCAGCCTGACCTACCATTGGGATGCGCCAGCTGGCAGACTCGCTCCGACGGAAACGGTTCTGCAATATCGCATCGATTCCCGAGATTACCTGTTCGATACCTCGCCCGAGTTCGACCGCGACGGCTTCGCCAACTTCGTCGGCCTCGAACAGCGATTCACGATGCAGCCGATCTCCGGCAGCGATTGGACCTGGGACGGGTCAGCCGGCTACTCGCTGTCCTCGATCGCGACGGAAGGCTCGGAATTCGATCGCCTCGACCACACCTTTTTTCTCGGCTTCGGGTTCCCGATCACAAACCCGTGGATGCCCGACCGCCCGTGCAACATGAATGTGAACGCAAGCTGGCTCATCAGCGACTACCGAAACGCCAGCCTGATCGACGGCAACGGCGATGAGCGATCCGACCTCATCACCTCCATCGATGCCGTGATATCTCAGGAATTATCGCGGGATTCCGAAAGCGGCACGCTTATCCTGCACACCATCCTCGGCTGGACCGACGCCGATTCCAACGTGAAAACCGAGGATCAAGGCGACCCGTTCACCTACGACAAGTGGATCGTCGGATTTCAATTGGAATGGTCGTGGTGATTTTGGCCGAAGAGATGCCTATACTTCCGTCGAAGGGCAGAGGATCACAATCATGAATCGAAGCAATCTCAATCTGACTGTTCTGATCGCGACATTTCTCCCGCTGGCCGGTTGCGGCACGAGTCGCGTTTTCTATTCACCGTCGATGCCTCCCGGCGTTCAGGTGTTCGATCAATCCGAAGTCATCCTGGCTGCGGACTTTGTTCAGCAACCAGCCCCCAAGTCGGACACGCAATCCGCCAAGAAGGACGCGCCCGAGCAACCTGCCGAACGCAAAACCGCCAAAGACGAGAAGCCTGCCGCCGATGCAAAAACCGCCGATGGTAAGAAGGCTGAAGAAAAGTCCAGGGACGAGAAGCCGCCGTATACCGTCCCCGGTGCCCAGTTTCGCCAGTTCGCCGCCGTCGCGCTCGGAGCCGCCGCGTTCGGCCTCAATGACGTTTCCGGCAGCGGGCGCGAAGCCGCTGAATCGCAGGTGTCGTCTGTTTCAAATGCCGTCTTCGGACGACCGGGGCTGAGCGCGCCGCCGACGCGCGTCAATCAGGCTGTCTTCGGTCGCCCGGGCTTGCAGCAAGGGTTCGCCACAGGACTAGGCCCCGCGAACGACCGCAACATTTTCACTGCCATGCCCAACCGGCTCACCGGTGCCAACGGTCGCTGTCAGGAATTGATCAACGCCGGGTTCTTCAATCGCAACCACGCCACCTGCGAAGCCAACTTCCGTCGCTGAACAGGTACACTGCATTCCGCCAACCCGTTTACCAGCGTACTTCGCGCGCTCCTTCAGAGCCGCGACCGTGAGGGAGCGGTTGGCGAGAACACGCAAAATTGCGTGTGGCGTTGCATTAGTCAGAACCGCGACACTGAACGCGCCCAATGCGGAAGCGTGAAGGGAGCGGCCGGATTATCAGCAGCGTCAAATCCCGCCTATGCTGTCACGCACCCGCCCAACCATTCGCGAATCCCTCGCACCCGCGATAGAATCTGGCCCCAACTGCCATGCACTTTGACGAAGACTACGATCGCGACCTGCCCCTTAACGAAGACGTCGACTTCAACGACGACGCGCCGGACTACGTCGTCCCCTGTCCCGCCTGCGGGGCTGACGTGCATGAAGACACCCAGCAGTGCCCGGTCTGCGGCGACTGGATCGTCCCCGGTGCCAAAGGTTCCCCGCGAACCATCTGGGTCGTCGCCGCCATGCTCGCCCTCGCCGGCATGACGTATTGGATCGTGCGATAATGTCGCAAGACGTTCAAGAAACTGGCTTGCACTGCCTTGACTGCGACTACAACCTCACCGGCCTGGACGCGGCAGACCGTTGCCCTGAATGCGGCTGGCACATCGACCGAAAACTCCTCGAATTCGCCCGCGAAGTTGAACCCGCGCAAACTCGACGCGTCGTGCTCGCCGCATGGTGTGTATCTTTGGGTTTGTTCTTCGGTGTTCCGTTGCCGTTGTCCAGTTTGTTTGGTTCGCTCGGATTCGTGCCAGGTCCGAAGCTCGCGCTGGCTGGCCCGTCAGCGATTGTGCTGCTGCTGTGTACGGTTGTTGCCGGCAGTTATTGTCTCGCGTTCGGGTGGCGATTGCTTCGGCCTGCACGTGTCTGGCCGCTGCCGCATTCGTTTCTTTCGCGATCGGCTGTTGTGGCCGCGATCGCACAGATCATTGCTGCCGCGATTTGGATCATGCTACGCAACGCAAGTCAACCGATGGGGCTATTCGAAGCGATCGTATTGTTCGTCCCTCGCTCCATTTGCGCGTGGATGTTGTTGCTTACGGTTTCGATCGCCTTTGGCGCAAAACCCGAAGTGCTCCGCCGACTCAAGAGCGAGTACAAACGTCGCCCGGACATGCGACCCATCGGCGCCCCCATCACCATCGAAGCCGCAGGCCGATTCACCCGCGACGATGTGACGGTCACATGGACCGACGAAGTCCGCCATACCCATCTCGACCTCGAAGCCGTCATCGCCGAGACGTGGACCGAGCGCACGCGCATGGCAGAGGAAAAAGGCCAACTGCTGTTCAACGGCTCCGTCGGCCGACTCGTCTCCGCCACGCAGCGTGACAGCCAACTCGAACTCGCCATAGGCCATTCCGATTACCGCGATTTCGTCGGCACGAACATCTTCAACGCTCAACTGCTCGAAAAGTTCGGGGCGGACTATTTTTCCAACCCGCTCGGCACGAGTGCCATCATCGTGACAGCGGACGGCTACCTGCTCTTTGGCCGTCGCAGCGAGCGCGTACTCTGCCACGCCGGGTACATGCACACCTTTGGCGGCATGATAGAACCCGAGGACCGCCGCCCCGACGGCGCATACGACGTTTTCGCAGCCGTCGCCCGCGAAGTGGCTGAGGAATTGCACATCGCCGAAGACGAAATCGACCGTCTCATCTGCACCGGCTTGGCCCGCGACATCGCCACGTATCAGCCGGAGTTGCTCTTCGACGCCCACGTCAAAATGACGAAGCGTCAGGTGCTCGAACGCTTCGCCGCCCACGACGACGAAGAGCACACCGCCATCGAAGCCTGCGAAGACCTCCCCGAAGCCATCGCTCCCTTTATCGGACGTATGAAAACCGTCGTCCCCGTAGCCCAAGCCGCCCTCATGCTCCACGGCCGATGCACCTTCGGCCACGACTGGTACGAAAACAACAGCTACCTAATCTTTGGCGACCTGCCCCAACAAACGGCGACGACGCAGTAGGTAGACCAACACGCTTGCAGTCATGTCAGAACGAGCCACGGACTTCAGTCCGTGCGGACGCTCGGACGTCCGTAACCGCGCGTCGCAACGCGCGCGTCCAGCCCTCTATCGAGATCCAATAAGCCGGAATCTCCATGCCGCTTGAATCCTACCCCCGCAATAGAAAAACCACATGCCCCAACTCCGGCAGGATGAGCTTCTCCATCGCCAGACGCACCGCCGCCGGGGAGCCGGGCATGGAAAAGACAGCCGTCCGCCCGACGATGCCCGCCACCGCCCGCGACAGCATCGCAGCCGGGCCTATGTCGTCGTAACTCAACTGTCGAAACAGCTCGCCGAATCCGTCCAGCCGCTTGTCCAGCAGGCCAGCCACCGCCTCGTAGGTCGTGTCGCGGGCGGATAGCCCCGTGCCGCCGTTGAGCAGAATCGCGTCGCATTCCTCGGAGCGAGACGCCTCCGCCACCAGCGCGCGAACGCGATCCGGCTCGTCGGGAACGATTTCGTAGCGGCAGATGCGATGGCCGACGCCGGTCAGGAGTTCCTGCATCAGCCGTCCGCTCACGTCGGTTTCGACGGTGCGCGAGTCGCTGACAGTCAAAACGGCGCACGCGACGGACGCGATCGTTTTTCCCTCGTGAGTAGGTGCAGGCACTAATTCGGTCTCCTATTTCAGCGGTCTGATGCCGAACGACGCCCGCATGCGGTTCACCGCAGCCTTGAGTTTGACGTCCCCGCACAGAAATGTGGACAGATTCGCCGTCGAAACGCCCAGCTTGCGGGCCGTCAGCGAAACCCGAAGCCCGCACGCGAAAAGCAGGTCCAGCACCTCCGCCACCACCAGAAAGTAGCGACGATCGCGCTTGCCGATCCGCAAACGCGCGCCGGCTACGATGCATTCCCGCAAGACCGGTCCGGGCGCGTAACAGCCCGCATCGATTGTCGCGCGTATCTCCAGGGCGATGGTCTGACGCAGCCGTTTGACCGCTTTTGCCCGATTTTCATGCTGGGAACGGCTTTCCTCGGCGATGGCGATCAGTTTGGTCGGGCGATGCCGCAAACGGACCGCCGAGTCGGTTTTGTTGCGTTTTTGCCCGCCGGGACCGCTGGCCCGGTAGCGATCGACGTCGCTTTGGGCGAGCAGGCCTGCGTCGTCCAGCGTCAGAAATCCGTCGCGTTCCCGTTCTGTCATAACAAATCACAACCCCGCGACACATAAAGTGACACAGGAAACCGGATTCAATGGAACCGCAGCCCCAGCCATGCCGACGAAATGATTGACACCGCCGACGTGGGCATCAGAATATGCCCAAGTATGGTATCCCATCAACGGGGCGGGGTCAGCAGGCGGCGTTCCGACGCGGTGAAGGCTGTCAGCATTTTGTGGAAAGGATGTCACATGCGCTTGTCCGCCGTTTTGTTTCTCATCTTTACTGTTCTCCTGTCACTCGTCGACGTCTTGATTCAGACTGCGGGGTAGCTTGACCTCTGGTTGCCGTTAGCTGGCCTTCAACGGCGTGGACGACAATTGTGCTGGTCGCGCGTTGTGCGCACTGAATCCTCACCTTCGAGCGGTCGTTTGGTCGATACAGGCCTGTGGGACCAGCCTCGGGGCGGGAATTGACGATAATGACGATATCGTAACCTTGGGCTGCGGCGCGCGATCTCATGTGTCCGCATCGCTGGTCCGATAATAGGGTAAGAGGCTTAGTCGAACGATGGAGACCCATCGATGCTGAAGAGGATTGCCGGAAAAGCGTTCAAGGTGTGCGTGGTGTGTGCGATCGTCGCGGGTTGTACGGACCCGCCGGTCGGTACGACCGATCCGGGCGGCAACGCGTTTACCCGGCTTAACGAGGATACATTCGTGGACTCCGGCGGGTTCTTCACCATTGGTGAGGGGGCTGGCACGGTTTTGCCGTTTGAGCCGGAAACCGAGGAAGAGCGCGCCACCGAGAGTTTTTTCGCCGTGCGGGCCATCGATCCGTTCAGCGAAGACAGCGCGGGGCCTAAGTTTGTGAAGTGGGGCGATCTGGACCTCGACGGTCTTCCCGACCTGGCCACCGTGTGGAACCAGTCGCAGGTCATCCAGCTGCAGTTTCAGCGTCGCGACGCCGAAGGCAACATCACGTTCGAGAGCGTTCAGGTCGACGGCAATTCACCTTTGGCAATCATGGCTGGGTTGGAGTTATCGGACATTGATCGTGACGGGCAGCTCGACCTGATCATTCTGGTCAAGCACAACGCAACGCTCCCGATCTGTCCCGGCAACGGGCAGGACCAGGACGATGCTTATGTGGGTGAAGTCGTTATCTTGTTCTCGCCCACCAATCAGGACGTCACCGACGGTGCGCTGTGGAAGGCGAATCAGGTGCGGCTTCCGGCGACGCGTTTCGGTGCCAACATGGTCGATGACCGTTTCCTCATCGAGGAAGCTTTGATGACTCAGGAAACCAACCAGCCGTGCAACGACGATGCCAACTGCGTTGGCGGCAGAACCTGCATCAACAACCAATGCATCACACTTTGTGCAAACGACGCTGATTGCCCTGCCGGTGAATCGTGCGCACCGAACGGTGTCTGCGTGATGTCGGACACGTTCTGTGTCAGCAGCAATGATTGCAGTGTGGGCGAAGCTTGTGTGGACAATCGTTGCCGTCTCGATATTCTCGGTTTGATTGATGATAATTTCCCCGGCTTGGTTTTCGGCGACGACCGCGTGATTGATGTTCCGGAGAACGGCGGCATGAATGCCCTGGCTGTCGGCGACATTACCGGCGACGGATTTCCGGACATCGTCCTCACGTCGAACGTGCCCGCGCCGCCGTGCCACAACGGTATCAACGAGGTCGAATTGTATCCGAACCCTGGTGCGGGGAATTCGCGCACCGGCACCGGATGGCAGCAGATCATTCTCGACGGCGGGGGTGGCATACTCAAAGATATTGTCATCAATGACGTGGATGCGGACGGCGACCTCGACGTCGTCGTGACGCGGCTGGCCATCAGTCAGAATGTACATTGGCTGGTCAATCCCATTCGCGATCCGGTGCTTTCCAGACCCGTACCGACCACGACGGCGTTTTGGAATTGGTCGCGACGGTCGATAGGCCAGGTTGACGGCGGGGCGGATGTGATGGCCGTCGGCGATGTGGACGGCGATGGTTTGAGTGATGTGCTGTTGCGATCCAACGGTGGGCGTTTGATTCAGTGGTTCCGCCATCCCAACCCCAATGACGACCTCAATGTCGAGGAAGTGACCGCGGGAATCCCGTGGTCGGTGTACACGCTGTTCGAACTGGTCGAACGCGTGCCGCTCGGCATTACAGTCGGCGACATCAATTTCGACGGCCAAGTGGAGGTAATCCTAGCTGCCGATGGGTCTGTGTTCTGGCTTGATTCCAGTACCGCTCCCACGGTCTTTGACGAATGGTCGGCCAACCTGATCGCAGACGACATCTTGCTTGATACAGCCTTGTTCGCCTCCTCGGGGCCGGCATTCATCAATGATCTGTTGGTGCTGGACATAGACTGTGACGGTGCGAATGATGTCATCGCGACGATGGACCGCCGCCCGCTCAGCGGACTCAGCACCGACGTCGTGCTTTGGTTCCGCAACGTGTTGCTGCCCGAGGATGTCGGCTTGGAAACGCCGCTCGTTCCGGGGTGCCCCTAATCGTGAAGAAAGCCCGTTACTCAAGCGCAGAGTGGATTAGATGATGAAAATCACCCCCAGGCGTTTCGTCGTTGCAATGATCGCGATCGTGGCGATACAGGCTGGTTGTCAGGTTCTGTTCCCGTTCGTTCCCGATCGCATTAGTCGGCTATTTTTCGACGAATCGCGCGGCGCGGTTGGGCAGGGACTTTTTACGGCCATCCAGGTGGACCCGAGCAGTGAAGACTCCGCTGGCCCTCAATTGGTGGCGACGGGCGATTTGGACGGCGACGGGCTGATCGATCTCGCGTCGGTGTGGAATGAATCGAAGCCGTTGCAGTTGCATTTTCAGCGACGCAACGAATTCGGTTCCATCTCGTTCGAGACAATTACGTTGATCGGCGACTTCCCTCTGACCATTGGCGCGGGTATCGAGATCGCGGACCTGGACGATGATGGTCGCAACGACGTCGTGCTGCTCATCAAAGAGAATGGTTTTTTCGCGCGCTGCCGGCAGTCCGGCGAGACGCTAGGCGGTGCTGACATTCCTTCCGGCATCAT
This sequence comes from Phycisphaerae bacterium, assembly GCA_029260215.1. Classification (GTDB taxonomy): domain Bacteria; phylum Planctomycetota; class Phycisphaerae; order UBA1845; family UBA1845; genus OFTM258. The sequence goes on from JAJDDQ010000051.1 coordinate 10,577, forward strand.
CGTGGTTTACTTCGCACCCGAGCCGGAGAATGCCGTCAACGCACTGGCTTGGGAAGAAGTTCCGCTCACGCAGTCCGAAACAGCGGGCAATCCGCCCGCACTGCCGGATACGCCAGAAACGGGTGGGTACACATCGATGGTCCTCGGCGATATCGATCGTCAAAATGGGTTGGACATCGTGGTGGCCTGGAATGCCAACGACTGCGAAGGCGGCGGCAATCGCGTCGAGTTTTATACCAACCCCGGGCCTGGGACCGCGCGGCAGTCGAGCGGGTGGGGGCCCTTTATGGTCGCATCGGACAATCCGGAAATCAAATGGGTGGACTTGACCGATGTCGATCGAGACGGCGACCTCGACATCATCGCAACGTATCCCACTTCGCGGGCCAACAACATCCGCTGGTTTCGCAACCCAGCCGTCGATATTCCGGACGTGTTCCATCTCAGTGACGGCACGTGGCAGGAAGGCTCGATCGCTCAAATCCGTACAGGTGCTGATGTGATCGATGTGGCTGACATCGACGGTGACGGCATTTCCGATGTGGTCATGCGGTCCACCGAAGGCCGGCTAATTCAGTGGCTCAAAGGGCCGCCGAATCCGACCACCGCACCGATTCGCAACGTCCCGTGGCAGGTTTTTACATTGGCAGAGTTTACTACGCGCATTCCGCAGGCGATCACGATGGCCGACATCGACAACGATGGAGAGTTGGAACTCGTGGCCAGCGCGGAGGGTGCTATCCTCTGGTTCAAGCGGTTCCCCAACGCGACGGTCTTCGACCACTGGCAGGAAAACATTATTATCGACGATGTCGGCATGACCACCGTGACCGACCCGAACGTTGACACCAGCGAAGTGACGACGGCCACCACCATCATCAACGAGGTGGAAGTCGTCGATCTCGACGGCGACGGGCGGAACGACATCATCGCGGGCTTGGATCGCCGCGACCTGTCAAGTCTGACCAACGACGCGCTGATCTGGTTTCGCAACAATGGGCTGAGGTAAGAACCGGTGTCGTGGAATGTCCGAAACACCGGGAACTGACCCATCGCGTCACGCGGTTCCGTGCAAGGATCGCTTCGTACACAATCGTCGTTGTGCCGTCTGTCACGATCATGCCCAGCGTCTGCTCCGTCTTTCCGGCGGGCGCATTGAATCGGCGACGAAGACCGTCGGCGACGAAGCCCGCAGTGCGCAAGAGGGTGACATCTCGTTCGAGTTCGCCGCCGGCAGAACCCTGCACGGGTTCGACGCTGCGTACCATGTTCTGACACGTCGCCTGATTTTCCGCCTTATGCTCTGGCCTCTGGCGATTCCGGGTGTGCGCGCCGTCGCGCGATCGCTCTATGGCTGGTCGCGTACCCATCGCCGGCGCTACACAGCCGTCCCGGTTCCCGACGATGTGTGTGCGTTTCACCGTGCGCAGTTTGTCGAGGTGGAGTCGCCCGATCTGTCGAGATCAGCCTGCGACGTGCCCACCTATCGTCGCAGTACCAAGTTATTCCTCACGCTGCTCGGCCTTATTCATCTGGCTGCCTTCACGTCGCTTTACGTTCAGTTGGATGTCCTGATGGGTAGCGCGGGCATGCTGCCGGCTGAAGAGGCGCTCGACGCGATGCAAACTCGCCTCGAACGATCGGCTGAACCCGGCGACGACGCGTCGATGTTCGACTGGCTGGGTGAAACCGGGAGCGCGATGGTCAGCCGGTTCATTGCGCATCCCACAATTTTCTGGATGGACCCGTCTGACGAAACTTTGCGTCTCGCCTGTGTGGCTGGCATGGCGATGGCTGTCCTGGTGACACTCGGCCTCTTTCGGCGGATCGCATTGTTTTTTTGCGGGTTTTTGTACCTGTCATTCGTGACCGTCGGCGGGCGATTTTTCTGGTTCCAGTGGGACAACCTGCTCATCGAGACGACGTTTTGCGCCCTCTTGCTGCCCATGTATTCGTGGCACATCGTGCTTTGGCGCTTCAACGGTGTCTCACGCCTGCGCCCGCCGCATCGGGCTGCGGTCTTTCTGATGCTCTGGCTGCTGCTGCGACTTTATCTCGAATCGGGCATCGCGAAGATTTTGCCCGCAAACGGTGGATGGCGCGACCTGTCAGCCATGAGCAAATACTACGACACCGCTCCGCTGGCGACGTGGATCGGCTGGCACGCCCGCAACCTGCCCGCGTGGTGGCACGAGTGGGAGACGCTGCTGACGCTGCTGATCGAGCTTGTCGTGCCGATGTTCATCTTCGCATCGCGACCGTGGCGATGGTTCGCATTCATCGTGTTCCAGTCGTTTCAGGTCGCGATTTTGTTGACCGCGAATTACGGATTGTTCAACTATCTGTCGATCGCGTTGGGTTTCTTCCTGCTCGACGATCGCGCCTACCTGCCGCTTGTCCGTGCGTGGCGACGTGTGCGAACGATCCAGATCAAGCCGCGTCGTCGCACGGTGTTCAGCCCCAATCCGATTGTGCGATCATTGAGTGCCTCAATTCTGACACTCATTGCGATGGTCGTGGTGTGTGCTTCGCTGATTGAGTTTTCGCTAGTCGTCGTTTCGAACGAGGGCTATCGCAGCCGGGCGCGGGTGTGGCGAGACGTCTACAGCCGATACCGCGTGGTCAATTCGTATCATCTCTTCGCGGGTATGACACCGGAACGCCACGTGCCACGTATCGAAGGGCTGTCGGGCGACGGCGAATGGGTCGCGTACCCCTACCGCTTCGCCCCGAGCGACCCGAAAGACGTCCCCCGTTTCGCCGCACCGCACCAACCCCGTTTCGATTTTCAGATGTGGTTCGTCACGTTGAGCCGGGCCGGCCATCGGCAACAGTGGTTCACCAATATGCTGGATCGTGTGTGCGACGATCCGCAGTTTGTCGATAGCGTCTTCCGCGAAAACCCCTTTCCAGACGGTGTGCCGATCCGCCTGCGCGTGCTGGCAGATCAGTACGAAATGACCACGCCCGAGGAGCGCGAAGAGTCCGGTGCGTGGTGGAAGATCGTCGGCACGCGCACGCTGATTCCGCAATGGGAATGCTCCGCCGGGCGAGTGGGGCGTTGAAGACGCATTTTCAGAACAGTTGCGATCCAAACGCTGCGAGCCGCGAACTTCAGTTCGCGCGGACGCCCCAGTGGTCACGACCTCAACCTACCCCAGGAACGTCTCCGCCAACGCCACAAGCTCCTTCACATGCGCCACCGATGAATCCAGCATCTTCCGCTCCTCGCCGTCGAGTTCGACCTCGATGATCTTCTCGACGCCTTTCGCCCCCAGCACGCAGGGCACGCCGACGTAGTATCCGCCCACCCCATATTCCTTGTCGCAGTGCGCGGCACAGGGCAGAATGCGATGCTTGTCCTTAATGATCGCTTCGGCCATCTGCACGCTGCCCGCCGCCGGCGCGTAATAGGCACTGGTGCCCATGAGCTTGACGAGTTCGCCGCCGCCCATCTTGGCTCGATCGATGATGGCAGTGAGACGGTCCTTCGAGATGAGCTGCGTTACCGGAATGCCCGAGACCGACGTGTAGCGTGGCAGCGGCACCATGTCGTCGCCGTGTCCGCCCATCAGTAGTGCGGTGATGTCCTCGACGCTGCATTTCAGTTCCATCGCGATGAACGTGCGGTAGCGGGCGATGTCCAGGCATCCAGCCTGACCCACGACGCGATGCGGGGGGAAGCCGGACTTCTTCCAGGCTGTGTAGACCATCGCGTCCAGCGGGTTGGAGACGACGATGAGCACGGCGTTCGGCGAATGTTTCGCCACCTGTTCCGAAACCGATCCGACGATCTTCACATTGGTCGCGACCAGATCATCGCGGCTCATGCCCGGCTTGCGCGGCAGACCCGCCGTGACGATGACCACGTCGCTGTCGGCTGTGTCCGCGTAGTCGCCCGTGCCGACGATGTTGGCATCGAAGCGTTCGATGGGGCCGCATTGGGCGAGGTCCAGCGCTTTGCCCTTGGTTTTGTCGGCGAAATCCGGAATATCCAGAAGGACGATGTCGCCGAGTTCCTTGGATGCTGCCCAGACGGCGCAGCTCGCTCCGACGTTTCCCGCTCCCACAATGGTGATTTTCGCGCGTTTCATGGTGTTATGACTCCGGTGTATGGTTGCCTGCGATCGACCTGACTTTTGTGTCGATCCGCCGGGCAGTATAGGTCCGCGACCGCACGCCGCCAACGGCGCAGTATACGATGATCGAGGTTTCTGAATTCTGAGACTTTTCTTTTGCCCTCTCGCGGGAGGGAAACGCGGACGTGAAGCCTGATTCTCAGGATGCGAAACCGCGGTGACTTTTCGGTTCGGCGCAGTCCGCATTGACAAAGCAGTTTGGCGACAGCGGAACTTACTCTGAGGCGGAGCCTATCGAAGCGTGGACGCTCTCCGAGACAGGCAGCATAGCCAACACTTTTTCGTACTTCGCTCTGAACATTTGTGACCATTCGTGGCGCATTTGCACGGCGCGCATGGCGTCGGCGGTTTGGTATTCGTCGTACATGCGGCCAGCTTCCTTCTCGTCGAAGGGCGGGGCGACGAGCGCATCGAGGGCGGCTTGGGGCATGTTGGTGTCGATCAGGCGTTTCCACGTTCGTTGCAGGAGCAGATGGTTATCCCCGCAGGCGGCTGATACGAACGGGGCCAGCAGGTGGGATTGTCGGGTGCTGGCGATGGGGTCGATGCGCAGCGACGGCTTGTCCTCGACCGGGTTCCAGTCGACGGCCAGGTCTTCGCGTCTTTCTTTGTAGAATCGGGTCGAAATCGGCGTGTGGTACAGCGTCGGCTGGTACATGGTGCGACGGTCCTTGCGGACGCACCACAATTCCTGGCCGACGTCGCTAAGACAGAATCGCAGGAATCGTTCGGCGGTCACGGGGTTCTTACCGCAGGTGAGTATGCTAAGGATGTCGGGTGTGATGGTGACCCCGCCTTCGGGTTGAACGTAGGCGAGCGCTTTATCGTCAACTTCGACACGGGCCAACCCGTCGAGATTGGCGGCGAAGGCTGCAACGGAGACGCCGTCGCTGACCTGGTCGAGAGACTTGGAACTGGTTCCGACCAGAGCGCGGGCGTTGGCCAGCGTGCGGGTGAGAATACCCCAGCCCTTGTCCCAGCCGTATTGCTGAAACATGAGCATCATGCAATAGCGATTGCTGCCGCTCACGGTCGGGTCAGCCATGCCGATCCAGCCGTAAAAGCGTGGTTCAGCCAGGTCGGCCCAGGTGGTCGGGGGGGCGATGCCGTGCGCAGCGGCTGCTCTCTTGTTGAACAGGATTCCGAAGCTTGTCAGCCCGGTGGCGTGCCACATGCTGATTTCGTGGCGCGTTTTGATTCCTGCCACTTCGCTGGGAATGTCCTTGAGGGCGTCTGAAATATCGATCGGGACGGAGTACTCAAGCTCGGCGAGCCTGTTGTGGTCCGCCACGCCTCCGCCGAACACAAGATCGGGAACGAGACGAGGGCGTGCGTCGCGTCGTTTCTTAAAATAATCCTCGACGTAGCTGACACACTCCGGGGCACCGCGTTTCACCCAGGTGATTTCGACGTCGCGCGCGTGGTTTTCACGATGCCAATTGGAAAACTCAATCGCGAATGCGCTGCGAATCGCCTCGTTGTGGGGAGAGAGCATGACAAGATGCGCGGGCGTCGCATCCTGCGCGGAGCCGGTAGCGGGCGAGGACTGCGTCGAGCATCCGAAGCGTCCCAGCCCGACGGCACCGGCCAAGAGGCACAGAGTACTGATTGTCACGATTCTCGCGGTTGCTGGCATATCCCGACTCCGTAGAGAGGTGTCCATTGCGATTCACTTGTCGACCTTTAAGATATCACAACGCGGGGTGGGGGCTTGTCAACCGTATTTGGGCGGAATCTCGTGGGGCGATGCTTGACAGGTGGACGTTGTACCTCTTGGCTGGTGTCTTGAGTCGGTGACGGTATCCGCCGAAGATGCTCCGGAAATCCGTGAAAACCGGGATTCGTGGTTGGCCGTATGATGGCCGATGCCGCGTTTGGCGTACGGTGCTTTCGGGGGATGTTTGATCTGATAAGGAGCATGCTGATGGGCTTCGCCAAACTTGCTTATCTGTTGTACGTGATTCCGGTGGCCGGCGTGGGTTTGAAGATGGGTTTCTGCTGAGGGCACCCTATGGACTTGCTCGGTTCGGGCATGGTGATCGCGGGTTTTCCGCTGTTTTTCCTGGTGCAGAAAATCGTGAAATAGCCGTGTCCCGCCGGGGCGGAGTCGGCGGTTGATGGAGGCGCGGTACAGTTTCGAACCAATGTCCCTGACGGGCGGGCAGATTCCTCATCATATCACTTGCCGTGGGTCGCTCAGTAACTTTTTTGGAGGAGAACCGAAAAAGATACGACCGTTTCTGATGGGGCAAGCGTTATCACGGGTGGGGTATCGAATGTTCCCGGGCGAGGGAGCCCCGCATCGCCTTTCGGCACTGCCCCCACACTCCTGCCATCGAGACCATCGACGCCAACAGTGTGAAAGCAAGCCCGAAATCCACCAATTTGAGCAACCCCATGATCGGTGATTGCTCAAACGCGCGTCCGAAGGACATATCCGGAGAGACTACTCTCACGAGCGCAAGCAGGACGGTGCAACCGGCGATCAGGTTAACCACCAGGCCGCAACGCTGCGCCAATTCTTGGGCAGGGACTCGCTTGACAAGACAACCAAGATACGAGGTCACTGCGACGAGTACGGAAACCAGCCCCAGACCAAACATCAGCTTCACTGCACCCATGAGCGTCGGATGTGACGCGACGCCCCGCGTTTCCCGCGCAATAATCGACAAGACGAAAGGAAGCAAGGTCATCACCAGGATCGCGCTTCCGCGCGCAAAGCGTCGCGTAGTGAGAGAACGCTCCGTGAGCGCGAGGCGAGGATCAACCCTGGTAAGGGCCATCACCCCCCAGAGCATGAGAAACCCAGGTGCAGACAGTGCAAGAGGGAGCGAGAAGTCCCAGATGAACGGTGTACATTTCGGTTTCAGGTACGCGTGGGCGGGGCCGATCACAACAAAGAATACCACGCATGCGATGACCCCCGTAAAGAACCCTGCATGGACGCACCGAATGCCGCGAGAAACGCACGTCAGCCACTCCGCGTCGGCATATCTCAGTTGATCGCCGCGCACCGATCGTTCGATGGCCGTGCTGCATTCCGGGCACATGGATGATCCTTGAAGCCCCGTCAGGTTGTACCCGCAATGGATGCACAAAAAGTCCGACTCGCGTGGCGGGACACCACACTGTCCCGGTGCAAGGACAGAGTCCGGCGGCCGAGCGGTCTCAATCCCAGCCTGATCGCACACGTCCGGCACCGGCATTTTATCCTCGCCCGTGAAATTCCTGCGTCCGTTCTTCATGGTCATCTCCTCTCCCCGGACAACCTAAGCCCGGGTCAGGGAATGTCCAATTCGGACTGAGGCAGCACAGATCAGCCTGCCTAACGCGCCCGGTCTGAGGCGGTATGGGACATGGATGAAGGGCTATGACGCGACATGAGGACGTTTTTGGGGGAAATTGGCATGGGTTGTGGGGCGGGGCGGGCGTTTCTATACTGGCTGGCCGGTACGGGGAAGGCTTTTTTGACACACCATCATTGAGGAGAGGTCCATTGACCGAGATCAAAGCGACGAACATTACCTGGCATGAAGGGCACGTCGGGCGGGAAGAACGAGAAGGATTGCTGAAGCAGAAGGGCGCACTAATCTGGTTCACCGGCTTGAGCGCATCGGGGAAGAGCACCATTGCTTTCACGCTGGAACACGCGCTGGTCGAGCGCGGGCACATGGCCTACGTGCTTGACGGCGACAATATCCGGCACGGGTTGAACAAGAATCTGGGATTCAGCGCTGAAGATCGCACGGAAAACATTCGCCGCATCGCGGAGGTGGGCAAGTTGTTCGCCGATGCGGGCATCGTGACGTGTACGGCCTTCATCAGCCCGTACCTGGCGGACCGTCAGAGCGCTCGCGAAGTGGTCGGAGCCGATGATTTCATCGAGATTTACGTGAATCCGACGCTCGAAGTTTGTGAAAAGCGCGATCCGAAGGGTCTTTATAAGAAGGCTCGCGCGGGCGAGATCAAAGGGTTTACCGGTATCGACGACCCTTACGAGGCGCCTGCGAACGCTGAACTGGAAATCGATTCCGGGAAGATTTCGCCGGAGGATGCGGCTGCGATGATTATCGAGCTGCTTGAGAAACGCGGAAAGATTCCCACTCTGGGGAAATGACCGACTGCTGCGCAGAAAACTGAGCGCAAAAAAATACGAGGATCCGGGCTCGCCGTGCCCCGAATCCCCGCAATTCGGCTGTCCATCTTTTCAGATGGAGACCCACAGCCGCACCTTAGTATCGTCGGGACGCAAGCCGCGCTTTAGAACTGTTCGAGGCGAAGTACATCATGCAGCATTTGTGCAAGAAAACGCTGACGGTTCTCGTGATTCCGGCTCTATTGTTGTGGGGCTGTGTGCCCGTGCCGCCGGATCAGGGCGGGAGCATTCCGCCACCGGACATTGATCCTGGTGGTTCGCCGGATGTTCCGAACGTCAACGACAACGGTTCTTCCGGCGGGGCGCTTATTTTTGACGTGACGATGCAGGCTGCGTCGATTTTCGTGACGAATATCGACGTGCCGGCTACCTTGACGCTGACTGAAAACACGGGGCCTGATGCGGGTGATTTTCCGTATTCGACGGCGACTTTGCGTGACAATTTCAACAGCATCGTCGATCCGAGCGATCGTGAGGTCGGTTTTTCGGGGGGGATCGGTCTCATCGCGACGCGCGAGGCGTCGTTCGGCGACACAGCGTTCGTGATGCGTGCCCAGCGAGACGGGGTTGTACAGTCTTCGCTGAGCGGGAGCGGAACGAACCGCAATGGATTTATTCTTCCTGCGGGATCGTCCATTTTCATTCCGGGCGAGTTAGGTGTGACGTTCGAGGCCATTGGCGGTTCGACGTTCAGTTTTCGCGTTGAGGGTGGTTCGGTGAGTGGTTCGGTCGATCTTTCGGGCAGCCCGATCACGGATTTCAGCAGCACGGACGTCTACATCGGGACGTTTGCCGGGACGCTCCGGCGGTAGCGGGACCGCTTTGCTGTTGAAAACTTCGTCGCGTGTCAGCATGCGGGGACTGCGATGCTTGTTTGCATTGGAGACTGGGAACATTCGTGCCGTGCGGGCTGGATTTCCAAGGCAGTGTGGTTGATATTATGAGAAACGACTCCCGACCCCTTTTAGCGAGATGGATACTGACCGTTGCGGTGTTGTTGGCGGTGATGCCTGCTTTTTCGGCGGGGCGTGATCGTGAGGCTGAGATCGGGCGGCTTGTGAAGCCGTTGATTGACAGCCAGCTCATCCCCGGTGTGGCGGTGGGTATTTACGAAAACGGTAAGGCGACCGTGTTCGGGTTCGGCTCGGTCGGGGGCGAAAAGGCGCGAAAACCGAACGGGCGGACCATTTACGAAGTCGGTTCCATTTCGAAGGTGTTTACGGGCGTGTTGCTGGCGGAGGCTGTTCAACGCGGCGAAGTCGGGCTTGATGATCCGCTGAGCAAGCATCTTCCGAACGGCGTGCAGGCGCCCAAGCGCGACGGAAAAGAGATTTTGCTTTGGCATCTCGCGACACACACGTCCGGGCTTCCGCGCATTCCATCGAATATGGCGGCCACCGATCTGGCGAACCCGTACGCTTCGTACGATCGGGAAAAACTGTGGAGCGCGATCGGCGGATTTCGCCCCGCGACGCCGATGGGCGAGACATACGCCTATTCCAATCTTGGCGTGGGTTTGCTTGGGACTTTGCTTTCGCGGGCTGCGGACAAACCCTATGAACGATTGCTTCGAACGCGCATTGCCAAGCCGTTGAAGATGAAGGATACGACAACGGTGTTGTCCAGGTCGCAGAAGAAAAGGCTCGCGCCTCCGCGCGCCGCAGGGGGGCAGCCGACCTCCAACTGGGACTTTGATTGTCTCGTGGGTTGTGGCGGTGTTCGGTCAACGGTGGACGATATGCTGAAGCTCGTTGCCGCGACGCTCAGTGATAAATCCGACGGTATTCACGACGCCATCAAGCTTTCCACCGAACGCAAGTACACGATGCCCGGCTTGATGTCGGGGATCGGGCTGGGGTGGCAGATTGCGCAGGATGGCTCGACACTTTGGCACAACGGGCAAACGGGCGGCTACCACTCGGGTCTCTTTGTGGACCGGTTGAAACATACCGGTGTGGTTGTGCTCGCGAACGGGGCGGAGCCGCAGGTCAGCGCGGTCGCGGAGTCGATCATTCAATTGTTGGCCGGCATCGAAGTCAAACCGCCCAATGTCAGGTCTCATATTGCGGTTCCGGTTGCGAAGCTGGACCGTTTGGTCGGTGAATACCCGTCAAGCTTTAGATTCACGATTTCGATTACGCGCGAGGGTGACGCACTGATGGCGCGCTTGACGAACCAGACTGCGATGCGTGTATTCCCCGAGTCGCCGACGCTGTTCTTTTATCGTGACGTGGAGGCTGAGCTTGAGTTCGAAATGGATCTGGCGACCGATCGTGCCACGGCGGTGACGCTATTCCAAAACGGGCGAAAGTTTCGATGTGTGCGTAAGAAGTAGAATCGCCCGGTCAATTGCTTTCGGCGTAACAGATCAACCATGTGCAATGCCGAATGGCGACAAGTACTATTGGATTTCGTGGACGCAACGATCGTCTTCTTCCGCCCCTCCTTGCAAAGGAGGCTGGACGCGACCAAGGCGGGAGCGTCCAGAATCAGGTTCTTCTTGCGAACCGAAGTGTTACTTCGGTCCTGACCCCGCTGTCCCCGGGACTGCGTACAGACTGCCGTAAGGGCGGAGTGGCTGGCCTGTGGTGAACGTATGGGTTCGTTGCAGTCCGGCAATTTCGAGACGCTTGAATAGATTTGGATCGATGACGTTGGGGAATCCGTAACTTGACGCTCTTAGTCGGCCTATCTCCCACCAGTTTACGAAAACGTGCGTGTACTGTTCCTGGATTAACCACTCGATGATCTCCGCCGGGTTCTTGGCGGATTCGGCAACGGCTTCGAAGGGGCTGCGGTTGAAGACGACGCAATAGTCATTCGGTTTTTCGAAGTAGAAGGCCCGTGCGTCGCCGACCGAGAGAATGCGGGCGTCGGGCGGCAGCTCGTGGTTGATCACAGCCAGATGCTCGTAACTGCCGCCGAGTCCGTCGCGGAAGAAAGGGTAAGCCCCTTCGATGGGGAGTTTTCGACCTTCGTGGTAGGTGTGCTTCGTCCAGTAGTCCGCGATGCAGAACAGGTTGATGGCCAATCCGCCGCTGAGCAGTAATGCGTGAGGCCAGCGGTTTCGGTACGCAATGCCCGCGAGAAGCGTGAGTGGGATCAAGATCGGCACGGTGAAGCGCGCGTAGAGATGGGTCAACATCGCCCACGCGGCCAATTGGGTCAGTAGTACGACGGCCATGAAGAGGGCGACGCGGTTTCGACGGAATGAAGGGATACCGCAAATCGCGAGCAGAAGCACTGCTGGGCCGACGCGCTGCAGGGGGTCGGCTGGTATGCTCGTCCACAGTGCGCGCAAACGTCCGCCAATGCCTTTCAATGCTTCATCCGATCGGTGCGATGCATCGAAGTGCCGAGACTCAGCCAACCCAAAGCCTTCGGGGTAGGCGTGAAATACTTTGTTGGCCAGCGGAAAGACAGGGTTGCCTGTTAATAAAGAATTTTTGATCAGCCACGGTGACATTGACGCGACGCAGGGCAGGATGAACACCACGACGGTCAAACAGGCTGACCGCTTGGCGGGCGAGGTGGTTTCGCCAATCGGCCTGCGCAGCGCGTCGAGGAACAGGCCGATCGCGAACGGCAACGCACCGAGGATGATGGCGGTGTATTTGCATCCGCAGGCGAAACCGGCGCACAAACCACTCAAAGCCAACCAAGTCCATGAGCGTGTGTTGATGTATCGAACAGCCAACGCGGCGGCAGACATCAGGTAGAACAGCATCGCGTTTTCGACATACGCGATTCCGGACAGATAGACGAGCCATCCGCTGCACGCGGCCAACACGGCAGTCGGCGTGCCGGCACCTTTGCGTGCCTGCTCTCCCGCGACCCAGGCTGCGAATACGAACCACATACCCAGCAATGCGTTGAACACTTTGGCGGTGGCTGCTCCGTTGAACGGGTCGTCACGGAGGATCATGGACAGGAGGTAAAGCATCTCCGTGTTGGCGGGGAAGTTTCCGTAGACGTTGTGCGGTGTGTAGGCGATGCGTCCGCTTTCGAAATACTCACGGGGCAGTTGCAGGTGGTATTCGAGCACGTCGTAGCCCGCACCTTCCTCGATCCAGAGGAACCCCGGCGGGACCACGCAGACGAGGATGGTGAGGGCGGCGAACGGCGCGATCCACCACCACAGCCAGCGCGTGCGATGATCGCTTTCCGTTGGGTCGCCGGGGTGAGCGCGAGCCGTTTTCCAAAGAGAAAACGTGGCGGCTGTGGTGGCGGCGAGCAGGGCGATGATCCAGAGGCGTCGATCCAGGAGGCTGGAAAATCCGCAAGTGAGAATCAGGAGCGACAGCGCGCCGTGTCCGATCGCGGCTCCGACGAGAATGCGCCAGCGCAGCGGTGTCGCGACGGGCACGAGCAGCATGGCTGCCAATGTTGCGACGGCTGATACCACGACGGCTAACCATCCGTCGAGCAGGAAGAGCACGATCGCATCGCGCGACTGGGTCGCGACCAGGACCACGGTCAGCACAGCCACGAAAACGGCCAGGTTTCGTGCGCTATCGGCGGGCGGTGGTTTGGTCGGAGTGGTCATCGATCCGAACCAAGGTGCTCGTGATAGCGCGTCAGTGCGAGGGCGGCGAGTTGAAGGCTTCGCAGGCGCACGCGATTGTCGGCGGGCGAGATGCGGATGCCGCCGACCGCGTCGCTCTTGGCCAACATGTGAAACGCTTCCTCGTCGCGAATCTGGAGTTGCAGGACAAAGCGTGCGGCTCGGTCTGCGGCGCTGTGATAGCGCAACGCCCGTTCGGGTTCGCGGAAGGCGCGTGCGGTTTCCATCGCATCGAGCCAGGCGGTGATACAGAGGGCTGTGTCAATGTCGGGGACGCGCTGGCCGCTCGGTCGGACGCCGCCGTGCAATTCTGGCCAGGGGCTGTTGTCGGGGGTCATCTGATGTTCGATTAGTCGGTCGGCCAGCTCAAACGCGAACCGTGCAAACTCCCGCCGATTGGCTGCGACAGCCATTCGTGCGTAGGCCTGGGCGAACCAGCCGGCGAACGGAATGGTCGGTTTTTCGGCGAATGCGGTTTTGTAGAACGGTAGCGCTTTTGAAAACGCGATTGCGATGCGCTCGTCGGGGGATTCCCGGTATGCGTCCGCCAATGCGACGAGCGCCGGTCCTGTGTTGACATCGATCGGACCGAGGCGGCGGGCCGGTGGAAACGCGGTCAGAAACTCGCCGGTGTCCTGCTGTAGCCAGAGCATGCCGTTGATCAACTTGGCCCGTGCTTCGGCGATATCGCCTTCGCGCGATGAAGCTGATAGGGCCAGCCATGTGTTCGCTGTCAGCGCGAGCGGGTTTCGATTGTTGGGCGTGGTCACGCAGGCGACTTGCGGCAAATCTTTCAGGCTTACGATTCTTTGAAGGGCGCGGCGGAGCGTGTCGTCCGCGAGTTTCGTCCATTTCGCGTTGTGTTGTGTCGTGCGCAGTCGCCCCACCGCCCAGGCTGCGCCGGCTTGCGTGGATGCATCGCCGCCGTCGTGATAGACAGCCGCCGCCGGTTCGTATTCGTGCTTGAATGTCGCGTTTGGTTTTCGTCGCCGTTGGAACTGTTTGGCGAGCATGTTCAAAGCTGTTTCGATCGAACGTGCATTGACTTCGTCGGCGGTGACGAGTCGCAGGCCTCGACGGAGCTGAACGATCTCCGCACCGGCGTTCGGCTGATACCAATGGGCGGATCGAAATCGCCCGAGCGCTTGTTGCGTCCGAGAGCCGGGCACTCTTTCCATGAGTGGTTTGACCGCGTCGCTGGGCAGGAGATTCTTCAAGGCGAGGTCCGCCGGGGTAATGCGACGAAGCTCTCGCCCTTTCTGCAATGTCAAACCGTCGAGGCCTGGTTCGAAGATGCGGTCCACGTCGCTCGGTTCAAGCCACTCGCCGTGAATTTCGACCGGAACGTCTTGGCCTATGGCTTCGATTTCGATCAGGACCGATCGCTGGTCCGGGAAGGGTGTTGTTCCCTCGCCGCTCTTGACGGCTGCTATCACGGCGAAGACGACTGCGTGAACGATCGGTTGGCGCGAGGATGACCCTAACCCAAGTGGAAGCCCCTGGCCTCGAAGTGTCACGACGATTTCGGTATCGATTTCCCGCAGGTTCGACGGGGTGTACGCGGGTGCGTAGGTGGTGTGGTCGTTTTGGAATTGTTCGTACGTGCGGCGGGCGACGCGCGAAAGGAATCGCTTGTCCACCGCGTCCAGCTTGGGCGCGGAAGGCTCCTGCCCCGGCGCGACGGCCGACGACAGCACCAACATTGGAAACAAGGCTGCAAACCGCAAGTTGTGGCCCCGCATTGGTCGAAGTATAGTCCGACGGCTGTATCGTATCAACGCACGGATTCGCCGAGAGGACGACGCACTTGTCTGAAAACGAACATGGCTTCGCATCGGCGATTGTCGAGGCGGCTGCGCGTGTGGCCGAGAGTTCGCAGGCTCGGGCGTTGATGGCGTATGTGGACGGCGTTGACGATCTTCAATTCCTGGTGGATTCGATTCCGGCGACGACGGACGTGGTTCTGGTGACACGCGATGAACATGATCGCGATCGCGTGAAGGACATCTCCGCGAAACATCTATCCGTGCCGCGCTTCGGCCTCACGCGGATGGGGCAGATCAAGATGGCGACGCTGATGGCGTTCTCGCAGGGCATGCTCAAAGCGGGCGATGTGTTTGTGTTCCTGACCGGTGTTTCGGGGCAGAAAATCGACACGCTCGTTGTGATGGAGGTGGGGCAGGAGTACGAACTGTTTCAATCGGTCGGGCAGCCCAAACTTACGGAGCACATTCGCCGCGTCGTATTTCAGCGCGTGCTGACGCTGCTGCTCGAACTGGCCAACGAAGGGCGGGAAGGCAAGCCGGTCGGTACGCTGATGGTGCTCGGCGACTATCGGGAAGTTCAGAAATACTGCCAGCAGAACATCATCAATCCGTTCAAAGGATACGCCGAGAAGGAGCGAAATATTCTCGATGACGCCATTCGTGAAACGATCAAGGAATTTTCAGCAATCGACGGAGCGTTTGTCATCAAAGGCAGTGGCGTCATCATGTCGGCGGGTACGACGCTGACACCCAACGTCTCCTCCGAGCCATTGCCGCAAGGTTTGGGCGCTAGACATTCCGCTGCGGCAGCTATCACGGCGACCACCAAGAGCATCGCGATGACGGTGAGCGAATCGACCGGAGCGGTCCGCATTTGGCGGCGCGGACGCATGGTCACGGAAATCGAGAAAGCGCCGCGTTCGCCCGGCACGCCGTCGCCGAGTCAGGCTGACTAGCAGCCTGTCCGGGAGCGCAGGCTTTCTGTGTGGCACCGGTTTTCAACCGGTGCAATCGAAGGTGTTCCACGAGGCACCGGTTGAAAACCGGCGCCACATTTTTTCAACAGCCGCCTGAGGAATTCACACGTTGCCTGTGGACCCGTCGATCGAAAGCGCAGCCGATCTTATCCTTTGCGGATTCGAGGATTATCAGCACCGGTTCGCGGAGATCACACAGCGGGCACGGGGTCGATTTGAAACGCGAGACTGGCAGGGCGCACAGCGCGATGCCCTCGAACGCCTGGGTCTGTACGGCGACATTGTGGACACGATCGACGCGGGAACGCGCACGCTTCTGGGCGAGCATCTGCATCGCACGGACCTTTGGGCGGAGATAAAGGCGGCGTTCGCCGCGCACGTCGATGACAGCCCGATCATCGAAATAGCGGAGACGTTTTTCAACTCGGTTACGCGGCGCGTGTTCGATACCGTGGGCGTCGATCCACGTATCGAGTTTGTCGCGCCGCCGGTGGCTGTGCCGCACGCAGCCGTTGAAGAGGCGGTCTTTGAAACGATCCCGATCGACGGCTCCATCGAGTCAGCCGTCAAGAAAATCATCAGCCGGTCCGAATTCAAAGCCAATTGGAACAATCTGGATCGCGATGTTCGATTGGCTGCCCAAGAGATCGAATGCGAGCGTGCCCGCGTGCTCGGCGACCGGGAGCTTGTGGCGGTGGACGTGATATCGCCGGTGTTCTATCGCGGGCAGCGTGCGTTCATCGTGGGCAGGCTGCGGGCGGGAGAGCGCGTGATGCCGATCGTTCTCGCGTTGGCCCACGATGCGGGCGGCGTCGAGATTGATGCAGTGCTGCTGACCGAAAACGAAGCCAGCATCGTTTTCAGCTTCACGCGGTCCTATTTTCACGTGGAGCTGGATAGGCCTCGGGACATGATCGCGTTCCTCAAGTCGATCATGCCGCTCAAGCCGGTGGCGGAATTGTACACCGCGCTCGGATTCAACAAACACGGCAAGACGGAGTTGTACCGGGACTTGCTGTTTCATATGGATCGTTCGACGGACCTGTTCGAGATCGCGCGCGGCGACCGCGGGCTTGTCATGATCGTTTTCACGCTGCCTTCGTACGACTTGGTGTTCAAGATTATTCGCGACCACTTCGCTCCGCCCAAGACGATCACGCGTCGCGAGGTTATGGACAAGTATCAGCTCGTGTTCCGCCACGATCGCGCGGGCAGACTTGTTGACGCTCAGGAGTTCGAACACCTCAAGTTCGCGCGCAACCGTTTTTCCGAATCGCTCCTGACGGAACTCGCTTCCAACGCGAGCCGAAGCGTGACGATCTCGGAGCGTTTCGTGCATTTCGCGCATCTGTATACGGAGCGACGCATCACGCCGCTGAACCTGTACCTGCGTGAAGAAGAGGAAGAGTTGGCTGTTGAGGCGGCCCTCGACTATGGGCGTGCGATCAAGAATTTGGCAGCTACGAACATCTTCCCGGGCGATTTGCTGTTGAAGAATTTCGGTGTGACGCGGCACGGTCGCGTTATTTTCTACGACTATGACGAACTTTGCCCGTTGACCGATTGTCGCTTTCGTACCATGCCGCCGGCCCAATATCCCGAAGACGAGATGCGGGCCGACCCTTGGTATTACGTGGGGCCGAACGATGTTTTTCCCGAAGAATTCGAGTATTTTCTCGGGCTAAGGGGTGTCGTACGCGATCGCTTCCTGCAACGTCACGGAGACCTGCTGACGGCGAGCTACTGGAAATCCGTACAGGATCGTCACCAAGCCGGCGAAATCATCGACATCTGCCCCTACCGCGAACGCAAGAGGCTGCGCAATCGCAAGGCCCATTAGCAAATGGGCGACGATTCCGCAGCCTGATGCAAAGCTCAACGCATTATTGCCAACACGCGAACCGGGCGAATCAGCACCAGCCGCGGAGTTTGCACGCTTCCGCCACGCGCGAAACGGACACGAGATAAGCCGCCAATCGCATGTGGCACTTCTCCTTCGTGCTCATCGTATGCACGTCGTGAAACGCGGTGGTCATGCGTCGGTCGAGCTGAACGTGGATGTCCTCCAGAGGCCAATAGTAGTTGGCGGTGTTCTGAACCTGCTCGAAGTACGAAACGGTCACGCCGCCCGCATTCGCCAGGAAATCCGGCAATACGAAAACGCCGTTCTCGAAGAGGATTTTGTCGGCCTCCGGCGTCGTCGGGCCGTTGGCGAGTTCGCACATGATGCGGGCTTTGATGTTCGCTGCGTTGTCGGCGGTGACGGCGTTTTCCAGCGCAGCGGGATAGAGCACATCGACATCCAATTCGAGCAAGTCCTCGTTGCTGATCGGCTCCGTGCCGGGCAGGCCGGCGACGCGACCGGTCTCGCGTTTGTGGTGAACGGCTTTTTCAGGGTCGATGCCAGATTTTGAATACACGCCGCCGCCGGAATCACTGACCGCGAGGAGCTTCCCGCCGCCGAGAATCTCGCAATGGAGCAGTGCGGCGAATTGCCCCGCGTTGCCGAACCCCTGAACCGCGTGGCTCATCTTGGTCGCGTCCATTTCTTTGGCCCTGGCTGCTTCGCGCACGCAATACACGCCACCTCGGGCCGTCGCATCGCCGCGTCCCTGACTGCCGCCGAGCGGAATCGGCTTGCCCGTAATCACGCCGGGGTGCTTATGACCCACGATTGTCTCGTACTCATCCATCATCCAGGCCATGATTTGCGGCGTGGTGTAGACGTCGGGCGCGGGCACGTCGCGATCGACTGCCAGCACAGGGGCAGCCGCTCGAATGTAGGCGCGGGCGAGTCGTTCCTTTTCCGACTCGGTCATTTCCTTCGGATTGCAGGTGACCCCGCCCTTGCCGCCGCCGAGGGGGATGTTCACGACGGCCGTCTTCCACGTCATCCACGCAGCCAACGCACGAACGGTGTCAATGGTCTCGTCCGGGTGCCAGCGGAGTCCGCCCTTGGTGGGGCCTCGGGCGGCGTTGTACTGCACGCGGTAGGCGTGGAAAATGCGTGTTTCGCCCGTGTCCATTTTCACCGGCAGCAAATAGCGATATTCGCGCATGGGCCATTTGAGCAGTTCGTGCGTCGCTTTGTCGAGACCGAGAATCTGGGCGGCCTCGTTGAGTTGAGTCTGAGCAATCTTGAACGGGTTGAGTTCTGCCATGAGAAGTCGCCTCCTTGAACAAGCGGCTGTTTACCAAGCCGCGAAAAAAGCCGTCAAGCGAGCATTCTAACAACGTCTCGGCTGCACCGCCAATGGGCGGTGGTTCGGATACGCCGTCACAGTATTGAGCGGAGCGACGGAGCAATGACGACTTGTCCGGTCGGGGATTGGCCTCACGGTACGGGCTACTTGCTCGCATCGTGAGGCCAATCGCGGAGCGGGCAATCGTCGCAATCGGCGGTGGATTTGCAGTGGCGTTTGGCCAGCGCGACGAGCAGAGCGTGATATTCGCCGTAGACGTGGGCGTCGGGCGAGTTGGCGTGTTCGAACAGTCGTTTCACGTGTTCGTAACCGGCCTCCCCGTCGATGATGTCGTGTCGGCGGAGGATGCGTCGCGTGTACGCATCGACCACGAACGTCGGAATGTCGCCTGCATACAGCAGTATCGCGTCGGCGGTCTCCGGGCCTACGCCGGAAACGGACAGGAGCATCGGGCGCAGCTTGGCCAACGGCGTCGCAAAGACTCGATCGAGGTCGCCGTCGAAGTGATCGTAAAACCAATGCACGAGCGCCTTGAGGCGACGGGCTTTGACGCGGTACGTGCCTGCGGGCTTGATCCAGTCGGCCAACCGGGATTCGTCCAACTCATGAATCGCGCGGAGCGTGAGCGCTTCGTGTTTTCTCAATTGTGTGATAGCGCGTGCGACGTTGGTCCAGGCTGTGTTCTGCGTCAGGATAGCGCCGATGATGATCTCGTCGCGCGTCTCCCCAGGCCACCAATACTGAGGCCCGAATGCGGCGAACAGGGTGGTGTAGAATTCGCGAAGTACGCGGCTGGAATCATTCGTTGCCGTCATGGTGCGTGCGGCACGCAAAGTTCACCGGCTCCGCTACTGTTTCCACTGCACGTTCGGTTTCCGGCTGGCAGCCACCTCATCCATGCGGGCGACCGGCGTGGTGTGCGGGGCGGCGTGGACTGTCTCGGGATCGTGCTCGATCTCGTCGGCGATGGTCAGCATCGCCTCGACGAATTCGTCCAGCGTGGGCAGCGATTCGGTTTCGGTCGGCTCGATCATGAGGCAATGGGCGATAGGCCAACTCATCGTCGGGGGATGGATACCGAAATCGATCAAACGTTTGGCCACATCCAGCTCGGTGACCTTCGCACCGTCGAATTTTGGCACGAGGATGAATTCGTGGGCATAGGGCGCGGGGAATGGCAGGTGGAATCGCTCCTTGAGACAGGCGGCGAGGTAGTTCGCGGACAGGACAGCCTTGCGCGAGACGTTGAGCAATCCATCGGAACCCAGGGCGCGAATGTAGGCGTAGGCGCGGATCAGCACGCCGGTCTGCCCGTAGAACGAACGAACCTTGCCAATGCTCTTTTCACGGTCGTAGTCCCAACCGAACGTTCCATCGTCTCGCTGGATGACCTGCGGCACGGGCAGGAACGGTCGCAAATGATCCGCCACGCCGACCGGCCCCGCGCCAGGCCCACCACCGCCGTGCGGCGTGCTGAATGTCTTGTGTGTGTTGAAGTGCATCACATCAACGCCGAAGTCGCCCGGCCGAGCGATGCCGAGCATGGCGTTCATGTTGGCTCCGTCGAGATAAAGCTGGGCACCGGCGTCGTGCAGGATGTCCGCGATTATCTCGATCTGCTCGTCGAAGACGCCGACCGTGTTGGGGTTGGTAATCATCAACGCAGCCGTGTGTTCGTCGACATTGGCGCGCAGGTCGTCGAGATCGACGCGCCCGTCGGGCTTGGTCTTGATCTGGCAGACATCGCGGGCACACATGGCACACGTAGCGGGGTTCGTACCGTGGGCCGACGCGGGCGCGAGCACCTTCCGGCGCTTCTCGCCACGACTGCGGTGGTACGCATTGATAATCATCAGGCCGGTCATTTCACCGGCTGCACCTGCCGACGGCTGAAGCGTCACCTCGGACAACCCCGAGATTTCCTGCAGGAAACCGCGCAGGCGATAGAGCAATTCCAGGATGCCCTGCGTGTCAGACTCGTATTGATACGGATGCAAGTCGGCGAAGCGCGGCATGGCCGCCGCGATTTCGTTGACCCGCGGGTTGTACTTCATCGTGCAACTGCCAAGCGGGTAGAAATTCGCGTCGACGCTGAATACGCGGTGGGCCAGCCTGGTGTAATGGCGAACGAGGTCCATCTCGCCGATCTCGGGAAGGTCCGGCCCTTCGCCTGCGAGGTATTCCGAATCGATGGCCGCGGCGCGATCGAATGCGGGCACGTCGGAATCGGGAATCGATGCGGCTGTCGCACCGGGCGAGACGCGCTCGAACAGAAGCGGATGGTCCTTATCCAGAGGAAGCGTGGTCTTTTGCATTGGTATGGTCGCACTCACGTTCGCCTGCCTACCCTTCGACATTATTCGTTTTCATTCGTTCCCACAGGGCGGTGTCCAACTCGGGCACCGTCGCCAGAATCTGATCGATGCTGAACCGTTGGCCGCATTCCGGACATCGACACTCCGTTAAGCCCGTCATGTTGTATCCACACTGCGGGCAATTCGGCGGCGCGGATCGAGACGCCCGCCAACCACGCACGAACCCGCTTCGCCAAACCAGCCCCACGCCCATCAGAGCAAGGCCTGCGGTCAGCACGACAAGCACGCCGACGCCCACCACAATCCACGGATTCAAGCTCATGTCACACGCTGCTCAGCGCATCGACCAGCGCATCAATCTGCGTCTTAGTCCGCTTTTCGGTCAACGCGATCATGAAGCAATCGCTCTTATTCTCGAACCACTGCCCCATCGGCACACCGGCCAGCAAACCCTGCGCACGACAGTGGGCCAGGACGTCTGCCACGGGTTTTCGGCTGCGCACGACGAACTCGCGGAAAAAAGGCCCGGAGAATCGCAGTTCGAATCCGTCCAGCTTGGCGATTTCGCTTGCGGCGTAGTGCGCCTTGTCGAAACAGATTTCGGATATCTTTCTGAACCCGGTTTTGCCCAAAGCAGCCATGTGGACGGCTGCGCGCAGCGCGAGCAATCCCTGGTTCGTGCAGACGTTACTCGTAGCCCGTTCGCGTTTAATGTGCTGCTCGCGGGCTTGCAAGGTCAGGCAGAAGCCTCGCTTGCCGTTCACGTCGCGCGACAAGCCGACAATACGCCCGGGCATCTTGCGCAGGTACTTTTCGCGACAGGCGAAGAACCCGCAAAAAGGCCCGCCATACGACATCGGAATGCCCAGCGGTTGAGCATCGCCGACAGCCACGTCCACGCCGAGTTCGCCCGGTCGCTTCAACATTCCGCAACTGATCGGGTCAACGCTTTGAATCGCCAGAGCACCGACCTTGTGGGCGAGTTCCGACGCCTTGGCCACCGGCTCAATCAGACCGAAGAAGTTCGGCGATTGCATCACGACGGCTGCGGTCTGTTCGTCAAGCTCCCGCTCGAGAAGGTCAAGGTCCAGATGACCGTCAACGTGTTCGATGCGAACCGGCTTGATCGAGCGTTCGTACGTCAGCGTGCGTAACACGTGCATGGCGTCGGGGTGGATGGCCGTCGATACGAGCACGCGATCGCGCCGCGTGACGTTGCAGGCCATGATGATCGCCTCCGCAACGGCGGTGGCCTGCTCGTACAGCGAAGCGTTGGCTGCCTCCATCCCGGTAAGACGGCAGATCATCGTTTGAAATTCGTAAAACGCTTGCAACGATCCCTGCGACGCTTCAGCCTGATAGGGTGTGTACGCGGTCAGAAACTCGCTTTGCGTCGCGAGTTGCTCGACAACGCAGGGCGAATAGTGGTCGTACACACCGGCCCCGAGGAAACAGGCCAGATCGCGCCCGTCACTGTGATTGTTGCGATGGGCCAGGTCGCTCAGCTCAGACATCAATTCCGGCTCGCTAATGCCCCGGGGCAAATCGAGCAGGCCTTTGACGCGATGGGCGGCTGGCACGTCGGCAAAAAGTTCATCGATGGAACCAGCGCCGATGCGTTCGAGCATCAACCGCTCATGGTCCGGCGTAATCTGTGTGAAATCCATAGGCGTGTTCTAACTGTCGCTCGCCAAAGGGTCGGCCTTGTAGAGCTTCGTCTCCATCGCCCGGCTGAACTGCGTCCAGTTGCGGTCGTCCTTGTCCGCGTCGATCAGCTTGAGACACATGTTCAGTTTGGCATCCAGGTTGTCCAGGTAATGCACGGCGATCGCTTCGGGCGTGGCCGGGAATTTCGGGCTGCCGAATTCGGGCTTGGCGTGATGGCTGAGGACGATGTGCTGCAATGACCATTTGACGCGGTCCGGGATGGGTTGCCCCGTCGTTTTTGCAGCCCGCTCCGCCATGCGATCGATCCAGTTGACACAAATGCTGATGTGCCCGAGCAACTGCCCTTCGTCGGAATATTGAAAGCTCGTTTCGTAGGTCAGCTCAGCCGTCTTGCCGATGTCGTGCAGGAACAAACCGGCAAGCACGAGGTCGATACTGACGCGCGGATAACGCGGGATGACAGTCTGGGCCAACTCCAACAGGCACATCGTGTGTTCGAGCAATCCGCCGATGTAAGCGTGGTGCAACGCCATCGCAGCTGGCGCTTTCTTGAACCGTTCGATAAGCACTTCGTCGTTGCGAAACTCGTCGATGATCGCCTTGACGGCTGGGTTCTTGATGTCAGCCAGCACAGCCTGAACGCGCGACCACATGTCGTCGATGTCGTTTTCCGTACGCGGGAGGAAATCCCCCAGATCGACATTCTTCGTATCCACCGGCCGAACGGCTTCGATGATGAATTGCAGCGCGCCTTTGTAGTTTTCCGTGCGACCCTTGAGGTTAATGAACCCGCCCTCAGGCAACAGCCTGTACATGCCCTCCGTCGCCGACCACGCACGAGCCGTCATCTGCCCCGAGCGATCAGCCAACACCGCGTGAATGTAAAGCGAGCCTTGCGTCGTGGTGCGCAAATCCTTGCTGGCCACGAGAAACGTGACATCATCAAAATGCTCCCCAGGCCCCATGTCTCTGACAAATCGCCGCGCCATCGCTGTCTCCGATCGGTTTTCTCGATGCTGATGAATTCTGCGCGTACTTTAGACTCACAAAGCACTTCCTTCAACAGACGCAACACCCCCGCGAAAGTCAATGGGCACTCTACCAAAGGCCCATGTCCGCCCAGCGACGGTACAACCGGCTGAAAACGTACGACACAGCCGTCCACATTAGCCGTTTCGATACCGTCACAGCCCCCGGAAAAGGGATGTTTCGGGTGGACGCTGTTCGGGCACGTGCATGGGTAGTAGTCTTGCCGGGTATGAAACTGATCGACGCGAACGAAAAAAACCTCGACGCCTTAGCCGGCAAGACGGCGGCGGTCGTTGGATACGGCAATCAGGGGCGGGCGCACGCACTGAACCTGCGCGACTCGGGCTTGAAAGTCTTGGCTGCTCAGCGACCCGGCGGGCGCGGGCATCGATGGGCCACGGAAGATGAGTTCGATATCGTGCCCGTGGAGCAAGCAGCAAAAACGGCGGACCTGCTGATCATGGGCCTGCCCGACGAGTCAGCCTCGGATGTCTATCGAGCCGACATTCAGCCGCACCTGCGCCCGGGTCAGACGCTGGGCTTTATTCACGGATTCAACATTCGCTTCGGATTCATCACTCCGCCGGACGGCGTGAATTGCGTCATGGTCGCGCCCAAGGGGCCGGGCACGCTGGTGCGATCGTTGTTCGAGGAGGGCAAGGGCCTGCCCGCACTGTTGGCCGTCGAACGCGATGCGACGGGCGATGCGCTGGCCGTCGCGCTCGCGTGGGCGGCTGGGATCGGCGCGACGCGCTCCGGTGTGATCGAGACGACCTTCGCAGCCGAGACCGAAGCCGATCTCTTCGGCGAACAGGTCATACTCTGCGGCGGCGTGACGTCGCTGATGAAGGCTGCGTTCGAGACGCTGACCGAAGCCGGCTTCGCACCGGAGTTGGCCTACATCGAATGCATACACGAATTGAAGCAGATCGTGGATTTGATCTACACACAAGGAATGGCTGACATGCGCGAGCGGATCAGCAACACCGCAGCCTACGGCGACGTCTCCCGAGGCCCTCGGATAGTCGACGAGCGCGTGCGCGCTTCCATGAAAGAGATTCTGTCGGAGATCCAATCCGGCGCATTCGCAGACGAGTGGATCGCGGAACATCGCGCGGGAGCCAGGAAATTCCGCACACTGCTCGATCAAGACACCAACACCCCCCTCGAAAGCGCCGGCGCGTCTGTGCGGAAACTCATGCCGTGGTTGAAGAAGGCATAGCAGGCTAAATCCCTGAGCGATCCCGGGGACTGTGGTGTCCAATCCGCAAGCCCACACGACACGAAAAACGCCACACTTCTCCCAAACGCAAAGGTGCCTGCGCTGGCAGAGTCCACTGAGTCAAGACCATGACGGAAATCCTTCAGCAGTCTGAGTACTTTGTTCTTGCTGCCAAATGTGGCTTCTTGGTATACTTGCACCGTCAGTATGCAATCGGGTAATTCGACATCGGACGACACCCGCTTGGAGTATGATCGCATGTCACCAGGAATTCGTCGTTCTCGCCTTCGCAAGTATTTTCTGCCGATGTACGGAATTGTCGGGATGATTCTCTTTTTTTGGAATTGGACAAACGGCAGAATCCAAGACATTGCGCCTACGCAACACACCGGCCATGTACCAACGTCGCCGTCAATAGGCAAACCGCAACCTCAAGGCGGGGAAACGACGATAGTCGAATTCGAACAATTGAAGTCCGGTACGCTTTCTCTCAGCCCACACAACGCAGCCCGCATGTCCGCGATTCGAGCTGGACTCATGCAACCCAGGTCAAACTACGAGGAATTCATGAATATCGTTCAACGGGACCAGCGACATCAAGAGCGCAGGTGGTCGCCTGATCTCGTGCATGAGGGACACGAACAATGTCTTGATGGGTTGCGTCAATAGACACTCAAAAGACGACCGCTCCGATGCACCGAATGCGGCGGCAGACTACATCCGCTCCACAGTCTTAATCCCCAGCAGGCTCAAGCCCAGTCGCAGGGCCCGCGAAGTGAGGTCGCACAGGCGCAGCCGCGAAAGTTTCAACGCTTCCGACTCGGTGTCGATCACGCGGACGCCCTGCTTGCGATCGTAAAACACGCTGAACGCCTTGGCCAAGTCGAACAGATAGTCCGTGAGAACGTTTGGCTTCAAATCGGCGGCGATTTGGTCCACCGTTTCGGCGAAGCGGAGAATGGTCTTCGCTAAGCGTATCTCAGCCTCATGCTCGAGAATGAGCGGGGAATCCGTCGGCAGAGTGGCCAACTCCACGCCGGCTTTACGACCCATGCTGCGCACGCGGGCGTAGGCGTACAGCATGTAGGGGGCTGTGTTGCCGTCCAGTGACAGCATGATGTCCCAGTCGAACTTGTAGTCGCTGGTCAGGTTGTGCGAGAGGTCGAAGTATCGGATCGAGCCCATGCTGACCGCGTTGGCGATTTCGTTGATGGTCGGCTCATCGAACTGCGTACGCCGCGCGTCGTCGCTGACGTTGGCCACCACCACCGCCTTGGCCCGATCGAAAGCTTCGTCGAGAAGATCCTTGAGCTTAACCGTGCCGCCCTCGCGCGTTTTGAACGGTCGGCCATCGCGGGCCAACATGTTGCCGAACGCGAGATGGGTCAGCTCCACATCCTCACCAGCCCAGCCGATCTTCCGCGTCGCGTCGAAGAGCATGTTGAAGTGCTGCTTCTGCGGGATGCCGACGATGTAGATCAGCCGCTTGGCTCCGAGGTCTTCGATGCGGTAGCGGACAGCGGCTAAGTCCGTCGTGTCGTAATTGTATCCGCCGTCGGACTTGCGAATAATCATCGGCAAGCGGTCGCCGTCGCGCGTGCTGTATCCGTCCAGGAATATGCACAACGCACCGTCGCTCTCCTCAGCCAGCCCCCGTTCCTCGATCGTGCGCACGACCTCGGGCAGCATGTCGCGGTAGGCGCTCTCGCCCTTGTCCTCCAATCGCACATCGAGCCGTTTGTAAATCTCGTGGCAGTGGCGCAGCGACTCAAAACAGAACGCCCGCCAGACAGCCATGATCTCCGGCTGCTGACTCTGCAATTCGACCACGGTCTTGCGGCTGGTTTCGGCGAAGGCTTCGTCGGAATCGTAAAGCGCCTTGGCTTCGACGTAGAATTTCTGAAGGTCGTCAATTTGCAGCGTATCGGGGTTTTCCAGTACGTGCGGTTGCGTACGACGCAGGAACGACAACAGCATGCCGAACTGCGTACCCCAGTCGCCGACGTGGTTGATACGGTGAACGGTGTGCCCCTCGAACTCGAGCACGCGAGCCACGCAATCACCGATGACCGTACTGCGCAGATGCCCAACGTGCATTTCCTTAGCCAGGTTGGGGCTGGACATGTCTACCGCGACGACGATCGGGTTTTCCACGGGCGTCTTGCCGAGTCGATCCTCCCACGGATTAGCCGCCGGCGGGATGGCCCCCAACTGCTCCGCCACGAACTCGCGACTGAGGCGCAGATTGATAAACCCCGGCCCGGCGATTTCGGGTTTCTCGCAGATACCCGCCAAATCGAGCTTGTCGATAATTTTCTGGGCCACATCGCGAGGCTTGGCCCCCACCTTCCTGGCAAGCGCCATGGCTGCGTTGCACTGATAATCGCCGAACCTTTCGTCCTGCGAACGGACGACGGTCGAGCCGATCGCGATTTCGTCGATGCCAAGGGCATCGTTGACCGCCTTAGTGACTCGGTTGCGAAGATTCTGGAGCGTCGAATTCATTGTTAGCCTTCACCATCCGCGCGAATGTCTCGCCTTCCGCCGTCATTACTGGTCGACAGCCCAGGAAAAGCGATGTTTTCGTAAGTCATTGTTTGCCCGTGAGTTACAACACTGTCAGCCTTGCATATCCAACCCAACGGAAAACAAACATGATCGTAAGCATTGTGATGACAATCGTTTATGGCTGGTCGCCCATGTCTTTTCCGAACAGATGGGAAAAGCTAAACACAGGCTCCTGCCCCGCAAGTTTATACCGGCGATTCTGCTTGGCTGCATCAGGGTTGGACACCACAAGCAATCCACGGTTCACCAACCGCCTAAGGGTCTTCGATGCCCGAAGCGTATCGTCCGTTCCCATGATCGTCCGAACTTCGGCGTTGCCGATCTTGTCATTCTTCAGCAAGTAGTCACGAATTTGATCCCATGCGCTCGGCCGCTGTTCGTTGGATAGTGCGACAAGGAGTTTGTCGCGCCCCGACAGATTTCGAGGCCGATATAAGGGCGGATACAAACCAGACTCGCTCATCGTGTGGTGCATCATCCTCACACCTTCACCCGCATCAAGATTGGGCGGATCGGGGAATTCTCGCAGGTTATCTACGATCAGAGGATTCCGCGTAAACGACCCAACCGTCTGGATGTTTCGAACCGTAATGTTTCCGGGAAGCGCCCCCGGACTTTCAACATCAATCCGAGTGGGGAAGATTCGCACGTGTATGTCGGCAGGGATACTGTCGTCTCGATGAATCACCGCGTTCGTGATGGCCTCCTTGATTACCCGAACGGGATATTGCTGGACTATTTCGAATCCAAGCGGCCCCATTTGAATTCCTGCGGCAAGTTCATCGATAACGTAAGCGTATGAATCGTTGATTTGCGAGAGAATCGGTCCCGAGAAGCTTTTCGGTTTCTTGACGAGACTTGGCTTTGGCGAGTGCTCAACAGCCTCCGTCTTGTAATGAAAAACACGGACGCTTGCCTTGGCTGCGAGTAGGCCGGCAGGTTGCTCAGCGAACAGCAACACTGCGGCGAACGTTGGCCGGGGTGACCCGTCGGCGGACCGTTTCGCCAAGCCAAGATGCTCCATTGCGTCGGTGATCGGCCGGGACAATTTCCGCTGCGATGCGTATCCTCTCCATGAATCCGTGTCGAGCAACTCAAATGGCACGTCGGCCAACTGGCTCTCCGCAGTGATCTTGCCGCGATCAAACCGCAATCGCGTGATTTCGTCCGCTGTCATCTGGCGGTTGCTGAGCGATTCGCGAACCCATGTGCCACCACCTAATATGGAATGAACATCGATCCCTTTGGCGACGTCCACAACTACGATGTTTCCAGGGCTCCCATCGCGTAACGTACAAGGAATATCTACAAAGTAAGCCTCCGCCAGCGTAGGAGTAATTCGTTCACGCACCAGACGTTTGAGTTCATCGACATTGGCCGGTCTTTCCTCGACCCCATAGACACGATCGTGCCCCACAGCTTTTGCGGCGTCCTCGATGCCGAGGATTAGATACCCTCCCTCACCGTTCGCAAAGGCGCAAATCGACTCCAGAGCGCGTGTCAACTTATCGCGAACGATGCGTTTGAACTCAAGCGTGTTGGATTCGCCTGTTCGTAGAAAACGGTCGACCAGACCGTCGAGAGGCAACGGAGTCGCAGGTGTGGTTTCGTTCTCGGGCATTCAGTGCGTTCCGCGTGAAAGCCAACTCAATCGACGCCGCGGTTCAACGAAACAACTGTGCGACGAAACCCATCGTCACGCGGAAGCCGTGCGGGCCCAGTCAAGACGGGGAGCGTCGCCCCACAGAAGCTCGAGATCGTAAAAGCGGCGCGTCTCGGGGGTGAAGATATGCACGACCACATCCACGAAATCGACCAGAATCCACTCGGCGTTGTCCCGGCCCGCTCGGCCGTAGGGTCGGGTGCCGATTTTCTTCGCGTGGTCGATCAACGTGTCGGCCGCTGCGCGCATCTGACGATCAGACGTGCCCGAACCCACGATGAAAAAGTCCGCCACGGACGATCGGCCACGAAGGTCCATCACCGTCACGTCGTCGCACTTGTTGTCGTCGGCCAGCCGCGCCAACTCGATAGCCAATTTTTCTGCTGATATCTCTGACATTTCAAGGCCCATTCTAGCGAAACGCGCCACAAGCACAAATCGCCCGGAAAAACAACCGCCCCGGACGACCACAAAAATAGCCCGCGACGGGGAAGAACTCCACCGCCGCGGGCGTGACTCAATGGTTATCAGACGACGCTGCGATCCCTACGGGCGCGGATGGTCCATCGTCTCGCCGCCCCAAGCCTGCGTCGCCGGCGGAACACCGTTGACCAATTGCCTGAAGTGCAGCAAATCGAACGGCCCGAGCGCCCCATCGCGGTTGATGTCCACGTAATCCAACAGCAAACCGCAACTTGGCACGAGCACGCCGTTCACATACTGACGGAATCGCAACAGATCGAACGGCCCGCACGACCCGTCCTGATTGATGTCGCACGGCAGGAAACCGATGTCCAGCCGGTCCGGCTCATTCGCATTGCCGAGGTCACCGAGATTCGCAATCGGCACACCGAACGCACTCTGCACCGATGCCCGAACGGTCGTCCATTCCTCCAGCGTGATGATCCGATCGAGTGTCACCACAATCAGCGGGTTGCCCGACGCATCCACACCCGTCACGGTCGGCGGAGCTGCCCCACCGGTTTCCGTCGCGGAGAAGTTGGCCGTCGTCACCGGCCCGCCACCGATGGCAAACACCGGCACATTGAACACCAGCGTCACCTCGGTCAAACCGAGATCGAGATTCACGCCGTCCGTACTCTCGCACAGCGGGTCGATATACCCGGAACAAGGGCGCGTCTCGCCGATATGACCCAATGCGTGAACGATGAAAGGCCGCTCAGGACAATGCCCATCATCACACGTCGTTCCAGGAGCCATCGGCGTTCCGTCAAATTCGTCACAACAAATGCGACCAATCTCCACACACGAATCGTTCGGCAAGCAACAAGCGACGGGTTCGTCACAGAACAGGTTCGGACCCTGCGGCACGCCGCCGGCCGCCTCACAGCAGCGTGGATCGGTCTCGCCGCAAAACGGAACGTCCTGGTTGACGAAGCAGCACGGCTCCGGCTCACAGAGATCGCCCAAAGCCAACGGCTCGCCGCCCTTCTGCTTGCACACGCCAATCGGCAGGTTCTCGCACTGGCCTTCGCCGAGGCAGCAGCCCGTCTCCGGCGGTATGCACGCGCAGTGATAGCGGAACGTATTGAGGAACGGCGTGACGCGCAGTTCACAATCGAATCCCGGCGGGCACGCCCCCGAACAGAACGGGGAGTTCGGCGGGTCGAGGTCCACATGACACTCATTGGGATCTTGGCATTCGCATTCAACCACGCGACACGGACCATTCGGCGTCAGGCATTCGACAACTTGCGGAACGCATCGATCCTCCGGAATGTCGCAGGCGGTGTCTGTGCAACGATCGCCGTTGGGCGTTGGTGTACACTCGCCCGCCCCGCACGGATCGTCACCGCAACTGACACCGACCTCTTGCGGCATTCCGCCAAAGTCGTCGCAACAAACACGATCCGTTTCGATGCACGATCCGTCCGGAAGGCAACAGGCGACCGTCTGCGTGCACAGCGCGTTCTGGCCTTGTGGCGTACCGCCGGTCCTTTCACAGCATTGCGGATCGGTTTCGAAGCAGATGGCCGACCCATCCGGCGTTGGGAGGCAGCAGGCTTCAGGCTCCTGACACACCGTATCCGGGCCAAGCGGTTCGCCCCCGATCTGAACACATTCTTCGCGCGGCAGCTCGACGCAGTGCGGGAATCCGCCCGGAACATCCAACGGAAGGCAACATGCTTCGTCCACCCCGACACATTCGCAGGAGTAGAGCACACCACTGGGAACGGTAAGCACACGCAATTCACAATCCGTACCCGGTGGGCAGACACCCTGACAAACCGGCGGTCCGCCCGGCGTGAACACCGCGTGGCAAAGCTCGGGATCGCGGCATTCGCATTCCAGAATCACACACGGCGCGCCCGGAGGACAACTCACCACTGTCGGGACGCATTGTTCACCGGCAGGGCAATCGAACGGCGCACATTGGAATCCGCCCGGCGTCGGCCCACAGTCTGGCTCTTCGCACAAGGTGTTCGAGCAGTCTGTGCCAGTCCCTTGCGGGATACCGCCGAAATCGTCGCAACACAACGGATCGACCATAAGACACGCGGTTCCCAGGCAGCAGGCTTCCGGCTCTGAACACACGCTGCCAGCCGGCTGAGCGATCCCGCCCATGAATTGGCAACACTGCGGATCGGTCTCGATACAGAACGAAGTCGCATCCCCGATCACACAGCATGGCTCGGGAGCCTGACATTCGCTGCCAACACCCAGGGGCTGACCGCCCATTTCAACACAGGATTCGCGCGGCAAGTCCTGACACGATCCGTCGGTCTGAGCGAGACAACAGGCCTCTGTGGGCGGTTCGCACTCGCACACATGCAGGAATTCATCCGTCGGCAACTTGATGACCCTCTGCACACATTCCAGCCCATTGGGACAACTGCCGACACAGAATGGGAACGTCGGCGGATCGAGTTCGACATGGCACAATGCCGGGTTGCGACACACGCATTCCGTCACACGGCACGGCGCGGGACCAGGCCCGCAAATGACCCGCGTCGGCACGCACACTTCATTCGGATCCGGACAGACCGTGGGGTTACACCCGTCACCTTCCGGATTGGGCGCGCAAGGCTCCGGCTCGGGTTCGCACGTACACTTGAACGTATCATCAATACCGTCGCCGTCCGTGTCGTCCATTGACTGGAAGCACACTTCTCCAGCAGGGCAGCCGCCGACACATACCACTGGAGGGCCACCCGCTGTGCTGAGCTCCGCATGGCATTCCTGCGCACGACGACACTCACACTCAAGCACCTGGCAGAAACCATTGGGATCGCACTGAACAACCGTTGGCTGGCAAATCTCATCCGCAGCGGGACAAATCGTGTCCAGGCAACCCTGCCCATCCGGCTGCGGGCCGCATTCGACCGGCTGATCCTGGCAACTACAGCAGATGTCGATCGAGCCGTCGGCATTGACGAATTCATCACGAACGCAAGTCGTTCCGGGCGGGCACGCACCGACGCACGGCGGCCCCACGGGCGAACCAGACGCTTCCATACGGACCGTCCCAGTGGTTGAGCCAGCCATTCCGTCTAAGACGCTGCCCGGACACCCCTGAAAATCAATTCGATAGGTGATGTCGAAAAAACTGTCGACCTGAAAATCGCCACCGGGCAACTGTGTCAAAGTCGTCTGACCGGGGCTGGGCAAGCCGAAGTTTGTACCGGCTGTAACGACCAACTGGCAGAAATCGGGGTCGCCAAACAACTGCCCCTGAAGACGGAACATGTCCGTCGGGAAAGTCTGTACCGGGTCACCGGGGTTTCTCGGGCCGACATGCGTCTCGCAGAACACAGGCACGTTCAAATCACGCTGAAGCGTGGACAGTGCTCCCGTGCCCTGCACGTTAAGACTGAGATCGGAGAAAAATAACTCCACCTCCCCACCCAGCGTGCCACCGGGTTGACCGCAATCGTTCGGGCCACCCTGCGTCTTGCAAATAAAGTTGCGATGAATCGGAGCCAGCTCAATCGTCGTCCCCGCGGGCAGGCCGTCGATGATCAGGTGAACCTCGTCGGGACTAAGATATTCGCAGCCATCCGGCGGCAGTGAAACGGTACCGTTGCCCACATCCGACACCACACACGGATTGCCAGGCCCCTCAGCCACCACACCGATACCGACGTGGCACTCGTTCGGGGTGGAGCAGTCGCACGCGTTGACGCGGATTCCGCCCGTGGCCGGATTGAATGTCACGCAACTTGGCTGACACCGATCTTCCGGGATGTCGCACGACGGATTCACGCAGGCCGTCTGATTCGCATTCGGCATACATTGGTCGCCTACCGGAATGCAGTCGCACTTGAATTCTGTGAACCCGGTGGGAAGCAGTGAAGATACCAATTCACAAGTGGTATTCGGTGGGCAATCGCCCGGAATACAAAAAGGAGAGGACGGCGGATCGAGCGCGATCTGACATCCACCCGGGAAGCTGCAATCGCAATCCTCCACGCGGCATTGGCCGTTCGGGTCGCAAACCACCCGAGCAGGCCTGCAAACCTGATTCGGATCCGGACAATCGACCTGGTTGCAACGCTCACCCGTGATGTCCGGCTCGCACGGACAGGTTGTTGCATCACAGTTCGTGCCAAGCCCCTGCGGTACGCCGGAAAACTGACCTACGCAAACGTCCTCCGGCACATCGGCGCACGCACCATTCGGCAGGCAACACGCACTACCCTGCGCCATCGCCGCCTGTGACGATCCAAAGCCGAGGCCGATTAAAGTAAGAATTACAAACTGGCGTCGGCATAGTCTGCGCATCCCGACACCACAACGATCCGAGCGAATTTCGCTCACCATGATTTGAACCTCCGAAATTGGCACCCCTGCCAAATGCGCCCACCCCGGCGCTCCGCCCCGTATTGGTACCACCGTGTAGGTGTACGCCCTATATCCTAACTTTTATCAGGACTTGCGGCAAATTTTTACAAATTTTTTCGCGGGTTGCGG
Source organism: Phycisphaerae bacterium (assembly GCA_029260215.1). Classification (GTDB taxonomy): domain Bacteria; phylum Planctomycetota; class Phycisphaerae; order UBA1845; family UBA1845; genus OFTM258. The sequence goes on from JAJDDQ010000051.1 coordinate 44,779, forward strand.
GCAGCGGTGTGTACCGGTTAGGCTCCGCCGGTGAATTGTCGCTCTGACAAGCCAAGAACGAAGATTTGAAAGGACCGTCACGTCATGCGCTCAAATCCAGGTTTCGCAAAATTTTTGAGTTTCACGGTATTGACGACGCTCTGCCTGTCACTTTCCGGCTGCCCAGCCGTTTCGGTCGGCCCTTGTGAAACGCCGGATTCCACCGCGACCATCAACGTCGCTGGCGTGTACCGGTACAGTTTTTCCAATTTTTTCAATTTTGACGTTCCCCAGGTTTCGGGCACCATCGAACTCGAGCAGGAAGGTGACACCGTACGTGTGGTCAACACCACCTACGACTCAGCCGGCAACCGGGCGCTCGAAGGCGAAGGCCGACTCGACGGCAACGTGCTCGTCATCCAGCTCACCCCCATCAACGGGGATACGGATTACACGACCGACGTCCGATTCGTGTTCAGCAAGGGCGGCGACGAGTTTTGTGTCGAATTCTCCGACACCAACGAAGACGTGGGCGAGCTTGGCAGCTTCATAGGAAAACGCCTGCAAACACCCTGACGCGAGTCGAACCGATTTGCGCGTTTAGCGGTGTCGCGTGCGACACCGTCCGGTTCGGTCCGATCAGAAGCAGCAGGGCACTCGTCGCTACCCCACCTCATGAAACGTCAGCATGTCGCTCAACAAATCAAGCGTCGCCACAGTCTTCGGCTGCGCGCGATGCAGAGCGCCGGGGTTGACAATACGCACTTCACCGAACCGCTCATCGCGCTGACGATGTGAATGACCGTGCAAAACGTAATCCACACCCGGCGTCGATTCCATACGGTTCGCCTCGCGCTCATGCCCGTGGTAAACCGCGATCCGCTTGCCCGCAAGCGTTAGCCGCAACGGCACGACGTCCGGAATCGGAATGTTGACCGTTTTCAAATAGGCCCGCATCGCCTGCGACGGAATATCGCAGTTGCCCCAGACGAAATGGCACGCCCGACCCGTCAGCTCGTCAAACACGTCGATCGTCCCAACATCCCCGCAATGAATCACGTGCTCGACGCCCAGAGAATCGAACAGCGCTACCGTCCGCCGCACACGCAGATGATCACCGTGGCTGTCCGAGAGAATACCGATCAGCATGAGCAGCCGCTCCGCGTGCCCCCCGCGTCCTCAACAACCGGCCAAGGCTCGCGATCCGGCTCGATGAATGCAGCCTTCGCCTCCGCCGACATCAGCCGATCACGCGAATAGTGGGTGAGCAAGAGATTCTTCCGCAACAGTTCAGCGTGGTCAGCCAGAAACGCCTCCGAATCCACCGCCGGCCCCCGTCGATCCACGCAACCAGCCACAAGCGTCAGCCAACCCCGCGTGAGCGTCTCGTGATACCCGACCGTGGCTTTGCCCTCCAAACCATGCGCTTCAAGCAGCGCCCGCAGCCCCGCACGCATTTTTGTAAGCGCTTCTTCAAATTCATTCCCGATCAACAAAAGAAAAGCCGCCCGCACGTGTCCCCGATGATCGAACCCCTCGTGTGAAAGCGTACGATCCTCAAACGCGCGAAGAAATGTTGCGTCGTCCACGGGTTTCTCCGGCCAGCGTAACCGACACGGGTGCCGACTTCGATTCTAATGTGTTACAGCGAAAGGATTTGCGGATGAGAGGACTCGAACCTCCACGACCTTACGGCCACTGGCACCTGAAGCCAGCGCGTCTGCCAATTCCGCCACATCCGCTTCGGGCGAAGCCAAGGTACACTACTCGCCTCGCGCCGCGCGTCAAGCGAACCACCGAATCGCCAAACGCCGACAGCCCAACAAGGTTCACGGGTTGACCCGAACCTTGAATTCATCATTATATCCAGCGAGCCACCCTGATGAGGGTATGACCTTGGACCATCTGGAAAGGACGGTTCGCCCCGATGAGTACGCCAGCCCGCCTGTCAGCCGCGATCTCAGTAGCGCTCTGCGCACTCTGGATGATCCCCGGCTGCGACGCGCTCAACCCCGCGTTTGTAGACTTCGTCTCAAGTACATTCGACGAAGTCAATATTTCCCCCCAAGGCCCGGACTCCGCAGGCCACGTTATTATTGCATTGCGCAACGATACCGTGTTCGACGAAGCCCTGCTCGATTACCTGGTGGCCAGCGGTTTGGACGAGGCGCTCGTCACCGGCGACAACGTCCGCCCGTTGATTCGCATGCTCGTCACCATCACATTCCTCAACGACGAGCAAATACAGATCGAATTCAACGACGGGAGCCCCACCATCCTGGACCCCGGCGTCGCCCCCATGAGCATTCCCGATCTCAACCGGGAACAGAAAAACAACATCGTATTCCAGTGCAACGTCGCACGTGTGGAGCTGGCCTCCCTGCCGTCCGTTCTCGTGCCCGTCTCCTTCGAAACGACGCGCATCAATCCCGGAACCGACACCACCCCGTCTTTCCGCGAACGGGTCATGGTCGCCCCGCCTCAATTCGACTTGTTGACCATCGATCAGACCGATCAGTTCGGCAACACAGTACTCCTGCAAAACATCGACGTACGCGATCAGCCCGCGCCGGCCATCAGCCCCTTGTGCGGGGCCGTCGTCACCATACGCCTGTCCGGAGTCCTGAGCGTGCCGTTCGAGGTAAACGAATTCGGCCTGCTCCTTCCGGGCACGCTGGATACGGATGGACTCGCACAGGCTGCCAGTCCCGGGCGATTTGAAATCAACGTCGGAATTCGGTAAAAAAACATGCAGCATCAACGACCTTACAAACAAGCAGGCCTCTGGGCGGTCGCATTCATCGCGTCGATTTCGGTTCTGGAAGCCGTCACGGTGCCCGGCTGTGGCAATTCGGCGCTTTTGTTTCTCAACCCGGCGCTCGTCAATCAGACGCAGGGCGGCTTGTTCCCCCTGACCCCAGGCCCCGAAACGGGATCGCTGCTCATTAGGGTGGTAAACACCACAAGCGAGACGCTCACCTTCATCGTGACAGCCGAACGTGCCCAGGGCGATGTCGCCTCCACGGAAACGCACGACCTTTTCACCGTGCCGGGGCGATTCACCGGCGAGTCGGGCTATCTGTTCGAATGCACCCCGGACAACCCGATCCTTCGCATCGGGCTTGGCGAGAACCTGAACGCCCCAACGACCGAGACCGGACTGTTCGTCGGCGCCGCCGGCGCCATCGACCAGGGGTTCGGCGTACCGTCCAATATCAACCCCCTCAGCGCCACCGAGGGCGATTTCCGCTGCGGCGACACAATCATCTTCCAGGCCATCGAAAGCGCAAACACAACCGGCGGGTTCAGGGTCCAGCCGTTCCTGCTCTCCGATGCGGGCCAACCCGATGTATCCGTGTTCAACACGTTTCAAGTCGCGGTCGATTTCCTGCGCGAGTCAGCCTTCGAATAGCGTGCTCCGCCACCGGTCTACGTTCCCCGTTTATCGGCCCAATCCGCCGCTGTACGTTCGCATGCACCATACAGATTGTGACGATCCGCTTGCGGGAAGCTAAGATAAGATCAAGGTAATAAGGTAAATTGCACCGGCCCCCCACAGGCGGGAGTCCCGGACGATCAATATTCGAAAGGCTGAAAGACATGATTCGTTGCTCGACGCAAATCATCATTTTCGCTTTGTGCGCAGCGACCGCCTCGGCCCAAAACGCCCCGGCGATCGCGCCGAAGAAACCGGCAAACCCATTCACCGAAGCCCTGGCACGCGCCAGGCAGGAACGCCGATATCTCCTCGTCTCGATCACCAAAGACGACGATGAAGCCGGCACCGCATTCAACAGCAAAACGCTAGGTCACGACCTCATCAAGAATTGGACGGACCATCGCGCCACCATCCTCAAGCTCTCCGACTCCGACCCCGTCGCGAAGAAGCTCGCAAAACAGTACAAAATTGATCGCTCGCCGGCGTTGCTCATCTTCGCCAGCGACGGCACCCAGCTTGGCAAGCAGGTCGGCGACTCCAACCCCGAACGTCTCATGAAAGTCATCGCAGCCTCCATCCGAAATCGGGCTATTCGCGGAGACGCAGGCATCCACAGCTGGTCCGGAGAAGACGTTGTTCTGAACATCATGGATCGGGCCGACGCACTCACCGACAAGGGCGAATACGACAAAGCCCTCGAAGAATTGAATTGGTGCATGGATCACCCAGCCATTCACTCGCCTCTCTTCCCCGTCCGCCACATGGAGAAGCTGTGCAAGACATTCGCCAAGCTCAGCCAAAAGCACCCGCCAGCCAAAAAGGCGTTTCGCCTCCGCCTCTCCCGAGCAGAGTTTCTGTCGCTCGAAAAGGAACGCCCGAACGTCCACGCGCTTTATCTCATCAAGTACGGTTTCTCCGCGCTCGATCGCGAAGACAAAATCCTCCTGCATTTTGATCGTTTGAAAGGCAAATACCCCGGCAGCCACGCGGTTTCAGCGTTCGCCGACCTGATCTACGAACCGCTTCTGAACGCAAAACGCTACACCGATCTCAAACACACCGTCGAAGACCCGGAAAACGTCGACACGTTTCTGGGCGAATCCCAACGCACGCAACGCTCACGCGAGGAAGTACGCCGCCTCATCGCCGCCAGATACGAAATTCTGAGAGGCCTCGGGAAAAGCAGGCAGGCAGACGGGCTGGCATACAAGGTGATCGCCTACGACGATTCGCCCGAAGCACACCTGGCCCTCGCAGCCGCAGCCCTGCGCTCTACCCACTCCACCGACAAAGACATCGAGCACGCCCGCACCGCCTATCTCAAGATGGAGGGCAACAACATCGAAGCTGTCATGACTCTGGCGAAACTCATCGCTCAAAAAACCGCAAAAGACCCCGAAGCCGAGCAGATCGTCCGCCTCGCCCTGACGCGTTTCAAGGACGAATCCGACCTGCGCACGCTCACCCAATGCCTTTACGACATCCAAAGCGGAAAAATCCCATCACGCAAAAAGGCAAACGCCCGAACAGCCAGGCCCAGACGCTGACGCTCAGCCCAGGCTCCGAATCTCGCCGTCTGAAGTGATACAAAACCCCCGCATCGAGCCGCCGGCTTCAGCCAGCGCGGAGTCGCGAGCAAACCGAACGCCGGACACGCGGGGAGTTGTCCCTAAGCCCCCAACACCGCCAGCTCATCCTGAATCGCACTCATCAAAGGCCCCAGCGTCTCGCTCGAAAAATCGAACTTCACCCCAGCAGCCTCAAACAGCTCCGGCAATGTCCTCGAACCCCCCAGCATCATCGCCTGACGGTAATGTGCGAGCGATCGACCGCGGTCCGCCTTCGAATTCCGCCAAACCTGCAACGCCCCAAGCTGCGCAATCCCATACTCAACATAGTAAAACGGAGCCTCAAACAGATGCAACTGGCGATGCCACAACCGCTCAAGCGCTTGTTCGTAACCGGAAAAATCCTCGATCCCGCCGAATCGATCGTGCAGCGACAGCCAGTAATCCTTGCGCTCGTCGCGCGTGTGCTCCGGGTGCGTGTAAAGCCAATGCTGAAACGCGTCGATCGTCGCTACCCACGGAAACAGCATTACAACGCCCACCAGTTGAGCACGCTTGGCACGGTCCAATTCCTCGCCCGAAAAGAACACGTTCAAACCCTCGAGCGCCAGCAATTCCATCGACATCGATGCCACTTCCGAAAACTCAATCGGAGCACTGCGATAGTGAATCAGCGGCTCCTCGCGACAGGCGATGGCGTGAAAAGCGTGACCAGCCTCATGCAGCAACGTACGCACATCGCGCTGCATGCCGACCGCGTTCATGAAGATGAACGGCTGGCGCGATTCGTGATACGTCGATTGATAACCCCCCGGAGCCTTACCCTTGCGACTGTCCAAATCCAGCTTTCCGTCGGAGGCCATCGCCCGAAACTGCTCCGCCAACTCAGGGTCGATTCCGTCGAACACCTGCCCGCACTTCTCGATGAGTTCCCGCGTGGATTCAAACGGCTTGAGCGGCGATCGGCCCTTAACATCAACCGACAAATCCCAGGGCTTAAGCGTCTCCAGCCCCAACGCTTCCGCCCGCTCCTGATGCAGAGTCCGCAGCAGCGGCACGCACGTTTCCTCGATAGCGGTGTGAAAGGCTATGCAGTCGTCCGGCGTGTAATCGAAGCGTTCCTTGATCCGAAACGCATAGGCACGATAGTCTTCGAACCCCGCGTTCTTCGCCATCTGATGACGTAACTTGAACAGCTCGTCAAAGACGTCGTCCAGCCTCTCCGAATCCTGCAATCGCCGCTTGTTCGCAAGCTCCCAAACCTCCTGCCGAACCTTCCGGTCACTGCCCTCAAGGTAGCAGGACAACTGCTGCATCGTTTGCTCGCGACCGTCGTAGTTGGCTGTCATCGCGCCGCTGATTTCCTGGTAGCGTTGTTCGAGCTTAGCCTCCTCGACCTGAAGGGCTACGTTCTCCTCGCGGAACAGTTCGACATCGTTACGCACCGAACGTTCCAGAACCGCGAAGCGCTTCTTCGGCAACGATGACACGATCGGACACTCCACCAGCTTCCGGCGGACCTCGTCCCAACGCGGCTTGCACTTGGGGTCCACATGCTCGACGAAATTCAGATATGCGCTCTTGCGTGTGTCGTTGTCCGTCTGGCAGGTCATCTGCACATACAAATCCGTGCCCACCTCCGCGATACAGGAAGCCAGCTCGCTCCAATCCAGCAGCCACGAGTTCAAGTGCTCAGGCTTCTCGATCGGCCGCTCGGTGAGATCGTCGAAGTAGGGTTCCATGCGTTCCCACGTGGACAGATCCTCCCCCACCGCAACGAACTGCCTCGGAAACTCCCTTTTCGACATAACACCTTCTCCGTTTCAGTTGCACACAGACGTTACAAAGCAATGCGACGAGACGTCGGCACACGAGACACTTCTCACCGATTCAATGTTCCCACGACCACGGCGCGTCAGTCAAGCGTTCGACGGGGCACCTTCCGCGATTCTTTAACAATTGATCGGGCCGTCTCCCACTCAAGCCACTGTTCCGTCCACCACACCAGTTGCCGCCATTGACCAAACGGCTCGTAGATTTCCTCGATCTGCTTCGGCGTAACGTCGCCGCCCTCGAAATAGCGATCGGAGACAAACTGCCGCGTCCAACTGTCGATACTCAGGCGATCGTAATGCCCCAGCAGCGATAGCAGAAAACGAGCGCTCGCAGGCCCCACACCCCGAATCGCCAGCAGGCGATCCTGCAGCACCTTCGTGTCCGCCGTCTCCGCCAGTGTATCCAGCGCCCCGTCGTCGAATCGCCCGTCGCAGGCAGCCGCACAAAGCTCCAGAATCGACACAGACCGATAGCCCACACGCGCCACGCCCAGCAGGTAATCCTCACCCGCGTTCAGAATCTCCCGAGGCGAAGGCCAGGCGTTCAAACTGCGAAATTCACGCAACCCCGGACCAAGCTGGGCGATGCGGTTGATCATCTTCACCGCCTGACCCCAGACCACGTTCGTCGCACAAATCGTCTTGATGATGTTCTCAATCATCGACGCATTACGCAGAATACGACCCGAACCAATCCGCGCCGCCGCACGAATCGGCTTGTGCCGGGTCGCCATCTTGTAAAACCCCGACAGATCAAGGTCGGCCCGCAGCATCAACTTCGCCCGAGCGATCATCAACCCCTTCAGTCCCTTATCGACTTCGTCGGCTTCGATGACCAAACGAACCCGGGCAGCCCCGTCGCGATCATCCGTCTGAACCATCGAAAGCCGCACCGGCATGTCGCCCCGACGTTCGATGACCTGCAGGCAGGCACCGCCCTCGCACCACGAAAACGGGGCACACTCATGCCAGCCGTGACCGAGCGCGGTGGCTTTGAGGCTGAAAGGAGCCGGTATCGAAAACGCGGTTTCGGTGCTTTTCATAGCGAACGTAGTACCGGAAAGACCGGGGCGGGGTAAACAGCTCATGTCATTAGTTTTGCTCCCTCCGCCTAAACTCATACGAGCCATATCGTTGTGACCACCTGCTGAATTCTCCGAATATAATGGTTGACGGAGCCATGATCTTGGGGCAAGATGCCCGAGTACCCCCTAGATGTTGTAGTGACGACGATTGTCGCCAGCAGCCGATGTGTGGGTATGTGTCGCCATTTCGGCAACCCGGCGCTCGGCAAATGGATGCCTGTCGAGCGGGAGCATTTCGTTTCGGAGCCGGCGACGCGGACGGGATTGGTGCGAATTAGGTCACTTTGCTTTCGTCGCGATCGGCGGCGTGGAGTTCTTGATGTCTCAGGTTTCAACCCAACAGAATCGACCGGTCGCCAAAGACGAGCGGTTCTGCGATTTGGCGTTCACCGAGAACGCCCTGCGCGTTCTTGAAGCGCGATATCTCAAAAAAGACGAAACCGGTCGGTGTACCGAGTCTCCGCAGGATCTCTTTCGGCGCGTTGCTGGCGCGGTGGCCGATGCTGAGTTGCGGTACGATCCGGACCCGACCATACGCAGCGAGTGGGAGCATCGCTTCTATCGCCTCATGGCGTCGCAGCGATTCATGCCCAACAGCCCGACGCTCATGAACGCCGGGCGAGAGATGGGCATGCTCAGCGCGTGTTTCGTGTTGCCCGTCCCGGACAGCATCAACGGGATATTTGATTCGATCAAATACACGGCCTTGATTCAAAAGGCCGGCGGCGGGACGGGCTTTGCCTTTGATGAACTTCGCCCCACGGGCGATTACATCCGCAGCTCCGGCGGGACGACCAGCGGGCCGATCACGTTCTGGCGCGCATTCAGCGAAGCCACCAACGCAATTCAGCAGGGTGCGTTTCGCCGTGGTGCGAATATGGGGATGATGAACATCGATCACCCCGATATCCTCAAATTCCTGCACGCCAAGGAAGATCTGACACAGTTCACCAACTACAACATCTCGGTCAAAATCAGCGATGCGTGGATGGATGCGTTCGAGGCTGCCCCGAAATCTCCCCAAGTCGTCACCAACCCGCGTAACGGCGATCAGTATCTGGTGCCCAAGACGATCAAAGTGTGGGAATACAACATCCGCTCGCTCACGCCGATCGCGGAGGCGGATGTCGATACGGTCGAGTACTACACGCGACAGGACATTTGGAACATCATCATCAAGAACGCCTGGCGCACCGGCGAGCCGGGTATCGCTTTCATGGACCGCATCAACGATGCCAATCCCACGCCGCACGTCGGCAGGATGGAAGCGACCAACCCCTGCGGCGAGCAGCCACTGCTTCCGTTTGAGGCCTGCAATCTGGGCAGCGTCAACCTGAAAATGTTCGTGACTGACCCCGGCACGCCCGAAGCCGCCGTCGACTGGGACGCCCTGCGCGAGACCATTCACGAAGCCACGCGCTTCCTCGACGATGTCATCGATGCCAACAACTACCCGCTGCCCCAGATCGACGAAATCTGCAAACGGAATCGAAAAATCGGCTTGGGCATCATGGGTTTTGCGGACGCGCTGTTCCAACTCGGCGTTGGCTACAACACCGAGGAAGGCATCGCGTGGGGCCGGCGATTCATGCAGTTTGTGGACGACGAATCCCATGCGTGCAGCGAGGAACTCGCGAAAACGCGAGGCTCATTCCCAAACTGGACGGGAAGCACTTGGGACACCAAACACCACCGTCCCATGCGCAACGCCACCTGCACCACGGTGGCACCCACCGGGACGATCAGCATCCTGGCTGGCTGCTCGTGCGGCGTCGAACCGCTCTACAGCCTCGCCTTTTACCGAAACGTGTTACGGGGGCAGGACCACGGTAAAAAGCCGATGGTCGAAATCAACCCCATTTTCGACAAAGCCGCGCAAGCGCGTGGCCTGCTCAGCGGGGAACTGATGGATCAGATTGCCAGGGAAGGCACCCTCGCTGGGATTTCCAATATTCCCGACGACATGCGCAAGGTCTTCGTTTGCGCTCACGATATAGCACCCGATTGGCACGTGCGCATGCAGGCCGCCTTCCAGGAACATTGTGACGCAGCCATCTCCAAGACCATTAACTTCCCCGAGTGCGCCACCATCGACGATGTCGAGACGATCTACCGCGAAGCGTACCGCCTGCGATGCAAGGGCGTCACGGTCTATCGCAACGGTTGCCGTCAGTTTCAACCGATGGCCCTCAAAGGCAGCGATGCGAAGGAGCAGCCAGCCGCTGAGAAAAAAGCGGTGGCGAGGCCTGTGCCCGAGCCGATGGACCTTCACGACATCGCAGCCGGTGTTCGCATTCGCCAGATCACGCCCTTCGGCAACATGCACGTTCAAATCACGGTAAACGTCGAAACCGAGCAGGACCTCGAAGTCTTCGCACAACTCGGCAAGGGCGGTGACCTGGCCACCAGCGACCTCGAAGCGATCTGCCGCATGATCAGCCTTTGGCTTCGCAGCGGCGGAAAACTGCACCACGTCATCCGTCAACTCAAGGGTATCGGTTCCAGCCTTCAAATTGCAACCAAAGAAGGGAAAATCCGCAGCCTGGGCGACGGCTTGGCGCGGGCGCTCGAGAAATACTCCCGTGCCAAATCGAAGTTCGGGTTGAAAAACCTTATTATCGGGCGTTTCGATTCGGCGGAGCTTGATCGCGATTGGACGCAAATGCGCTTCGCCGGCAACAGCATGAATGGCAGCAGCACGAACGGCAGCAACGGAAACGGAATCGCGAAGACCAACGGCAAAAGCACCAGTGGCGAAGCCACCAATGGTGACGGCGCCAGCGGCGAAGGCGCCAACGAACACAACCGGGCGGCGACGCGCGTCAGCGCGTGCCCGAGCGATTTCAGCGTCCTCGAAGAACAATACAAGGTACTTTGCCCAGATTGCCAAGGCCCCCTACGTTTCGCCGAGGGGTGCGTAAAGTGCGAAAGTTGCGGATATTCTCACTGTTAAAGTTGTTTTTTTTGTGATGAAACCGAGGTTTTTGACGACTTTTCCGAATTTGCGAGTATAATCGCGGGTATTGATCTAAGAAATACCGCCTGCATGACCGATACAGAATTCTAGGTCGGTGCAGAACGAAGGTGTTCAATCGCGGCTGGAATTATTGGAGGGCTTTGCGGCGAACCTTTGGGGTCGCCAACGTGTATCAAATAACGGCTTCTTTCCCCTCCGGAAAGCACCGTCACTGTGCTATGCACGGGCGGTGCTTTCTTTTTTTGATCCCCCAAGAGTGTCGCGAAACGAATACGCGTCAGGTTACGCGTATGGCAGGGCGAGCACGCCTGGCAGGGCAAGACCGTGAAACGAGCGGAGGGTGGCGATCAGGCCGTCGCTACCCGGCTTAGGGTTTGTTCGATTTTTTCAGCCATCGTTTCGGTGGAAAACGGCTTGACGACGTAGTTGTTCGCGCCGGCTTGAACCGCCTGGATGACGCGCGACTTCTCCGCCTCCGTCGTACACATGATGACCGGCGTGGTGACACCGTCTTTCCGGATGGTCTTGAGGAAGGTAATGCCGTCCATGTTGGGCATGTTCCAGTCCAGGAGGATGAGGTCCGGTGAGGTTTCCTTGAGTTTTACGATGGCTTCCACGCCGTCTGCGGATTCGACGATATCGGTGTGTCCCAGCGTCGACAGAATGTTCTTTTGAATGTTGCGTATCGTTCGCGAATCATCTACGAGGAGTATTTTCATGATGTTGCTCCCGCCATCGCGGCTTTATTGACTTTCATGGACACGTGAACGTGAAAATCACCGACGGACGTGCTGCACGGAATGCAAACCCCCGGGTGTGCCTTGGAATTGGTGACTTCATGATGTTCGCCGATGATGACGCTCGGCAGTGAAATGTTGACATCAAGACCGACGAATTCAGACTTTGCACCGCCTGCGATCATGTTGGCGATCTCGCCGACCGCGTCGGCAAAATCCACGTGGTCCAGATCCATTTCAATGCCGGAGAACTTGGACGCAATCCGGACGGCTACCTCTTTTCCCATCGCCAACACAACCGCACCGGACGCATCACCCGAAAAACCGATGATGGCCGAAACGTGCGGGCGAGATTGGTTGTCCGAATTCGGGACGAACGGCTTGCCGTACGTGACGTTCATATCGAGCATCATTTTGAAGAGATTCTGAATTGACTTCACGAACGGATTGATGAATCGAACGTCCACGTCTTACTCCCTTTGCCGAACGGCGAACCGCACGGGCAAATCCTTGAAATACAAGCCGATTTTGTGTCGGCGTGACTCAATCTAGTTGTCGGCCATTTCCCCCGCCGAGTTTGTCCCGGATTTGGTTCGAACACGACCCCGTCGTGCTCCTAGTGTGATTGCCCCGTTTCAGGTTCGACCCTCAAGGCCACTGGTTATTCCGGCCCGGCCGTCAGGGACAGGTGGAATACTCCATGCCTGTCCGACATCGTTACGCCGCGTTCGTGAACAACCTCAAGTCGCGCCCCCAGCAACCGATCGCCGTCTTGGAGGACCGAGTTGTTGATGACGGCCAGCCGATTATTACCGGACCTTAAAATCCCCGTGAGGCGAAAGTTCGCGGAGCGGTCGATGGCTTTGCCGACTGCATCGTCAGTGTACGATTCGGGCACCTTCTGCTGCGGCGGTCGGGATGCGATTTGCGTTTCAATCGGCTGAGCGACGCCCGTTTCGGCGAGGGCGGTGTTTGGAGCGGTTGCCGGTAATGGCGTGATGTTATTCGGACGTTCGCGTGCCAAGACCATGCCAAGTCCCATAACGGCGGCTGCGACCAGAATCAGGCCGATCGCAATTGCATCGCGATTGGCGTCTCCGTTCGCCCTGACTTTTTTTTCGCCCGTACCCACGGTTTCGGGCAGTTTCAGGTCCAGCCGGCAAACGTCCGGCTGGCGCCACGGTTCGGCGGGTGGGGGCGTGCGGTTTTGGGTGTCGGCCTGCGTTCGCCGCATCGCGTCGGAAATAACGCTCATTCGAGGGACTCCCGGAGGTCGTCAACGGCTTTGGCTACGTGAACACAGGTGACGCAATCGTTTTGGGATGCGAAGGCAGCCAACAGCGAGATGTCACTGATGGCGTTGACGAGTCTGGGAATTCCGGACGACCTTGCGTGAATTTCCTCGACGGCGGCGTCTGCGAAGCTTGGCCGTCCGTTGCCGCCGGCGACGGTCAAGCGGTGTCGAATGTAAGCGTTGGTCTCATCGGAGTTTATGGGCCTCAGGCGATAGCGTACGGTAACGCGCTGGCGTAGTTGTCTCAGTTTTGCGGCTGCGAGTTTCGTATCGAGTTCCGGTTGGCCGCTGAGGACGATCTGGAGCAGCTTGCGGTCGTCGTTTTCGAAGTTGCTCAGCAGGCGGACCTGTTCCAACTGGGCGTAGGTCAGGTGCTGGGCTTCGTCGATCACGAGAACGACGTCCCTGCCGGCTTGAAATTCGTCGAGCAATAGTTGGTAGAGGCGTTCGCGGAGCGTGAGGCGATCGCCCTTGGCGTCCGGACAGCCGAGTTCGTGGAGGATGGCGCGCAGGAGCTGGGTATCGGAAAGGCAGGGGTCGAGGATCAGGGCTGTGCGGTACCGGTCATCCAGACGGTCGAGCAGTGCTCGGCAGAGCGTGGTTTTGCCCGTGCCGACGTCGCCGGTGAGCACGATGAACCCGCGCCGGAGCTGCACGCCGAACATCAGGTGGTCCATGGCCTGTGCGTGGGCGTCGGACAGGTACATGAAACGCGGGCTGGGCGTGATGTTGAACGGGAGTTCACGAAGCCCGTAATAATCCAGATACAAGGTTAATGCTCCACACGTTATCGGCACAGCCGGCAGGAGTTAGGTCGGCGGAACGATGTGGTGACTTGAGAATCATGCTGCGGGCCGGGGTTTGGGATCGGTGTTGAGTTTGGTAGGCTTGTGCTTTGTTGGGCCTGAAGCGACGGGGGGGATTCGAGGTGGTCTCTGGATTCGACTTCCCCATGGCTAAAGCCGTGGGGCACCCGCCTGAAGCGACGGGGGGATTCGAGGTGGTTCCTGGATTCGACTTCCCCACGGCTAAAGCCGTGGGGCACCCGCACCGGTTGAAAACCGGTGCCACACGGAAAGCCCTTTTGTCCAAGGGGCTATTATGGTGGAGATTCATGATGAGTTGGTTTCGTTCGGCGATGCTGGTTTGGTTGATCGTTCCGTTTGCGGCGCAGGCACAGGTATGCACGTTTGGCGATGCGAACGGCGATACGGATGTTGATTTCGCTGATTTCGGGTCGTTTCAGCTCTGTCATGGCGACGCAGCTGGGGAGGGGTGCGCGGCGTTCGATTTCGACGGTGATTTGGATATCGATCAATTCGATCTGGATGCGTTTCAGGGGGCGCTGACGTTGCCGCTTGCGTTGTTCGATTACGGTGCCAGCCCGCGTGCGAATCTGGAGGCTGAGTTACTGGCTTTGGAGAATGGGCTTTCGCTGCTGGCGACCGATGTGATGTACGAGCGTATTTTGCGCGATCTGGCGGCTATCCGTGTTCTGGAGCCTGCGGTCGTCAACGTGATTCACGACATGGCCTGGGGGCCTACACAGTTGATTGTGAAGCTGAACACGGGCGCGGATCGGTGCGCGTTCGACGAAATGAACGCATTTTACAAGACGACGGACGTGCAGTTTCTGTTCGATTTCGGGAGCGGTCCGTTTTATCTTGTTCACTATCCTGGGCGGATGAGGATGCCGCTGTTGGGTACTTTGTATGCTGTGTTGGATGAAGTTGAATTCGCGGAACCGGACGGACTTATTGGTACGGATGACCGGATTACGATTCAGACGGCTTCGCCGACTTGGACGTACACGATCGACGATGGGTTTCTGGATTGTTTCGACGGTTGCGACTGCCATGTTGTGCGGACGTTTGAGGTGGATGCGAACGGGGTTGCTGCCGAATCGGATTTGAACTGCTTTGGGCAGTCGTGGTGTGTGTTGCCGGATGTTTGTCTGGGGAAATAGGTAACTGATTACCTGACCGCGTCGTCGAGTCTTGCCATGCCTGAATTGAATCGCACAAACGACCCTCTTGATTTGACCGACGCTCCAATTCTTATCTGTGAAACCCGTCATCGGCCGTTTCTAGGCGGGCGTGAGACAATTGCCCTTTACCAGACGAAACTAATAATCGCGATCGTGAGGGGCAAAGGGGATTTGCCGGAAAGCCTGTTACGTACCGATGGCGCATCGAACTGGATTGAATTCGGGCGGGCGAAAAAAGTCAGAATTGTCGCCGTCGACGAAATTGAGTCGGTAAATACTTACGAAAAGCAAGATTGGATATCGTTCGCAATAATCGCAAATGACGAAAAGATCGTGTTCGATGTTGCCCACGACGCTGGCGAGGTGATTCTCCAAGAATTCGCTCAGCGGATGCCGAATAAGTTGGTCTCGCGCCTACACACTGGCCGTGACGCTCGCAGAGCGCACTATTGGGGAGTCGTTGTGGGTTGCGTGGGCGTGGACATACTCGCTGCGTGGGTTGTGTACGAAATGTACAGGGGAACGTTTCAGGGCAGGGGCGTTGTAGCGAACATCATTTACCAAATCTATGAATCGCGCGGATTCGCGGTGGCTGCGGTATTGACGGCCTTTGGAGCGATGGCGATCAACATGCTATTCGCGCTGATGCTGGTTATCGTGCCATCAAATCCAGAATCGATCCTTAATTGCAATGAGTGTGGTTATGATATTCGCGGCCTCCGGGGCGAACGGTGCCCGGAATGCGGATTACTGCTGAATCGAGAATTCGAAACTCCCAAGAAGCCCTGAACCTTAACCGTCCACAATCGTTTTCAGAATTGCTTCGGGCGTCCCTGGTGGGATCTGCCGACGAGATGTCCAAGAAACGACCGAGCACCGTCGCAGACGACGGTGCTCGGTTCGTGATTCAAAGATTTCGCAGATCCTATTTCTTGGCGGCGGCGGCGATTTTTCTTGAGAGCGCGCCGTAGTTCTGTGCTTTGAGGTTGGGCGCGTAGCGAGCGGGGTCAGCCTTGAATCCGCCGATGCACCGCTTGCAGCAGAAGTAGACCTTCTCACCGCTTTCGAGCGTGGTTGAAACCTTGGGATTGATCGTTTCGCCCATGACCGGGCATTTTGTCTGGTAGGTGTAGCTGGCAGCCATTTTCCCCTGAATGTTGTCGAAGTCGGACTCGATTTTTCCAACGCAATCCTTGCAGCAAGCGTAGATTTTTTGGCCTTTGATCTCGGCGAACGCTGTTGGGTCGATGGGATTGCCCGAGATCGGACAGGTGACCTGCACGCGATCGAATTTCGCGAGCGCCTTTCGCTGGTCCTTGACCTTCGCGTCGTACTTCGCGGGGTTGCCCTCAAATCGCCCCGCGCAACGTTTGCAGCAGAGGAAGGCGGGGCCGTCCTTGGTGGCGGCGCTTACGGAAAAGTCGATCGGTTTGCCCATGACGGGGCAGTTGGGGATTGGGTTCTCTTCAGCCGAAACGAAACCGGTGGCCAAGCACAATACGCAAGATGCGAACACGGTAGCTGATATTTTGATCATGTGACTGCTCCTCAATAGCTTCAAGCCCTTTGTGACAATACGCTGTACGTTGTTCGAGAGGGCCATAAGGTAGCGGATTGGGCGCGGCGGTCAAAGCTGTTCGTTCGGGTCGTCGTTGTTGCGTCCGCGCGGACTGAAGTCTGCGGCTCGTTGGGTTGTGACTGAGACTGTTTTAGCCTTTGGAGCGAGAATATCTTGGGCGAAGCGGCGTGGCGATTTGCTATTGATGTTGGGGGGACTTTTTGCGACGTGTTGGCTGTCGATTCGGGCGGCGAGACGCACGTGCGGAAGGTGCTGAGTTCCGGGCGTGTGCCGGGGGTGGTTGAGGCTGGTTCGGGCGGGTTGCGTGTTTTGGACCGGCGGCGGTGCGGCGATCCGGACGGGTTTTGGAACGGCGGGGAAATCGCGATTGGTGCGGGGTTTTCCGGCGGGGGATTTGCGTCGCGTATTTTGGAGCATCAAGCAGCCACGGGGACGCTCACGCTTGAATCTTCGCTTCCTGCCGCATCGGTCGTCGGCGAGGCGTATCAGTTGCGATTGACATGCGAAGCGCCGATTCTGGCGATTCGACACATTATGGGTCTGCGGGCGGGGCAGCCGATTGAGCCTTGTTCGGTGCGTTTCGGAACGACGCGGGCGACCAACGCATTGCTGGAACGCAAGGGCGCGCGCACGGGGCTGATCGTGACGCGCGGTTTCGGCGACCTGCTGCTCATCGGCGATCAAACCAGGCCTGCGCTTTTCGATCTGAACATTGTCAAGCCCGTGCCACTGTCTGACACCAGTGTTGAAGTGGACGAGCGTATCGACGCGGACGGGATTGTGCTGCGTGGGCTGGACGAGGAGCAAGCGTTTGATGCGTTGGAGCGATTACGCGCGGGGGGTGTCGAATCCGTTGCGATTTGTCTTCTGAATGCGTATCGCAATCCGGTTCATGAGATTCGGCTGGCTGAGCTGGCGCGGCGGTTAGGTTTTGAGTTTGTGTCTACGTCGGCGGGCCTGTCGCCGTCGCAGGGAATGCTGCGGCGGGCTGAGAATTGTGTGGCTGACGCGTACCTTGCCCCTGCGCTTCGGCGGTATGTGGGTGATCTGGAGGGAGCATTTTTCGGTGGTCGGTTGCGTTTGATGACCGGTGCGGGGGGTCTGGTGGGGGCGGACGGTTTCAACGGTTCTTCGAGCATCATGAGCGGTCCGGCGGGTGGATTGGTCGGGGCGGTGGATGTGGCGAGGCGGGCGGGTTTCGCCAAGACCATTACGTTTGACATGGGTGGTACGAGTACGGACGTTTCGCGTTTCGACGGGCAGTTCGAGTTGCAACATGAGACTGTCCGGGCGGGTGTGCGGATCGCGTCGCCGATTCTCGCCATCGAAACGGTGGCGGCTGGCGGTGGGAGCGTGTGTTCGTTCGACGGGCAGCGGTTTCTCGTGGGCCCGGAGAGTGCTGGGTCGCATCCCGGGCCTGCGTGCTATGGACGCGGCGGGCCACTGACGGTTACGGACGCGAACGTGTTGCTCGGTCGCGTGCCGGTGCGTCACTTTCCGTTTCGGCGTGATGCGGAGGCGGTGCGCGTGGGGTTTGAAGCGTTGGCTGACGCGGTGCGCGACGCGACGGGGCGCGCTATGGGGTTGCATGAAATAGCTGACGGGTTTGTGCGCATCGCGAATGAGTCGATGGCGGCGGCTGTTCGGCGTATCACGATCGAGCGCGGGGTCGATCCGAGTGCGTACGCGTTGACGAGTTTCGGTGGGGCGGGTGGTCAGCATGCTTGTGCGGTGGCGCGATTGTTGGGAATCGAGACGGTGGTTGTGCCGGGGCGGGCGGGGGTGCTGAGTGCGTACGGCATTGCAATTGCGGACGTGAAGCGGTTTGTCGAGCGGGCGGTTCACTCGGAATATGGGCCTCGGTTGGCTGGTGAGCTGGAGGATTTTTTTTCTGAAATGGAAAGGGAGGGTTTCGCGCTGCTTGAGGCTGAGGGGATTCCGTCGTCGCGCGTTTTGTGTGATCGCTGGATCGATGCGCGCTACGCGGGCGAAGGCGGGGTGTTGACTGTGCCGGCGGCGGACTTTGCGGTGGCGTTCGAGCGTTTGCATCGGCAGCGGTTCGGATACATACACGATGATCGGGCGATCGAGGTTGTGTCGTTGCGCGTTGAGGCTGTGGGCGGGAGCGAGGATCGTGAAGCGTTTCGCGTGTGCCATAATACTGACACTTTAAGCACACCTTCCGATGAGATGGCTGACGTGTGGTTCGACGGCCGACCGCGTGCGTGCCGGATTCTGGATATTGGAGCGTTGCGCTGCGGGGAGTTGATCGATGGGCCTGCGGTGATTGCGCATGCGACGAGCACGACGGTAATTGATCCGGGCTGGTCGGCTGAGGTGGGTGAGGCTGGTGATTTGCTGTTGGCGGACAGTGTCGGGGTTTTGCCGGTTGATGAATCGCAGGCTGGGGCGGACCCTGTGCGTCTGTCGTTGTTCAATCATCATTTTGCAGCTGTGGCGGAGCAGATGGGGGCGGCGCTGCGGCGGACGGCTATTTCGACGAACGTCAAGGAGCGGTTGGATTTTTCGTGTGCGGTGTTTGATCGCGCGGGTGAGCTTGTGGCGAACGCTCCGCACATTCCAGTGCATCTGGGCAGTATGGGAGTGTGTGTGAAGGCTGTGATGGAGGATGTGGGCAGCCCTCGCCCGGGCGACGTTGTGATTACGAACAACCCGTTTCGCGGGGGGACGCATCTGCCGGATGTCACAGTCGTGACACCGGTGTTCGCCGACGGATCGCTCGCGTTTTTTGTGGCCAGCCGGGCGCATCACGCGGAGATCGGTGGTGCGAAGCCGGGGTCGATGCCGGCGGACTCGACGCGTCTGACGGACGAGGGCGTGCTGATCGACGCGTTCAAGATAGTCGATGGTGGGCGGGCGCGGTTTGACGCGTTGGAACGACTGCTGCGGGGTGGAGCGATGCCGTCGCGCAATCCTCGGGAGAATCTGGCGGACGTTGTCGCGCAGGTGGCGGCGAATCAGGCTGGTGTGGAGGCGCTGCTTGCGCTGACGGCGCGCTATGGGTGTGAAACCGTCGATGCGTTCACGCGACACGTTCGGGAGGCGGCTGACGTCAAGATGCGGCGGGCGCTGTTGCGTCGGCCGGCGGGTGTGTTCAAGCGTTGTGATACGCTCGATGACGGTTCGGCGGTTTGCGTGACGATTACGATTGACAAGGACGAAGCCGTCGTCGATTTCACCGGTACGGGAGGTGTGCATGCGGGGAATTTCAACGCGACGCCGGCTGTGGTCGCGAGCGCGGTGCTGTACTGCTTTCGCTGTCTGATCGGTGAAGATATTCCGCTCAACGCGGGCGTGCTGGGGCCGATTCGGATTCACTTGCCGCCGTGCATGTTGAATCCGCCATTGTCGGATGATCCGCCTGCGGTGGCGGCGGGTAACGTGGAAACGTCGCAGCGGATTTTGGATGTTATTCTTGGGGCGTTGGGTGTTGTCGCAGGCGGGCAGGGGACGATGAACAACGTAATTTTCGGGAACGAGCGATTTGGGTATTACGAGACGATCTGCGGTGGAGCCGGTGCGGGTGCGGAATTCGACGGGGCTGACGCGGTGCATACGCATATGACCAACACACGGATGACGGACACGGAGATACTCGAAGCGCGCTATCCGGTTCGCGTGCGTCGGTTCGCCGTGCGTCGCGACTCGGGCGGTGGGGGGCGACATCGCGGTGGGGATGGCTGCGTGCGCGAGATTGAGTTTCTCGCGCCAGTTGAGCTTTCACTGATTACGCAGCGGAGAACGGTGTCGCCTTATGGATTGGAAGGTGGAGCGCCGGGGACTGCTGGTGAGAACCGAATCGTGCGTGCCGACGGCGGTACGGAGCGGCTGGGTTCTGTTGCGACGGTTCGGATGGCGGCTGGGGATCGTCTGATTGTTGAGACGCCGGGTGGTGGGGGGTTTGGCGAAGTGTTTGGATGACTGTAGACTTCGTTTTTGAACTTGTAACAGGTCAGCAATCTGCAATCGTGATGTTTCGGTATGAAGGCGTGCTGGTTGAGAATGGTGCTGGATGGGTCCGGGGGCGTCCGCGCGGACTAAAGTCCGCGGCTCGTGGGGTGCCTTCGAAAATTGTGTAGAATACGGGCGAACGCGGTCCTCGAAGTGGATCAGCATTGCACACGGCTGACTTGTTACTTCAACTTGATGGAGAATTCTGGTGAACTTTGAAGACCCGACGACTGCTCTCGAACAACTTTCGGCGCGTATTGTGACGACCCGGGACTCTCTTTGACTTTGCGACCAAGGTTGAGGAATACGGACGTCTTGAATCGGTGATGGGGGCGTCGGATTTTTGGAGTAATCCCGAAGCCGCACAGGAAACCGTCAAGCAACTCAAGCAGGCCAAGGCTGTTGTGGAGCCGGTGCGCGATTTGCTGTCGCGGCAGGAAGAGCTTGCGACCATGATCGAAATGCTGGCTGAGGAGGAGGATGCCTCCGTGCGTAGCGAGCTTGACGCGGGTTTGGTGGAGCTTGAAACGCGCGTCGGGCAGGTGGAGACGCTGAGCTACCTCTCCCGCCCCAACGATTCGCGGGATTGTTATTTCAATATACAAGCCGGCACGGGGGGGGCGGATGCGTGCGACTGGGCGGAGATGATGCTGCGCATGTATCTTCGCTATTTTGAAGGACGTGATTTTTCGGTCGAGCAGTTGTCGCGTCGCGATGGCGAGGAGGCGGGCATTCAATCGTGCAACCTGCTTGTTCGGGGAGCGTATGCGTACGGCTATCTGTCGTGCGAGATGGGCGTGCATCGTCTTGTGCGGATTTCGCCGTTCAGTGCTCAAGGCAAGCGGGAGACGAGCTTCGCGTCGGTGGACGTTCAGCCGGAGATGGACGACATCGAGATCGAGCTTGACTGGGACAAGGACGTTCGCGAGGACACCTACCGCAGTAGCGGTGCGGGTGGGCAGCATGTGAACAAGACGTCGTCGGCGGTTCGGTTGACGCACCTTGCGACCAATACGGTGGCGCAGTGTCAGAACGATCGTTCGCAGCATAAGAATCGCGCGTCGGCGCGCAAGATGCTCAAGGCTCGACTGTTTCAGCTTGAGGAGGCTAAGCGCGACGCGGAGCTTTCGAAGTATTATGGGGAGAAGGGTCAGATCAGTTGGGGCAACGCGATTCGGAGCTATTTTCTGTATCCGGAGCAGCGTGTGAAGGATTCGCGGACGGCGGCGATGACGTCCAATACGCAGGGCGTGCTCGATGGGGAGATTCAGATGTTCATCGATGCGGAATTGTTGCGGCGTGTGGCGGCGCGGGGGAAATGATGTACTCCCGAGGTTGATGCGAATCTGTTCACATTCGCGAGTTCACCGTACGGACATGGTCGGCCCGGGGGCTTTCGGCTGTGTTGGCGTTACCGATCACTTCAAAACCGACCACCAATAATCGAATCAAGACCGACCTGTGATGTCGTTTTTTGGGGTGCGTTGGGTTGGGCGTGTCGCACGCGACACGGCTAAGCGGGTTTGAGTGAGATGATGGGGGGGGATTCAGGTTGGGATGGGGACTTCTGCTTTTCCTTTGAGGAGTTTTCGGAGGATGGGGAGGAGGGTTTCGGGTTCGAGGTAGGCTGCGGGCATGCGCAGGTGGATGGTGGCGGGGTCGGGCATGCGGACGCTGCCGGGGGCGCTTTCGAAGAGGGGTTGGACGTATTTCAGGTCGGCGATGGTGAAGATGAGGTCCGGGGGTTTGAGGACGACTTTCTGGATGGTCCATGCGGCGGCGAGGATGCGCAGCTCGGCGAGGTCGAGGAGTAGCTGGACGTGTTTGGGCGGGGGGCCGAAGGCGTCGTCGAGGTCGGTTTGGAGGCGTTCGAGGTCGCTGGTGAGGTGACAGGCTTTGATGCGTCTGTAGACGTCGAGTCTTGTTTGTTCGGAGGCGATGTATCGTCTGGGGATGTGGGCCTGCACGCCTAGTTCGAGGTGTACGGGTGGTGGGGCGGTGGATGTTTCTCCGCGTGCGCGTCTGACGGCTGTTTCGAGCAATTGACAATACATCTCGTAGCCGACGGCGGCGATGTGCCCGCTTTGTTCGGGGCCTAGCAGGTTGCCTGCGCCTCGGATTTCGAGGTCGCGCATGGCGATGCGGAACCCTGCTCCGAGGTCGCTGAATTCTTCGATGGCTTTGAGTCTTTTGGCTGCTTTGGGCTTGATGGGTCTGTCGTGTGGGAGGAGGAAGTAGCAGTAGCCTCTGATGGCTGATCGGCCGACTCTGCCTCTGAGCTGGTGCAGGTCTGAGAGTCCGAAGCGGTCGGCGTTGTTGATGAAGATGGTGTTGACGGTTGGGATGTCGATGCCGCTTTCGATGATGGTTGTGGCGAGGAGGATGTCTGCTTTTCTGGCGACGAATGCGCGCATGACTTTTTCGAGTTGTCCGCCTTTCATCTGTCCGTGGCCTATGATGATGCGTGCTTCGGGGACGATTTGTTTTAGGTCTTCGGCGATGCCATCGATGGAGTGGACTTCGTTATGTATGAAGAAGATTTGTCCTTCGCGGTTGAGCTCGCGCATGATGGCGTTTCGAATGGTTTCGGGGTCGTGGATTGAGACGTGGCTTGCGATGGCGCGTCTGTCCATTGGTGGTGTTTGCAGGGCGCTGATGTCGCGGATTCCGACGAGGGCCATGTGCAGTGTGCGGGGGATGGGTGTGGCGGACAGGGAGAGCACATCGACCATTGCGCGGACGCGTTTGAGTCTTTCCTTGTGCTCGACGCCGAAGCGTTGCTCTTCGTCGATGACGATGAGGCCGAGGTCGGCGAAGCCCACGTCTTTGCTGAGGATTCTGTGGGTGCCGATGAGGATGTCGATTCGGCCTTTCTTGGCCTGTTCGATGAGGATTTTTTGTTCGGCTTTGGTTTTGAAGCGGGAGAGGCAGCCGATGGAGAAGGGGTATTCGGCCAATCGTTCGGTGAAGGTTCTAAAGTGTTGTTCGGCCAACACGGTGGTGGGGACGAGTACGGCGACCTGTTTTCCGAATTCGATGACTTTGAATGCGGCGCGCAAGGCTAACTCTGTTTTTCCGAATCCGACGTCTCCGCAGAGCAGGCGGTCCATCGGTTTTTTGCGGATGAGGTCGCCTTTGATGTCGGCGCTGACGACGATCTGGTCTTCGGTGTCTTCGTAGGGGAATGATTCTTCGAATTCGCGTTGCCAGTTGGTGTCTGCGGGGTAGGCGGTGCCCTCGTTCTGTTCGCGTTCGACCTGGATGCGCAGGAGTGATTCAGCCAGTTCTGAGACGGCGTCTTCGACGCGTTCTTTGGTTTTCTTCCAGCGTGTGCCACCGAGTTTCGACAGGGTGGGTTTGATTCCACCGGCGCCGATGTACTTCTGGATGAGGTCGATTTGGGATGTGGTGACGTGTATGGCAGCGTCGTCGGCGAATTCTAGGGTTAGGAATTCCTCGACCTTTTCCGACCCGTGCTTCTGCATGGTTTTCATGCCGCGGTATCGGGCGATGCCGTGGGAGATGTGTACGACCCAATCTCCGGGTACGAGGTCGAGGACGGATTCGATGGGTCGGGCGGCGGCGCTCTTGCGCAGTTTGCGTCCGGGTTTGCGGTGGAAGATTTCGTGATGGGGAACGACGATGGTGCTGGTGGCGCGCCAATCGAATCCGTGGTGGACAAGTCCTATGACGAGGGTGATGCGTTTGGGGATGGTGCCTGCGTGTTCGGCAAGGAGCTCGTTCATGCGGGCGCGTTCGCCGTTGTTGGCGCAGTAGACAAGGATGTCGTGGTCCTCGGCTGCGTCGATAAGCGAGCGGAGTGCGTCTTCGGTTTTGCCCTCGAATCGGGCGAGGGAGTGGACGTCGAAATGGAAGACGTCGCCTTCGCCTCCGACGGCTGCTCCGATGCGGGAGATGTGCAGATGGGTGAAGTTGGACAGTTGTCGCCAGAGTGCGCTGGGTTCGAGGAGCTTGGTGGGGCGGTTGACGCGGTTGTAGAAGGTGACGCCGATTTCCTGCACGTCGGCTGGCCGGTCTACGATGACGATGGTGTCTTCGGGGAGGTAGTCGACGAGGGCTGCCTGACTTTCGCGGGGGAGCGTTTGTTTGTGTGAGACGGTTACGATGGCTACGTGGGCTTCGTGGTGTTTGGCGCGTTGTGTTGCGGGGTCGAAGGATCGGATTGCTTCGAGATGGTCGTCGAAGAATTCGAGCCGGATGGGGTCTTCGCGATCGTGGGCGTAGATGTCAACGATGTCTCCGCGTCTTGCGTAGTCACCGGGTGCTTCGACGCGATCGAGACGTTCGAAGCCGCGCTTGGCCAGCCATTCGACGACGTCGTCGGGTGTTTGGGTTTGGTTGGTGGTTAGTTTGAGTGTGTTGGCGTCGAGCGTGGCGGGGCTGACGACGGGTTGGAGCATGGCTTGTATGGGCGCGACGATGAAGGGTTGGTTCGGGGTTTTCTGCCTGGCTGGTTGGGTTTGATTTCGGCGAAGTTTTGCGCAGAGTTGGAGTCGTTCGTCGTGGATTTCGCCGCCTGCGGACCCTTGGCCTGGGATGGTTTCCCACGCGGGGAGCAGGTCACATTTTCGCTTTGAGAAAGTTTCGATGTCGTCGAGAGTTTCGTCGGCTTCGTCGAGGTGGGCGGTGAGGTAGAGGATAGGCCGGTTGAGTCGGTCTGCGAGGTCTGCGACGGCCATCGGCGCAGAGGATCCCCACAGGCCCGAGACTCCGACCACCCCGCGTTTGGTGGTGAGTCGTTTGAGGAGCCTGTCGAATGCGCGGTCCTCGGTGATCTTTTTGACCACGCTCATTGAGTTTTTGATGGTAACGTCGCGTTTTTTTTTTGGAAAGTCGCCGGTTGGGGAGATTTGATGTTTGGCTGGTTGGCTGTGGCGGGGGGTGGCGACAAGTTTGGACAAGTATCCACAATGGGATTCTGGCCTCTGCCCGATGACGCCCGTAGGCTCTAATTGGGTCTGGAGCGTTCGAAGTGGGTTCGTATTCGAGCGATGAAGTGGTCGCCTGACGCACCTTTGCCACCGCGTTCCGGACGTTTCTGAGTTAGGAGTTTTTTTGATGAGATTTTCGCATCGCCTGTTGGGCGTGATGCTGGTGTTTTGCATGTCGCCGGCGGCCCGCGCGGAGCAGGCTGCTCCGTTTACTTTGGGGCGATTCATTCCTTCGGATGTTTGGTTCTATATCCACGAGGTTCACAACCCGGAGCGCGATTTTATCTGTGCTCATTGGGATAAGGTGATCAAGGCTGCCTCGGAGTGCGGTGTGGATGTGGAGATCAAGCGTCTCTTGGCGGACTCGATTGACGAGGACCGTCGCGAGGCGTTTGAGGCGAAATGGGATCGTGTGATCGGGGCGTTGAAGGCGGTCCCGTGGGTTGATGATTTGGGGAGTCGTGAGTTCGCGATGGGTCAGCGTATTGCGCTGCCGATGCCGGAATACATCTTCCTGTTTCGCAACGATCCCGCGAAGACGGATGAGATTGCGAATTCGCTCAACGCATTGCTGGAGACGGCGGCGTCTCTGACGGATTCGTGCAACATCGTCAAGAAGGAAGTGTCGGGCGCGCACATATCGTCGTTGTGTATGGGCGAAGTCGGGTCCGTGGTGGAATTGCTGCGGTACAAGGATGTCGTCGGGTTCACGGTCGGCAAGGGTGTGGCGGCGGAAGTTCTGGCATTGGTGCAATCGAAGGGCAACAAGGGTTCGATCCTTGCGGACGCGACGTTTCAGCGTGCGATTGGGAGTGTGGAGCCGCCCGAGGATTTTGTACAGTTTTTCAACATTGACGCGATGTTCGATCAAGTCGAGGGATGTTTTGACTATGCGTTCGAGCGTGGCGGCAAGGACGACGAGGAATCGCGATCGATTCGCAAGGTGATTGGAAAGGGATTGGACCATTTCAATATTGTGGATTATGTCGTTTCGACGCGCCAGACGTCCGGGTTGAGCGAGAGGATGACGTCAATTGTGAAGTCGTCGCCGGAGAAATTGAAGAAACCGTTTGGGCGGGCGCTCAGCTCGGGTCGGCCTTTTGAGCGGTTCGACAAGTTCATTCCGAAGAACGCGACGGGGTTCATGGTGAGCACGACGATCGATTTCAGTATTGTCTACAACACGATTCTGGATTTCATCAGGACGGAAATTCCCGGCGATGGTGCTGCTGTGCTGGCCAAGTGGGACGGACTTCAGGAACAGTTCGGATTCAATCTGGATCGGGATTTATTCAGTTGGCTTGGCGGGGAGATCATCTCAGTCACGCTGCCGGGGATGATGGGGTCGCAGGCGAACAATGTGTTCATGATTCGCACGAAGAATGCGAAGGCTGCGTGGGAAAGTGTCAGCAAGCGTATCGATCAACTGGGGCAACTGGAGTCCATCACGGTCAGCCCCGCGCCTGGGGTTGAGGCTGAAGGATTCGTGTCGGTGGTCCATCCGATGATGATGATGATGCAGGTTCGTCCGGTGCTTGGCATGTATGAGGATTGGTTGGTGATCGGCACGAAGGCGCAGGATGTTAATCTTTGCCTAGCTGTTGCGAAGGGTGATGCGCCGAGCATTCGCAAGAACGAACGGTTCATGGGTGAAGGGCTCGCACCGGATGGCCCGGTGCATTCGGCGTCGTTCAACGATCTGAGCAACATGGGTCAGGAGATGGGCATGGTGTTCGGGATGCTCGGGATGGCTGGCGGCATGATGCCGGATTCGCCTGAGACACGGCCTGCCCGTACAGCGTTTATGCTTATGGCGCGGTTGGCGCCTGTGGCTGCCCAAGTCGATTTTTTCCGTTCCAGTGCGTCGGTGGGGCATTTCGTCGGGGACGGCTGGACGATTGAAGCGGTTATAAACTACAAGCCGTATGTGGCGCCTGAGACGGAGGCGGGATTGGCTTCTGAATAGGTCGGGCGGAGGGTAACAGGTCCGCAATCTGCATTGGCGATCTTTCGGCATGAAGGTGTGCTGGTTGAGAATGGTGTTGGAAGGGTATGGGGGCGTCCGCGCGGACTGAAGTCCAGGGCTCGTGGGGCGCACTCGAAAACCGTGTGGAATGCGTGCGAATGCGGTCCTTGAATGGATTGGCATTACACACAGTTGAACTCTTACGTTTTGTTATGCGACCGGGACGGGTTCGTTGGCTTCGGTTTTTTTCGCGGTTGCGGTTGATGGTGTTGGCGACGGTGTGCGGGTTGGTTTTGATTGTTCGCATTCCGCGTCGTGGCGACCTGTGGCTGCGGATCGGTTGATGCCGTCCAGGGCGGCGACTTTGTAGCATTCCGCGAGCGTGGGGTAGTTGAAGACATTCTGGATGAAGTAATCGATGGTCCCGCCGAAGGTGATGACGGATTGGCCTATGTGGACAAGCTCGGTTGCGCCTTCGCCCAGGATGTGTACTGAGAGCAGCTTTCGTGTGGTGGGGTCGAACAGCAGTTTGAGCATTCCATTCTGGTCGCCGACGAGGTGGCCTCTTGCGATTTCGCGGTAGCGTGCGATGCCGACTTCGTAGGGGACCAAAGCTTTGGTCAATTCTTCCTCGGTTTTTCCGATCATTGAAATTTCGGGAATGGTGTAGATGCCGTAAGGCATGAGTGCTGGTTTCGCCTGGACGGGCAGTCCAAAGGCGAACGAGGTTGCGCGGCGGCCCTGCTCTGCGCTGGTTGACGCGAGGGAGGGGAATCCGATGACGTCACCGGCCGCGAAAATGTGGGGGACTTCGGTTCGGAACTGTTCGTCGACTCGGATTCTTCCGCGTTCATCTGCGGTGAGGCCTGCGGATTCGATGTCGAGTTCGAGGGTGTTGCCGCCTCGTCCTGTCGAGAACATGAGAGTTTGGGCGTTGATTTCCTTGCCGCTTTGGAGGATGGCTGTGACGCTGTTTTGTTCGTCTCGTACTTCGGCGACTGCTTCGCCGAGGCGGAGGCGGATGCGCATTTGGCGCATGAGGTACTGGAGGGCTTCGGAGAGTTCGGCGTCGATGAATTCGAGTAGTCGGGGTCGCTGTTCGATGAGGGTGACGCGCACGCCGAGGGTGGCCATCGTGCAGGCGTACTCCACGCCGATGACGCCGCCGCCGACGATAATGATGGATTTTGGCACTTTGGTCAGTTTCAGGACGCCGTCGGAGTCGACCACTCTTCCGTTTTGAAAGGGAATGTTCGCGGGCCTCGCGGGGACGGTGCCGGTGGCGATAACGATGACGTCGGCTTGGATTTCCTCGACGCCGCCCATAGAGCCGATGCGGATGGTGTTTGCGTCGAGGAATCTGGCGTGGCCGAAGAGCAGGTGGACGTTGTTGCGTTGCATCTGAGCTTTGACGACATCGACTTCGTGCCGGATGACGTGGGCGCTGCCCTGGATGAGGTCGGCCATGCTGATGTTGCGTTTGACGAGGTAGCTTGCTCCGTAGACGCCGCGCATGCGGTATCCGGTCAGGTGCATCGCGGCTTCGCGGAAGGCTTTGGAGGGGATGGTGCCGGTGTGGATGCAGACGCCGCCGACGTAGTTTTCATGTTCGATGGCGACGACGCGTTTTCCATTCTTGGCGGCGTTGATGGCGGCTTTTTGCCCTGCCGGCCCTGTCCCGATAACAGCCAAGTCGTATTTTGAAGTCACGGTCCGATCTCCTTCGCGCGTTTTGATCCTACGGAAGAAGTATCGGTAGGGGCGGCGCGTGGACTGAGCGGCGGGTCAGTCTGCGTCCGAGTTTGGCGAAACGGCGTCTGGAAAGAACCGTTGTCCCATAAGGAAGATTGCCAGGAGCGGGATTGTGGAGATGACGGTGGCGGCCATGAGCAGATTGATCCACGTGCCGGCGAGGGTCTGGTACATGCGAAGCCCGAGGGAGACGGGGAAGGTGTTGAAGTCTGACAGGTACATCAAGGGTCCGAAAAAAAATCGCCAGTGGAGCATGAAACTGAGCGAGGCGGCTGTGACGACGACGGGGCGGGCGGTGGGCATCATGACGTATCGGTAGCACTGCCACGGCGAGGCACCGTCGAGTTCGGCGGCTTCGGCGAGCGGTTTGGGGATTGATTTGAAGAATTGGCGGAAGAGGAAGATGTTGAACGCGCCGCCGCCGAGCCACGCGGGCACGATCAGGGGTTTGTATGTGCCGATCCAGCCGAGTGCGTCGAAGAGCATGAATTGCGGGATGAAGAGGATTTGGGACGGGAGGATCAACGTCGCGATCAGTGCGGTGAACCAGAGGCGCCGGTAGGGCAGGTTCAGGTTCGCGAGGGCGTAGCCGGCCATCGACGACGTGAGGACTGCGCCGAAGGCGGCTGTTGTGCTGATGAGGGTGGAGTTGACCATGAATCGGGCGAAGGGCAGGGTGCGGAATACTTCGACGTAGTTCGTCCAGCGAGGTTGCGACGGCAGGAGTGGTGCGTTGGCGTCGTAAACGCGCTCGAGCGGTTGGAGCGAGGTCAGCAGGCAGGCGATGAGCGGCAGGGCGAACAGCGTCGCCACCACGCACAGGGCGGTATAGGTTAGCACTGTGCGCCATGATCGGTTTGGTTTTGTGTTGACTTCAATTTTCATGTTGCGTGCATGGAGTAATTCGACAGTTTTGTGGGGAAACGGTTTTCTGCGGAAGAGCAGACCGCTCCCTTACGGTCACGGCTCTGATAGGGAGTTTCGGACAGGTTCTTAGTAAATTGGTGCATGTTGTGATTGCGATACGTAATAGATTCGCTTGCGCGTGAAGACGAATAATGAGCCGGCGGTGATCGCCAGAATGCAGAATAGAATCCAACAGAGTGCGGCTGCGTAGCCCATGCGGTAGGGCGCGTCGAACGCGGTTCGGTAGACGTTAAGCATGTAGAACAGCAGGCCGTCGCGTTGGGAGCGGTTGTAGAGCAGGTAGCTTTGGTCGAAGGCCTGCATGGCGAATACCCATCCGACGATAAGGTTGAAGAGAATAGCCGGCGAAAGATGCACGAGGGTCACGTGTCGGAAGCGTGAGGCTGTTCCCGCGCCGTCGAGTCGGGCTGCTTCGTGCAGCGAGCGGGGGATGCGTTGCAGTGCTGCCAGGAAAACGAGCATGCTCCCGCCGCCGAGCCAGAGATGCAGCAGAACGAGTGCGGGCTTGCAGGCTGTGGGGGAATAGAGCCAATCGGGTGTGGGCCAATCGGTGGTGCCGGTCGTGTTTACGATCCTGACGACGGGGTCAAGCACGGCGTAGGCCAGGTTCATGCAGCGGTTCATCAGGCCGAAGCGCGGATTGAATATCCAGCCGGCGATCATGATGGTGGCGACTCCGCCGAGCATGTAGGGGAGCATCAGGATTGTTCGGAAGATTCGGATGCCGCGGAGGCGTGCGTTGGCCAACAGGGCGAGTGCGAGGGAGACGATCAGTCCGAGGGGAACCGCCAGAGCGGAGTAGACGAGGCTGTTGGTGAGGGATTTTGTGAATTCGTCGTCCAATTCGTGATAGTTGGCTGTCCCGACCCACTCGATGCCGTCGCTGAAAGACAGCCCGTCCCAGCGTGTGAACGAGAGTATCAGCGATGCGAACATGGGTCCGATTGAGAGGATCACCAATCCCGCAAGCCACGGGGCGGCGAAGAGCAGGGCGTGCCGCTTACGGCTGTGCGGTTCGGGCTTCGTTGGTCGGCGTTTTGAAGCGATCATGGTTCAAACGACTCGCGAATTGCGTCATCTTCGGCCAATGCGCCGAGAAATGCGTGGGCGTCTACGTGTTCCGGTTCTCCGATCCATTTTTCGAGGTGTCTCCCGATGGCACGGTCGACACGGACGAACTCAGGCCAATCCGGTTGAAGGCGCGCGTAGCTCAGGGCGGTGATGAACGATGTTCTTCGATCGTCGGTTGGTTGACCGAGAAACTCCGGCAGTGATTCGTTTAGCGCGGGGAGTGCTCGGCCGGTGCGCGCGATGATTCCCTGGGCCTCTGATGAGAGGCAGAAACGCACGAATGCCCGCGCGTTGCGTTGAGCAGCCTGACCTCGCGTGCCGCTGATGCACAGGCCGTCCCACGTGATGCGTGTTGCCCGGATTCCGTTCGGGCCTGTGGGGATGGTCATGACGATGTAGCGATCTCGCAAGCGTGTTTTGGCGAGGAACGGCTGAAACCAGGGGCCGTTGACGCACATGCCGACTTTTCCGGAGAGGAATCCGACGTCCTGAATGATTTGCGGTAAGTCTGACGGCTTCGGGCACACGCGGCGTGTGGCGGCTAACTCGCGGTAGAAGTCGAAGGCGTGTTCGGCGTTGGGGCCGATCAGTTGCCATGTTGTTGTGGCGTCGTTGGTGAGTCGCGCGTCGAAGGACCAGATGAATGGTATGTAGTACAGCCATCGCGGTCGCCAGAATCCGAAACGGTCGAGTCGGCCGTCGTTGTTTTCGTCGTAGGTCATGGCCTCCGCCAACTGTTGAAAGTCGGTCATGGTCCAGTCGTCGGGGGGTGACGGGTTGAGGATTCGTCCTCGGCGGACGGCTTCTTCGTAGCAGTCGAGGTTGAGGTAGATCAGGAGGTTTCCGCCGGAGACGGGCAGGGCGTGGAGTGTGTTGTCGCGTGTATGGGGGGTTTCTTGCGCGTTGGGTTTGTTTGGCGTTGGTTTTCTTTTACTTGCGAAACCGCTCCCTGACGGTCGCGGCTCTGATTGGTTTGTTGTGTGCGTTGGCGCTCTCTTGCTTTTTTCGCTTTTGAATTGAAAGGCTTGGATCGCGGTTGGTGCGAAGTTTTCGAGTCCGATTGCATCGGCCAAGTCGTCGATGGGTTGAAAGTGGGGGGCGAGTCTGCGGTAGGGTGCCAATTGCATGAGGACTATGTCGGGCAGTGTTTTGGAGAGAATCTGCCGGCGGATTTTCGAATCGTATCGGCCGTACCATCCGGGGATGAATTCCTGTTTGATGGTGATTGTCGGGTTCGCGGTTTCGAATGCGTCGATGAGTTTCCGCCAGAGGGTGTAGTCCTCGTGGCTGCCGAAATGTGCGAAGCGGATTTGGTTAGGATTTTCAGTGGGCCTGTAGCGGGCGATGGTGTCCGCGAACAGCCACCAAGTCGCGGCGGCGATCAGGATGAGTTGGGCGGTTCGCCGCAGCACGGGGATCAGTTTTCGAGAACCTCGATGCGCGTGCATCGGTCGAGTATCAGCCGGGAGATTTCACCGTCGTCCTTTTGGATTTCGATTCGCAGGAGCCAGAGTTTACTGTCTTTGGCGTGGGTGAACCATGAGCCTGTGGTTTGGGGTTCGGCTGACAGGATCGTGCCGACGATTTGCGTATCCCAGTTTTCGTCGCGGCTTTCGATGCGTTGGGTTACTTTGATGCGCATTCCGGGGCGTACGTCGGTTTCGATCACGGGCGTTCTCCTTGCCTTGGACACCGTGTTGCGGTTTGGGCGATATTATACTCAGGTGATCGACTTATGAATACCGGGGTCCGTTTTGGTGTCGCGATGCATGAATTCCGTGTTTTTCCGAATCTTCGCTTGATGGGGTTGCTTGTGGGTTTGGGACGTGTCGCACGCGACACGGCTAAGCGGGCGGGGGTGATACGGGATGCGAACGGCGTGACTTGCTACATCGGGAATGTTTTCAGGCGATCCAAGAACCCCCCTCGATCCCCCCTTTGCAAGGGGGGAAGGAAGTCGGGCGAGTGTAGCAGAAGGGGCGATGGGATTGCGGGTCGGGTTGCTGTGGGACGTGGCGGGTTTGTGATTGTTTGCGTTGTTTTGTTTCTTGCGACGATGTGTTGTGCGGCTGGCGAGGGTGATTCTCGTCGGGCGCTGGAACGTGCGGACGGGTTGCGCATGGCTGGTGGTTATGCGGAGGCTGTCGAGGCCTATGGGGAGTTGGTGGGCGATTCGTCCGTTGGCCTGCGTGCGACTTGTGGTCGGGCTTGGTGTCTGCTTGAGACCGGTCGATACGCGGAGGCTGCGGAGGGATTGGAATCCGTGGGCGCGCGGGGGAAGGCTGACGCTCTTTGGCTGCGGACTTCGGCGGACGTTGCGTTCACGCTTGGGCGTTACGATGAGGCGATTGAGCATTTGAAGTCGGCGGTGGAGACGGGCGGCGCGGATGTTCAGTCGTTGCAGAAGCTCGGCGAGGCGTTTGAGTATGTCGGTCGGCGTGAGGCGGCTGTGGCGGTCTATGCGCGAATTGACAAGCGCGTCGGCAGGGGTTTGCCGGAGCGGGCTGACGAGCTTGCTTCGGCTGCGGTGGGGTTTCTTCGGTACAGTGCTCTGACGCGGCATGCGCAGTTGACGGAGCGTACGCGTTATGCGTTGCAGGATATGTTGCAGCGGGCTTATCAGACGGTTGATCGTGGGTATTGGCCTGCGCGTGTGATGGCGGGGGAGATTCTGCGATCGAAATTTCGCGGGGATGATGCCGCGAAAGATTTTGAGGCTGCGCTGCGTATCAATCCGAATCTGGCTGCCGCGCAATTGGGTTTGGCGCGGGTGGCGTTGGATCGTTGGAATTTCGAGCGTGTGGAGAAGCATCTTGCGCTTGCGCGGGAGGCGAATCCCAATTCGCCGGAAGCGCATCGCGTTGAGGCGGCTTTGCGGCTTATCGAGCGACGCTATGTTCCGGCGACTGAGTCGGCGGCGCGGGCGCTGGCGATCAATGGGCGGGATATTGAAGCGCTGGGCTATGCTGCGGCGGCTGCGTATTGCGTGAACGATTCCGCGGTGGTCGAGGCCTATCGCAAGCGAGCGGAGAAGGTCAGTGCGTGTCCGTCGGCGTTTCACCGCATTATGGGTGATACGCTGGGGGGGCTGCGGCAGTACGCGGAATCGGAGTCTGCTTATCAGCGGGCGATCAAATGCGACCCAACCGATCCGCACACGCACGCGGAACTCGGTTTGATGTACATGCAGTGGGGCGAGGAGGCGAAGGCTGAGGCTGCGCTGGCTGCTGCCTGGGAGCTTGACGAGTTCGACGCGCGCACGCTTAACACGCTGAACCTGCTTCGGGAAATCGCAACGCTCGAAACGCTTGAGACAGCTCACTTCGTCATCAAGTTTCGCGAAGAGACCGATGCGGTGCTGGCTCCGTATTTGGCCGAGTATCTTGAGGGTATTCACGCGGAGTTGAGTGAAGATTTCGCCTGGGATCCGAAGCAGAAGACCATTATTGAATTGCTGCCGACGCATCGGATGTTCGGCGTGCGCATCACGGGTAAGCCGTGGATTCATACGGTCGGTGCCTGCACGGGTCGGGTAATCGCGCTGGAGTCGCCGCGTGTCGATGTGGCGACGCAGGGGCGGTACAACATCGCCCGTGTTTTGCGACACGAGTTTACGCATACCGTCACGCTCGGGGCTACGGGCAACCGTATTCCACATTGGCTTACGGAGGGGTTGGCTGTCATGCAGGAGGATACGCCTCGTTCGTGGGTCTGGCGACTGCTGCTCGTGGATGCGCTTCGCCGTGAGGAGCTTTTCACGCTGGCATCGATCGATTGGGGGTTCATGCGCCCGCGAAAGCCGACCGATCGCTCGATGGCGTACGCGCAGAGCGAGTGGATGTGCCAGTTCATTGTGGATCGGTTCGGGTATGCGTCGGTTGATCGTATGCTGGCTGGCTATGCGGAGCGACTGTCGCAGCCGCAGGTGTTGAAGAAGGTGCTCGGGCTGACGCGGGAAGCGTTTGACTCTGCGTTTGTCGAGTGGGCGCGGGAGGATGCTCTTGCGTGGGGGCTTGATTTGACGCCGGTGGAGGATGTCGCCGCGCTGGCGTCGACGATCGATGAGTCGGTGGCGGACGCGGTCGCGCGTTTGGCGAAGGCGCATCTGGACGCGGGGGATTTACCATCCGCGCTTGCGTCAGCCAGTCGCGCTGTCGAATTGGACGACGGTAGTGTGCTTGCGGCGCGTGTGCTGACGGAAGTTTTGTGGGCGCTTCGGGAGTCGGCTGAGGACGATGCGTCGCGCGATCGCGTGGACGAGCGATTGGCTGTTGCGGCTGATCGTTTGCTGAAATTGGATGAGTCGAAGTGGATCGCGTCGAAGGCGTTGGGGACGATCGCGTTGCGACGGCAGCGGTTCGATGAGGCGGGGACGCACTTTGAGCGATCGAAACGATTGCTGCCGCTCGATCCGTCTTCCGACAAGTCGCTGGCGGGTGTGCGTCTCTCGCAGGGGCAATCGGACCGTGCGATCGAGTCTCTTCGTGCGCTCGCCGCAGTCGAGGAGGACGACCCGGAAATCCCGGCGTACCTGGCGCGTTTCCTGGTTGTTGACGGGCGGTTGGCTGAGGGGCGGTATTGGTACAAGCAGGCGATTTACATCGATGCGTTCAACGCGGGATTGCATCGGTGCTTGGCCGACGTTTGTGTAAAGTTCGACGA
Organism: Phycisphaerae bacterium; assembly: GCA_029260215.1. Lineage (GTDB taxonomy): Bacteria > Planctomycetota > Phycisphaerae > UBA1845 > UBA1845 > OFTM258. Next base: position 80,561 of record JAJDDQ010000051.1, read on the forward strand.
TCACGCGTGTGCTGCGATGGAGTATCGTGCTCTTTCCGTGCTGGAGCCTGATGTTTTGTCGCATCTGGAAAACGCGGCCCGGTCGTATCTTGCGGCGGGGGACACGGTGCGGGCGCGCGAGTTTGCGCGTCGCGCGATTGCGAAGAATCCCGAGTCGATTGTGGCTGACCTCGCGCGGGAGGCGGAGCAATAGACTATGCGTGGCGGTGCGTTGTTATATTTTGGTGCCGCACTCGGGGCAGCGTGGTTCGGTCAGTCCCTGGAGGATTTGCCCGCACTGATTGCAGCGAATGTGTCCGTCACGCATGTATTTGAACGTCAGGCGGTCGTAAATGACGATGGCCAACACGAACGCCGGGACGATGAGGACCGTATAAAGTACGCCCTCGGTGACGTAGCGGAGCGTGCCGGAGATTGGTGGTCTCTCTGTGCGGGCGGATCGGGCGGGTCTGTTGACGGGAGTTGGATCGTATAATCCGGTCAGTGCCCAGAAACTCCCCGCGCTGTTGTAGATTTTTCGCGGCGTGCCGGTTGCGGCGATACCGATACCGATGGCCAGCGGAATCGCGACTGAGATGATGACGCGCGTGGGCCAAGTCATCGTGCGGCGGATGGCCTGCCTTGGAGGTTTTTGATCGGCTGTCATGGTATAAGTTTAACCGTGACAGGCCTGGGGGAGCAAAGGGGCGCTGTGGGGCTGGACGGGACACGTGGGCGTTGGACAATGGGTAGCGGCGGACGACGTTTCATTCGCACGGGGAGCACGATGCGTTTTCGCGATATTTTGCACCGGGTATCGATTTCTGTTCAGCCATCGCGATGGTTGAATTCGGCGGCGCGTGCGCGAATTGTGCCGGCGACTTCATTATTGATTGTGTTGAACGCGGCTTGTGCGGCTGTCGGGACGACGGTTGTCAGGCGGACTTTTGACGATGTTTGCGCGCGGGCGGAGTTCATTTTCAGCGGCAAGGTGACGACGGTCGAATCTCGGCGTGATGGCGAAACGGGCGCTATCCACACCTTTGTTACGTTCGACAGCCTTGAGTGGGTTCACGGTGCGGGGGGTGAGACGTTCACGTTGCGAATTCTCGGCGGCGAGGTGGACGGTGAGAAACTGGAAGTCGGCGGTATGCCTCGATTCACCGTGGGCGAGCGTTACGTCGCATTCGTGCGCGGCAATGGCCGAGTGGTGTGCCCGTTGGTCGGGTGGCGACAGGGATGCTTTCATGAATCGGCAGGCGGTCAATCGCAGCCGCAGCGGGTGGTTAAGACGTTCGATGGTCGAGAAGTATTGGCCGTCGCGAACGGTCGGCTGGTGACGGGTTCGGTTGACTCGACTACGCGGTCTGCGCGTGTGTCGCCGATGACGGTCGATGCGTTCTTGGCGGCTGTGCGCGAACGTGTGGCGACGGACGATGCAACCAACGGAGTGACGCAGCCATGAGGGCGACGGTGGCTGCGATCGTGTTGGCTGTCGTGCTCAGCCCGTTCGGGCTGCGGGCGTGGTCCTACTGCACGCTGCCGTCGAGTTGGCCTGGCGGGCAGATCACCATGTCGTACAACCTTGGCCCCAGCGGTCAACTCATCAACGGCACGACGTCTTGGGCGCAGAACGCTGAGTCAGCCATGTCGGAATGGTCGTCGGTATCGTCCTCTTTTCGATTCATCAGCGGTGGCGACAGCGGGGCTGGCGGGGGGAGCAACGATGGCATTAACAACATCATTTTCGCCGACCGGGCCGGTGGTGATCCGTTCGAGGAGGACGTGCTGGCTCTGACGCTGACGCGCACCGTGCGCCCAGGCGAATCTTCCGAGAGCGATATTATTCTCAATCGCGATGTGCAATGGAACGCTTACGACGGGCCTTTGCGTGTGAGCAATGATGGTACGGCGATTTTCGACGTTCGGCGTGTGCTGTTGCATGAGTTGGGGCACGTGCTCGGCTTGGCCCATCCCGATGACACATGCGATCAAACGCTGGACGCTGTGATGAACGCGCAGACGTCCGACACGGATCGCCTTACCACCGACGATCGCAACGGGCTTAGCTTTATCTATGCCGGTGGGAACGTTCCGCCCATCGCCAACGCAGGCCCGGACAAGTTCGGCGTGGGTACGGATCCGATTTTGCTGAACGGCGGCGGGTCGAGTGATTCGGACGGTTCGATCATTTCGTATGACTGGTTTCTCAACGGTGATTTGATCGCGCGCGGGCGTGTGGTCGAGATCGATCTTCGACGCGGCGAATACGATATCGAGCTGATTGTTTCCGACAACGACGGAGCTTCGTCATCCGATCGCGTCATGGTCTTCATCGGCTCGGAATTCATTCCGCCCCTGCCGGGCAACGACAGGCCGACTGCCAACGCGGGCGGCGACACGACTGTTCAAAGCGGGCGCATCATCCTGCTGGACGGGTCAGCCTCAATCGACCCTGACGGTGAGATCGATCGTTACGTCTGGGCGCTGGGCAACACGGTGCTGGGCAGGGATGTGACGTTGCGCGTTTCCCTGCCGCAGGGTGTCCACGAGATTACGCTGACCGTTTTCGACGATCGTGGCGATGCCGATACGGATTCGGTTTTGGTCACGGTCACCGATTCCGAGACGACGGAAACTCCGGACGTTGCTCCGCCCGTCGTCGTTACGCCGCCCGCCCAACAAGAGCCGGTGGACGGGGCCGTTCCCTGCGGTGCGACCGGGTTGGTTCCGCTCGTCGCGATGCTCATCTTTCCTTCCTTCGCCAAGCGCCGCTTGCGGACAGTCGCTTGACCTGTCGGTCCGCCGATGCTCTGCTCAGTGCATGTCCGATGTGAAAACGGTGGCGGTTGTTACTTCTTCAGTGGACCTTGTCCTGCTTCGCCGGTTGCGGCGCATGCAGGGGTTTGGCGGGCTGTTGGTGGCCGTTTGTTTTTTTCTGCCGGCGGTTGATAGCTGCAAAAAACCCCTCTACCCGTACAGGATGGTTAACAAAGCTATCATGAGTGCCGCTGACGGACATTTCATGGATCGGCCGGAGCAAGTTGTCGAACTCGCGTTTGCATTCGCGATATGTTGCGCATGCTACCTGTCGGGCCTGATTATCGCTGTCATCGGCATGATGCGAGTTCGGGAGGGAGCACTCGAATCACTGAGACTGCATAAAGTGCTGTTGTCGTGCGTCATTGCCTGGCTCATTGGAGGGGTTTTCTTATTCGGAGGCGAAGCGCTCAGGAGTGGTCTCGGCGAGTGTGCGGCTTGGACGACTCTCGCCATTCTCACGGTGGGTTATTGCCTATTCTTGCTGCGATGTGAAGCTTGGTCGATTCTGGCCCGCTGGATTGCATCTCTGTGGATTATTGCATGGAGCGTTTTTTGGATAGTTTTCGAAAGCGGGCGGTACGGCATGTACCTGACACTTGCAGGGGGATGCATCATCGCGGTGTCTTGCACCCTCGAAGCCAAACATCGCAGCCGGTTGACTTGGGGGAGGCTTGTTCCTGCGTTGGTTCTTGCGCGGTTGAATCTTGCGGATGACGGCTTGCCGCGCTGTGCGGGCTGCGGATACTTGTTGATCGGGTTGGAGTCGGCGCGGTGTCCGGAATGTGGGCGGGCGTTCGCAACGGTATCGGTTGCGATGACCAATTGAGCATCCGGTGAATGTTGTCATCGGTAGAATCCTGCTTGACCTGCCGGCCTGCTGATACTCTGCTCGTTCCATGTCTCAAGAGAAAGCAGTGCCATCCCTGTCAGTGAACATAGTCCTGATTCGCTGGTTGCGGCGTATGCAGGGGCTTGGCGGGTTGTTGGTGGCCGTTTGCTTTTTCCTGCCCGGTTTTCGACCCTATAGGGCATTCAATCATCCATATGAGTTCGTCAGTGAGTGCATCGTGCGTCTTTTTCATCGCACGCCTCCGGACTGGCCGGGTCGGGCTACGCTCATATTGGAAAACGTCGTGCCTTGCCTATTTTATCCGGCAGGCTTGAACTTCGCGATCATCGGTGTCTTGCCGATTACGGCGGACTGCCTCGATTCACGAAAATGGCATCGACTGCTATTCATGTATGTCATCGGCTGGATGGTCGGAATTATTGCGCTAGTGGGATACCTCGTGATCAACATGATCAACCCGATCGACAGTGCTGGCTTCTTGGCTTCTGTGTTAGCACCGGTGGTGTTGGTATTGGTGTATTGCAACGCGTTGAGACGCCATCGAGACCCTCCGATTCTCATTCGATGGGTTGCGGGGATGTGCATGGTCGGTTGGTGTGTTCTCTTTGCTCTTCGAACGAGCTATGGATTGTACGGACTATACCTTCCGGTGGCAGGATCGCTTACGATTGTGGTTTCTTGTACTCACGAAGCCAAACATCGAAGCTGGCTGCCGGATGGGGAGTTTGGCGATGCGCTCATGCTCGCTCGGTTGCCGCTCGCGGATGACGGCTTGCCGCGCTGTGTGGGTTGCGGATACTTGCTCATCGGGTTGGAGTCTGCGCGTTGTCCGGAGTGCGGGCGGGCGTTCTGTGTGGAGCCCGGTGCGGTGACCGAGGGCGAATCACGCGATCAATAATTGCGTGAGATTCAGCGGGCGGCTGTTTTCGTGCTCTCCACCATTGTCGAGGAGGGGTTGCGGGAAGTTTCTTTGGGAATGAAGAACCCCCCTCGATCCCCCCTTTGCAAGGGGGGAAGAAAGTCACGTAACCTTTGTAGAAAAGGCAGCGCGTATTCAAGAACTTGGTTATGCATCGACAGCCGCTATTGAAACTTCTGGAAGACTTCACGCCGACTGAGGCTGAGCGGGTGAGCCATGCGCGGACGGTCGAGTTGGTGAAGACGCAGCCGCTTTGTTTTGAGCGATCGCTTGCGGCTGGGCATATTACCGCTTCGGCGTTGGTGGTTGACGAAGGTGGAATGCGGGCGTTGCTGGTGCATCACAAGAAGCTGGACCGCTGGCTTCAACCGGGCGGGCATGCGGACGGCGATCCGGACGTGCTCGCGGTGGCCATGCGCGAGGTTCGCGAGGAGACCGGGCTGACGCGTATCGAACCCGTCCACCGAGGAATCTTCGACGTCGATGTGCATCCCATGCCGGCGCGTCCGAATGAGCCGGGCCACGATCATTACGATGTACGATTTCTGCTTCGAGCGACGGGCGACGAAGCGATTCAGATCAGCGACGAATCGCACGCCGCCGCCTGGTTCGAGGGGCGGTACTTTGACGAACTCCGCACCGACGATTCCGTGTGCAGGTTGTGGCGAAAATGGTTGGCGGGCACGCACGCGGGCGAGCGGCAGGCGGATTGAGATGCGTCAGCCATGACGATTCCGTCGTGAGCGGTTAAGTTTCCCTCATGCAAAAGCTCGGCGCCATTCGCGTCACGCTGATCGGCATGGCCGCCAGCGCGCTGCTCGCGACCGTCAAACTGATTGCCGGCCTGTTTGGGCATTCGTACGCTTTGGTGGCCGACGCGATCGAATCCTTCGCGGACATCGCGGGGTCCGCCGTGGTGTGGAGCGGGCTGACGGTGTCAGCCAAGCCGCCCGACGAGAAGCATCCGTACGGACACGGCAAGGCTGAGTCGCTGGCGTCGCTGACGCTGGGGTTGATGCTGATCGCAGCCGCCGTCGGCATCGCAGCCAAGGCAGTTCACGAGATCATCTCGCCCCAACTGGCACCTGCACCCTTCACGCTGTGGGTGTTGATCGGCGTCATCATTGTCAAAGAGGGGTTGTATCGCCTTTCGTCACACGTCGGGCAGGCCATCGACAGCACGGTTGTCCGCGCCGATGCGCTTCATCATCGAAGCGACGCACTGACGTCAGCCGCAGCCGCTGTCGGCATTACGATCAGCCTGTACGCCGGGCCGGGGTACGAAGCCGCCGACGACTATGCCGCGGTTTTCGCGTCATTCATCATCGCGTACAACGGGCTGCGATTCGTGCGATTGTCCGTGGCAGAGCTTATGGACGAGCGACCTTCGCACGAAGTGCTGGCGGCGATGAAACAGGCGGCTGAAAGCGTTGACGGTGTGTCCGCGGTGGAGAAGGTTCTCGCCCGGCGAAGCGGAACGTTCCTGCTGGCGGACATGCACATTGAGGTGGACGGTGGTATTTCGGTGCGCGAAGGGCATGAACTGGCACACCTCGTTAAGGACGCGGTGCGACAACACAATCCGCGTGTGGCCGACGTGCTGATTCACGTCGAGCCGTTTGACGCGCAAGTCGAGCGATCAGGATGATGCGTCGCCGTTTGGAAGGTGCTTGTTTTCTCGTCCTCGCGGCGGTCGTCGGTCTGCGGCCGTTGATTCTGGAGCGTTACGATTCCGCCGTTCACGATCTCACGCGAGCACTCGAGGTCGTGAGTGATCCGTCGCCCGTTTGGCCTCTCGTGCTGGATTTTGTCATTCTTTTGGTGGCAGCCTTGTGGTGGTCGTTTGGTTCGTCGCATCGGCGGCGGGGTTACGTGCGATCGGGGTTGGAATGGGGCTTGCCGTTTCTGGTGATCGGAGTGGTCGTTTCCAGTGCGTTCGCGGGCAACAAGCGACTCGCGGCCAACGGGGCAGCCGATTGGCTTTGCTGTTTGCTGCTGGCGGTGATGCTCGTGCAGATGCTGAATCGTGCTTGGCGCGTGCGGCTTCTGGTCAGCGTCATTCTTGCGAGCGGGGCGGCGCAAGCGGTGGAATGCATTCATCAGGTGGCGCTTGTTTTTCCCGAGACGGAGGCGATGTATCGGGAAAATCGCGAGGAACTGTGGTCGCGGCAGGGCGTTGCGCTCGACTCTGCCCATGTTGAAATGTTCGAAGCGCGCATGGCCAGCCGCGAGGCGTTCGGCTACCTCGCGCACAGCAATGTGACCGGTGCGCACCTTGCGATGTGCGTTGCGTTGGCCGTCGGGGTGGTCGTGTCCGTGACAGGCTCTCGCCCGCGCACAGTCGGTCGGTACGTCGGCCCGGTGGCGCTCACGGTCTTGCTGGTCGCTGCTTTGGTTGCGACGCGAAGTCGTGGGGCGATGTTGGCGTGCGCGATTGTGGTCGTGCTGGCTGGCGGACGTTTTGTTTATGCGCAATTGATAGATCGCAACAAGGCGCGGATTTTTCGATGTGCATGGATGGTTGCGGCTGTCGTTCTGCTCGCGGTCGTCGGTCATGGGTTGTATCACGGATCGCTCCCCGGGCGTTCGCTCGATTTTCGATGGAATTATTGGACCGCATCGGCACATATGTTCGGTGAGCACGCGCTTACCGGGGTAGGCAGCGGTAACTTCGGGCGACACTATCTGAGTCATAAGACCATCGATAGCCCGGAGGAGGTTCAGACCCCGCACAATTTTCTCGTGTCAGCCGCCGTTGACTGGGGCGTGCCGGGCCTGTTGGCGATGGGACTTTTTCTGTGGTTCGGTTCGCGCAGGATTTTCGTGGAATGCGAAGATTTCGCGAATGATGGTGAGGGTGATACCGCGCGCGGCACTGTTGTCCGGGCGGGTGCGATCGTGGCGTTTATGATATTCGTCGCCCGTTTGCCGCTGCTGGGAAGCAGTGACCCGAACCTGCTCTATTTCGGAACGATGCTGCCGTTGATCGCGTGGGCCGTTGGGTTTCTGGGCGTGACGTTTGCGGACATTCGACAGTTGCGTCCGGTCGCATCGTTGGGGGCATTTGCGCTGTTGGCGTTCCTGTTGCAGGATACGATCAATTTCGCTTCGATTGTGCCAGGTACGCTGGTCACGGCGGCTGCCTGTTTCGCGGTGGCGATTTCGCCATTTTCGCCGGCAGGCGAGGTTTCGGAATCAAAACCGCAGCCGTTGCGTCACATGACACAATTCCGGCTGGCCCGGATTCTCGCGGACGTCGCGTGGCTGGGGTCGCTCACGCTGAGTGTTGTGGGTCTGGCACCGGTCTGGCGAGCCGATCGAGCGATTGCGTCAGCCCGCGCGACGAGCGATCCCCGCGCTGCGATCGATGCCTACTTGCACGCCGCCACGGCTGACCCGCTCGATCCAACGCCTCTGATTGAGGCTGCGGAGCGTTTGCTCGCAAATTCGGCGACGGGGGTGATCGGTGCTTCGACCTTGGATCAAGCCATCGACTTATTGCGTCGGGCTGAGGTGCGTGATCCGTACGCCGTCGAGATTCCGCGATTGCTGACGCGATGTTACCTCCACCGTGCGTCACGCACGAATCAGCCGGTGGACCGGGATGCCGCCGTCGCATCCGCGCGTCGCGTACTCGAAATATACCCGATCGAATCCCAAAGCCACGTTTTGCTCGGCGATGCGTTGACCGCACGCGGTGTGGCGACCGATAATCGCGATGATCTGAGTCAGGCTGTAGCGCACTTCGCGCGGGCGATCGAAATCGATCAGGCAAGGCCGGCATGGGAGACGATCCGCCGCTTGCGTCCCGTACAAATTGATGCCATCCGGCGGCGTATTGAGAATGCGGGTCGCAAGCTGAGCGAGACTCGATAGGCGATCGGTGAATGCGTGTTCGCGTGCTGTTTGCGAGCGTGTTTTTGGCGGGACCGGGGTAATGCACGCTATTGACCGTCATGCGGTTTTCGTTTCTAAACAAGCCGTCGAGCCTGTGCGATCCACACGAAGAGTGCCAGAAGTCCGCCGTCGCACAATCTGACGCGAGCGATCTTACCCACGGGAGTTATTGACGATGCCTACACAAGCTCAACACGGATCAGATTTCAAGGGAACTTACGCGGTGCATGCTGCCCTCAAAGCTGCTCTAAAGGCTAAGCTTTTTGCCAGCGATGCTGATGCCAAGAAGGCGGCTGAAGCGGTTGTGAAACGATTCGAAAGCGACAAAACCATCTACGGCCGCCAGTGCAAAATGATCCGGCTGATGGAAAAAGGTGCGTCCCTCGATCAACTGCGCAAAGGCCTGAACTCCTCGCGCAGGACCATCTTCCGATATTTCCTTGAATTGGAGCAGGCCAACATCGATATCGTGCTGGACGGCACCTCTTACCGCGTGTCGAAGGGGCTGTTGCGGCTGGTCTGATGCCCGGTTCGCCTCCCGCAGCCCGATTTCCAGCCCCCATCGTTTGGGCGGGAACCTGCGGGCGTTCGCGAATATTGCGTCGGAACCGACGAATACACCCATAGGTTCGGTCGCAACACACCAAAGGTGAGTCGTTATGAGAAATGTCGCCGTCGGGTATATTCTTTGGCTGTTTTTCGGTGTGCTGGGTGCGCATCGCTTCTACTGCGGCAGGATCGGCACGGGAATCCTGTGGGCGCTGACGGGGGGGCTTTTCGGTATCGGCTGGCTGATCGACGTGTTCCTGATCCCGGGGATGGTCGAGGATGCGAATCGCGAGGCATTTCTCGCACACGACGAAGCTGCGTACGGTCCGCCCGCCGCGTCTGCGGGACGACAAGCCTTCGCGACGCCGCCTGCGTACCAAGGAAACCCAACCTCGGACGCCAGAGTGATTTACTGCACGCAGTGTGGGGCTGCCATGCGCGTGCCGCCTCAATCGACGGGCGCACCTTACGCGTGCCCCGCCTGCCAAGCCGTCATGCGCGTGCCCGCGTAGGCGCGCCCCGGTGAACAGCCTACCCTCATTTTCGCCCCAGGCTCATCGGCTTGTCCGCTCGTAAGTATCGTGGCGTCATGCGGTTACGCCGTTCGCCGTGTCTACCCAGTCGCGTGAATCACAAAACTTTCAGACAGGACTTGACACGTTGTCGCAATGTGTCATCTTGGCCGCGCGCTGGCACGGAGAGTGTTCAGCTCTTGTAATTTGCGAACAGGTCATCGAGAAAGGAGCAGCGATGGTCAGGGTGATTACACCTTCATCGATCGCCGATTACGACGGCGAGTTTGCGGAGCAGCCTTCGGCGTCTCCGTTGTGGTCGAGCGGCGGCTTGGCGACGATGAGCAAGGAGTACGACGACGAATTCGAGGATGATGACGACGCCGACGACGATATCGACGATGCCGACATCGATGATGACGACGACGACGATGATGACGACTTCGACGAGGAGCTTGATGACGACGACGATATCTAGGCTCTGTACCTGATGCGACCAGCGGTTCCTTGGCTTCGCCTTCAAGAGTTCTTGCGACGCGCGTCGATGGATATTCGCCGCGCAGGATGCCTTGGTTAAGGCATAACGTTATATTGGGGAGTAGTTTAGGCGTTCGTGCGGCAGGTCCGCAGCGATGTCGTGACGCCACTCAAATCAGTCCTTAAGAACTCCGCAGGGGGTGCCGATGCACTTATCGGCCTTCGTGGCGAATCGTCGTCTCGGACCGCGGAGTTTTGCATTGACGCTTGGCAACCTCAGAACCGTGCTTGTGCTTGCGCCGCACCCGGACGACGCCGAGCTTGGTTGCGGCGGTACGATTGCACGGTTGGTTGAAGAGGGCGTGCAGGTTTATTCCGCCACGTTCAGCCTGTGTGAGGATTCGTTGCCGCCGGGTTGGCCCAAGGGGGTTCGCGAGATTGAGGCCCGCAAGGCGATTACCGAGCTACCCATGCCGACGGAGAATCTTCTAATCTACCGATATCCGGTGCGGCGATTGGCGGTTTATCGGCAGGAGATTCTTGACGATCTCGTGCGGCTGAATGCGGAACTCAAGCCGGACATGGTTTTCATGCCGTCTACCGACGATCTGCATCAGGATCACACGACGGTCGCGAACGAGGGCCTGCGGGCGTTCAAGCACACAAGCATTTACGCCTACGAAATGCCGTGGAACAACATACGTTTTCGTACGACCGCGTTCGTGGCGCTGAGCGAAGAACACCTGGAACGCAAGATTTGTGCGCTGTCGCATTACGAAACGCAGCGCGACCGACCCTACATGTGCGAGCGATTCACGAGAGGCCAAGCGCGAACACGCGGTGTGCAGATCGGGGCTGAGTACGCTGAGACGTTCGATGTTATCCGGACGGTCTACCGCTGACCGCTTCCCGGTCAGCCGCCGAGATTGAACGCTCTGTGCAAAGCTCGGACGGCGCTCGGGCCCGATGCGCCGTCCACGACGAAGCAGATGCTCAGTTCGCTGGATCCCTGTGCGATGGATTCGACGTTGATTTTCTCGTTCGCGACGGCTGAGAAAACCTGGGCTGCGATGCCTGGGCTTCCGCTCATGGCCGACCCCACCGCCGCCACGACGGAAACGCCTTCTTCGACATCGACGCGACGGGCGATTTTGGTCCGCAGCAAGCCGGCATCAACGGCGGCGCGCGCACGGGCCAATTGACTGCCGGCTACGACGACTGAAATCCCTGCCTCCGAAACGGTCTGAGAGATCATCTGGATATTGACGCCGGCGTCGGCGAGCGCGCCGAAAACTTTTGCGGCTGTTCCGGGTCGCCCGACCATGGCTGCTCCGGCGATGGTCAGCAGCGCGCAATCCTTGAGCATCAGGACGGATCGCACAGGCCCGTGGTCGGCGGCGTCCGCTTCGTCGATCAGCGTGCCGGGGCAGTCCTTGTTGAATGTACTGCGAATCCGCACGGAGATGCGATGTTCAGCTGCGGGTTCCAGGGCACGCGGGTGCATCGACTTGGCTCCGAATTGTCCCATTTCCAGCGATTCCTCGAACGAAATGGCTTCGAGCAGGCGGGCTTCGGGGACGATGCGCGGGTCGGCGGTCATAAGTCCGTCCACATCGCTGCAAATCCAGATTTCGTCAGCATTCAGCGCGGCACCGAGGATTGTGGCTGTGTAATCCGACCCGCCCCGCCCGATCGTCGATGTAACACCGTGCTGCGTGGCGGCCATGAAACCGGTCACGACGACGTGTTCGCCTCGTTCGACGAGTGGCTGAAGCGTTTCCTTGACCTGATAAAGCGAGAGGGCCATCAACGGTTCTGCCTCGCCGAATTCGTCGTCGGTAACGATGCCGACTTCCTGCCCGGTCATTGCGCGCCCGTCGAGGGCGGCGGCGCTCAGCACAGACGACAGGCGTTCGCCGAACGAGACCACGGCGTCTCGCGAACGGGCCGTCAATTCGCCGACGGCTGCGACACCGGATACGAGGGTGTCGAGTTGATCGAGCAGGGGGCCTATTGTCTCGGAGCACTTGAGCGTCGCGGCTGCTCGTTCATGGCGGCTGCGTAACTCGCTGAGAAGCTGGTACTTCACGGCGCGGTTCCCCGCTGCGGCTGCGTCTGCCAATTCGAGCAGCATATCGGTCACGCCGCCCATTGCGGACACGACGGTCACGACGCGGGCTGTCTCACTGGTTTGCCGAACGAATTCCGCGCAGTCGGCGATGCGTTCCTCGTCGGCTACGGAGGTTCCGCCGAATTTCATGACGATGGTCTTCATGCGTGCTCCCTGTCCGTCCGCCAGATATCCAACACGTCGCGCAGGATGGCGGTGGCAGTCTCGGGTCCGCCGGCGCCTCGGCCTATCAAGGTGATGTCCCCGCTGGATTCGAGCGTAATTTGTAGTGCGTTGAGGTTGGCATCCACATCGAGCGCGTCGCCCGCGGTGACCGTTTGCGGCCTGACAGACAGTTCGTCGCCTATCTCGCCGATCAGTTTGACGCGTTCGCCCTTGGCGGCGGCCTCATCGATGCGCGCACGCGGCAGATCGCGAATGCCTTCGATCGATACGTCACTCAGCGTGGCGCGGCGGTTGAAAATGTAGTTGGCGATGATGACGACCTTGGTGGCTGCGTCGATCCCGTCGATGTCCGCGCTGGGGTCGGTCTCCGCGTATCCCAGTCCGACGGCTTCAGCCAGAACGCTCTGGAAATCGGCGCCGGCGTCGTGCATTCTGGAGAGGATGAAGTTGGTCGTGCCGTTCAGGATGCCGCGAATGCGCACAACTTCGTCGCCCGTGGCTGCGTTCTTGGCCGTCGTGAGCATCGGTGTGCCGCCGCCGACCGTGCCGCTGAAGCGGAATTGGACCTTGTTGTACTCAGCCAGCTCCATCAATGCGGGCATCGCGACGGCGAGCGGACCTTTGTTGACGGTTACAACGTGATTCCCGTGGCGAAAGGCGCATTTCATGGCGCTCATCGCGTCCGACGGATCGTCCACGCAGGTCGGTGTGGCTTCGATGACGATGTCGGCGTCGCTGTCAGCAATCAAATCCTCGGCTCCGAGACCATCCGTGCCGTGCTCCGGCACGCTTGCGACCGTGCCATGCTCGTTCTTGGTGGCCAATAGTTCCGACGGTGACAGCCCGTGTTCGGAAACAGCCGCACCGCCACGATCCGCCACGCCGACCAGTCTCGGGGTCAGGCCGAACTCGCGATAGAGCATGCCCGCCTTTTCTTCGAGCAATTCGACGAAGGATCGCCCCACGACACCGAAACCAAAGAGTACGATACGCATTACAAACGCAACGCCTCCCGAATAGAGCCAAGCGTCGGTTGACATTGCGTCAGTTTCGGTGCGCTGCTGAGAATCGCGTCGGGATCCTTCAAGCCATGCCCGGTGCATACGCAGACGACGGTGTCCGCCTCGATGCCGAATTTGCGAAGGTATGCGATGGGTGCCGCCGACGCCGGCTCGACGAATCGGCCTTCCATTCGGGCGAGATCACGCTGCGCCCGCAGGATTTCCTCGTCTGAAACGACGCCCGCGCGACCGCCGGAATCGCGTACAGCGGTTACAGCCTTGGTCCAGTTGACCGGGGCACCGATGCGAATAGCCGTCGCGACGGTTTCCGGATGTTCGACGCGGCAGGATTCGTTCGTGCCACCGAGATGCTCAACAATCGGCGCAGCCCGCTCCGCTTGTGCGCCGAACATGCGTGGCAGAGATTGGCTGAAACCGGCTGACTTGAATTCCCGAAAACCCTTCCAGATCGCGCTGATGTTTCCCGCGTTGCCCATCGGGAGCACGACGGCGTCCGGTGCTCGGCCCAGCGATTCGCACACCTCGAACGCGAGCGTTTTTTGCCCTTCGAGACGGAACGGATTGATCGAGTTGAGGAGATAAACCTCGCCGCTGTCCAGCGAAAGCTCGCGCACGAGTTTCATGGCTACGTCGAAGTTGCCCTCGACCTGAATAATCTCAGCCCCATGCACGACGGCTTGGGCGACTTTACCCATTGCGACTTTTCCGCCGGGAAGCACCACGATCGTCCGAAGACCGGCCCGAGCACCATACGCCGCCATCGACGCGGACGTGTTACCCGTTGAGGCGCAGGCGACGGCTGACGCACCGAGTTGGATCGCCTTGGTCACGCCGACGGTCATGCCGCGATCTTTGAACGAACCCGTCGGATTCTCGCCCTCGTTCTTGACGTAAAGTTCCGCGATTCCGAGGTCTTTGCCAAGTCGCTCGCAACGATGCAGGCCTGTATCTCCCTCAGCCAAGCTCACCGCATCGCCCGCGTCGACCGCGAGAAACGGCGCGTATCGCCAGACTCCCGCACCTGTCAGGTTCGCCCGGTTGAGGCATTCCGCTTCCACCGCGATTTCCAGCACGCCGTCACAAGACGCGCACGTGTAGAGAATCTCATCGAGCGGATAGCGAGCGTCGCATTGAAAGCAGCGTTGAATCATGCATTTTCATCCACAATGGTCGCACAGCCGGCTACGTTCGCCACATGCGTATCGGATCGCAGGCCTGCATTGCTGAAACCGGCTTGCATCGCATTTGCCACGGCGTCTGCATCGACTGAATCATCGACCACCGCAGCCACCGTCGGTCCCGCTCCGCCGATGGTAACACCGAATGCCCCCGCGTCGCGAGCTCGTTCGCAAACGTCGTCAAATCCGGGTATCAGCGGGCCTCGAGCTTTGTCAACGAACGAATCTTCAATTGCCCGGCCAAGCGACCTTGCGTCACCGGAATTGATTGCAGCCACAATTTCCGCGACGCGCGAACACCCCTTCGAATAATCACCCAGCGAGATTGTTGGCGGCATCGCTCGTCGCGCTTGTTCCGTCGGAACGTGCAAGTCTGGCAAAGCGAGCACGAAGCGAATCGACGCGCTCGGGCTTGTCAGTCGTGTGACGCGACATGCGTCGTCCGGTGCGCAGACTACGAAGCCGCCAATGAGCGAAGCTGCGACGTTGTCGGCGTGGGCTGTCCCTGCGGAAGCCCGCTCGCCCTCGGCGGCGAATGCGACGAGTTCCCCGACGGTCACGGGCAGGCCGAACAATTCGGCGGCTGCCTTGACGGCGGCTGCCGCGCTGGCTGCGCTGGACCCCATCCCGCTGCCGCAACGAATCCCCTTGTCGATCTTCATGTGAATCGGTGATTCGATTTCGAATTTCCGTCGCAGCGCCGACACAGCCAGCCCCGCAGTGTTACGCGCCGGTTCGGTGGGCACGAGTTCGGCAAATCGACCAGCTACGATGATTTCGTCACAACTGGTTGCCAAGCTTACGGTAACCAGGTCGAACCCGGCTTCGACAGCCACGCCCAGAGCGTCAAAACCGTGCCCGAGGTTGGCGACGGATGCGAATGCTTTGGCTGTTACGCGTCGTTTTTCACTCATGATGACGTTGCCGGTCACGAATGCAATCCAATTGTCACGTCCGCAGCCGCCGATTATAAGGAGCTTCTTCCCGATTGCGAACGCGACCGGTCGCGCGACGCAAGCTGGCATGAACAACGGCAGGAAAAGGAGCGACGTCAGCCATGACCGATCCCATCAAGACATTTCTGGATTTGACGTCGGTGGCTGTTGTGGGGGCATCCGCCGATCGCTCCAAGTTTGGCAACATCGTCTTCAGAGACTTGCGCGAGAAGGGCTACGATGTGTACCCGGTGAATCCCAAAGCGGAGACCATCGAGGGCGACGTCTGCTACGCCGATTTGCAGTCGCTCAGCAGCCGAGTCGAGGGAGCGGTGATCGTGGTCCCGCCAGCGGTCAGTCTGTCGGTCGTTCAGCAAGCGCACGCGGCTGGGATTGGCCACGTCTGGATGCAGCCGGGCGCGGAATCTGCGGATGCGGTACAGTTTTGCGAACAGAACGGCATCAATGTCGTTCATCAGGCCTGCGTCATGATTCACGCGATCGCCAGGTGACGCCAGTTACATTCAGCACGTTTCTTTATAACGCTCATCCGATTGAAGTCCGCAGAATGAATCCGTAGACTGTGAACATCGGCGGAGTTTTTGGTGCAATTGCACTGAGGCCGTCACGGGTTTCCAGTTCACCGGATTGCTTATCATGCCTGTTCAAACCTGTACGTGTGGTGCTCAATATCGGGTCAAAGAGGCTGCGTTTGGCAAGGAGGTCAAGTGCAAGAAATGCGGCGAAACCATGACATTGGGCGAAGCGCCGGCCGAGCGCGACGAAGGCATTATCGCTTTTGCCGACGACGGGTTGATGGATGAGTTCGCTGCGGCGGCTGAGCGCGGCCGTGTCGAGGAGGGCGACTCCAGCCAGGAGAATATCAGATTCGATACCAGGTCCGACATCAGCAAGCCCATCTTGCAGGAACGCGGCGGGAAAACCGGCGGAACGAGCTTCGCGCAGGCGGTCATTAAATCGTTTCTGTTCCCGCTTACGATAAAGGGGTTTTTAACGTGGCTGGGACTTTGTATCGCGCTCTTTCTGGGCGCGCTTGTTAAGGTTGTTTTCTTTGGTTGGATTCTTTCATTGCTTGTCAGTGGATGGTATGCCGCCTATCGATTTGAGGTCATCGGATCAGCCGCAAACGGTGAGGATGATCTGCCGCCGATGGGATTTGAGGATGGATTGTGGGATGGTGTTCTTGCCCCGTTCTTCGCCTGGACGTTCAGTTGGATTGTCGTAATGTCTCCTGCTATGGCGTACGCATGGTTCGATTCGTCGGTAGGGATGGATGGTCTCCGGGCCTTGATCATCGGAAGCACATCCGCAATGACTGCGGGAAGCTCGAGCGTGGCAGCGTTTACGGTGTGTTTGTTGATTGGGCTGTTCTTTTGGCCCATCATCGCGTTGTGCATTTCGATCGGCGGCGTCGATTCGCTCACTCGTTTTGATTTGATTGTCAAGACTGTATTCAGGACGTTTCCCGCTTATTTTATGGTTGTTGCGGTGGTTTTCGGTGCGTTCGCCATCAACGCCCAGCTGGTTGCGGACGTGGCAGATAAGATCGTCCCCGCAGATTCAGACGCGGGCATCTCCGCTCAAGTTAGTGCAGGGCTGTTGATGAAACTCGTCGCCGCTGTCGTGGGTGTCTATTTCCAGATCGCGACCGTCCGTGTCATAGGAACGTACTATCACCATTACAAGAGTCGGTTCGCCTGGGACTGGGGCTGATCGCGCCGCCGCGTCAGGACTTGTCGTTTTACGATCAGCCCGCTTGTGATCGGGCGAGCCAATCGATAGATCGGTCGTCGCGCGGTCTTGGATACGATCAGAACCAACACACGACATTGCCAAGGGTGCGGAGAAGTTCTTTAGCGAATGCAGCGGAAAATAATCGCTCGGAGTTGCGTGAACGATGCAAAAAAAATTGATGATTCTCGCCGCGATGTGCTTTGCGTCGTCGGTATTTTCAAGGCCATCCGCCGCCGATGAGGGCATGTGGCTGCTCACCGATCCGCCGTCGAAACTGCTCAAGGAGAAGTACGGTTTCGACGTGAAGGATGCCTGGCTGGAGCACGTGCAGAAATCGTGCGTGAAGTTCGGGCGATCCGGCTCGTCCTCGCTCGTGTCGTCGAACGGCACATCGGTGTAATCCAAGAACGTGAAGAGGTACTCCGCGTATTTGCGAAGACGTTTTGTCAAGCGCCGCGCGTCACCGTCCACGTGCTCTTCGGCGGCAAGTTTCGCGAGTCGCTGATTCAGCCGATCGATGCGGCTGCGATACTTGTCGGGTGCAAAGGCATCCTGCTTACGCAGACGAATCCCGTCACGCACCAAACACCGTAGCTTCTTCGCAAAGGCCTGCCACTCGGCCGAGTCATTCTTCAGATCGACCTTTTCCAGTTCACGCAACAGGTGCACGAGACAGTATCGCCGGTCCTCGGCACAGACCGATTCGTAGGCCGACCAGAAGTCGGTAATCAACACCAGAGCCAGCGCGTATAAATAGGCGGTTTGATTTGCTTGGCGCGGTTCGCCTCGATCGGGTATTTCTGTTGCAGGCTCGCCGAATGGATTGGCGAGGATCGCTCACGAAATGGATTCTCGATGTCCGATCGCACAGTATCGTTGGACTCGATCGTCAGACACTTCGGGTCGCTACCCGATCCACGTCACACGCGCAATCGTGGTCACTTGCTTGTCGATGTGATCACCATCGCGGTGTGCGGCGTGATCGTTGGCTGTTCCGGCCCGACATCCATCGAACGTTGGGCCAAAGCCAAAGCGGATTGGCTGGCGGAATTGCTTGCACGTCAAAACGGCATTCCATCGCGAGATTGTATTCGCCGTGTTTTGTCGGCGCTCAAACCCGAAGCGTTTCAAACTTGTTTTCGATCATGGATGATGGGTCTGGTGCACAAAGACGAAGCGGCACGACCGACGATCGCCATCGACGGCAAGACGATGCGCCGTGCGCATGATCGAGGTCGCGGGCTTGGCCCGTTGCATCTGGTCAGCGCCAGGGCAAATGAACACGGCTTGTCGCCTGGACAGGTTGCGACCGAGGAAAAGTCCAACGAAATCACTGCTATTCCAGAGTTAATCGATCGGATCGACGTCAAGGGCGCGATCGTGACGATCGACGCGATGGGTTGCCAAGAATCAATCGCCAGGAAGATCGTCGATGCCAAAGGGGACTATGTGTTGGCCGTCAAAGACAACCAACCCAAGTTGTACGAGGCGATCAAGAATGTGTTCAGTGATGAACGTCAAGGCGATCTTCTGAAGACGCCGCACCGCCAACACCAGACCTCCGAGAAGGGACATGGCCGCAGCGATGAGCGATGTTATGTGCTGGCGAAAATCCCCGTCGATTTCCCATTGAAGGATCAGTGGCCGAGTGTCAAGGCCGTCGGCATGGCGGTTCGTATGACGCAGGCGAACGAGGGAACGGAAAGCGGTGACGTGCGCTATTTCATCAGCAGTTGTTATCTCAGTGGCCAACGATTCGCCCAAGCTGTTCGTGGCCATTGGAGAATTGAGAATTCACTGCACTGGGTGCTCGATGTGACGTTTGACGAGGACCAGAGTCGCACGCGCGAACGCTTCGCGGCGAACAATCTCTCGTGGTTACGCCGCATCGCGATCAGCCTGCTGAAATGCCATCCCTCTAAGCACAGCATCAAAGGGAAAAGCGAAATAGCCGGCTGGAGCGACGAGTTCTTCATGCAAGTCCTGATGACACAAGCCACTTAATGTGCGCTGACCCTGGGGGCTGGGTGAGTCGCGCCATAATAACGGGCTACACTCCTTTCGGGCCGTTGGGAAACTGTGGTTTGGGTTTTGAACCTTTGCTCTTGCGGGTCCAAACTCGGTGTCAATTCGAACACTGTTGACTACAACGCTCGAAAAACTGTGCCACACGTGAGGCCGGTAATCGACGCTGGACATCTACAGTTACTCGCCGAATCTGAGTTGGAATTCCGACCAGTCGACCAAGTCGATCGTGCCGTCGAAATTGAAATCGAAGCCGGCGCAGGAGGCTGGCGCGTTGCCTGCGGATTGGCATTCGACAAAGATCGCAAAGTCTTCGAGATTGATGTTTCCGTCACAATTGCCGTCGGCCGGTGCGGAGCAGGTCAGGATCATTCCGGTAATCGTGCGGTTGAGGTTGCCCGTGGCGACGATCGGCCCCAGCACGGTGTGGGAGAAGGTCTGGAGGTCGATCTGCCACAATTCGCTGGGGGCGGCTCTCCGGGCGGCGAGGAAGAGGTCGCCTCGGATGGCCATCGAGGCCCATTTTGTGAACGTGGGGTACGTTTGGACCGGCAGGGGTGAGAGCGGCGATTGATTCATGTTGACCGTGCTCAGGCGCGACAGGCCGTTGATGTCCCAGGCTTGGTGGTAGAGCGTTCCGTTTTCGTCAAAGGTGATGTTGTTCTCGAAGAGGTCGCCGAAAGCGAATGGGGGATCGAGTTGGGCGAGTTGGCCTGTGGTCAGATCGACGGTGTAAAGCTCGCCTGATTGTCCTGCGATGCAGGGTACGCA
The DNA here is from genome assembly GCA_029260215.1 of Phycisphaerae bacterium. GTDB lineage: Bacteria > Planctomycetota > Phycisphaerae > UBA1845 > UBA1845 > OFTM258. The sequence continues at coordinate 100,549 of JAJDDQ010000051.1, forward strand.
GGTGTCGTTCGTTCGCACCGCGTAAAGCGTTCCGTCGGGATGGAAGGCGATGTCCTCGATCGGGGCCATCATGGTGTTGCCGCCTGTATCGACCGGGTCGGATGTGCCGGTGACGGGATTGACCGAGACGAGTTGGATATTGTGGGCCTGGTTGATGTTGGTGAGAAGCGATGCGTACAAGACGCCGGTTTGCGGGTGCTTGGCGAGGCCTGTGGCACGCTGGTAGTTCTCGCCCATCGTGCCGACGTCGGTGAGGTCACCGTCGTAGATGCAGCCGGCGGGGTCGAAGCCGCGCAGGATTGCGTCTTCGCGGCTGGTGGCGAGCAGTGCTACGTCGATGGGTGGATCGACGGTGAGCTGAGCTGACGTGGAGGTGACGGACTCGCAGCCGTTGGACACGACGCAGGTATACAGGCCTGCATCGGTGAAGACGACCGACCCGATCTGTAACGCAGAGGTTGTCGCGTCTTCGACTTCAATGCCGTCCTGCCGCCATTGGTACGAAAGGAATTGGCCTTGGGCGGTGACGGTGAATTCGACTTCCTCGCCGACGCAAACCGTGAGCGGGTCGGGGGGCTGGTCGATGGTCAGGCCTGCGGCGGCGACGTTGATGGTTGTTTGGCCTGAGACGGTAGGCAGCAGACCCGCCGGATCGGAGACGCTGACTTGCAGTGTGTAGGCGCCGGACATGGCTGGCGTGAACGTGGGATCGGCGGTGTCTGTGTTGTCGAACTGTGACGGGTCTGTGTCAGGCCCGGCGGTCACTGTCCATGCGAAGTCGAAACCCGAGAAATCCCCGACGATGCCGGCGTCCAATTGGGTCGAGTTGTTGGCGGCGGTGGTGCAGAGGTCGGGGGCGGCGGCGGTGGGTTGGGCGGTGAACAGGATGGATTCGACCTGGAGGAATTCCGACACGACGCCGCATACCGAATCCGTCGCGACGAGGGTGAGGCGGTACGTTCCGGTGCATTCGGCTGTGAATTCCGGGTCTTGTACGTTTGCGTCGGCGAAGGGTTGGTGCGGTGTGCAGTCCGTGGGGAAGAGTAGGACTGTCCAGGTGTAGGTTGGGTTGGTTCCGCCGACGGGGTTGGCGTGGAGCGTGGTGGACTCGTTCAGGATGACCTGGTCTTCGTCGGTGGCGGTGTCGGTGATGGAGGAATCGGGATTGATGGTGAGTGGGGCTTTGACGCTTAGTTGCACGTCCGCCTTGCCGATGTCGTTGCAGTTTTCGTCGTTGGCAGCGAGGGCAAGGGTGAATGTTCCCGGGCCGGCCAATGGTGTGAAGGTGGTTTCTTCGGCGGTGGGGTCGTCAATGGTTGATGGGGGGTTGGACGGGCCTCCCGCGACGATCCAGTTCAGGACGTAGTCGCCGTCTCCGCCGGTCGCGTTGGCGGTCAAAGTGACTTCGACGCCGACGCAGGTTTCGGGCGGGTCAGCCTGCGGGTCTACATCGACCGGCGGGTTGACGGTGATCTCGGTTTGGCCAGCGAGCTTTGTGTTGCATGTGTTGTCGATGACGGAGACTCCGACGACGTAGCGGTTGCCGGGGGTGGTCGACTGCGTGGGGGTGAACGTGGGTGTGGCGGTGGTTGGGTTGGTGAGTTGTGTCGCGCTGGTGTCCGGTCCGGAGAGGATGGACCATTGGATGTTCTGCATGCCCGGTCCGCCGCCTCCGGTGACGACGGACAGTGGTGTGTTTTCGCCGAGGCAGATGGTCGGTCGCTCGGCGTCGGGGTCGGCTGATGGTTCGTCGAGCGCGGTGATGGCCAAGGTGTCTGTGGCGGATGGGCAGGTTCCGCTGGTGACTTCGATTTGCAGCACGTAGTCGCCGGACATCGAGGGATCGAATCTCGTAGCGGATTGATTGGGGCTGACGAATTGGTCGCTGCTAAGGTCCGGTCCTTCGAGCACGGACCATGTGTATCCGGTGAGCGTGCCCGGCTGGGCTGACACGATGACGCCGTTGCCGACGCAGACGCTGTCCAAGCCGGAGCTTGCGATGACCGCGATGGCGGCTGATACGTTTACGGTGACGGATTGAAGCGTCGCGTCGTCGCAGCCGGCGGCGGACACGACGAGGTCAAGTATGTATTGGCCTGCGTGCGTGGGGGAGAAGGATGGGTCGGCGGTGGTGTTGTCGGGTGAGAATGTGGCGGTGCTGCCGGGGGGCGCGTTTGCGATGGTCCATGCGTATTGATATTGCCCGGTCCCGCCGGAGGGGTTGGCGGTGAGCGCGACGGGGGAACCTATGCAGGCGTCGGCGGTTGTAGGTGTCGGGCTGGCGGTCAATCCGGGGTGGACGATGATTTCCAGCGTGTTGTCTGCATTGTTTTCGCAGGTGAATTCGAAGAGCTGGGCCTTCACGACGTATGTGCCTTCGATGTTGGCGGAGAAGGTTGGATTTTCGACGGTTGGAGTCGGGTCGAATTGTGCGTCCCCGCCGTCCGGGCCTGTGTCGATCGACCAGAAGAAGGATTGCATGTCGCTGCCCGTGGGGTTGGCGGCGAGTTGGACGGAATGGCCTGCACAGACGTCGGACTGGTCGGCGGCGGGGGCGATGTCTGGTTCGTTGAATACGACGATCTCAAATTCCTGCACCGCGTTGGAGCAGAAAGGCCCGCCGACGGTGACCTGCAAGCGGTAGGGCTGATCGACTTCGGTGGCGGTGGTGGGCATGAATGTTGGCGATTGGGTGTCGGCGTCGGCGAGTTGTCCGGGGTCGGGGTCCGGTCCATCGAGGATGACCCATGAGAATTGAAAGACGCCTTGTGGGGGATCGACGGTGGTGTCGATGGACATTGACTCGCTGACGCACATTTCGTTGTCGGCCATGACTTCGACGGTCGGAGCGCTGGTGACGTTGACGGTGATTTCCTGTGTTTCGGACAGTACGCATTGCGTGCTGGATTCTTCGGGCGTCGTGACGAACACAGCCAGGGTGTAGTTGGCCTGCTGCGTCGGATGGAACGACGGATTGGCGACGGTCGCGTTTGGCAGGAATGAGGACTGCGTGCCCAGCGGCGAGACGATCGACCACTGATATTCGTATTCACCAGCGCCGCCGGAGGGGTTGGCGGTCAGGGGGACGTCCAGGGCGACGCAGGTTGATGAGTTCGGGGGCAACGGGGCGACGGTGAGTTTGGGGAAGACTTCCAGATCGAGCGTGTCGAGGGCGGACTGGTTGCACAGGGGGTCCACGGTTTCCGCGCGGAGGACGTAGGTGCCGGTTGCGGTGGGCGTGAAATCGACGTCGGCACCGGTTGAACCTGATGTGAACTGTGCCGAGCTTTGGTTGGGGCCGCTGATGAGAACCCAGGTGACGGTTTGATTTTGCGGATCGCTGCCCTGGGGATTGGCTGACAGGAGGACGGTGTCGTCTTCGCACGTGCTTTCGGGATCGGATGTGGGTGTGACGGAGGGTTCATCCTCGAACATGAGCGCTGCCACGGCGAAGACGCCGCTGGTGTCGGTTTCAGCCCAGCAGCGGTAGAGGCCCGCATCGACGGCGGAAACGGTGTCTGTCAATGTCAGTGTTGTTGTGACGGCTGAGAGGTCTGTGTTGTCGGTGGTGATGGAGACGCGACCTCCGCGATCGCCGTCGACGAGGAATTGGCCGTTGTGCTGCCAGCGGACGAGTGGATTCAGGCTTCCGGGGGCGAAATTGATCGTGATGACGGGAGAGCCGGCGGGGTTTATGGAAACGTCGTCGCCGGGGCAGAGCATGCTGCCGATGGGGAGGACGGTGAATTGCGGCGTTTGAGCCTGCACTTGCGTCGCGGTTGTGAGTGTGGCGATGAAGATTGACGAAACAACGATGTGACGTGCGTTGCGGTTCGCGTAGACCCCTCGCATGGTCGGCCTCCTTGCCTTGATAGATGGACCCCTGTTTTGTTTATCGACACGTGCGCGGGCTAATCTTCACGCGGAATGAGGGTGGACCGGTGCGAAGCGTACCCTTCGATGGTCAAGGCGGTTGGACTGATGACGACGGTGACCGCTCCGTCGTCGGCCGTGCTGAATAGTGTGCGGTTTTTGATGGCGGCTTGGGTGATGCGCGGCAATTTGTCGGCCCGGCGGGAGGTCGAGCAGATGCAGACGGTCGGGGCGACGGATTCGACCAGGCGGGCGATGTTGCGTTCAGCCCCGCCGTGGTGCGGGAGGACGAGTACGCTTGATGCGATGCGTTTGGTTCGCAGCAGCGTTTCGATGCCACTGTATTCGACATCGCCGGTGAACAGGATGCTGTGGCCCCAGGTGCTGAGTCGCAGGACTGTGGAGGCGTCGTTGGCTGAGGGTGGTTTCGATTGCGATGCGGCTGGATGAAGAAATTCGAGTTCAACTTGGCCGACGTTTTGCGTGAAGGGTTCGTTCCAGATTTGGACAGGGATGTTGCGGCGGCGGGATTCGTCCAATAAAGCCCACGAAGCGCCGCCCCGGTAGGCGAACGCGTCGAACCAGCCGTTGACCACGATTTCGGCGACGGGCAGTGCGTCGGCTACGGAGAAGAATCCGCTGAAGTGGTCGGTGTTGGCGTGGCTGATGATGACGCGGTCGAGGCGGTCGCTGCCGCGCGTGCGACAGAACGGGACGATTGCGCTCGCCCCGACATCGAACGAGCGGTTCGTGCCGCAGTCGTACAGCCACGTTTGGCCGTTGGGGAATTCGATGACGGCCGCTGTCCCGCTGCCGACGGCCAGGTGTGTGACGCGAAGCTCTTCTGTCGAAGCTTTTCCGGCGAATGAAATTCCCAGGCAAACGGCGATGCCGACGACCAGCGCGAGCCAGTGCCGGAGTTTCGGCGTCCCCAGCGGTGGAAACAAAGGGACGCTGTCGGGGTTGGATTGGACGATGCGACTTAGGCATCTGCGCATCGAGAACCCGCTGTGGAATACGAAAAGCGACGCGACCAACGCAAGGCTGAGTGCGAGGAAGCCGTGCAGTTGCGGTGAATTCGAATCGAGCAACGCGACGGCGTCGAGCAGCAAGCCAGCGGTGAATCGTGCGATCGGCTGGGCGACGATTGAAAATGCGGGACTTATTGAGCCGGCCACCAAAGCGGCGAATCCGACGAGCACGGTTAGCACGAAGAGCGGGGTGAGCAGGAGAGAGAAGGGGAAACCGAGCAAGGCGATGCGTCCGAAGTGGAAGCCGACGATCGGTGCGGTCGCCGCCCACGCGACCAGCCCGACGACGGTCCACTGAACAATCGTTGTGACGATGCGATGCAGCATGGCACGCGGCGGTGAGACGTAGGGCACGGGATCGTCGTAGTTTTCCGTCGAGGGCGTGCGACGATTGATCGTTTCGGCAATGACGGTCATGAAGGGTCGATAGAGATACGCGATGCCGAACGTGCCCGCGAATGAGAGTTGGAAGCCGACGTCAAATACCGCCGTCGGTTGCATGCACAGGAGCACGATGGCGGCCAGCGACAGCATGTTGAACGTGGACGGTGCGCGACGTAGCATGACCGCGACGCACAGGGTCAGCCCGATGATCGACGCACGCACGACGGGCGGTCGGGCGTCGACGATGAAGGCGTAATAGATGATCGTCGCGGCGGCTAGAATGGCGGCGGAGCGTCTTGAGCCGAACAGCCAGCCGCCGATAAGCCAGGCTGCTCCCGCGACGATGCCGACGTGGGCACCGCTCACCGCAAGGAAATGCGTGGTGCCGGTACGCGTGAAGCGTTGTTCGATTTCCCGATCGACGGAGCGCCGCCGGCCCAGGACGAGTGTTTCGAGAAGCGTGGATTCATCGACGGCGGACAGCGTCGGGTCGATCAGCATTCTTCGCGACCACCGGCGAATACGCTCGCGAAACGACCGCACACCGCCGCCGTCGGATTCAACCGTGACGAGGTCGGGATTGCGGCAGCTCAGTCCGACCCGCACGCCGCGGCGGGCGAGCCATTCTTGATAGTCGAATTGTCCGGGGTTGGCTGGCGGGGTCGGTCTGTACAGTCGGCCCAGGATCGAGACGGTTGCGCCGACGGGCAGTGCGTCGATTTCTCTGTTGACGTAGACCATTACCGTGCCCGAAACAGGGATCGCCCCGCCGGGGGCTTGGATTTCGATCGCGCGCAGGAGGAAGCGGGTTGAATCAGAGCGGTGCATCCACCCGCTGAAGAAATGTTCCGTTCGCGAGCCGCTGGGTTCCGAAATCACCTCGCCCCGGACGTCGGCCAACACCGGATCGGCGGGCACGTGGTTGACGATGTGGTTGACGTCGATGGTGCGGAATGAGCGATGGTGCATGGCGGCACCGAGTGCGGCGGCGGCCAGCAGAACGGGCAGGATCGTTCGCCGGAGCGGAGGTGCGAGAATCACGACGACGGCTGCCGCACCGAGAATCGCGATTGCACGCAGGCCGACATCGAACTGTCCGTCGAGCGTGATGCCAGCCACCATGCCGACGGCGGCTGGCATCAAGGGCGCGGGCGGCGGGCGAATGTCGAGGTGGTCGTTGTCGATGTTCCGTGATGGTGCGAAAATGGGACGACCCCAAAACTGAAATCAGGCATGCTCGCGACACGTTCCCCACAGCCTGGCTGCGCCAGACCGTGTCACCCGTTCCACCGCGCACGGCTGAACGCCAACGCGCCCGCTACAAGCTTTCGATGAAGAGCGATTTCTTGCGGGCGGAGCGCATGTGGGAACGAATCAGCTCAGCCACGCTGTCGGGATCGGCGACGGCGACGATAACCTGGTTGCCGTGAGACAGGTCGGTCGAAAGCACGTCGATGGAGCCGAGGTTAAACAGGCGCTCGACGAATAGTTGACGCACGCGCACGTCGTCCACGCGTATCAACTCGGTCTGATCCTTGGTCAGGCGGACGACGCCCCTCTGAATGAACAGGCGCTCGGTGGTCAGTTCGTACTTCGTGCCGTAGACGAACAACCCGACGCGGCTGGCTTCGATCAGGCCGCCGATTATCGCGACGATGAAGATCACCCTGAACGCTCCGGGGAACCAGACTGCGGATGCGATAAGGATCGCGCCCGCGACGAGCGTCAAAACCGCGATCTCGGCGACGTAGTGTTTCCAGTTAGGCCGACCGGTCCAGAGCGTTTTCTCCGGGGCTGCCGATTCCTGGTCGGCGGCGGTCAGGCTTGCGGCTGCCTCCGGCAAAGCGGACTCTTCGGTGTGCTTATGGGCGTTCGATGCGTCTGTGGGGTCTTGCGTGGACATATTACGGACAACTCCCGTCGTGTGTTTCGCCCCGGAATGTCGGGTGCGAGAGCAGCCGATGATGATACTGAAAAGTCGCCGATGGGTCACGCGACGGACGGAACACTTGACAAAACGACGGGGACATGATGACGTTTCAATGTGAATCAGGCACGGCGGAGCTTTTGATGGGCGAAGATCAACAGGAACAGGACAAGCGGCAGTCCGACGGTGATCGTCGCGGTAGTGACCGCCGCGACCGCGTCGACCGGCGTGTGGGGCTGGATCGTCGACGAGGCCCGGGGCGTCGTCGGGCGGAGCTGCGCAAGGAAGCCGAAGAAGGCGAGATGAGTGGCGAGCTCCTCGAGTTCGTGATGGCCATCGACGAATACAAACGCCTCAACGATCGCCCGTTTCCCGCGTGGTCGGAGATTTTCGAGATTATCCAATACCTGGGCTACCGCCGCGTCGCGCCTCAGGCTGAGCATATCAATCACCCGACCGACTCACCCGGTTCCACGAATGCGTTGGACGACTGATCGTCCGCGTGGCTGCGCGCCGCGTTCAATCTTGATTGACGGTTCTCGGCGATCCGGTTGTTTCGCGAACGCGGCTTTGTTGTGTGTTCGATCACGTGCGACCTTGCGGCCGTGAAAGCTACCCGCCGATTTTCTCTTTGATCCATTCAGCTGCGCGCTGCAGCGCCGTTTCGATGCCGTCGGCGTTGGTCCCACCGCCCTGGGCCATGTCCGGGCGACCGCCGCCTCTGCCGCCGACCAGCGGAGCGATTTCCTTGATGACGTCGCCCGCTTTGACGCCCATCTTGTTGACATCCTTGCTCATGCCGGCCAGCAGCGTGACCTTGCCTTCGTCGTCGCGACAGGCGAGCACCACAGCCGTCGAGTCGGCTTTTTGACGGAACCAGTCGATCGCGCCGCGGAGTGCGTCGGCTTTGGCGGAGGGTACTTCGCCGACGATGACCTTCACGCCGCCGACGGTTTCCGCCTGTTCCAGAAGCTTGGCTGACGTGTCGAGGACCGCATCGGCGCTGGCGCCAGCGGCTTGCTTGTTGAGTTCTTTGAGCGTTTTCTGAATTTCGGTCACGACTTCGCGGATGTCGTTTCGAACCGTGACGGGGATGACAGCCTCAGTCAGGCGGGATTGGAGGTCGGCGAGTTTGGTAGCGAGGTTTGCGCCGGTTCCCTGCTCCGCTTCCTTCGTGCTCCCGCATTGGTCGCTCTCAGGGTCGCGGCTCTGATCGGTTTCTCCCGTCGACGCGCGCGTTCCGTCTTCCTCCGCCGTCGGAGGTTCTTGATTCTCTCCCCCCCTTGCAAAGGGGGGGCTGGGGGGGGTCCGACCGGCGAGACCGCATGCTTCGGCCAGAAACTCATAGCCCAGCCGTCGCGCGTCGCGGGCGGCGTCACCGGTGATGCCGACGAGCCGACGCACGCCCTTGGCCACCGCTTCCTCGCTGGTCAGAACGAAGTCGCCGATGTCCCTGGTGTTGGCTACGTGCGTCCCACCGCAGAATTCGACGGAGTATTTCATCCACTCGTCGTTCTTCGGGTCTTTCAATATCTCATCGATGTCGGCCCCTACGGAGACGACACGCACGCGATCGGGATACTTCTCGCCGAATACAGCCCGCAACGTGTTGATCTCGCGGGCGGCGGATTGCTCGACTTCTTTGGTGTACACCGTTTGACTTGTCGCGATCTGCTCTGCGCAAAGCGCTTCGATTCGGGCCAACTCGTCCGCCGTCACGGGCTTGTTGTGCGAAAAATCGAATCGCGTCTTTTCGGGATCGACGAGTGAACCCTTCTGCTGGACGTGATCGCCAAGCAGGTTCCTCAACGCAAGGTTTAGAATGTGCGTGGAGGTGTGGTTGAATGTGATCTTGTCGCGTCGAGCACGGTCGACACGCATTCGAACCTCCAATCCCGAATTAATTGTACCCCGACGCACGGTGCCTCGATGAAGTATTTGTTGCCCGCGTTTCTCCACTGCATATATGTCGACGATATCACCTTTTTCGGTTTCCAGAACACCGGTGTCAGAAACCTGGCCGCCTTGTTCTGCGTAGAAAGGCGTTCTATTTGTACCGACCGTAACATGCTCGCCTTCCTTGGCCGAATCGGAGTCGAACAGCTTTACCATGCGCGCACCAATCGAATGCAAGAATGCTCCGCATTCGAATGGTGCGACATATTTGAGAGAATCATCACAGGTCTTACCGCCTGTGAGGTTTCGATAGGTATCTTCGTCGAACGCGTCATCAAGATTCCGCGTAATGCCCCGCGCCTTTTCGCGAGCTTCGTCCATCAACCGCTCGTACTCCCCAATATCCACCTTCATCCCGCGTTCTTCTGCCATCAGTTCGGTCAAGTCGATGGGGAAGCCGTAGGTGTCGTGGAGTTTGAAAGCGTCTTCGCCGCTGATGCGTCCGTGGTGATGAGTCTCGGCGTACTTGGCTGCGTCGTTGAATAATTTGATCCCGCGGTCCAGCGTCTTGAGGAATGACGCCTCCTCATCTCGCAGAATCTCGGCGACGTATTGGACATTGTCGCGGGTGTGCTGCGGGTTGGGACCGGTCTTGAGTTCCGGGAAGAAGTCGCCCATCTGCTCAACGACGGATGGGACGAGGTCGCAGAGGAAGGGCTCGTGCATGTCGAAGTACTGTCTGCCGTAGCGCACTGCGCGGCGAAGAATGCGACGCAGGACGTACCCTCTGCCCTCGTTGGAGGGCATCGCGCCGTCGGTTATGGCGAAGGTCAAACAACGCAGGTGGTCCGCGATGACGCGGTAGGTCACGTCGGACTTGATTTGAGCGTCGGGAGCGTCGTCGCCCGGCAACGTTCTCTTGTAGTCGATCGCACTACAGCGTTTTTGAATAGCCGCGAAGAGCGTTGTGAATACATCGGTGTCGTAATTGCTGAATTGACACAGGCGATCATGCTGCATGCCCTGAAGGACAGAGCAGATACGTTCAAAACCCATGCCCGTATCGACGTGTTGAGACGGCAGCGGCGTGAGTGTGCCGTCCGGGCTTCGGTTGAACTGAATAAAAACGAGGTTCCACAGTTCGATGGCCCGCGCGTCGCCGGCGTTCACGAGCTTTGCGCCCGACTTGTCCGGCGTCAGGTCGATGTGGATTTCACTGCAAGGCCCACAAGGCCCCGTGTCGCCCATTTCCCAGAAGTTATCCTTCTTGTTGCCGGGGTGGACGCGCTCGGGCGGAAGATGCTGTAGCCACAGGTCGCGAGCTTCGTGGTCAGGGTCCAGACCCTCAGTCGCGTCGCCTTCGAAATACGTCGCGTGCAGCCGCGTGGGGTCGATTTTCCACAGGCCGGTCATGAGTTCCCACGCCCAGTCGATGGCCTCCTTCTTGAAATAATCGCCGAAGGACCAGTTGCCGAGCATCTCGAAAAACGTGTGGTGGTAGGTGTCTTGCCCGACATCGTCGAGGTCGTTGTGCTTGCCGCCGGCTCGGATGCATTTCTGAGTGTTGGCTGCCCGACGGACCGCTGGCGTTTCGGTGCCCAGAAAATAGGGCTTGAACTGGTTCATGCCCGCGTTTGTGAACATGAGCGTGGGGTCGTCGTGGGGGACGACGGGCGACGACGGCACGAAGGCGTGCCCCTTGCCCTTGAAGAATTCGATGAATTGTTGGCGTATTTCGCGTGATGTCATGGTGCGCTCGTCAAAACTCTTGCGTCCGCGCGAGCTGAAGCTCGCGGCTCGTTGTTTGGGGAGCAAAATCGCTCCGAATTCCCTTTGTGCGAAAGGGTAACGCGAAATGCGCTGCGAACCAAATCGGACCCGTATCGGGTGAACCCGCATCGGGCAGGGGCATGTCAGGGAGTGGGGGGGCAAACGCCCGGAATCAGACGAGCAGCGTGTAAACGACCCACAGCCCCACACCGACGGCGTACATGCCGACGACGATGGTGACCCAGAGGTTGAGCACCGCCCGGATCATGTGGCGAAGGTTTTCGAGGCGCGTAACTTTGTACACGATGGCGATGCTCAGGCAGATCGGCAGGATCAGCACAGCCTTCTGCAACCCGCCGAGGGCGATGGGCGTGACGAAAAACTGAGCGATTAGCGAAGAGACCGTCATTAGGTCGCTCCCGTGCCAGGGGCGGCGGTGACCACAGCCATACGCCGATGCGCGGGGTCAGCCCGGACAATGGCGTCGAGAATCGCCAGCAAATTGAGCAGGCCTGCCACCCCCGTGTAGACGAGGGCTAGCTCCGCACTCCGCCAGTTGGCAGTACTGAGCAGATCGGATTTCAGCCGCTGGGTCACGCGCTTGTCGCGCTGGTAGCTGGCGTCGGGGACGTTGGCTTTGAAGTGCTTTGATCGGCTCGATTCGCCGAGACCGTAGGCGGCCAGCGTATGCCCGCCCGCGCAAATCTGAGCCATGAACCAAAGATAGTTGCGTTGCGGGTCAACCGTCGAGCGCACGCCGCCGATGGCGATCCCGCCCCAGAAGGTCAGCGAGACGGTTATCAGCAGAATCAGTCCGCGCGTGCGTTCGCCGATGAAAAGGTGCCCCACACCGGGGACGAGCCAAGCCAGGAGGCCCGCCAGTGGAATGCGAATTGCGGGTGAAAGTTCGTTCGGGTTGGGCAAAGCGTCGCTCCGGCGATGGCGGTTACATTTGACAGGGACCGTTGGGATCGCCGCATCGCCCGCAGCCACCTTGTGGGAGCGGATCGGGCGTGCCCTCGGTCGCTCTGGCTGCGAATACGCTCATCAGCCGTTCGGTCGATTTGGAGGCACATTCGGGGCAGGCCGGTTTCTGGGCACGATCCGAACGCACCAGCTCATCGAAGCGATGCTCGCATTTCGTACAACGATATTCGTAGATCGGCATCTGAAAATCCCAACTCGCCGAATCCGAACCACAAGCCAAAGGAAACGACGCATCCCGCCGTTTCAAAACGATCGTTTCGACGCACAACCGAGTATAGATCGCGCCGCCGCAGGTCGCAACCCGATGTTGACATCGACGAATCGCTTAGGATACTTGCCCAGGTCATGCCTTTTTCATGCATACACAGTCGGCGACCGGTCGGCACGGATCGCTCGATTGGGCGGACTCGTGGTTTTAGGGTCGCATGAACGGTCAGCCACCGCCGCCGGCGGGAATAATCAATCTCAACAAGCCCAAGGGCATCACCTCCGCCAAGGCGCTCTACCGCGTGCGGCGAACGACGCGCGTAAAAAAGAGCGGCCACGCAGGCACGCTCGATCCGATGGCGACGGGTGTGCTGCTGCTGTGTCAGGGGCGGGCGACCAAGCTGGTCGAGCGTCTCATGGATCAGCCAAAAGTCTACCGGACAACCGCCCGTCTCGACGTCACCAGCGACAGCTTCGACGCGGAGCAGCCGTTGATCGACGTACCCATCCGCGCCACGCCGACCCTCGCCCAAATCCACGAGATTCTGGCCGGCTTCGAGGGCACGATTTCACAGATTCCGCCTCGCTACAGCGCGATCAAGCTCGGCGGTCTGCCCGCGTACAAGACTGTCGGCATGGAAAACGCACCCGAGATCAAGCCGAAGTCGGTAACGGTCTATTGGATGCATTTGCACGCATTCGATTGGCCGACGATCGATTTCGAAGTTGCATGCGGGCGCGGCACGTACATCCGCAGCCTGATTCGCGACATCGGCGAACGACTCTCGACCGGCGGCTGTCTCACGTCGCTCGCCCGTACCGCCGTCGGGCCGTTCAACCTTGAAAACGCCTGGACGTTTGATGGCATTGAGTCCGCCGCCGAGGGCGATCCCTACCTGACGCCGATCGAAAAAGTCATCGAGTGGCTGGACGTGCCGATCATCATCCCCGACCGCCCCGTGCGTACGACGTGACAGACCGGGCCGTGGCAGGCGGGCTGCCTGCCGAGTCATCCCCGCTCATTCGCTTTGATTCGCTGCACTGCGTACGCAACTCTTCAGCGAACAATGCACCTGATTGACTGCCTGATCGTGGCCCGAGGGTGAGTGGGAACACCCCAGGCGTCCGATAATTCGATCGTGTCAAGCTCAGGGATTGCCGTCGCGGAAGGACCACACGGACCCATATTCACCGGCGCGTCGCGATAACCGACCTAATTGTAGTGAGTTCGCTTCTTTTGTTCCGTGTTGGTTGGACGTGGTCCGCCATGTCTTTCGAGCTTCTGACAATCAGTGACGTGGCTGCGCTGCTTCGCGTGTCGCGCGATGAGGTGTACCAGCTGCGGACGAAGACGCAACGGCTGGAACATGAATTACGAAGCTTGTGTACTTTTCGGAGTGCAACGAACCGGACTGACCGGACGGTCCAAAGAGAGGACGATGAACATGGACGCGGCACGACTTTCTTCGGTGGCTTGGTTTGTTGGTGTCCTGGTGACCGGAGTGGCCTCGGCGCAAGACACCCCGGCCGCTGCGGCTGGGGCACAGTCGGGCGGTTTGGACAGGCAAGTCATCAAGGCGGCTTACATTCCATTGGCAGACCACTACGCGGGCATCATCGCGTATGAGAAATACCGCGATGAGATGAAGCACGCCGACTACCAGATCGAGCGGATGAAGAGTTGGCCTCTGCTTCGCGCTTACTTCATGTCCGGTGAAGCAGACTTGGCCTATGTCATGTGCCCGCTGGCGATGGACATGTTCCTGGAGAAACCCAATTTCCGCTGGGTGGGCCTGATGCACCGCGACGGAAATGCTCTAGCCATCAACGATTTGATCAACACCTACGTGAATTTGCCGACTGAGCGAATCGATCGAAAGCCCGATGCGAAGGTGGCCACCGCCTTCGCGAAAGCCAGAGGTGAATTCGATCGACCCACGGAGTGTGGCGTCCCGCACTTGTTGGCTACGCACACAGTCGTTCTCTACAAGTATTTGAAGGAACATGGCAAGACACTGGGGCTTGGTCGGGGGCCTGACAAGGATGTGGTAGTCATCGAAGTGCCGCCGCCGAAGTCGCCAGCGTTTATCAAGAAGAACAACAGTCGGGGCATACCTGCCTCGTTCGAGCAGTCGCTCCCGTGGGCGGATGTTGTGGAGACGATGAATTTCGGCCACGTCGCGTGGTATTCCAAAGATGTCATGCCGTGGCCCAACGGTCACGTCGAGTGCATTACGCTCGCCTCCGACGAATGCATCAAAAACAAGCAGGCAGCGCTGAAGGAAGTGATCCACTACATCCACAAAGCCGGGATGGACATCGAGGCGGCTCGTTTGGAGGGGGGCACGGCGATGAAGGCGATCGCGGACATGATTCGCAAGCACATTCCAGAGCATAACGAGGAGGCGATTATTCAGAGTCTGCGGCCGGACCTGATGGTGATCGGCTATCGGCACCTCAATGTCGATCAGGCGGGTCTGAAGCAGATCATGGACCTGGCTGTTGAAGGCGGGATTCTGCGCGCACCGGTCGACATAGACGAATTCGCGGATACGCGCTTCGCCACGAAGATTACCGACGAATAGGGGTCAGACCCCTTTTTCCAGGCAAGCACACAGATGACCAACAAACACGAATCTCCAGTCCGGGGCGAAGCGCTCGCCAATTCAGCAGCGCCGAACCGAAGTGGCTTGAAGCGAAGGCTGCTTGCATGGTTTCTTCTGGCAGCGCTCGCGCCGCTGGCCCTGGTCAGCGCCGTCGGTTACTACGCAGCCAAGGAGAGTTTGCGAAACGCCGCGAATCAATTGCTAACTGCCAGTGTGAAGCAGAAAGCCGCTTTTATCGACAACTGGATCCACTATCGGCTTGTCGATCTGGATTCGCAGGCCACCAGCATCGACAACGCCCGTTTTCTTGGCGAGCTTTGCGACGAGTTCAAGGTGAGTGGCGATCGCATTGCGAATTTTGTCAAGAGTTACCAGTGGAACGTCGTCGTGGGCGAACGTGGAGAGGATCTCAAAGCGTTCCGAATAATCTATGAGTACCACGACGTTTTCCTGATCGACAAAGAAGGAAACGTTCTCTTCACAGTTGCCGGGAAAAGCGACCTCGGGGCCAATCTGTTCGACGGGCCGCTGGCCGGAACACTGTTCGCCGCCGCTTGCCGGAAGGCACTCGAAACCGGCCGCCCTGTGTTCTCGGACCTGGAGTACTACGCGCCGTCGGGTAACCGGGTCGCCGGCTTCCTGGCAAACGTGATTGTCGATGACGAAGGAGAAAAGCTCGGCCTGTTCGCTGTGCAACTTCCGCTGGGCAGGATCAGACAGGCGATGACTGAGGAGGGCGACACTGGCGAGAAGATTGACACGTATCTCGTCGGACTTTCGCCCGAAGGCCGGGATGTGACACTCAGATCAGTGCCGAGCGCGGGCTATAAGAGGGCGGATGTGTCGGGGCGCCGGATTGCACAGACAGGAGCGTCACCGGACTTTCTGGGCCGTCGCGTGGATACGGTTACGACACGGCTTTGGCTGGAGGAATCGAATCGAGACGCATCCAACGACACGTTCCGAGACGATCGGGCGTTCGTCTACGTCGGCCCCGCTGGCGAACGCGTTCTGGGAACCCGCGAGTCTGTTTTCGTGGCTGGCGTACCCTGGTGTGTGATCGCCGAGATTCCGGAACGCGTGGCATTCGCTTCCGTTTTCCATCTGCGAATTCTAGTCATCGGTCTGGTGTTTGGCACGAGCGTGCTGGTCACGACCATCGCGGTCATCAGCACGCGTCGCATTGTCCAGCCGATCGAACAGCTTTCGAATGCGGCAAGGCTCGTTGCCGAAGGCGATCTAAGCCAACGTATCGATAACGAATCCGACGACGAAATCGGAGTCTTGGCAAGCTGTTTCAATTCGATGCTTTCGAGTCTCAATGAGCTATTCCGAGAGCTTGGGAACCAGAAGTATGCTCTTGACCAACACTCTATTGTCAGCATTGCGGATATCAAAGGCGACATCATCTACACTAATGACAAGTTCTGTGAAATCAGCGGCTATTCGCGTGAGGAGTTGATTGGCCAGAACCATCGAATGGTCCGGAGCGACGAGCACTCCCCTGAGTTCTACCGAAGCCTGTGGAAGACGATCGCCGGCGGGCGAGTCTGGTCAGGCGAAATCAGAAACCGTGCCAAGGACGGGAGTTTCTACTGGGTTGCCGCAACTATTGTGCCATTCAAGGGCGTCGCTGGGAAGATCACGCAATACGTTGCGATCCGATCCGACATTACGCAACAAAGGATTGCGAATCAAAAACTTAGGAGCCGCGTGGCCGCATCAAACTTGCTCTACGAGGCTTCAGAGAAGGCGTCGGCGACAAAGACGATCCCTGCCGCACTTCAAGTGTGCATCGACCTGGTATGTGAATCTCTCAACTGGCCGATCGGTCATGCCTATGTTCCAGCCGAAGATGGTACGCAAGATCTGAAGTCAACCGGAATCTGGCATTTGGACGACGAGCGATTATTCGCCCTTTTTGTAGATGTCACGAATCGCACGCGTTTTAAGCCCGGCACAGGCTTGCCCGGGAGAGTTCTCAGCTCTGGTGGGGCGGCTTGGATTGCGGACGTGCAGAAGGACGACAATTTCCCCCGTGCGGGACATTGTTCGGATCTCGGTGTTCACGGTGCCTTTGCCTTTCCCGTGCAAGCTCAGGGCGAGACCGTGGCGGTGCTGGAATTCTTCTCTCGCGACGTCGTGGAGCCGGATCAAGATCTGCTGCGAACGATAACCGTACTCGGCCAGCACCTCGGCAAAATTATCGAGCGTCGCGAAGCCGAAGACAATCTGTGCAAATCCAACGATGAGCTGGAGGCAATCGCGGGCGACCTGGAGATTGCCAGGCAGGAAGCGGAAGCGGCTAATCATTCCAAGAGCGAGTTTCTGGCCAACATGAGCCACGAGATTCGCACGCCGATGACGGCTATTCTGGGGTTTACCGAGACACTGCTCGATCCAGACCAGTCGGATGCAGAAAAGCTCAGCGCCGTCCACACAGTCCGCCGCAACGGCGAGCATCTGCTGCAGATCATCAATGACATTCTGGATATCTCCAAAATCGATGCCGGCAAGCTGGATGTCGAAATCATCCGCTTCTCACCGGTGCAACTTGTCGCTGAGGTAAAATCACTCATGCAGGTCCGCGCTGATGCCAAAGGCCTGCCCTTTCTGACTGAGTACGTCGGCTCGGTGCCGGAAACCATCCTGAGCGACCCCACGCGTCTCAAGCAGATCCTCGTGAACCTGATTGGCAACGCGATCAAGTTTACCGAGACCGGCGGGGTCAGGCTTGTCACCCGCTTCGTTGATGGCGAATCTGAACCCATGATGCAATTCGACGTGCTCGATACCGGTCTTGGCATGACGTCGGAGCAGATTGGCAGACTGTTCCAGGCTTTCGCGCAGGCGGATACTTCGACCACGCGCAAGTTCGGCGGCACGGGCTTGGGTTTGAAGATCAGCAAGAGATTGGCTGAAATGCTGGGCGGGGATGTCACTGTCGATAGCAAGCCAGGTGAGGGTAGTCTTTTCCGCACCATCGTGAGCACTGGCTTACTCGACGGCGTGAAGATGCTGCACGATCCGACGGCCGACACCATAGTGCGACCGGAAGACGTGGCTGTCGTTAAGAGTGTTGACGCAAAACTCGATTGTCGCATCCTGCTGGCGGAGGACGGCCCGGACAATCAACGTCTCATCGCGCACGTGCTCAAGAAGGCCGGCGTGGATGTGACAATTGTTGAAAACGGCAAGCTCGCGCTTGATGCAGCCTTGGCGGCACGAGACGCGGGCACACCGTTCGATGTCATTCTGATGGATATGCAGATGCCGGTGATGGGTGGCTACGAAGCTACAGGTTTGCTCCGGCAGGAGCGCTACACCGGGCCGATCATCGCCCTGACCGCCCATACGATGTCTGGCGACCGTCAAGAATGCATCAACGCCGGCTGCGACGACTACGCAGGCAAGCCTATCGATCGAAAGAAGTTGATCGCGACCATTCAAGAGCAACTGCGCGACGCGGATCCCGTCACGACGGCTTCGCAAAATACGTCTGACGTGATGACCGCAGTGGGCCCTCATGTTACGGGCTGACGCAGATCGGATTTTCGTCGGGCTGGCGTTTCGTGGAAGGCTGTAGATATGACTTGGCATGGATACTCGAACGTGGTGGATTCAAACGGCCGTGTACGGTGGCGGTGGACCGGTGCATTGATCGTGCTCGCTATTCTGTCGCCGCTCGCCGTCGCCCAGGAAATGGCCGAAGACGCCCGACTGCATGGCGAATCCGTCGTTGTCGGCGATGACGCCGCGTCCGGCAGCCCGGAAGACTCGTCCGATCAGGGTTCATCCGAACAGGGTTCGTCCGAACAGGACGATGATTTCGCGGACCTCAGCCTCGAAGAACTCATGGACGTGCAGGTCGTCGTTACGGCATCGCGTCGTGAGCAGAAGATTTCGTCTGTTCCTTACGCAGTCAGCGTAATCACGGCGGCGGACATTCGGGCGTCCGGTGCCAGATCCATTCCCGACGCGATCCGCCTCGTGCCGGGTGTGGATGTTGCGGACATAGCGTTTGGTGTTTCTGCAGTGGCCCCGCGAGGATTTCACGGATTCGTTGCCAGTCAGGTTCTGGTGCTGGTCGATGGGCGACAGATATTCGATTCGCTTTTCGGAGGAACTCTTTGGGGTTCCTGGCCTTTCCAATTGGAAGATATTGATCGCATCGAGGTCATTCGCGGTCCGGGAGGTGTCACCTGGGGTGCCAATGCGGTAAATGGTGTGATCAACATCATCACCAAGGATCCCGCCGATCAACTCGGCCTGACGTTGTCATCCCGCGGGGGTTCCCGGGGAACCTTCAAGCAGCACATCGGCTACGGTTTGCAAGAGGGGAAGCTCCGGATGCGTATCTCCGGTGAGTATGAAGCCAGTGACGGCTTTCGCCAGGGCGGGTCAATTCTGCGCAATCTCGACGACGACTACAAGGCCGGCCGATTAACGCTCCACGCTATCTACGACAAAGACGAGGATAACTCATTCACGTTCTCCGCAGGCAGTTCCATCGTTGACGGTGCGTACCCGCCAACGCCCATGTCGGGGTTTGGATTGCGGCGAAACTCCGGTTCGCAGGCTTCATACATAATGGGTACCTGGCAACACCGGACTGCGGAGAACGGGGTTTACAATTGGACCGCATTCGTAAACGACTTCCAGGTGTCGCCCGGTTTGTCCCAGGTCGATTACCGTTACCAGCAGTTGGGTTTTCAGTTTTCTCACACGCTCGAATACGGCGAGAATCACACGCGTACATGGGGGATGGATTCGCGCCTTGATCTACTCGATACGGGCAACTCGGATCCGTTTCTGTTGACCAAAGACTTTGTCGCCACAGGCATCATCGGATTGTATCTCCAAGACGAATGGCGATTCGCTCCGCGCTGGACGCTTAACCTCGGTGGCCGGATCGATTACGAATTCTATGGAGGCTTTCAGCCGAGTACGCGAGGTTCGCTTTCCTACGAGATTTCCGACACCGCCGCAATCTACGGAGCCATTTCCCGGGCTTTTCAAATGCCGCCAGCATCCCTGCGGTTCTTGGATCTTCCTCTGATCAACGGTTTGAGTCGCGTTACTGCCAATCGCGGATTCGATGCGACGAATCTAATGGCTTATGAAGTGGGCTATCGAGGGAGGGTGTTCGGGAAAGTCGACACCAGCCTCAGTATTTTCTGGCACCAGTTCGACGAGCTTGCGACGTTGAGTCCTCGCCCCGGACCTCCGGGGCTGCTGCGGTATCAATATGACAATCAGTCAGGAACTGCTTCTTTGTATGGCGTAGAGTTCGATGCAAAGTACAGGGTTTCGGACAAGCTCACATTGATTGGGAATTATACGTACCAGCAGCTGAATTGGAATGTTGGCATACCATTCTCCGACAGCGATTACATCTCGCCTCCGGAACACAAGGCGATGGTCGGCGCCCGCTACGCAGTCAACGACGACGCACGTCTTGCAGGTCAGTTGTACTATGTCGACGCCGTCCAATCCACAAATCCAGGCAACCCGTTCGCCTCACGCCGAATCGATCCCTACCTGCGGCTGGATTTGAATGCCGAGGTGGATTTTTGGGAAGATCAAGCGTCAATGACTGTGGGCGTGAGCAATCTTCTCGACGCGGGACATTACGAGGGCGGTACACAGTTCATAAATGACGCGCAAGTTCCGCGGATGTTCTTTGTGGAATTACGATTGAGAGTCAAGTAGGGGTGAGAGGGGATACTAAGTATCGATCAGTGAGGGTCGCGTAGGCGAAGCTGGAGCGCAGTAAAGACCGGAAATTGATGTGTTAAGTCACAAGGCGACAACTTGGTTTCTCTCAATGGCGTTGGCCGGAACGGTCTTGCTGGCGTTCACGCATGCAGTGCGCGCGCAGGAAATCGACCAAGCCAAGGCGATCAAGGTGAAAGCTGCCTACTTGTATAACTTCGCCAAGTTCATCGAGTGGCCCGAAGACACATTTGAAGAGGAAAAAGCACCGTTCATTATTGGTGTGCTTGGCAACGGTCCATTCGGACGAGTTCTCGACGATACCGTTCGGGGGAAAAAGATTGCGCAACGGCCGGTTAAGATTCGGCGGTTCCGAACGAGTGAGGTGGCGGATCGGACGAAACTCAAGGGCTGTCATATTCTATACGTCTGCAGTTCTCAACGTAATCGTCTCAAGGAGATCCTCTTGGAAGTGAACGCTCGGCCCATCCTGCTGGTATCCGATATTCCGGAATTCGCGCGCAACGGTGGGATGATTGGGTTTCTGATTGAGAAGCAGCGCATAATCTTCGAGATCAACCGCGATGCCCTTGCAAAAGCGAAACTGAAAGCTCGTGCCAAATTGCTCAAATTGGCCCGGATCGTGAATTCGAGAGGACGGCGGTCCGGCAGGATCACCGAAAGCCGGGGGCACCCCATTTTGACACGGACAGAGGAGTAGGCGGAGATGCTTTCGATCAGGAACATGTCGTTCAAGGGCAAGTTGATGCTGTACGCGGCGTCGGCTACCGGGACGGCGCTAGCGCTGTGCTGTGTGGCCGTGATGACAGCCGAGTGGGTCGAATCGCGCAAGGAACTGCCTCGAAACCTGAGCATCCAGGCCGATGTCATTGGCATGAACGCCAGTGCCGCATTGACGTTCGACGATCGGGAGTCTGCCGAGGAAGCACTTCGTGGTTTGAAGGCGGATGAAAACATCGTTCTCGCCTCTGTCGGTTTGCGTGACGATGTGGAGTTTGCCAAGTACACCCGTGCCGGGTCGGCGGATGCCAAGGCCATGCACGTCAAGCCGGGCGACTACCGTTTCTCCGGTGACCGGCTCCACCTCCGTCGCCCGATCATGCTCGACGGGGAGCAAATTGGTTCAATCTACCTGCAATACGATCTTCAGGAATTCTACGCGGAAATGAAGGCGTTGGCCGCGATCTTGGCGGTCTGCATGCTGATTTCACTCGCGGGCGCAGCCCTTGTATCGTCAAGAGTGCAGCGCGTGCTGACGCGACCGGTCACCGAGCTTGCCAACACTGCGCAGGCAGTCACCCAAGGCAGCGACTACTCAGTGCGCGCGGTCAAGTATTCCGCAGACGAACTTGGCACGCTCACCGACGCCTTCAACGGCATGCTCTCGCAGATCGAACAGCGCGACGCCGCATTGCAAGAATCCCACGACACCCTTGAGCGCCAAGTTCAGGAACGCACCGCGACCCTCGCTCAGCGTGAACGACAGCAAGCCGCCGTCGCCGAGCTTGGCCAGAAGGCACTTGGCGGAGGAGATCTGACAGAGCTTTGCGAACAGGCTGTGCAACTTGTGGCCACGACGCTTGAGGTGGAGAACACCAAAGTACTCAAACTCCTGCCGGAAGAGGAAATGCTGCTTCTCTTGGTCGGCGTTGGCTGGAAGGAAGGTTTGGTCGGCCAAGCTAAGGTGAGCACGAATCGTGGCTCACAGGCTGGCTTCACGCTCCTGGCCGAGGATCCGGTCATTGTCGAAGATCGTCATAGCGAGAAGCGCTTCGAATATCCGCCATTGCTTCTGGATCACGAAATTGTCAGCGGAATGAGTGTGGTGATACCTGGGAAAAACCTTCCGTTCGGTGTTTTTGGGGTACACACAACCCAGCGGCGAGAGTTCAGCCGCGATGACACTCACTTTCTTCAAGCCGTTGCAAACGTTCTTTCGGAAGCAATTCAACGCCGAAACGCCGAAGCCGGGCTGGAGTCCCGCGGACAGGAACTGCTCGAAATCAATCGTGATCTTGAACAAGCGAGACGTGTCGCCGAAGCCGCCAGCCAAGCCAAAAGCGAATTCCTCGCCAACATGAGCCACGAGATTCGTACACCAATGACGGCCATCCTGGGGTTTGCCGACGTCTTGCTTGAATACGGTGATTTGGAAAAAGCCCCACCGGAGCGAATCGACGCTGCCAAGACGATCAAGCGCAACGGCGAGCACCTAGTCGCAATCATCAACGATATCCTTGATCTGTCCAAAGTCGAAGCGGGTAAAATGGTTGCAGAATCGGCTCCATGCTCGCCGTTGCAGATTGTCCACGACGTGATCTCGCTCCAACGCGTGCAAGCCGAGCCGAAGGGACTGTCTCTCGAAATCCGTTTCGAGACGCCAATTCCGGAGACAATCCAGACAGACAGCAAACGCCTGCGGCAGATTCTCCTCAATCTGATTGGAAACGCGATCAAGTTCACAGCAAGCGGTAGCGTGCGCGTGGAGGTAAGCCAACACGGAGATGGGGTCGCTTCTCTCTTGCAATGCGACGTTGTGGATTCAGGCAAGGGCATGACTGAGGAGCAGGTGTCGAAACTGTTCCAGCCGTTCACGCAGGCCGATACGTCGACGACACGAGATTTCGGAGGGACCGGACTTGGTTTGACCATCAGCAGGCGTTTCGCGGAGCTTCTCGGCGGAGACGTCACGATGGTTGAAAGCGCGCCGGGAGTCGGGACGCGCGTGCGCGTCACCGTGGCAACCGGCCCGCTTGACGGCATAAGAATGGTTGACGGCCCCTCAACAGCCGTTTCCGGGGACAGTAAGTTCGAGAAACCACAGCCAGCCGCAGTCCCTGCGAGCCTCGTCGATTGTCACGTCCTGCTGGCAGAGGATGGGCTGGACAACCAGCGACTTATCGCCCACATACTCAAAAAAGCCGGAGCCGAGGTCACGGTTACTGAAAACGGAAAACTCGCACTCGACGCAGCGCTGGCTGCCCGCGAACAGGCCCCCCCCTTCGACGTCATCCTGATGGACATGCAAATGCCCGTCATGGGCGGCTACGAAGCCACAGGTCGACTTCGTCAGGCGGGCTACACCGCACCGATCATCGCACTGACAGCCCACGCAATGGACGGTGATCGAGAGAAATGCATTGATGCCGGCTGCGACGACTACGCTACGAAACCCATCAGCCGAGCCGATCTGATTGCCACCATCAGCAAGCACATTTCAAAGAGCGAAACAGCACTGCCGTTGTGAGAGTTCGCACCCGGTGCATTGGTAAGCGAGCTAAGCGACCGCGAAATGCTTAATTCCACCAAGATGTTGGTGGCTGAGTTGCCCGATCGCGTTGCCTCAATCGAAGAGACGGTCGGTGAACGAAATCTGTCCGCAACTCGACACAGCGCACAGCCGAGTTGTTGTGAACACACAATGGTGTCGATTGGCAGTGAAGCTGAATGTGAGTGGTTGCCAAGCGAACCTAATAAACGCTGCTTGGCGTGCGAATAGCATCCGCGGTCGCCCGAATGCATTGGGTGACCTCAGCCCGATTGGTGCGAATGTAACCGAACAGTGCATCCACAACTCTGGAATCGAACTGCTTGCCGGATGCCAGCTTAAGCTCCGCGAGTGCGTCGTCGATGGAGCGGCAAGCACGGTAAACGCGGTCTGTAGTCATTGCGTCAAAGGCATTGGCCACCAGAAGAATACGCGACCCGATCGGGATTTGATCCCCAACCAAGCCCGACGGATAACCGCTGCCGTCGTAAAACTCCCGCTGATGCCGGATGAACATAATCTCGCTGTCGAGAATGCGAAGATGATCCAGAATACGCACACTGATTTCAGGCACCTGCTGAATCACGACCGCCTCAACCTCCGAGAGGCCTGCGGGCTTCATCAGGATTCGATCCGGTATCCCCACCTTGCCAACGTCGTGAAGCAACCCCGCGTTACGCACACTCTGCGTCAAAGCCTCATTGCAACCCATAACAGAAGCCAGTTTCTCGCAATAGAAGGCCACGTTGATCGCATGCCGGGCGGTAAAGGGATCCTTCTCCTCCAGCGCCTGTACCAGCGAGGCAACGCTCTGCATGTATATCTCTTTGGCCTGCACGCTCATGACCGCGACGCGCTTGCGAAGGGCTTCGACTTCCTGACTCTCAAGCCCCACGAAGGATTCAGTGGACGACATCTCCGCCGACGAAACCACGCGGTTGCGGCCCTCGCGTTTCGCGGCGTACAAGGCTCGGTCCGCCCGGTCGATCAAATCGGCGGCTGACCGCACCGTCACGTCATCCATCGTCGCGACGCCCAGCGAGGCCGTTATCTGGTGGCCGTGAAGCTCCGGCAGGCAAATCGTATCCGCGATGGCAAGACGTATCCGTTGGCTGACGGTCGTCGCGTCGCTCAGCGGTGTTTCGGGCGCAACGATTGCGAACTCCTCGCCACCGAATCGGCCCACCGTGTCGATATCGCGAACACTCTGACCCAGAATGCGAGCTACCTCGATCAGCGTCTTGTTGCCGGTCAGGTGCCCGTACGTGTCGTTGACCGCCTTGAAAAAGTCGAGGTCGAGCATGATGAGCGCAAGCTGCCCACCATAACGACGCACTCGGTTGAACTCACGATCGATTATCGTTGTCAGATAGTCGTGATTGTACAGCCCTGTGAGACCGTCCGTAATCGCTGCTTTGCGCAACTGTTCTGTCGTGTCCCAAAGACGCTGCCCAACGCGCACACGCGCAAGAAGAAGGCTGTGATCGACCGGCTTGGAGATGACGTCATCCACGGATGATGTCAGTGCTTTCGCGTGGCTTATTTCATCTGTAACACCCGTTACCATCAAGAAATAGGTGGACGCGAGAATGGGGTCGGCCCGCATTTTTTGAGCCAGATCCAACCCGTTAATTCCCGGCATGATCCAGTCGCAGACCACAACCTTGGGATGATGTTTCCTGATCAGCTCCCAGCCGGATTCTCCGTCGGAAGCGATGACGCAGCTATAGCCCGCATTCTCAAGGATGCGGCGAATTAGCTTGGCGTCGTTCGGGTCGTCATCAACGATGCAAACGTCGTAGTTCTGCGTCATGGGCGCACTTTTCACCTCAGGCGCCCGCGATAACCGTACCGCGAGCGTTGCCAACCAATACCGACCATACCGAAGTCTCATCGGGTGGTTCGAGGGCGCGCTATAGGTTCATTGGTCTATTCGGGACGGGACCGGCTATTTAAGCTCAACGTCCCAATAAGCCTGATCGAGGAAATGCTGCCAGGAGCGGTACTTGTGGTCTGATAACTTGATCGAAAGCACCGGGCAGCTCTTGGGCCTGACCGGTTTGCTGATCAATTTCATGTTGGCCCGGGCGGGTGTCCTGCCGCCTTTTCGGACGTTGCACTTGATGCACGCGCAGACGATATTCTCCCACGTATTCGGACCGTCCTGCGAACGCGGAATAATGTGGTCCAGACTCAGCTCGTTCGTCGGGAACTTCTTGCCGCAATACTGGCAGCGACTCCCGTCACGCGCAAAGATATTGCGCCGATTGAGCTTCACCGGCTGACGCGGAACTTTGTTGTACGTCAACACCCGCACGATTCTCGGAACCGCCACGTCAAACCGAACCGTGCGGATCCAGTCGAACTCAGCCGGCTCGAATTCCTTCCGCAACACGCTCAACTCGCACCAGTCCTCGAAATTGTACGAGATGAATTGGTTGTCCTCGACGTGGACGATCTCCGCGACCGGCTGATCGTTCCGAGTACGTTTGAACAGAAGGGCGATCGCCCGGCGAACACTCGTCACGCGCAACGCGGAGTAATGCGCGTTCAACATCAGCACGTGGCTGTTCATCACCGAGACGGGAGATGGAACTGTGGGGCTGCAATATGCGAAGACGTCACCTCCAGGGGAGCATTCCCCGAATAGTCCATCTTATTGTAGGGACGGGAAGGTGTCGATGCAATAAAAATCCCTAAACCGAACGCTTGCGCCACAGCATGAACACGAAAACCGGCGCGCCGATGACCGCCGTCATCACCCCGATCGGCAGCGGAAACGCACTCACCTCGCGCCCGATCAACGATGCAAACCACACCGGCAAAAGCTTCCTCAGCCAGTCGCAAACTATCAGAAACGCTCCGCCCCACAGCGCGGCGCACGGCAGAAGCAGGCGATGATCCCGGCCAACCACAAGACGAACACCGTGCGGAACGATCAAACCCACAAACCCGATCGGTCCGCACAAAGCCACCACAGACGCCGTCGCCAGAGATGCAAAAACAATACACACCCAACGCAACCGACCCGTATGCACGCCGCGCGACTGTGCAATCTCGTCGCCCAGTTCAAATTGATTCAGAGCACGCGAGGAATACAGCAACACAATGAACGCGACCGACAACGGGCCAAGCATCCGCACCAGCTCCGACCAGCCGATCGTGTCAATGCCGCCCATCATCCACCGAACGATAAAAAACGTCTCCTTCACATCCGACAGATAAGTGACGAACATCATCATGGCCGAACAGAACAAACCGATCGTCACGCCGCCAAGAATGAGTGTATTTCCCGAAACCGCACCGCGACGACGCGTCGCTCCCAGCACCAACCCCACAACCAATCCCGCACCAGCAAAGGCGCACCACACATCCCCGCCGAACCCGAGGAAAACGAAAGTCAGACCGCACTTGATCGCGATCAACGCGCCCAACGCACCGCCGCTCGCAATGCCCAACGTGTACGGCGTCGCCAGAACGTTCCGAAACAGCGTCTGAAAAACCGCGCCGCAAAGCGCCAGCGACGCACCAGCCATCAACGCCAAAATCGTCTGCGGCATGCGCAATTGAAACGCGATGTAATGAACGTCCCGCTCCGGCTGAGACCAGGATCGCCAAGCCTCGACGATTCCGATCGGGCTGGACCCGAACCCCGGGCTAACAACCAACAGCGCCACAACCACAAACACCGACAGCGAGATGTAAATCGAAAAACGCGCCAAGCTGAGCGGGCGACCGGTCACGAACGAACCCCCTCGACCAACTCCGCCGGATACACGCGAGGGCAATCGTCCGCGCCGCCCTCAAGAACGTCGAAAGATACGTCGAACGCAGTCCGAAGCTGCTCAGTGGTGAGAACGCTCGCTGGAGGACCGTACGCGACCGCCTTCCCCGAACGCAGCAGCAGGATGCGATCCGCGAATCGGCCCGCAAGATTCAGATCGTGCGTCGCGAGAACGACGGCATCCCCCTTGTCACACAGGCCTCGAAGAATCCGGAAGATACTGAGCTGATAATACGGATCGAGCGCCGACGTCGGCTCATCCAAAACGTAAAGCTCCGGCGCCTGCGCCATCGCCCCAGCCAACAGAACACGCTGCCGCTCGCCCGTCGAAATCGTCGAGAGCGTGCGTTCTGCAAACTGAATTGTGTCCGTAGCTCGGAGCGCATCGTCAGCCACCCGGAGATCGTCATCCGAGTCAAAAAGCGAATAGCGCTTGTGCGGATACCGCCCCAGCAACGCGATCCGCCGGACGGTCAGATCATCCGGAAGCCGCGCATCCTGAGGCAAAAACGCGATCCGCCGCGCCCGCGTCTGAAGATCCAAATCGGAAAGCGACTTCCCCCCAAGCAGCACCGCCCCGCGCCGCGGCGAGAGAAACCCGACCAGCAGACGCAGCAACGTACTCTTGCCCGCACCGTTGGGGCCGACAATCGCCGTCAAACCACCCTTTCCAATCTCGAAATCCAAAGGCCCCAGAAACGACGCGCCATCGTCGTAACCGAAACTCAAATCCGTCACACGCAACGCGACGACTTCACCCACCGCCACCGCTCCCGGATCGAATAATGCCCGCCAGAATTTCCGCGGACTCCGTCACCCGCTGCGACGGAACGGTCAACACGTCATCCGTCACAATATGTATCCGCCCCGAACGCACAGCCGACACCGTCTTGAGCTTCGCCCACTGTTTCCGAATCGCCGCCCGTTCCCCCGCGTCGAATTCGTAGGTCATCATGGCTTCAATAATAATCTCAGGGTCGCGTGACACGATTTCCTCCATGCTGACCGCCGGCCAATCCGTTTCCTGATCCCCGAAAATATTCTCGCCGCCCGCGATTTCGATCAACTCATTCAAAAAGGTCTCCCGCCCGCAAGTCATCACATTCGACAGCGATGTCGGACTGCGCAGCGTCAGCAAAACCCGAGGAGGACGGCCGACCGCACAGCGCACACGAATGCGCTCAAGCTTCCGTCGAATCTGCTCGCTCAGGCGTTTCGCCTCCGCCCGACGATCGAGCATCGCACCCAGATCGGCGATCGTCCGGTACAAGTCCGCCAGAGACTCGACCCGATCGTTGTAAACGGGGATTTTCCGCGCCTCGCAGAGCTTCCGCGCAGGCCCGCTCCGCCCGCGAAGCACCATCATGTCCGGCTTGAGCGCCAGCAGCGTCTCCAGATTCGGATCGCGCAGACCTCCGATCCGAGGCGTATCCTTCAATTCCGGAGGCCAAGTGCAGAATTCGCTCACGCCGACCAGTGAATCCCCCGCCCCCAGCCCGAAAATGATCTCGGCAGCGTTGGGCGCCAACGCCACAACGCGCGACGGTGGCGTCGCCACCACCTTCGCCTCAGCCTTTTGCTCCGGCTTCGGCGTCTCGCCGGCACACAATCGCACCCCTGCGACTGTCATCAATGCAAAAATCGTACTGATCGCCTTAGCTCGTGTGCTCATCCTGTCACCGCCCTCCAGCCGATCCTCCCCGGCAGTGCGACCCACGATTTCGGATTGCCCGCAACCCCGGCACCGCCAACGTGTAGCAATTTGCGGAAGCCCATGCCATGCGCCTCCGCAGCGGAATGCGCGCAAGGAGTGGACAAACCGGAACTTACGGCGAAAATGCCCGCTCGGCGCGTTCGGGCCTGACCCCGGAACGGGTTGATGTTGGTCGAATCAAAGCAAAAGTAGTAGTAGTGGTAGTAAGAGTCTATCACTCGCTCAGCGTAGGCGATTATGACACAAACAGCTATTCGCATCCTCGCGACGGTTATCATCGGAACCTCAGCCTTCGAAGCCCTCGGCTCCGACGACGGCGTCATT
Organism: Phycisphaerae bacterium; assembly: GCA_029260215.1. Classification (GTDB taxonomy): domain Bacteria; phylum Planctomycetota; class Phycisphaerae; order UBA1845; family UBA1845; genus OFTM258. Next base: position 130,056 of record JAJDDQ010000051.1, read on the forward strand.
CGCGCCCACATTCTCTGCCAAAGCACCCATGTGAACGTCGGAGAGCCGATTCTGGTCGATTTCCTCATCCAAAACGCCTCCAAAACCGAACCAGCCATCCTCTCCGTACACGGCACAGACCCGGAAGTGATGGAGGGCGATCTCATGACCCTGCCGATCGCCCACGTTTTCAGCGGACCTGACTTCTCCGCCATCAACATTCGAAACGAAGAAAATCGCCTGTGGAACGCTCCCAACGGCTATCAGCCGCCGGCCAAAGCCCCCATCGTCGCCCTCGCGCCGTCCAGTTTCGTCGGAACGACCATCGATATCCGTCGATACTACCCGGCTTTGCGCAGCCCGGGCGATTACCGAATCACCTGGACCCCCTACGAGGGCAGCATCGAGTCCAACATTCTGCTCATCCGCGTCTCAGCGCTCAAGCAGGCGGAAATCATCACGGATCAAGGCTCGATGAAGGTTCGGTTCTTCTACCAGGACGCGCCGGCCCACGTGCAGAATTTCATCGATCTCGCCAAAAAGGGGTTTTACAACGACCTTAGCTTTCACCGAATCGCCACCGGGTATTTCATTCAGGGTGGATGCCCCAACGGCGACGGCACGGGCATCAGGCCCGACGGCGTCAAGTTGGAGGCGGAACTAAGCAATCGCCCCCAGATGCGCGGCATGATCAGCATGGCTTTGTTGGACGACGACCCCGATTCGGCAAGCTGCCAGTTTTTCATCACCAACACCCGCGTCCCCGAATGGGACGGAAAGTACACCACTTTCGGCCAACTCGTCGGCGACGAGTCGTTCAAAACGCTCGATGTCCTGATGGCCAGCCCCGTCGACGCCGACAACGTCCCGATCGAGCGAATCAACATCCGCGCCATCCGCATCAGCGAAATCCTCCGCGACTAGCGGTGTCAAACATCGTTCGATTGGAACAGACCCACAGAGCCGCGACCGTAAGGGAGAGGGGACGTGAAGTGTGCCATTTGTCTCGAAGGCGCGTTTCTCACAGGAGGCGGCAATCTGGCAAACGCCGCTCCGGTCGCGAACAAACACACGCCGTTTCAGGACGATCCCTCGGCGCCCGCACCGCCATGCCGCGCGATCCAGACTTCTTCCGCTTCGGGGCGGCGGACGTAAATCGGTACGAAATCCACAGCAGCCATGAATTCCCCCCGCCTCGCCATGCCTCGCCCCAGCCGATACACAACCTCCGACCGCGCCCGAAACAATGACGCATCCAGCGGCCTCACGTCGCACGCTTCGATGGCGGGTTCGATGTACGGCACGCCCTCGCCCAGCACCGCTGCCGGCTGGCCAAGACCGTCCAAAAACTCAGCCGGATCGCGTTCGGCTGGCTCGCACACCCGCGCGTAAGCCCCCTCGCGCAGCACAAAGGCCGCCGCAAATACCCTGTTACGCTTGGCGTCCAAAACGACCCCGACGTTCGCCGGTGCGTTGTCGGCCTCCAGTGCGTTCTGAGCCACCACATCCAGCGTCGGCACGCGAACGAGTTTCACCCCGCCCGCCAACGCCAGCGCACGCCCGACGGTCGCCCCCAGTCGCACCCCCGTGAAACTCCCAGGCCCGCCCGAGACGTAGCAATGCGCCAGGGCGTCCGGCTGAATCCCGACATCTTTGCACAATTGGTCCATCGCGGGCAAAAGCTCAGCCGCATGGGCCGAATCCGCCTCGAACACGATTGTATCCAGCACATCATCGCCGCACCCGACCGTCACGCTCCCGCGTCGCCCGGAGCATTCGATGGCCAATGCGTGTTTTTCGCTTGTAGAAGCATCCATCGCGTGATTGTAAGTCCTACGGAATTCGACCGCCAGAATCGCGATTACGCCCCGCAACCCACGGCATCGAATCGCTTGAATATCTCAATAATGAGAAGTTTTTGTAGACGCAAACCCGGAGTCCCCTCAAGCCGATACACCGATTGGCTTCGTGGTTTGTGGAAGGACGACCTGCAATGAATGTGAAACACACGTCGACCGGGCGAGAGAGAAAGTTTGCAGCCGACGAAATCATCGTTAGCAAGACCGATCTTGGGGGGCGAATCACCTACGCTAACGAAGTTTTCTGCCGCATCGCGGATTACACCGAGGCGGAGTTGCTTGGCAAGCCTCACAACATCATCCGTCACCCGGACATGCCCCGTTGCATTTTCAAGTTTCTTTGGGACACGATCCAGGGTGGTAATGAGGTATTCGCCTACGTCATCAACAGGACAAAGTACGGTGATTTCTATTGGGTGTTCGCCCACGTGACGCCGACGTTCAACGATTCCGGCAAGATCATCGGCTATCACTCGAGCCGCCGAATTCCGAATCGAGGCGTCCTGAGCAACATAAAGCCTCTCTATCGCACACTTTTGCAGGCAGAGCAGAAACACCAGACCCCGAAACAGCAATGGCAGGCTTCGATACCCGTTTTGCTGGAGTTTCTCAAAAACGAGGGCAAAACGTACGAAGAGCTGATTTTCTCCATGCACAAGACCGCCGAGTCTTCGGGCGAAGGGGGCGAAGAGGCTACGTCCGACAGGGAGCTGGAAACCGCGACGATTTAGGAGAAGAATACGATGACATCGTTACAGTGCGAGGCCGCTCCTTCCCCAAGCTACGAAGCGGGGCAGACCGAACGCGATACAACATGGATTCACGATGCGACAAGCGTGTGTCACGCAGCGGCTTCCGGCGACCTTGAGCGGCGGCTTTTGAACATCAACGCCGATGATGAACAGTCTGAATTGCTGCACGCCATCAACCATTTGCTCGACATGACCGACGCCTTTGTCCGCGAAGCCACGACATCCTTGGAATACGCAAGCCAGGGCAAGTTCTTCCGCCGCGTGCTGCCCGAAGGCATGTTGGGTTCGTTTCGGCGCGCTGCGCAGTCAATCAACGCAGCCACACAAACGATGGACGAAAAAACGCAGATGCTGCGTGCGGCCGAGAAGCGCCGCGCCTCCCTTGAGGGCGAGTTCCAGACGGCGCTGGGGCTTGTGAAAGACCTGCACGGGAAGTCCAAAGAGATCGGTGATGTCATGGATACGATTATTGACATCGCCAGACAAACCAACGTGTTGGCGCTGAACGCGAGCATAGAGGCCGCCCGCGCGGGGGAGGCTGGCCTGGGGTTCGCTGTCGTGGCGGAAGAGGTCAAGAAACTGGCGACCAACACAGCAACGGCTACGTCGAGCATTCGCAAAAAGGTTGAATTCAGTCGCGAGGCGACGGAAGAGGTCGTGGCGACGATTGAACGGATTTGGCGTAACATTCGTTCCGAGCAAACAACCTGACCCGATCACCACCGTCGCGCAAGCCACCTCAACGCCTTCCCGGAGGGCGTCTCGGGGTACCCAATCCGCCCCTCCATATCGCGTCATCGCCCCGTTTTTCACATCGTCACCGCCTCAGGCACGGTTCGGCATCCTCAGGTTTGACGCAGATGCAGGATCGGCCTAGCATCGGGGTTTTGACACCGGCGGCGGCTTGCATCCCGCGACGGACTCCGAATTCATGGCCAAGACCTTCGCGGTCATCTCAGATATCCACTCGAATCTCGAGGCATTGGAAAGTGTTCTGGCGGACATCGATCGGCGGAGCATTACGGACATTTATTGCCTCGGCGATGTGGTCGGTTACGGTGCCAGTCCCAAGGAGTGCCTCGATCTGGTCAGCGAGCGTTGTGCCGCCATTCTATGCGGCAACCACGATCAGGCTGTCTTTTACGAACCGTGCAGTTTCAACATCAGCGCGGAGCGGGCGGCCTATTGGACGCGGCGTGTCTTCGAGGAGGAGAGCAACGCCGCTTTGCGAAACAAGCGGTGGCAGGTGCTTGGGCGGCTTCCGTACAAGTTCGAGGTCCACGGGCTGCTCATGGTCCACGCATCCCCTCGCCGGCCGGTGAATGAATATTTGTTCGCCGAAGATTGCTACACGAACCCGTCCAAGATTCTGGCGAATTTCGAGCGTCTGGAATCGCAACACATGACCTGCCTTGTCGGGCATACGCATGTGCCGGGCGTCTTTCTTGACGATCCCTACTTCGAGCCGCCGGCTGAGCTGCCCGAAGCCAATCTCTACACGATTACTGAAGATGAAAAAGCGATCATCAACATCGGCAGCGTAGGCCAACCGCGCGACCGCGATACACGGGCCAGCTACGTCGTCGTCACGCAGCATTCCGACGGAAGCAACGGGCAGGAGTATCGGGCGGATGTCGAGTTTATTCGATTGGAATACGACATTGAGAAGGCGGTGAAGAAAGTCTTCGCCGTGCCCGATCTTGACGATTTTCTGGGAACGCGACTTCTCGATGGACGGTAACACGATACGGTCGCGACCCGCGCGCCGCGAGACCATCCAGCGCTTTCCGCATCCTGATCGACACACACAAACAGGACCGACGTTTCATGGAAGGTAAAGACTTAGCACGCGCGTTCCTCTGGGCCGCCGTCGCATATATTGGCTGGAGCCTCATCGCAGCGCGAATCTGGCCGACCCCGCCCGCCCCAACCGGCGACGTGGCTGAACAGACGACGCTCGACAGGCAGCCGCCGGGTACAACCAACACGTCCACGGATACGGCACCGGCTGCGCGTCCGTCAACCGTCTCGGCCACCGGTGTTTTCGCCGAGGCCGGGTTAGCCAGGACGCTCGCGCTTGGCAGCATCGAAGGGTTCACGGATAGCCCTTACCGCATGGAGCTGGAGCTGACCACGCGCGGAGCGGGCGTCCTCAATCTCGATCTCAGCGATTTCTCCGAGTTCGTCGATCCGCCCGAGCCGCGTTATCCCCTTCTGAAGGCGATCGATGTACCCGAAGGTGAATCCAGCCCCGGATCGTTCGCGACTGAGCAAATCTACCTGCAATCCATCGATTCGACCGTGAGACTCGACAATGTCGACTGGGATATCGAGTCCGAATCCGCGGGCGAAGTCGTTTTTAAGACGACCATCATGCGCGAAGACCAGCCCCTCCTCGCCATTCGAAAAACCTTTGTGTTACCCGAGCAGCGTTCAGACTCCAGCCGTCACGATTTCGACATCATCTACGAATTGGAAAACCTGACCGACGAACGCATCAGCGCAGTCATCACACACCGAGGCCCGATTGGATTCAAGCAGGAGGACTTGCGCTTCAACGACCGCATCCTGTACGCCGGACAACAACGCGGTGACGGCGTCTCCGCCACACGGTTCACCATGCAGGCCGACCTGGAAACGGAAATGTTCAATCGCGACAACACGGTTGAACCCCTCTTGTGGACGGCGGTGTCGAACAAGTATTTCGTCGTCTTTGAAGCCCCACGCCCTGCGGCTGGCGATACGCAGGCCAAGTGGGTGCGCTCCGTAGTCGCTGAACCCATCGCCAACGACGCAGCCGACCAACCGATCAGCACCGTACGCACCATCACTGATTCGATCGCCGTCGAACCGCATTCCACGACGCGGCGTATTGTTGCTGTCTACGCAGGCCCGAAAAACCGCGAAGCATTTCAGAATACCGAGGAGTACGTGACGCTGGGTTACGACGAGCAAGTCATAGCCAGCTTCAACATGGGTGCCTGCGCTTTCATGGTGCCGAAGGCCTTCATTCTCTTCATGATCTGGATGCTCGGTATGCTCGAAAGCATCTTCCGCAATTATGGTGTCGCGATCATCGTCCTCGTGCTCATGGTGCGCACGACCCTGCACCCCATTACCAAAAAGGGGCAGATCAACATGCTGCGCATGCAGCAGAACATGGCCACCGTCGCCCCCAAGATCGAGGAAATCAAGAAGCGTTTCCCAAACGACAAGCAGAAGCAAAGTCAGGAGACCATGAAGGTCTACCAGGAGTCCGGCATCAACCCGGCTACGGGCATGCTGTCGTCCTGCCTGCCCATGTTGCTGCAAATGCCGATCTGGGTCTCCCTGTTCACGGCGCTCAACTTCAACATCGACATGCGACACGAATCGTTCTTCTGGTGGATTCAGGACCTGACCGCTCCGGACGCGATGATCAAGTTCGACAACCCCATAACCATTCCGCTGCTGTCCAACATGACCGGCCCAATCGCCAGCTTCAACCTTTTGCCGATCCTGGTCTCCATATTCATGTTCCTTCAGCAGAAGCTCATGCCCAAGCCGACCCCGCCGCCCGGAAAGTCCGGTGCCCAGGCAGACCAGACTGCCCAGATGCAGAAGATGATGCCCTACATGACGCTCATGTTTGGCCTGTTCTTCTACAACATGCCCAGCGGATTGAATCTATACATTTTTGCGAGCAGCTTCTTCGGAATGATTGAGCAGAAACGCATCCGCAAGCACATCGAGGATCTCAAGGCCGCCGGTCCGGATAAAGTCGCGATGGAAGTCAAGAAAAAGAAAGCGACGTCCAAAGGGCCAGGCCTGTTTGAGCGCCTTCAAAAAGCGGCCGCAGAGGCTGAGAAGATCAAGAAGTCCAGAAAGCCCAGTAAATAGGGGACCGATTCACAGGGCGATCACCGGCCCCAACGGTTTCAGCGATTATCCGGCGAGCCGCGCGCACAAATTTGCCCGCATTATCAAACTACGACTGTTGCGCAACTCTCTCAAAGACCGAGATTTGCTCGCCACTCCATTTGTGTCGATTGTATCGATCAATCCGATAATAGAGTGACTCACGCAGTTCGACATGATCCGATCGGTTTGGTTGACCCTGCGCGTGCTGATCGATACCCTAGCCGAGGCTTGTATCCATATAGTGTTTTGAGCGAAAAAATTCAGTTTGCGGCAACGGACGTTGACTGTGCAAGGTTCGGCCACAAACATGGCTACAGACATACGGAAAGTTCGCGCTTCGTGCGCAGTTGGTTCAACGCTTCTATGGAGGGGGCAATAATATGATGTTTCGGAAATCGTGGGTTGCAGCATGTTTGTCAGTCATCGCTTCGGCAGGTTTAGCCACACCGCTAACCGTCAGTCCTGACCTTGAATTACAGGGACAGGGACTGTCGATTGCGAATGACGGAATCGGTGCCGAGAGTCTGGGTGGCGCGACGGCGACATTTGAGGTCGGCATTGACGGCCCGGTGTTGCAGGCGTTCTTGTATTGGGCTGGGCGAGACCTGCCCTGCGTCGAAGACGGGCTTGGCGGGTGCGTAGTTGGTTCTCCCAACAAAGATCAAGTCGTTCTGTTCGAGGGCAATTCGCTCACCGGTGACATCATCGGCTCCGAAGTGAATCTCCCGCGTGCCGGCTTGACGAACAACATCGGTTATCGCTCCGACGTCACCTCGATCGTCAGCGATAAGGTCGCTGTCGACGGATTTGGGTTGACCACGTTTTCGTTTGCGAACGGTGACCTGGCCAACAGCTTGGCACGCTTGAACGGTGCCGGCTTGATCGTGATCTACGAAGACACCGGTGACCAACGTACGTACCGCATCATCGGAGCCGACGGACTTGATTTCGCATTCAGCACAGATCCCTTCCCGGAGGGCGAAGTCACTCAGCCGGTAGTGCTCTCTTACGATCCAGTGAGTTTCGCCCGTACGGCTGAAGTCTTGATTTTCTCCGGTGATGGCGATCTCAATCGTCCTGATCGGGTCTTGATCTCGGATAATCCAAACCGCGAAAACGAGCTGGGTGGCACCGACGGAGCCGCTTGGGACTCTCCGGTTTTTCTGATCGACGTACCAGCCGGCGTCGGTTCCACGACGTTGCAACTCGTGTCACCGCCTGAATTTAACGGTGCGTCCGACTCTCTGTTGTGGACGCTGGGCCTGGTACGCATACAGGTGCCTGTTTGTGGCGACGGTGAGATCAACGACGGCGAAACCTGCGACGACGGCAATACCGTCGATGACGACGGCTGCCGAAACGACTGCACCGCGCCGGTCTGTGGCGATGGCATCGTTGACAGTGGCGAAACGTGCGACGACGGCAACACCGTCGATGACGACGGCTGCCGAAACGATTGCACCGTGCCGGTCTGCGGCGACGGCATCGTTGACAGTGGTGAAGAGTGCGACGACGGCAACACCATCGATGACGACGGCTGCCGGAACGATTGCACCGCACCGGTCTGCGGCGACGGCATCGTTGACAGCGGCGAAGCGTGTGACGACGGCAACACCGTCGATGACGACGGCTGCCGAAATGACTGCACCGCGCCGGTCTGTGGCGACGGCATCGTTGACAGTGGTGAAGAGTGCGACGACGGCAACACTGCCGATGACGACGGCTGTCGAAACGATTGCACCGTGCCGGTCTGCGGCGACGGTATCGTTGACAGCGGCGAAGCGTGTGACGACGGCAACACCGCCGATGACGACGGCTGTCGAAACGATTGCACCGTGCCGGTCTGCGGCGACGGCATCGTTGACAGCGGCGAAGCGTGTGACGACGGCAACACCGCCGATGACGACGGCTGTCGAAACGATTGCACGCTGCCCGACGACTGCGTTGTCGTGTGCGTGGCCGAAGCGGTTGGCGATTCGGACTGCGGTGAATGTGATGGCAAGGTCACCGAGTTGACCTTGCAGTACAACGGGCTTGGCCCGGTTCACATCGTGGTTCGGCAGAAAAAAAATGACCTGCTCGTTTTTGAGGGCGACGTAGATTCCGGTGGCCAATTCAGTTTCGTGGGTGCCGACAACAACGGTACGCTCAGCACCGAGATCCGCGTATACGTGGATGGATCGTTGGCTGAGAATATCCACACGAGTTGTTCGCGGGAAATCGGCATCGGCTCAATCTTTGGTGACTTTGAAGTCATTGCCGGTGCAAGTCGCAACGGCGGCCCGTTATGCTCGGCTGGTAGCAGCGGTTCCGACTCGGATTCGGACAGCGATTCTGATTCGGACAGCGATTCTGATTCGGATAGCGATTCTGACTTCAGCAGCGGTATCCTCAAGATACGTTCCGACATGGCCGTGCTTGTGGTGACCACCGGAGACGCAATTTGCGAAATCGATCTCTGCGAAGTCGACACCGGCGACAGCAACTCGGACGCAGACAGTGACTCCGATTCCGATTCCGATTCCGATAGTGACTCGGATTCCGACAGTGACTCAGACTCTGATAGCGATTCAGACTCCGACAGTGACTCGGATTCGGACAGCGATTCGGATTCCGATTCTGATGGCGGTGGTCTCCTGATGGTCGGATACGAAATCGAGGGCGATTGCGACGATGTCGTAGCCATCATCGATATTGGTTGCGATCTGATCGAGGTCACCAACGGCCAACTCGTCGACCTGCAATGTGACGACGGCGCCGACTCAGACAGCGACTCGGATTCGGATAGCGATTCAGACTCCGACAGCGATTCCGATTCGGACAGCGATTCCGATTCGGACTCCGGCAGCGATTCTGATTCAGACTCCGGCTCGGATTCCGACAGCGACAGCGACTCTGATTCAGACAGCGACTCGGGTGCCGACAGCGATTCAGACTCTGATTCCGGAAACGGAGATTGCTACTTCGACTTCGGGGACAGCGATTCCGACTCGGATAGTGACTCGGATTCAGACTCGGACAGCGACTCTGATTCGGACAGCGATTCCGATTCCGACAGCGATTCTGACTAAACCGCACGCGGCCTGGTCCGCGAGCTTCAATTGAGTTGTCATATTCTTGACGAGGAGGCCCATTTCGGGTCTCCTCGTTTTTTGCGTATGCGTGGAACGCAGAGGTGCCGATATAGAGATCGAGGTGACCTGACTCGTTATGAAACGCCCTGATATTCTCACATCGTTGATCGTCTTCGCCGCGGTGATCGGCGGCTACACCGTCGCCGCCGTCAACTATCCGATGGCCTACATCTGGGCGACGTACGAGGACTTATTCGGCGAATGGACTCAGTTCTGGCTGTTCGTCGTGTCGTTCGTGGTCTCGTTTCGGCTGCTGTTTCTTCGGACCCGCTACCGCGTCACGTTCGCCTTGTTGACTGTCAGTTGTCTCTACGTGGCGATGGAGGAGATTTCGTGGGGCCAGCGCGTATTCAATTTCGAATCCCCCGATTTTTTCAAAGCCAACAACCTTCAGAGCGAGACGAATCTCCACAATTTCCTGACCGGGCCGTTCAGCACGACCTTGAAGGCGTCCCTCACCTACATCCTCGCGAGCGGCATGGTTGCCTACGGACTTTTCTACCCAATGCTCGTTCGCATCAAGTGGCGACCAGCCGTCTGGCTGGATGCACGCGGCCTCGCGCCGCCGCCCCTCGCATCGATTCCGTTCCTGGTCGCAGCGGGCATTCTGGAGGCTGGGCCCTTCAGCTTCAACGAAGCCGAAATAGCTGAGCTACTCGTCGGCTTTGCCGTCGCCATCATGTCGATCCACTACGCCTTCCTGACCAAACGCGGACTTTCTCCACACGGCGACGCAGCCTGGACCATCGAGGTCCGCCGCAGCCTTGCCGTGCGTCTGGCGTTGACGTCGTTTGTAGTCATTTCAGTTGCCGCCAATACCACCCTGGCCATCTACGCCACGCCGCGAGGTCGGGAACGCATCGACAAACGCATCAACAACGGAATCGAAAAATTCGCCGATCGCTACGCGCGCTACGAACAATGGGACACCTCCGCGGAACTCCTTCGCCGCTTGCAAAAGACCAAACCGTCAAGCCGCTCCACGTTGAGAAAGCTGGCTAAGGTCTTGGTCAATGCGGGCCAAATGGAAGAGGCGGAAAAATGCCTGCGCGACGCGCTCCGCTTCGACAAGCGCAAGCTCGAAAAGGATCCGAACGCCGCCTCGACGCACCGCTCTTTGGTGAGAACGTACCGCTTGATGGGCGACACCGCCGCCGCGGAGCGGCATCTGGACGAATCGCTGCGAATCAATCTCAAACGTATCGAGGAACACCCCGACAGTGCCAACGCAGCCTACTCGCTGGGGCGAACCTACGAACTGATGGACCGGGACGATGACGCCCTGATTCAGTTTGAGCGTGCCCACAAGCTGAAACCTACCTTCAAAAAATACAAAAAAGCCTACCTGCGTGCCAAGAATTAGTGCGTTGACACGCGTTATTCAGTGGGTGGCATGTCCGTCTTGAAGGCGGGCATGTTGCGCCCAAAACGCACCCGCAGCTACGCTGCGCCCGACGCACGGTTTCGCGAAAAGCGTCAATCCGAGTGCCAAATGGCAGCCACCAACACTATCGATGAGTGATCGTGCCGCGAATATTGGGGTCGCGTACGCGCTCCGCCGCCGGACCGGTCGTTGCGGGTGCATGCTTATGCTCGGGAATCACGACGAGTTTGCAGGCTTTGCCTTCCTGCAACAGCGGCATCGACGCGTCGATCTCGTCCAGCGTAATGGTCCGCGTGATAAGCGGCCGAAGATCCACCACGCCCTCGCCGAGCAGCCAGCGCGTCTTGTACCACGTGTCGAAAATGCGCCGGCCATTGAGCGAGTGAACCGTGAGGTTCTTGAAAATCATGTTCTCAGCCACATCGATCTCGACCGGCTTAGACGGAATGCCGAACAGCACAACGATCCCACCGTTACGCACCGCGCGAAACGCGGTCGTAATAGCCGATGGCGCACCGCTCATCTCGAGCATGATGTCCACGCCGAATCCGCCGTTGGCATCGACAATGGCATCCACCACCGTCCCGTCACCGTCGGCTGCGTATTCGGTCGGATTGAACACGCGCGACGCTCCCATCGTCTTAGCCAGGTCGAGGCGAAACGGGTTGACATCCGACGCCAAAACTTGCGCAGCCCCGGACGCCTTCGCGATGCCGACACTGAATAGTCCGATCGGCCCGCATCCCAAAACGCAGATCGATTTCCCTGTAATGTCCTGGTTCATCGTCGAAAACACTGCGTTGCCGAACGGCTCTTGCAGGCAGGCGATTTCCGGCGGCATCTTGCTGCGATCGTTCCGCCAGATGACCTTCTCCGGCACGGCGACGAATTCCGCAAAGCCGCCCTCACGATCCACGCCGAGAATCTGTGTGTTCGGGCACATATGTGCCTGCCCCGTGCGACACTGATAGCACATGCCGCACGTAATGTGCGACTCAGCCGACACGTAATCGCCGACCCGCACGGTCGAAACGCGCCCGCCGACCTCCACAACCGTTCCCGCGAATTCGTGACCCAGCGTGAGCGGCGGCTTGATCCGACGCGACGACCACCGGTCCCAGCTCCAGATATGCAGGTCCGTTCCACAGATGCCCGCAGCCTCCACCTGCACCAGCACGTCCTCCGCACCGATCGTTGGAATGGGAATGTCCTCGACGACCAGACCCGGCTCGGCGGAAACCTTGCGAACAGCTTTCATCATATCAGTCATGAATTCACGTGTCGCGATGCGCGATTGAATGAGTGTCGCAACCTGTCACTCCTCAGCCACAGTGTACGTTGATGTATCGCGCGGCAGGTGAAGGTCCTTGTCGCGCAAGCCGGCGTTGATCGATCCGGTCGAAAGGTCGGGAAAGTCCGCCGTCATCACCTTGTCCGCCGCGTTGGTTGTGATGATGATCCGCCGAGGAAGATTCAATCCCGGTGCTACGAAAAACTCAACGCGTTCATACTGTCTCACGAATCGACTGGTCGGCTTCGGCGTGCAGACCAGATGCTTCGCCGTGGGCATATCCTTCGCCGGCGCCCCCAGCACAACATCGAAGTTAGCCAGTATTTCAGCCTTTTTCTGGCCGAACGGGATGGGGAACGGCGCCTTGTCGATGCTGAACAAATCCAGTTCCGTCCCTGGCGGTGCCAAGTCGCGCTTGATGATCGACTTCGACCGCTCCTTGGCTTCGAAAAAGTAGCGACCGTCAAAGTAATACCAGCTTCGCGTACGGCTGACGCGCCCGTCCTGCACCACTTTGTCGAACGTGATCAGAAAAATCGGGTTTGGCTTCCGGCGTTTGAACGCGATCGTCCCCGTGCGCAGCGTGGTGTCCTCGGTGATGCGATCCTCTTCTGAAAACGCGACGCGACAGCGAATATCCTCAATCGAATCCCCGCGCGATTCGATACGGTCCAGAATTTGCTCCACCGTCTCTTCCGGACCGTCCGCCCGCGCAATCCCCAACCCGCAAGCCAAAACCGCAGCACCGACGGCCATCGCAACCAACCGAATTCGCTTCACATTGAACAAAACGATGCTCCCAACCCAAATGACGCTCACCAGCGGCGCATGGTAGGAGTAATCCTGCGGAGCAACAAGTTCAAGCAAGCGAAGCAGCGCGCTGATGTGTACGCCCATTTTACGTGGTACGGCTTGGCTTGTCCCGAAAGGGTCAGTGCGCGTGACCGTAGCTTGCCGTTTAGCGGACGCTACGATGTCAGAGGGCGTTCCCTTGTGGAAGCAGCGCCCGTCAGACGACCACAAGAACCACCGGCTGAACCGGCACCAACCCGCCCGGAAACTCAAAATGAACTGGCGAAACCGCGTCGCCGTGGAGTGCGCAAAAAAAACACCCCGCGAGACTCTCTCTCCCGAGGTGCCTTGTGAACGGTTCCTTTAGCCGGAGGAGGTGGCTTCCGGAACACAACAATAGTATGCGCCGGTGGGCGTCCTGTGTCAAGAAACTTCTTCCGATAATGGAGAAAAGCGGAAAATCCAAGGCTAAGAGTCAGGCAAACCACGCTGCCCAAAGCGTTTACGTAAAACGCCAAAACCGTCCCGAAAGGGCGATCGACGGCAGGATTTTCGACTTCGGTGGCCAATCGGGCGGCGAACCGTTAGATTCGCAGCTTCACGATTATCGGAGAACGCGCGTGTCGAAAATCACCATCGAAGGAACAGGCGTAGTCGCACCGTTCGCAGCCGGGTCAGCTGGCGACGTGTTTGCCACCCCGGAACCGCTCTGCCCAGCCGATGCGCTCTATTGGGCTGTGCCCGATACGTTTCTCGAAGACTTGGCCGACGCGACGAACGAGGTGAAGCAGGATCGATCCGCCTGGATCACAGCCCTCGCGATTCGACACGCCTGCGCCGACGCGGGAATCGACACTGCCGAGTTGGCCTCTGACCGGACCGCGCTCGTGCTGGGAAGCGCGTTCGCAGGCCAAGCCGGAATGATACAGTTCGCCGAGGAGGTGCGCGAGCAGAGCGCCCGATTTGTTAGCCCAATTCACTTTCCGCAAACCGTGGGAAACTTCGTCTCCGGGGCGATGGCCCGCGCGTTCGGCATCCGAGGCCCCAACCTCACGCTGGCTTCGGGCGCGTCATCCGGGATGAGCGCGATCGCGAAAGCGTGCGCTCTGCTTGCAAACCATGAAGCGGACCTAGCCGTCGCGGGCGGGTTCGAGGTTTTGTCCGAAGCATTGGTGGCCGGAATGGGCGGCTCGCGGCACGGGTCGGACAACGGAGATGTCTGGTCTGAAGGAGCGTGCGTCTATCTCCTGCGACGGGCTGCGTCCGAGACCACGGCGACCAGTCCATGCATCGTCTCGTGGGACTGCCCCGAAGGCTGCGACAACGACGCGGACACGGTAGCCGCCCAGTTCGGAAAATCGCTTGCAGCGGAAAGCGCGTTACGCCTTTACGCCGCCGCGCATCCTGCCGACAGCAGCCGGCACCAGGTTCGACACGGTGACGTCGAACTCACGCTTGCATAAGCGCGAACAATCATCCGCCCATCACGACGATGGTTGCTTTCACATCAGCCACGGCTTTGTTCAGCATGTCGGCGACTTCCTCAGCCTTCCCACCTCGATCCACGAGTTGTTCCGTCGAAGCGTTCACGCGAAATTTTCCGGTACTTAGAACCGCCACCCAACCCGCGGCATTCAAGGCTGGGTTCGCATCGCTCGGATTGGTCTTGACCTGCACGTTGCTCAGCCCGTTGATCTGGTTGGCAGGAAACGGCGGGCGCAGATACGGACCATAGACAAATTGCCCGCCGCGTGTGTCGCTCGTGTTGCCCCTGGCGTCCGAAAACTTGGTTAGCTGATGAATAAACTTCGTGTTGTTAGCGATCCCGCCCGACGTGTAACCGGGATACCGTTTGTGCTCAGCGTAGTAGTATTCGATTGCTTTGCGGACGTTGGAGACGTTGGCCTTGACCGACGCGACAGCCGCCCTCTGCCCCGCGCCGGAAACACGCGGCACGGCGATGGCACCGATGATTCCGATAATCAGTATGACCAGCACCAGCTCGACGAGACTGAACCCGCGTCTGTGTCGTGAGTGGTTGACGAGTTTTCGCGTGCCGCATTCCATGCCAGGCTGCTCCGTGCGATGCACTGCTACGATTCGAGAATACGATATCAAAATGGAACCCAGGCATCGAACGGCATGGCTGTAATCCCTTATTCGATAAAACGTTATAGGGCATTCAGCCGAAGCGGGTGAACTGCGGAACACGCATTCCCAGCCCACGCAAATAATTCCCGACGGGCAGCGAATAAGCTCTCAGTAATGTTGTCAGAGTGTTTTCGCGCCCGCTGGAGTGATGAGTCATGTTCGGTAATCGAAACGGTCAGGAAATCGCACACAAACGCATGTCCTTTTTCGGAATGGCCGCACTGGGAACGACGGTCGTCGTCACGACGGTGATTCTGAGCGTCACGACCATCGCGCTGTACAGCCTCGATGTTGTGGATCGCAAAACGGGCAATCTGTTCGAGCTTGGCGAAGCCATCGTACGCGGGCTGCCGGAAGTGATCGACGCGCTCCCCCCTGCAATGGCGGACATGCTCAACGACGAACGCAGGCCCGACTACGCACGCGAGATCAGCGTGGATGTGCGTTTCGCAAACGGCCAACACGGCTATCGCCCGGTGATCGAAGTACACAACATGGGTGACGAAGTCGTGTCACTCTTGTCCATGCGCATCGTCATCACAGATGCCGACGGCGACCCGGTGGCAGAGTCGAACGAATGGGCAGCCACCCCGATCGCAGCGGATCGGGATTGGCGCGGGCCGCTGCTTCCCGGTTCCACCCGTATTTTCTCGACACATCGCTGGCTTACCGGGAAAACCGCCTCACTCGATGATCTTCAACTGCGCTACGAAATCAGCGACGTACGCGTGTGGAATCCGGACAGCGCAAACGATCACGAAGCCGACATGCTGACGCGCGCGGATCGCTGATTTGGTATGTCGGGTGTCGGGTGGCATGCCCGCCTCGAAGACGGGCATGTGTCGCCTGCAAACGTAACCACAGCTGCGCTACGCCCAGCCAAGCCGCCTGTACCGTCAATTGGATTGTGTTGGACCTCCAGTGCTCAGTCAGCCATCGTTCGACGTGAAGAGACAAACAGAGCCGCGTCCGTAAGGAAGCGGTGGACCGCGACAAACGCACATTACGACCGTTCTCACGATTACCCGAATCGGCGCGAATTACCCTTCGATTCACGCATGACAAAGCTGTCGTAAGGCTGGGGGCTTCTCCGGGAGGTTTCGACCTGCCGTACCAACCCGGTGCGTTTGAAATCTCAAGAGACAAATCCTCCGATGCCATCACGCATGGCCGCGCCCCCCGAACAGAGCACCCGAAACCCCCACCCTGTGCCGCCGGACGAACCGACGTTATGATGGGGTTTGGGTTTGAAATCGTGAACAACGCAGGTGGCATGTGAAATTCCAGATTGATAACGAGTACGGAAAGCTTGAAGCTGTCCTGGTCCACCGCCCGGGCCGCGAAATCGACCGCCTGATGCATGACAACATGCGTCAATTCCTCTTCGAGGACATACCCTTCCTGCGACGCATGCAGGAGGAGCACGACGCCTTCGTCGGGAAAATGCACGAACAGGACGTCGAGGTCGTCTACCTAGAAAACCTGCTGGCCGACATCCTGGGCAACGACATCACGCGGGCCGCAGTGCTACGCACCGTCTGTCAAAACGCCGGCGTACCCGCGATCGCCGACGAGATGACATCACTGGACCACTGGGACAAAACCGAGCTAACCGACCTCCTGTTCGCCGGCCTGAACTCGGAAGAGTACACCGAACGCATCGGGCGACGCATCCCATCGCCTCAAAACGAACCGCAATACCTGCTGCCCCCAATCCCGAACGCTTATTTCAGCCGAGACCCAGCCGTCGTCGTGCGCGACGTAGCCATCTCTTCCAAAATGCACCACCGCGTCCGCGTACGCGAGTCTGTGCTGACCCGTGCCGTCCTGGAAAACCACCCCGAATTCAAGACCAACACAATCGTATACGGCGGCACGGACGAACCCACCGAAGACAGGCCTTACACGATCGAGGGCGGGGATGTCATCATACTGTCACCGGACGCCGTGCTGGTCGGTGCGAGCGAACGCACGCGAAGCGAGACCATCGAAATGCTCGCCGGCAAGTGTTTTTCCCAAGGACAAGTGAAGCGCGTGTACGAGGTGCCCATCCCCACGGAACGATCGTTCATGCATCTCGACACCGTGTTCACGGTCGTCGATCGCGGCATGATCGTCTGGTACGCCGAGGTCATGCAGCAGGTCAAGTACATCCACCGCTACGAATCGGACGGAGGCGACGAAGGCGGGGTGAATCGCGTCCCCGAAGACCGCTCATTCGTGGACATCCTGCGCGACGAGTTCGGAACCGACGTGACCTTGATCGACACCGCCGGCGGCACCGGACAATTCGCCGCACGAGAACAACGCACCGACGGCACAAACACGCTCGCCATCGCTCCGCGCGTAGCCATCACCTACGAACGCAACGAACGCACGACCGCCGCACTGGAGGAGCACGGCGTGACTTGCATCGGCATTGACGATTCAGAACTCGTTCGCGGGCTGGGCGGCCCAAGATGCATGACCATGCCCCTGCGACGCGCCCCGGCATAATCAGCCTGTCGCTGCAAGCGAAACACGGGATCTAGGATGCTTCCGGCGGAGCGGTGAGCGAAAACCCGCACAATCACGTGAGCCGACCCACCGGCACCCCCCCCCAAAGGGTCAGCAAGTGTAACCGTGGCTTGCCGTTTAGCGGATGCCGCGATATCAGAGAGCGTCCCCTGCGAAAGCAGCCCCGGCCGTCCCGCAAACCGCGTCACCTTGTCAGCCAGCGCTCAACCTGCACAGACGAACAGAGCCGCGCCCGTAAGGAAGCGGTGGACCACGATAACCGCCAATTACGCCCACTCCGTCTCCCCCACCACGCTCCGAATTACGCATCGATCCAGAGACGCGACACCGAACACAACCGATGAAGGAATGAGAAAGGGAGCGGCCTTCCCTTCCCAGGAAAACCGCCCCCTTCAAGTTACCGCATTCGCCACGCTCAAAGGCGCAGAACAGTTCGGAGAACCACGCCATCAACCCAGCCCTAAGGCCCGGTCCGCAGCTCATCAAACGTCTTGAAGTCCAACAGGTCGATCGCACCGTTGTGGTCAAAATCAAACCAGCCCAGGCAATCAGCATCCGTCGTATCGAAGCAGCGCTGAAACGCAACGAATTCCCGCATGTCGAAGTCGCCGTCCAGATCCTGATCCGCCCCGTACGAATTGACGATATCCATCATGATCGTCCCGCCCGGCGCGGCATCCTCGCCCAGCAACGCCACATTCATCCCTTCTTCACCATTACGCGGAGTAGACTCCACCCGCAACAGAAATTCACTCGAAGCCGCCGTCAGCGCCACATCATGCTCAAACCCAGCCCGCAGAATCTCCAGATCAACCGTCTCGACCGAACTCAGATTGGTCAGCACCAGCGTCGCATCCGGCTGCTGCGAGCCAGCGTCGTATGGCAAGATACGGAACATCGCCCCCGGCGCCAGCGTCTCGATCCCCGTCTGTGTCGGCTGATTGAACGTGTGTTGAATCACCGCTGTAATCGCACTGACATTCGTCACGGTAATACCATCATGCCTGCGAAAACGATCCATCCTCCACGTAGCCGACTCACCCGGCTTCAACACCAGGTTGCCGCTGTGATCGACGATCAGCGTCGCCGTAGCAGCCGGCGTCCCCGCGCCCAGCGAAAGACGGACAGCCATGTCCTGATCTTCAACGTCTCCCATGCCGAACCCAACCGATTGCCCATCGCCCGACCCTGTCCCAACGGCATAACGGTTCGTCGAACCAGCCGGCGTGGGCGTCGGGGCTAGAGGAAAATTGCAGTACTCTGTAGTCCCCAACTGCAACAAACTCAGAACATCACAGCGACGATTCGACACGTTCCCGAAAGACCCGCACGATCTTGAACCACCGGTGGCCGAACCCAACGCCACCGCAAACAACCGCCCATCCGGATGATCCACCGCCGCCACAAACGTCGAAGACGCCAGAGAGTTCCCACCCGGCTTGATCCCGATCGCATTCGGAAACGAATTCGTACTCGCTCCGGGCACCACGAATATGCCCGAATTCCACGTCTGCACCACACCGTTCGGTGACGCACAGCCATTAGACCGAATGTAATTCACCGACGGCTTCTTCGTAATATCACGGACACGATCATTCAACATCGCATTGTACCCGAGTATCGCCAAGTCCTCCGCCGTCGACAGATTCGGCGAAGGCCAAAAATTGCCGTGAATACCGCCGCTCGGATTCGTATACGACGTACGCGTCATACCCAGCTCAGCCGCACGATCGTTCATCATGTCAACGAACACTGGAAGATCAGCACACCCCGTATTCAAACACGTCGTCCCCTGAGTCCCAACAAAATCCGCGAGGCTGAATGCCATCTCGTTACCACTCCGCAGAAACAACCCATGCATCAGAAACTCAATGTTCCCAAACTCACCTGTACACATATTCGCAAGCGATCCGCCGATCGTCCCACCATTGGCCCCAACATCGAACACGTTCGGCATCTGATAAATATCATTCTCATAATCCAAACAAGGGCCACACCCCGGCTGCGTCGCCTCAGCAGCCAACAACCCCGTCATGATCTTCGTCACACTCGCAATCGCATGCCGATCAAAAGGCTTTACCGAAAACACAATGTTCAAGTCACAATCCGTCACCAAAGACGTCAGACAAGACAAATTCGCCGGCTGCTTCCAAGGCATGTGAATATGAACCGAACCCGCATTCACCACCACGCTCTCGCCGGTCCCGGGTGCAGGGTTCGCATCCTCACCCGTCACACCAGCCGCCAGCGCCTTACGCGAACCGCCCGCAAACGCACCGAACACAATAGCCCCACCATGCACGTCGCCCGGCTCAGGCGTCTCGAAATGGTTCGACTGATCAAGCTGTGTAATAGTCTCCTGAAACGTCGGGACGCCACTCGCCTCACTCTCGATCACAAACACCCGACCCGCTCCGTTTACGAAGCCGTTCAACCCCGTAACACCATCACCCGGTGCGCCGCCCGCCAGATCATCGATCCCATCACCATTGAAATCGCCGCAATCGATCGATGTGCCCATACGCTCGTTCCCGCTCGCACCCAGCATCGACGCCAGCGAGTGATTTGTACTGTCCGCCGCATTCAACCCACCAGCCGATCCGTACAACACCAGCATCGCACCAAACTCCGGGAACATGGGGTCCGTCGTGTAACCCGGCATCCCGATGGCCAAGTCCTCATAAACGTCATCGCCCAACCGGCCCGTCGCAAGCGAAAAACCAAACAAGCCGTCCTCCAGCGTGCCGTTGTTAATCAACTGCTCCGCCAACACCTGAAAAACACTGCCCGCCAAAGGCCCAGAGACCGAACCGTCATAAACGTAGACCGCCCCGCCATCCAGCGTGCCAATGATGTCCGTCTCCGGAGCACCAACCGCCAAATCATCGTAGGCATTACCGTTGAAATTGCCCGAAGCAAGCGCCGAGCCAAACCCAGCCCCGACCTGAGCACCACCCGGCGTATCCGCATCCGTCAAAATGTAACTGCCGTTTGATGTCAGACCTGTGGCACTTCCAAAAAAGATTTGCACCGCACCAACATCCGGCAGCGTCGTCACGCCGATCTCCAGATCCTCACCCGGAATACCGACTGCCAGATCATCCCGGTTGTCGTTGTTGAAATCCCCAGCCGTCAACGCTCCCCCGAACTCGTCACCGTTTTCAGGATTCCCCGCCGAGTTCAGTTGGCTGAATAGAGCAGTGTTCGACGCATCCAAACCACCAGCCGATCCATAAATCACAATCACGTTTCCAGGACTGTCCAACCCGTTGAAATCCTCCGTCGGCGAACCGACCGCAAGGTCGTCATAAGCATCCCCGTTGAAATTCCCAACCGCAAGCGTAAGACCAAACTGATCAAAAACCTCGCTCGTGTAACCCAGATTGTCCTGCGTAAAAATCTGCGCTCCCTGAGGAACAATCCCCGTCTCACTGCCGTAGCTCACAACCACAGCCCCGCAGTTGAAAACAGTGCCAGTAGGCCCCTCGATGTCCTCCCAGGGCACGCCGACAGCCAGATCCTCAAACCCGTCACCATCAAAATCGCCCGCAGCCAACGCACGACCATACTGATCCTCAAGCTCACGCACCCCGCGACTCTCAGGCCCCTGGCGAACAATCGCCAGATGAGCAGACGCCACAGAACAAAACGACATCACCATCCCAAAGCCCGCAAACAACGACGCATATCCTCGACCGTTCATCAGCTCTTAACCTTTCAAAAACCGCCAAACCGAATATCAAAAAAAAAGAAAAAAAGAAATTCCCGAAACGCCCCGTACGTCCGAAAAAAACACCGGGCAATTCACGCGACCCCCAATCACGCGCCTCCACGACCTTCTTAGCCGTGTCGCGTGCGACACGATCCGCCCAGCGTGCGACACGATCCACCCAGCGTGCGACACGAACCCCACCCCCAACCCGTCACAACACAAACCAGTCACTTCAACCGAGTATGCACCCACCCCCTCCCATTTCTTTCATCGAATCCGCACAATCTCCCCAAATCACACAAGAAACCCGCCCAATCGACAAAAAACCAACTTTTTCGCGATTTTGTGGACCTCCTCGGATCGGATTTTTCCGCTACCTCGCCAAGCTGTTCACCCCGCGCGCGCACCGCGCGAATCAAGCGCGACGTTCTATTCATGTACGACGCGGGCATTTCGCCACACGTCAAAGGAGAACAGAATCGTGACAAACGACCAACACGAACCAGTCTTCCCGCTCCTGCCCTACCAGAAGCAGGCCCTCACATCCGAAGCACGATTCCGCTGGTCATGCTGGTCCAGACAAACCGGAAAATCATTCACCATGTCCCTCCGCCGAATCATCCGAGGACTCAGACGCCGAAGAAACCAAATCTTCCTCTCCGGCAGTGAACGTCAAAGCCGCGAACTCATGGAAAAAGCACGCCAACATTGCCAGGTACTCCAGGTCGGCGCCCAAATGATCAACTCAAGTGCCTTCGACGACCTCTCCTTCAGCCGCATGGAACTCAGACTGCCCAACGGCGTCCGCGTCATAGGCCTGCCCGCAAACCCCGAAACAATCCGAGGCTTCACCGGCGATGTCTTCCTCGACGAATTCGCCGTACACGCCGACGACCGCGAAATCTGGGCCGCAGTCTTCCCCACACTCCTCCGAGGAGACGGAGAACTCGACGTCGCCTCAACACCCAAGGGCAAGAGCAACATGTTCTACAAGCTCAGCCAAAACGAACGCTTCGAACGTTCGCACCTCACCCTGCCCGACGCCATCGAGCAGGGCTTGAACATCGACGCCGAAGAAATCCGCCTCTCAATGGGCGACGACGAACTGTACAGACAGGAATTCCTCTGCGAATTTCTCGACGAATCCACCGCATTCATCACCTACGAACAGATCGCCGCCTGCGAAGACCCAAGCCTCGAGAAAGAACCAGGCCTCGACCGCCTCGACGACTTCACAGGAGACCTCTTCGTCGGCGTGGACGTAGGCCGAAAACGCGATCTGACCGTCTTCTGGGTGGTCGAGTGTCAGGACGAGACACTCACCACACGCGCCGTCTTCGTGCGACGCAACCTCCCCTTCCGCGCACAATACGAACTGTTCTCACACATCCTCTCCCTCCCCAGAGTCCGCGCCGCCTGCATCGACGCCGGCGGACTTGGCATGCAGTTAGCCGAATCCGCCGTCGAGGACTTCGGACGCCACAAGGTCGAACCCGTCATCTTCACCAACACCATAAAAACCGACCTCGCCGGACGACTGCGCACCGCCATCGAAGAACAACGCATCCGCATCCCCGCGGACGAAGCATTACGCAACGACTTCCACAGCCTCCGTCGCACCGTCACATCCGGAGGCCTCATGCGCTTCGAAGCAGACCGAGGAGAAGCAGGCCACGCCGACCGCTTCTGGGCCGCAGCCCTCGCCCTGCGCGCCGCCGGAAAAATCACCGGCCCAAAACACTGCCTCAGCGTCAAACCCCTCGCATTCGCCACAAACGGCGCTTGGTAAAAACGATGTCGAAAGGACCACTCATGAACTTCGCCCAACGACTAATGAATCGCCTCAAGAGCAATCAGTCTGATCCGAACCGCAACCACAAAGGGATCGCGAATGAAGCGTCCGGACCAAAATCCACGTCGATTACGGAGCAGCACCAATCAGAACCGCGACACCGAATGCGCCCGAACAGGAAGCATGAGGGGAGCGGCCGGAACATGAGTAGCGTCAAATACGCAAACAAGCACCACAGCGCAAACAGCGCCATCCCACATGCGGATTCCCCCACCCCCAAACCAGGCCTATCCCTCACCCCGCGCCCAGAAGACTCCTGGCGAGACTACCCCTCCGCCAACCTCACCCCAAAACGTCTCCTCGCCATCCTCCGCGAAGCAGACGCAGGCTCACTCGCCTCCGCCATGCAGCTCTACGAAGAAATGGAAGAAAAAGACCCACACCTCTACGCCGTCGCCAACACCCGCCGCCTCGCCCTCACAGGTCTCGAATGGACCGTCCGACCCGACCCGCACGCCGAAGGCCAATCAATGGCCCTCGCCCAGCAGGTCGCCGACTACTGCCGAAAAGTGCTCACCACCCTCGACTCCTTCGACGACGCGCTCCAGCACCTCTCCCTCGCCACAGGCCGAAACATCGCCGTCGCAGAACTCGTCTGGGAGGAGGGTGCCGAAGGCCTGACACTCGCAGACGTCGTCCCCGTGGATTTCACCCGCCTCACCTTCGACGACCTCGACGACCTGCGCATCCTCACCGCCGACGAACCGATCAACGGCATCGAACCACCGCACGGAAAATTCATCATCCACACCCCCCAAAGCGCCACAGGCCATCCCACCCGAGGCGGACTCCTCCGCGTCACCGCCCTCGTCTACCTGGCCAAGAACCTCGCATTGAAGGATTGGATGATCTTCGCGGAAGTCTTCGGCATGCCCGTTCGTATCGCCCGCTACGAACCGTCCGCCAGCCCCGAAGAAAAACGCGAATTGCTCAAAATGCTCGAATCACTCGGCGCCAACGCTGCCGGCGTCTTCAGTCGCGCCGTCGATCTCCAGATCATCGAAACCAAACGCGGCACCGCAGGTCCACCCTACGAACGACTCATCGAATTCATCAACCGCGAAATCAGCAAAGCCTGGCTCGGCCAAACACTCACCACCGATACCTCCGGCGCACGCGGCACGTTCGCAGCCAGCAACGTCCACGAACAGGTCCGGCGCGACGTCCTGGCCGACGACCTCCGCAAGGAAGCACGCACAATCAGACGCGACCTCCTGACCCCGCTCACCCGCTTCCGCTTCGGCGCAGACGCTCCCGTACCCCAATTCGTACGCCGCGTCCGCCGAACACACACCGCCGGCGAGTTGGCCGACCTGCTCGGAACCGCCGTCAACGACCTCGGCTTCCGCGTCCCCGCCGACTGGGCACACGAATCCCTCGGCATCCCCCGCGCTGCCGAAACCGCCACAGTCCTGCCCGGAAAACGAAACACGGAGTAACCGAAATGTCGCAATCAATCGCAATGACCAAACAGACGAACAGAGCCGCGCCCCTGAGTGCGACCAAGGCGGAAGCACGAAGGAAGCGGGGAACAAAACTGGTACTCGGAGCAAAAAAAATGAACCAAAAACCAAACATCCCAAAGGAACACGAACTCACCCCGCTGGACGCCGCCGGACTCACCGAAGGCAAAGTCCCCAAGCGCGTCCGCATCGCACCCTGGGGACAGGTCGAAAGCACACGCGGGCAATTTGTCGTCGATGACGAATCCGCCACGCTCACCCAAAAAGCATTCGCCGAACACGGCACCGACCTGCCCGTGGACTACGAGCATCAAACGCTCGGCGGCGAATTCGCCGCACCCAACGGACAGGCACCCGCCGCAGGCTGGATCACCGCCATCGTCGCGGAACCGGGCGTCGGACTCTTTGCCGACGTCCGATGGACCGACCGCGCCAAGAAACTGCTCGCCAACCGTGAGTACCGCTACCTCTCGCCCGTCGCACTCGTCCGCCGCTCCGACCGCAAGCTCATCGGCCTGCACTCGGTCGCCCTCACCAACAAACCCGCCATCGTCGGGGCCGACCCCATCGTCAACCGCGACAGCCAGGTGCGTGTCACCATTGCGGCACTCTGCGATCGACTCCAGTTGGCCCCGACCAGCGACACCGAAACCCTGCTCGCCGCCGCAGCCGCCCGATTGGAGGAACTCGATCGCGAACGCACGCACGCCGCCGCCGAGCGAAAGGTCTCCGACGCGACGCGAACCGGCAGAATCGTCCCCGCACAGCGGGACTTCGCGCTCAAACTCGCATTGAAAGACCCGGAAATGTTCGACGAATGGATCGCCGCCGCCCCCGTCGTCGTACCCCTGGGCCACACCGCACCGCCGGACGCAGGCGCCCTCGAACGCCCACTCCGGGCGCTCGCAGCCCGCGCCGCCGCTGAGTTCCGCACGCATCCGGAGTTGGCCGCCATCACAAACGAAAACGCCTACATCGCCGACGCACTGCGTAACCACGCGTCGCGATGATGATCGAAATTGAGTTTTTTTCTTGCAACGCAAAGCCATAACGCAAGGGGTGACAAGACATGGCACTGACAGCAAACCGTGACGTAGATCATTACGTGGACCAGGAGCTGCGCTCCGTACTCGTCAAGAGCGGCGTCCACATCTACAAAGGCGCCTTCGTCGTTGTCGAGGAGGCCAGCGGCTACGCCCAACCCTTCGTCACAGGCGCCGGCGCGGGCACAGCCAACTTCTTCGTCGGCATCGCCTATGAGGAGGCCGACAACACCAGCGGAAACGACGGAGACATTTCCGTCCGCGTCTTCACACAAGGCGACTTCGGACACCCCGTCGCCGCCGGCACAATCACCAGCGTCGGCAAAAAAGTCTACGCAAGCAGTGACAACACGTTGGCCCTGACCGCATCCAGCGGTGCTTTCGTATTCATAGGCCGCGTGCAGGACTGGATCAGCGGCAGCGAATTCGTCATCCGCCTGCACGGTGTCGCCGACGCAGACGCGACCTAGGAGGCCATCGCGCACAACGTAAAACGGATTGACAAAGAACACATTTTTGGGGGAACCGATTCATGGCTGTCATCAACACCGGGCTGCTCACCAAGGGGCTGCGCAGCGAATTCTTCAACCGACTGGAAAACACACCGGCTCACTTCACGGAGTTGGCCACACGCATCGTCAGCAACTCCGACAGCGAAACCTACCGCTGGTTGGGGACCGTACCCAAAATGCGCGAATGGGGCACCGGTCGCTTGGCCAAGGGGCTGCGCACCGAGTCTTACTCCGTCGAAAATCTCAAATACGAATCGACGCTTGAAGTCGATCGCGACGAGATCGCCGACGATCAAACCGGCCAGATCCGCGTGCGCATCGGAGAGCTGGCCCAGCGCGCCGCCACGCACAAGGACTACCTCATCGCCCAACTGCTCAACAGCGGTACGTCCGCCGGTTTCACCAGCTACGACGGCGCGACTTTCTTCAGCAACGCCCACGTCTCAGGCCAAAGCGGGAGTCAGGACAACGACGTGACCAGCGCCGCAGCAGCGCCGGGTGATCCCACGACAGCCGAGTTCAAAACGGCGCTGCGACAGGCCATCGCCACCATGATGACCTTCGCGGATGACCAGGGTGAACCGTTGCCCATCGGTGCGGGCGGCTTCGTGTGCGTCGTGCCGCCGACTATGTTCTTCAGCGCCCTTGAAGCCATCAACGCCACCGTGGTGGACAACACCACCAACGTCCTGAGCGGTGCCGCCAAGGTCGTCGCCATGCCCTGGCTGACCGACGCGAGCGCGTGGTACTTGCTCAAGACCGACGGCGTGGTGCGCCCGTTCATTTTTCAGGACCGCGAGCCGGTCGAGTTCAACGCGCTGGCGGAGGACAGCGAGGAATCGTTCAAACGCGAAAAACTCCTCTTCGGCGTCCGCGCCCGCTACCGCATCGCTTACGGCTACTGGCAGTACGCAGTACGCACCGACTTCGTCTAAGCCCGAGGGCCGACAAGCGGGGGCTTAGTTGATTGACAGGAGCTTGAAGTGTGGCACCGGTTTTCAACCGGTGCAAACGATGGTGCCCATCGCGGGACTGAGGAGCAGAGACTCAAAGGGACGGTGGGGTGGGTGGGAATGTCCCTGTGTTGCATTGAGCGGTCGTTCCGCGACACGATAAACACCGAAAAAAAGAGGAAAACACAGCAATGAGCTACATCACAAACAGCGACATCGAAACACGATTGGGCACGACGCGGTACGTGCAGTTGACCGACGACGCCGGGACGGGGTCAGCCAACACAGCCGTAGCGGACGAAGTGCGGCTTGGGGCTGTGGGGGAAGTTGATAGCTACCTCGCGCCACGCTACGCCGTTCCGATCGATCTGGTCACGCACGTCGAGACCGCCGGGCCGATCAAGAGTGCGGCGCTCGATCTGGCTGAGTATCGGCTGCACGCGCGGCGGCGCGAGGTGCCGGTCGGCGTGATCGGCAAGCGCGACACGACACTGGCCTGGTTGCGGAACATCGCAGCCGGTGAGGCTTCGCTGCCTTCGGTGGCGGAGCTTCCCGCGAACGCAGCCGCAGGGCCTCGGGCAACGACGACGGGCGCAGCGCGCGTTCTGTCGCGCGAAGAGCTTGAAGGGTTTTAGCGGAAAACAGAAAGTCGAAAGAGGAAGTCGAAAACCGAAAATTTGGGTCTTGGGGGGTTTGTTGTGAGTGAGCTTGGGGGAATCGAAAACGCGGTGGTGACGTTGATCGGGGGGATTCTGTCCGGGGGGCAGGCGGCGTTTCGGTCGGTGGCGGGTTTTTCGGGTGCGGACCGCCGAAAGGCCTCCGCGTTCTCACGAAGTCTGAATCAGCCGGCGGCGGTGGTGGCCTACGCGGGGCGACTGCGCGGCGACGCAGCCGACGCCATCGTGGGGCTGCCCAAGCTCAGCGTCTTTGTGTCGGCCGTGAATTTGCGCGGCGGAAAAGACCCGCGCATCGGGGACAGTGCGACGCTCGGCGGATTCGATCTGCTCGGGCTGACCATGTCGGAACTCGACTGAGCCGTCGTGCAGACGGACCGCCGGCTCGTCGCACTGGATGAACAGGCATCGAGCGCGGACGCCACCGGCGTGGTGTACGAACAGCGCTACGCCGTCGATCGTGTCAACACCCTGTCACCGCCGACGTTTGACGGCGTGGCGTTGGCTGGTGCGGAGAGCATCGTTGAGGTCGGCATCGGTGCGACGTCGGTCGATGTGCAGTCGTTCGCATTCCCGGGGATCGACGGCGTTTTTCGTAATCATCTCGGCACACGCATGCGCGAGATCAACTGGGCCGGCCAACTGCGCGCAGCCGACGACACGGCGCTCAACACGATCGAATCCGTCATTGAGGCTGCGGTCGCACGGGCCGGTGCGTTCACCATGACGGATTCGTTCAACCGTTCGTTCGCCGAGTGCGTGTGCGATCGATTCGTGCGCAGGGGGCCTCGACGACGACACCCGGTGAGCGGTATGGCGTTGCAGGGGTTCGAGCTGCGGTTTGTGCAACTGGTTGTTTAGTGGGCCGTCGACCGCACCGGTTGGAAACCGGTGCCACACAGGACTCCACCGGTTGCAAACCGGTGCTACACGGAAGACCTTTCTTGAAGCGGGTGAAACATGCAGGTGATTGTGGGACGCGAAAGAGAAGTTGAACTGGTGACAGCCAGCGTGGAAACGTCGCCGGGGAGCGGGGTGTTCGAGGTCGATGACCGCCTGCGTGTCGAGGAGGTGCGCATCGGGAGCGACGGCGATCTCTCGACGGCGCGTTTCACGGTGCGGCTGGACAACACGTTCGACACCGCAGCCGCTCGGGCACGCTACGCGGCGGACCTGCGCGTGATCGCGAACGTGCGCAGCGACGAGCAGTCCGGCGACCGCGTCCTGTTCGACGGGCACGCACCGATGAGCACAGCCAAGTGGTTCGGCGGACCGGGTCGTGCGGAAGAGTCGTTCGGCTTTGTGGCCAACGGCGTCTACGGGCGTCTGGCGCGCGACGTCGACGCACAAATCTACGGCCGGCGCATGCGCAGCGGCCTCATTGAAGACGGGCTTGCGACCGACCCCGGCGCGTGGGCCGACCGCAGCGTGCTGGTGACGGCCGAAACGTGCGTGTTCAACCCGGACGGTGCCGGCAACCGATCGGTCACACCGCTGAACATCACACTGCCGGACGGTACGACGCGCCGCGTGCATATTTTCACGCACGACGAAGACGCCAACGGGCAACCGTGGACTTATCTACAGGCTCTTCGCTATCTCGTATGGTTCCACGCACCGCGTTGCGGGCCGGTGTTGGACGGCAACGTGTTCGCGAGTACGGATGCGTTCATCGAATCGCTGCCGAACGCGGGTGGATCGAGCATGTTGATCCGGCGGTTGTTGCAGCCTTGTGCGTCGCTGGTGTGTGAAGCCACCAATTTGGTCGAGGCGCTGACGCTGCTGGCGGACGACGCGGGTATCCATCTGACGATCGAGAGCGAGCGCGACGGTGCGGGGGTGCGTTCGAGCCTTCGCGTGTGGGCGGCCGGCGATCAGACGCGACGCAGCCTCAACCTGGCTCGGGGTGGATTTCACCCGGACGGTACGAAGCGATTCGATGTGTCGTCTCTGGCTGCCACCGACGTTTTGCGGGCGAACGAAGTGCAGTCAGCCGACATCGTCTGGGACGATGCGAAGATCATCAACGCGCCCATCGTGGTCGGCGGGGTGAAGGCTTACGAGATGACCGTTCCGCTCGTTCCCGGTTGGCCTCCGACGGCGAACCTGGACAACGTGGCGGCTGTGGATCGTGACAATGCGAAGTCACTGGCGTTGACGCCGGGGCTGCTGGCGGTGCTGGGCAAGTCGGCGGAGCTGCTCGCGTGGTTTCGCATGTACCACGCGGACGGTCCCGAGTACGCCGCGAACCGTTACGTTGGCCGACGATGGGTGCTCAATGAAGATGGCCGATTCGACGGTGCGACGTACAACCGAAACATCCCGTTCGATGACTATCAGCCGTTCGATTTCGGAACAGTGACAGGCTTTGACATTACGCGGCGCGGGGACTGGTCGCGTCGTTCGCGGCGGTTCCTGCCTGCGATTACGAAGACGGCACTGGGGGCGGGCTTCGGTGTGTACGTGGAATTCAGCTTCGACTCGGGCGCGACGTGGGCGCGGGCGTCGGGTGATGTTTCGGTGGCGGTTGACCCGACGGGCGTGGTGTTTGAGGCGGCCAACACGACGACGATCGCGCCGCCGGGCGTCGATCCGTTGGAGCAGAATCTCTGGTACGCGATTATCGATCAGACGTTCCGCGTGCGCGTGACGGCTGTGATCGAGGGGGACGAGCGATTGATCGCCAAGTCAGGCCCGGACGCCCGCGTGACGCCGACGCTGCTGACCACGTCGCGTATCGACTTCGCACCGAACACGTACGGGTTCGCGACGCGCCTGGGCACGACGAACGCGCTGGCCAGCGTGAACCCCGGCGGCGACGACATCGAGCGCGACGATTCGACAGCCATCGCGCTGCGGGCCGACGTGCTGCGCGAGCGCAACGAGGATCGCCGTGTGTCCGCCAAGCCCGTAGTGCCTTGGTTTGACACTCGATTTGACGTGGGCGATGAGGTGGCGGCTGTTCGCGGGCGGGGGCTGTCGCTGGCGACGCGGACGGACGGTGCGACGCGCGGTCCGTGCGTTGTGGGCAAGCGCTACCGGTTCGACGGCGGGCGATGGGAGACGGAGCTGGATCTGGTCTGACGCGGTTCTTTGGATGGGGGCGGAATGATGCAGCGGGTGCGTGTGCAGGTGGAGCGGATTCGGGCGTACGCGGGGGACGCGACGTTCGAGGTGTTTGGTGATCTCGGGACGGGCGTGGTTGATTTCGACCGCCCACTGACGCCGAGGCCTGTGCGGTTGTGGCCTGAGGCTGAGCGACGGGCGGGGCATGTGTTGGACGGGCACCTGGTCGTGCGTCATCTGGACGCGATCAACCCGGACGGGCATGTGGAGGGCGAGCACCTGGGGGCGGAGCATCTCTATCCGGCGGCGGTGGTTGCGTACGAAACACCGGGGTACGTCTTTGGCCGGTTTCAGCACGCGGTGCGCATGGTAGACGGTGCGGGGAATGTCTCGCCGTCGGCGTTCGCGATCGTGACGGTCAACAGTGCACCGACAGTGCCATTGGGTGTCACCCGGAGCGGTTACGACGCTGTGACGGACCAGGTGAGTTTCGCGTTTGTGCCAAGCCGGTTCGATCCGGTGGCGGGGAAGTAGGGCGAGTTTAAGGGGGTTTTGTGATGGCGGTGATTTATCCGAGTGAAGCCTATCCGCTGGAAGCGGCGGTTCAGGGGTTGGATGCGACGATCGATGTGCGTACGGGGTTGGCGTACATCGCCAAGGGTGTGGGGCCTAACAGCACGCCGTCGTATGAGATTCAGTACAACCGTCGTTTGCAGCGGCAGAACAACGTGCTGGCTGCGCTGCGTGCGGGGATGGTGGTGGACGAGGGCAGTACGCGCATCGGTGTGTATCCGATCACGTACCGTCTGAGGGGGCTGACGAAATCGTTTGACGGTGCGACGGCCCAATCCGTGCCGGACGGTACGACGCGGCGCGTGTACCTCGACGCGGGCAACACGTTGCAGATTCAGCCGACGTTTCCGTCGGACCTGACCGCGCACTTTCCTCTCGCGACGGTGACAGCCAACCTCGGTCTGCTGACGATTGTCGATGAGCGGCCTGCGGTGCTGTGGGAAGTGTCACCGGTTGGCACGACCGGTGCGACGATTCCGTTCGCACCGAGCGTGTTCCTGTCCGGGACGCTGAGTGTGAAGGTTTATGAGGCTGGCTGGGTCGCGCCGGTGGATTTCACGCTGCGCGACGCGACGGGCCTGGTGAACACAGCGCCGGTGGGTTCGAGCCTGATCGCGGATGTGCGTGTGGACGGGGTTTCGGTGTTCGCGCAGCAGGCGGACATGGTCGTGATCGCGGCGGGTCAGACGCTGGACACGTCGGCGAAGGTGGATGCGCTGGTTACGGCTGGTTCGGTACTGACGTTCGAGGTTGAGCAGATCGGCTCGACGACGCCCGGTGCGGATCTGACGATCGTGCTGAGCGGGTTGTGCTCGACGGATATCGTGTAGCGCGGAGTTGGTTTGGTTGAGGTAGCTGTGACGCGCTGTCATTGAAGCGGTGCGACACGCAAGGCGGAATCATTTTCATTCAAAAGGGGGAATCAAACGATGGGATACGGTGAGATTTACGATGCGGCGACTGATGCGGTTCATGTGTTGCGCAAGCAGGCTGCGGTGGCGTGTGCGAAGGCGGCGGCGGACATTTTGAATGAATCGCCCGCGACGGCCAACCACGCGCAGCGTGTGCAGTGGGCGCGTCTGGTGATCAAGCCCGCCGGTCCGACCGCGATGGCGGAACGAATGGTCTGGAAGATTCTGGAGAACGCGACGATTCAGGCCGCACCGACCACGGCGACGGACAGCGATGTTCAGTTCGTGGTGAATGCGCTGGTCGATACGTTCGCGGGCGAGGAATAGGACGAGGCTGAGGCCTGAGATGGATGGGGAGTGGTGATGGCGAACAAGATTTATGTGAATCAGGAAGCGGCGGTCACGTTCGGAACGAACACGGACACGGTGACGTGTACGATCAAGAATCTCGCAGCCGGTGCGGGGCGGGTTTCGGCGCAGCTCGATCGGGGGGCCGGGGCGCGGGCCGAGGAGTTTGAATGGCGGGCGAAATTCACATTCGCGACGACGCCGGTGGTGGGTGAAGCCATCGATCTTTACCTGAGTCCGTCGGACGGATCGATTCAGGACGGAGACCTGGGCACGTCCGATGCGGATGTTGACGGCGTGCTGGGCAAGGGTGCGGTGGCGGATGTGGTTAAGAATCTTTACTACCTCGGATCGGTGGTGGTGCAGAAGGCCGACGCGACGCAGTCGATGAAGGCCGGCGGACGGTGCCGGATCGCGTCGCGTTATGTTTCGCTCGTGGTGCATAACAACACGGCGGACGCGCTGGGTACGGTCGATGCGGATCAGCAGGTTCGATTGATTCCCAGCCCGGCGGAGATGCAATGAGACATCGCTTGAGCAGATTTCAACCATTGGGCTGGGGTGATGCGGCGCGGTCGCGGGGTGAGTCGGTTCGGCCTGAGCTATGGCCTGACGCGGCGTGGTATCCGACGCTGGGGCCGACGGGCAAAATACTTCGCGATGTTGGCGGGCGCGGGCGTCACGGATTGGCCACCAACATTGCGGCGGCGGATTTGTGGTCCACGGAAAACCCGTTCGGGCGCGTGCTGCGTTTCAGTGGGTCGGCTGGCGGCGAAGTCGTCGAGACGTCCTACACGCGGGCGCTGGGCGATTTTACGTGCGTGGCGTGGTTCCTGGCGACGGGGGCCGGCGAAGCGTTCAGCCGCGTGGTGGACAAGCGTTTCGATTTTGGTTTTTGGATGGGACGCAATCAATCGTCGGCGAACAGTTGGGGTGCGGGTATTCGCGAGACGTCCGGTGATGGGTACGGCGATTTTCTGACGCTGGGTGACGGGTCTTGGCATCAGCTTGTGTGCCGGCGGCGCGGGACGGAAAAACTCGTGCTGGGCAATGGCGGCTCGGTGATGTCGGTGACCACGGTGACGTCGGCGTTGCTCAGTACGGATACGCTCAACATAGGCAACGACACGCCGTGGCGTACTTCGGCGCTGGATGGTTGCGTCGGTCCGGTGCTGTTGTACGAGCGGGCGATTTCGGATCAGGCGATTGTGGAATTGTTCGACGATCCAATGAGGCCTTTGCGGCGGGGGCGGCGCGTGTATGCCAAGACGGTGTCGATCGCCGGGTCGCTGCCGGTGGTGGCGCATCAGCGCCGGATGATGGAGGGCGTGTGATGCGGCGCGATTGGTGTTTTGGGTTGGTGGGTGTGTTGAGCGCGAAGGGAGTGGATCGAAAATGTTTTTGAAACAAGGGACTGCACGGGTGGTTCGGGTGGGGCCTTTCCTGGATTCGACTGATGGCAACACGGCGGAGACGGCGTTGACGATTGGTCAGGCTGACATTCGGTTGAGCAAGAACGGCGGGGACTTTGCGTCCTCGAATCAGAGCGGAGGGGCGACGCACGACGAGGGCGGGTTTTACGCGCTGACGCTTGATGCCACCGACTCGGATACGGTGGGTGAGCTGGAGTTGTACGTGCATGTGGCGGGTGCGTTGTACGTTAAGTCGCGGTTCTTTGTGCTGGCGGGGCAGGTGTACGATTCGATGGTGGGAACCGATCGTTTGCAGGTGGATGCGGCGGAGGTTTCGGGCAGTGCGGCTGCGGCGGATGCGCTTGAAACCAACATCGGGAACCTGGACGCGGGCGTTTCGAGCCGACTGGCGAGTGCGGCTGCTCCGGCGAATTTTGTTGATCTGGCGATCACATCGGCCACGGGGCGCGTGACGGTTGGGACGAATCTGGACAAGACGGGGTACGACCTGGCTGGTGTGAAGAAGACGCTGGATCAGTTGAACGACACGTCGGCTTCGCAGGTGGCGGACGCGGTGCTGGATGAGCCGACGGCGCAGCATCAGACGGTTGGTTCGCTGGGTGCGGAGGTCAGCTTGGCCAAGGCGATGCTGGCCAACAAGCGCGTGCATACGAATTCCACGGGTGTGGATGTTGTGATGGGTGACGATGGTGTGACACCGGTGCGCACAATGACGCCGACGGATGGTGGGAATGATGTTATTGAAGTTGTGCCGAGTTAGGGTGTTGTGCGTTGTGTTGTGCGGGGCGTCCACGCGGACTGAAGTCCGCGGCTCGTTGGGTGGGGGACCGGGTTACGCTGGAGTGTCGTGGTATGGCATGTGAATTGTTTGACAAGTGGCTGGCGCATTACGATCCGATTCATCGGGGTTGGACGGTGCGCGGTATTGCAAACGGGGTGTCGGCTATGAACGGGTGGGGCGTGCCGCGTGTTGCGGGCGGGTACAACCTGTTTCGCGGCGCGGGGTCGGCTGACGCGATTGATTTCACTTCACCGGTGGGAGCGGCGGGGCGTGATGCTGCGGGGATTTCCAATTTCGCGTGGCGGCCTCATGCGGTGTCGACGCGCTATTATTATGCGGTGAAGTCGATCGGTGGCGGTGGGGTTGAGAGTGATGGGTCGCTTCCGGCGCGGGTGGCGGAGTTTGACGGCGCGGGCGGCTTGATCGGGTTGCGGCCTAACGCGCCGACGGGGCTTGCGGTGCGTGCGACGGCGGGCGGAGCGTTCGCGCTTCGTTGGTTGTACGGGTCGCGACTTGAGGCGGCGGCTCCTTCGGCGTTTCGGGTTTATCACGACGCCGGGACGGGGACGGTGGACTACAACACGCTCGTGGCGAGCGTTCCTTACGTTCGCGGGCGTGCGCATTTTGTTTATGCGTCGGCTGGGTTCGCACATGGTTTGCGACGGGTGTGGGCGGTGCGTGCGGTGACGGACGAGGGTGTTGAGGATGGGAATGTGGTGACGGCGTTTGGGTGGGCTGACGCGACGGCGCCGCCGGTGCATCCGTCGGTGCGGGCGTCGAGCGTAGAGGCCGGTGAGGGGATGGAACCTTGAGTATTCGATCGATCGAGCAACTTCGGGTGAATCAGTCGGCGATTATGGGGGAGTATCGTTCGCGGCGATCCGAGGCGGCGGTGACCGGTGCGGGCCGTGTTTCGGCGGGTGTCGATACGGTGGCAACGCTGGGCCGAGTGACAGGTGTTGTCACTGTTGATGCGACGTATGGGCCTCATTTGACCGTGGCGGTTCAGGTTTTTGGGGGGACGCCGCCGCTTGCGTCGGATGCCGCGAAACCGATTCAGCGGGCCTACCCGACGCCGAATCATGCTGTGGCGGACTACGCGGTGAACGAGTTTGTCGAGCTGCTGCCCGCACGCGGTGCGCTGCTGGCGACGAAGCTGCAATAGCTTTTTTGCGGGGCGGGATGATCACGTCTGTTACTGGGGGATGCACCCCTTCATTTCTTTGTTACATGGTTTTTGGGTTGACACGCCGGGCGATGTCGCGCTAGCTGTTGGTGCGGTTTTGGATCGTGTCGCCCTCGGGATTTGGAACGTGTCGCACGCGACACGGCTAAACGGGTGCTGGAGGTGTTGGGCGCTCTTATGATTGCCTGGGTTGTTAATTCTGTTCGCAAGTACGCGGTGCGCATCGCTTGGGTGACGCTCTTTGGGCTTCATGTTGCGCTGCTGGTGCGGTCGTTGTGCTTGGCTGAGGCGTCGATCGGCGGTCAGATTGCGCTGGCGGTTACCGTTGTTTTTCTGGGGCTTAAGAGTGTCGGTCTTGCGGCGCTTCGGTTTCGGTGTAGTCGCCGGGCTGTTGTCGCGGGGATGCTGATCGTCGTCGTGATGCATGCGGGCGTGATTGATCGATCGTTTGAGGCGGACGTTTCTTTGCTTTGGCCTTGGATGGTTCCGCTGGCGTTTTCTGTCTGGTGCCTGGATTCGCGCTGGGTTCGTGTTCTTGGCCGGCTGCTGTCGGCTGCGGCTGCGGCGCTGGGTTGTGGTGCCGGGATTTCGCATCTTTTTCGGGTCGCCTATGTGCGCGGTGATCTTGATTTCTCTGTTTTGCGTGGCTATTTCGTGTTGAATGCCTGGCCTCGCTGCCCTCCTTTTGCTGCCTGAATTTCACAGTTGATTTTTCTTTGGCGTTTGTGTGCGCGTTCCTGTTTGGGCGCGGCTTGAATGCTGCACGCCCGGTCCTTCATCGGGTGGATCATGTGACTTGATTTTGCGCGCATTCGCTCCTTCACGATTACGTCGTGATGGGTGCGTTGTGTACAGGTGGAAGGAAAGGATTGATGGACATTATGAGAAATTTGAACGTAGCGGTTGCGTTGGTGTTGTTGGGTTTCGCGGGGTCTGTGATTGGGTTTGAGGCTGACTTTGAGCTGGTGACGGGGGTTGATGTGATGCAGCTTCCGGGGACTGTGCGCACGGTGTTTCCGAACCCCGGTCCGCCGACGGCGCCGGGGAGTTTTGCGGATGGCGATCGGTTGGCGGGCACGGCTGATTCGGGTGGGGTTGCGATGTATTTTGGCGATGGTGTGCCGATGTTTGCGCCGAACGAATTTGGTTCGTTGAGCATGTTTTTTCGCCGAGGGAGCATACCGGCTGGTCCGGGGATCATTATTCCTTTGATGGCGATTGATTATCTGGGCGGTCCGTTGTTGGACCTCGATGGTGATGCGGGCGACGGGGTGCGCAGTCTTATACCGGTGACGGGTGCGAGCGCGGTTCTGCTGCCGGGTACGTCGAGTGCGATTAGGCTGGAGCCGGATTTTGGGGCGGGGACGATCACGCTGACGGGGTTCGATGCGACGGGGAACAATGAAGGCAGTCCGGGGTTTGGGCCTGAGATTGCGACGCTGGTAAATGTGTTGGCCGGCACGACGACGGACGGGATGGGCGGTGCTGCGATCAATCCGTCGGTCGATACGCGGGCCGGTTCGTTGGCGGCGTTTTCGGGTACGAGTGGAATGCTGGCGGGTGTGTATCGGATTGAGAATCTTGGGTTCGAATTCTGGCAGGACTCGGTGTTGGACAGTCCGTCCACGGGGCCTGTGTTGGGATCGTTTCAGTATCTGGGGACGATGTCGGGCTGGCTTGTGGTTCGGTCGCAATCGGGGAGTTTTCCGGTGATGGCGGGCGAAGGGCTTGGTTCGACGGGTTGGCCTGCGGTGGATGTGTCGCAGGTGGGCAATGTGTTTGCGGCGGCGCACGGGGCGCCGACTGCGACGATCGCGGACGGGACTGGGTCGGATGTGTTTTCGGCGGCGGGCAACGGGGGGTTGGTGCTGGGTGATTTCGGCGGTGATCTGGGGGCGTACTTCGACAGTGTCGTGGCAGCGTCACTCGCGACGGAGAAGACGTCTTTCGTTTATCTGGAATCAGCCGGATTCGGGATCAACAACAGTTTCGATCCGGTGTTTGGGGATTCGAGCAGTTATGACGTGGTTCTGACGGGGGCGTCGGAGTGTATCGTGCTGCCGGGCAGCGCCGGGGATGCGGACGGGAACGGTGTGTTGGATGTGTGCGATTCGGGTGTTGGTGTTCCGGCGGCGAGCGAATGGGGCATGGTGATTTTGTGCCTGTCCATGTTGATCGCGGCGACGGTTGTTTGGGGGCGACGACCGGCGGTGGCTGCGTAGTTTTTACGCGGGATTTAGTGCAGTGTCCCACATGGGTTGATGGGTAATTCGGACCGCTTCGGTGCGTGCGAACGTGGGCGTAATGGACGGTTATCCTGGTCCATCGCTTCCTTACGGGCGCGGCTCTGTTCGTCTTTACGTCGAACGATGGTTGACAAAGCACTTGAGGACTTAAGTCGAGGGATCGGGTTTGTCGCATGGTCTCATGCGCTGACTTGCGACAAGCCCGCCCTCGCGTTTTTGTTTTGGTTTGCGACTTTCCAGGGCTACATGCCCGCCTTGAAGGCGGGCATGTAGCCCGGCGCCGTGTATGCTCCATAATCTGTGTGGAGGTGTGCGTCCGCGCGGACTGAAGTCCGCGGCTCGTTGGGGTTGGGCGGGCGGCAGTGGGTGTGGTATCCTGATTGGGTTGTTTGGGACTTGATTTATTGATTGGTACTTTTGGATAGGGCGGCTGGGATGATGCGCGGGTTTGATGTTCTTCGGACTGTTTCTTGTGTGGCGTTTTCTTGGGGGGAAGTTTGTTCCCTTCGTGCCCGTGCGTTGGTCGCGCTGTGGGGTGTGACTTTGATGATGTTTGGTTTTGTGTCGGCTGACGGCGCGCGGGGCGGGGAGACGCATCCGTTTTCGGTGCGGGATATGCTGGCGATGGAGCGGGTTGGTGACGCTCATGTTTCGCCGGACGGGTCGCGTGTCGTGTTCGTGAAGCGTTCGACGGACATGGAGGCGAATCGCGGGCGGTCGGACCTGTGGACGGTGGGCGTTGATGGGACGGGATTGCGTCGATTGACCTCGCATCCGGCGGGCGAGCACAATCCGTGCTGGTCGGCGGACGGCAGGTATGTCTGGTTTCTTTCGTCGCGGTCGGGGTCGTCGCAGGTGTGGAAGATCGCGGTGGACGGCGGCGAGGCGGAGCAGGTGACGGATTTTTCGCTGGATGTCGGGTCGCTTGCAGTGTCACGCGATGGCACGCGGTTGGCGGTGTCGATGGAGGTGTTTCCGGGCAAGAGCGTCGAGGAGACGCAGGCGATGCTCGATGAGCGGGCGCGGTTGAAAACGACGGGGCTGGTTTACGACAAGTTGTTCGTGCGTCACTGGGACACATGGAAGGATGGTCGGCGGGCGCATCTGTTTGTGGTGCCGGCGGACGGAAG
The DNA here is from genome assembly GCA_029260215.1 of Phycisphaerae bacterium. Classification (GTDB taxonomy): domain Bacteria; phylum Planctomycetota; class Phycisphaerae; order UBA1845; family UBA1845; genus OFTM258. The sequence goes on from JAJDDQ010000051.1 coordinate 169,698, forward strand.
TTCAGCCGTTGATGTGATGAAGGATATGGACGCGGATTGTCCGACGAAGCCGTTCGGCGGGCCTGAGGATTTCACGTTCACGCCGGATGGGAATTTCATCGTGTTTTCGGCGCGCGACGTTGGTGTGGAGGAGGCGTGGTCGACGAATTTTGATTTATTCCTGGTGTCGGTCGAAGATCCGGCGCGCCGGAAGTCCATCACGCTGGCCAACGCGGCTTGGGACAGTGAGCCGGTGTTTTCTCCGGATGGGCGGACGTTGGCGTATACAGCGATGGTTCAGGCTGGGTACGAATCGGATCGGCGTCGGATTGTTTTGCTTGATTTGCGGTCGGGCAGTCGCCGCGTGCTGACGGAGGATTGGGATCGGTCTCCGGGTTCGCTGACGTGGTCGCGCGACGGGAAGCGCCTCTACGTGCGGGCGAGCAATGTGGGGCAGCGGTCGTTGTTTTCCGTGGATGTTGAGAGCGGCGAAGCGAAGCTTCTGGTGCGCGAGGGCACGGTGACGATGATTGCGGGTGAGACCCACGATGGTCGTGTCATCTTCGGTATGGATGATTTGAAGTCGCCGGCGGAATTGTATACGGTGAAATCGGACGGCAGTGGTCGGACGCAAATTACGCATATCAATGCGGAGCAACTGGACTCTGTTCGCATGGGCGACTTCGAGCAGTTCAGTTTTTCCGGCTGGAATGATGAGACGGTGTATGGGTTTGTGGTTAAGCCGGTGGATTTCGATCCGTCGAAGAAGTATCCCTTGGCGTTTCTGATTCACGGTGGGCCTCAGGGGTCGTTCGGGAACCATTTTCATTATCGATGGAATCCGCAGGCGTATGCTGGGGCGGGGTATGCGGCGGTTTTTATCGATTTCCACGGTTCGACGGGTTACGGGCAGGCGTTTTGCGATTCGATTCGCGGGGACTGGGGCGGCAAACCACTGGAGGATTTACAGAAGGGGCTGGCGGCTGCACTGGAAAAGTATCCTTGGATTGATGGTGAGCGGGCGGCTGCACTGGGTGCGTCTTATGGCGGGTTTATGATTAACTGGATCGCGGGGAATTGGTCTGATCGGTTTCGGTGTCTGGTGAATCACGACGGGAATCTCTGCGAGCGTTTGGCGTACTTTGATACTGAGGAGCTTTGGTTTCCGGAATGGGATCATCTGGGGACGCCGTGGGACAACCCCGAGGGTTACGAGAAGCACAATCCATTGCGGTTTGTGAAGAACTGGAAGACGCCGATGCTGGTGATTCACGGTGCGTTGGATTTTCGCGTGGTGGATACGCAGGGGTTGTCGACGTTTACGGCGCTTCAGCGTCGGGGGATACCGAGTAAGCTGCTTTACTTTCCCGATGAGAACCACTGGGTGTTGAGGCCTGAGAATAGTGTGCAGTGGCATGAGACTGTTTTGGAGTGGTTGGGGCGGTGGACGGCTGAGTAGGGGGGAAATTGAGTTGGATGGGTCTGGGGGCGTCCGCGCGGACTGACGTCCGCTGCTCTGATTGTCTTTTTACGTGGAACGATGTCTTGCGGGGTGCGACTGGTGTCGTGGGGGGGGCGTATTTCGTGTCGCACGCGACACGGCTAAACGGGGTGGAGTCCGTGGGGGCGCTTGGTGCGAGTTGTTACGTTGGGGAATGGGGTTGTGTTGCGGATGGATCGATGGGTAATTCGGATCGATGTGGTGCGTGTGAGAAGGGGCGTAATTGACGATTGTTCCGGTCCACCGCTTCCTTACGGGCGCGGCTCTGTTGGTTTCTTTAGGTGGAACGATGGTTGACAGAGCACCGATTACACTGCAATCGCAACATGCCCGCCTTTGAGGCGGGCATGCCACCCATCGAATGGCGTGCGTCGGTACACTGGGGTTGCGGTTGTTCTTTCTTGAACGTCCGCGCGGACTGAAGTCCGCGGCTCGCTTTGTGTTGGGTGGGCTTTTTTTAGTAGTCTGTTGGGATTCGATTGCGGATGGGGGGGTAGCCGGAGACTGTTTGTCTGCGTGATGGTATTGGGGCTTCGATTGGTTTGTCTTGTGCGATGAGTTCGAGGACGCACTCGCGTAGTTTTTGGCGAAATCGCTCGTGTGCGATGAACCAGGGATCGAGGTGGCGTTTGTCGATGTCGATGCGGTCGGTTGGGGGTGGGGGTGGCAACTGGTCCTCGAAGATGGCTTTGACGCGGGCATCGGCGTGCGCTTCGGCGAGCAGTCTACCGTCTCGGACGTCGTAGAGTTGTCCGCGCATGACGGCGGAGCATCCGTTCTGGTCGCATTCGCCTCCGATGTGGTAGATCAGGCACATTCCGGCGCCTTGTTCGCGTGCGGCGTCCACGAGCATTTGCTCGGTGACCTGGCGATTGGGCCTGTTTGGATAGGTCAGGGGGAATACGCCGGCGACTGGCCAAATGTCGTCGAACATGTCGCACCAGTCTATGAACTGGTTGAGGGGTTTCATTTCAAGGGAAGACGCCGGCACGAGCGTGTGGGTTGGGGTCCAGTGCGGGGCGATGCGTGCGACAGCGATGGTGCCTGGGAACAGGCCTTCGGTGCGGTCGGAGACGAGCAGTGTGTATTCGTTTCGCGGTCGGTGTGCGAGGGCGCCGTGTACGCGGATTGGGCCACTTTGCTCGGGTAAGACGACGTCGGCGAGTCTTAGTCGTTCTTTGTTCTTGTCGGGGTTGCGGCAACCAGCCATCACGGTCATTGCGGCGACGCAGAGGATTATTGGTTTTTGCTGGCCCATGATGCTTGCCTTTCCGGTCGGCTGAATTCCGTTTCGTTCAACGATGATTATTATCGGGTGGTTGGTCGGCGGTCTGTGTAAAAAGCGCGGCTTGCGGAATGGTGAGGTCCGATAGGCGAGCGTGGGCTGGTCGGGGTTTGATTATCGGTCGCGTCGGGTGCGTTTTCGGTTTGTGAGGGGGTGTATTAACGGACGTCGCATCAGCCGGTAATTCGTGGGTTGTTCTAGTGATATGAGCACGTCCGTTATCCGATTGCTTTCGTTGTCCGACGACTGGAGAGGAAACCGCGACACAATGCTGGAGCAGTTAATGGCTTCGCAGGCAATTTTGGGTACGAAGGGTGTATTATCGGGGGCGGCTGGTGCGCCGGTTGGCGTGCTTGGCGGTTCCGTTGCGTCTTGTCAGCCTCGACCTCAGATTCTTCGACGTTTTTGCAAGCTGTTTTCGACATTGCACACTGGTGCGTGGGTCGGTCTGGACCTGGTGCTGCTGATGGTGGGCATGGAAGCGGGTTACCGTCTTTTTGTGGACGGTGTTTATCCGCCGCTTGGCCACGTGCCAATGTGGCAGGCCGGTGTCATTCTTGTTTCGACGTTCGTTTTCGGGAGTTTGGTTTTTGGGCTCTACGACCGTGAAACGCTGCTGAGTCGATCGCGCATTTTGACGCGGACGATGTTGACGACGGTTGCGGCTGCGGTTGTTACGTATGCCGTGATCAATGTTTTGATGTACACCGCGTTGAGTCGTCGTGTTATGGGCGTGGCGATGGCGAGCACGACGATTTTGGGCGGGATGATTCGGCTGTTCGCGTGTTATGCGCTGCACCGTGTGCGTCGCAGCGTGGTGATTGTTGGGCCTGGGATTTTGTCTCGGCCTCTGGTGCGTGCGTTTCAGGAAGGTCTTCTGCGCGAGCATCGTCTTGTGGGTTATGTGGATGACACGACGCTGGCGGATGGGCGGAGCGAGATTGACGACGTTCGTTTTCTCGGCAGTGTTGACTATTTGTCAGAGATTTGCCGGGAGAATGAGATCGATGACATTGTGATCGGTGCGGACCCTGCGGCGGACTCGCGTGTGATTAACAAGGCGTTGCCCTGTTTGCGACGTGGGTGCCGTGTGACGAACGAGGCGACGTTTTACGAGAAGGCTACGGGTCAGGTTCTGGTGGATGAGATTACGCCGCATTGGTTTCTGTTTGCGGATTTGCAGGTTCATTGCCAGCGGCGGCAGGCGTTGAAGCGTGCTTTTGATCTTGTTTTCTCGGTGTTTGGGTTCTTGCTGGCGTTGCCGCTGCTTCCGCTGATTGCGTTGTTGATCAAGCTGGACGATGGCGGTCCGGTGTTTTATTCGCAGACGCGCGTTGGGGAAAACGGGCGCGAGTTTCGGTTGTTCAAGTTTCGGACGATGAATCCGTTCGCCGAGACGAATGAGGCGGTTTGGGCGGTGAAGAACGATCCTCGCGTGACGCGGGCGGGGCGGCTTCTGCGTCGGACGCGACTGGACGAGCTTCCGCAGTTGTATAACGTTCTTATTGGTCAGATGTCGCTCATCGGTCCGCGTCCGGAGCGCCCGGATTTTGTGGTTAAGCTCTGCGAGCACATTCCGTATTTCGGCGAGCGGCACCTTGTGAAGCCGGGGATTACCGGTTGGGCTCAGATCGGTTTTCGGTACGGCTCGTCGTTCGCGGATGCCAAGCGCAAGCTGCAATTCGATCTTTACTACATCAAGAACATGTCGCTGGAGCTGGACATCATGATTTTGCTACGCACGCTGGGCGTGTTCGTTCGGGGGGCGTGCTGAGGGGGGCGGTCGCGGTGCGACGTTGGGTTGGTTCGATCTGGGTTGCCGGTGGATGATTTTCTCGCTTCTTGTGGTTTTGTTGTCGGCGATGCGTGCGTTTGATTGACAAGGCTGGCTGCGGGGATTATGGTTCCGCGAAATGGCTGCGGGGTAGAGCAGTTGGCAGCTCGTCGGGCTCATAACCCGGAGGTCACAGGTTCGAGTCCTGTCCCCGCTATAAGGACCTAGAGATACCTCGGCGTAAGTCGAGGTTTTTCATGAGCTTGCAGCAATTCCGGCATGGCTGAATTCATCCGCTACGAACCTGCGACCTGCCCGATATGAGCCCTCGCGAGCTTTGGGCGTCGCGCACGATTCGTCAGTTCGGTTAGGGACAGGTGCTTCAGAGATGCGGAAGGACTAACATAACAAGCGAACCATGACAGGGGTCAAGTCAGGATTCCGCCGGCGGCGGACCCGATTACATTAGAATCGGGCGGGAAACCGGACAACACGTGTACGAAGTCAATCAGCGGATTCCGCGGTGGATTCGTCGGTAAAGTTGAATTCAGCCGCGAGGCGGTCCGCGTCGGCGGTCCGGCCAGTGTTGCGTAACGCCGCGATCAGATCATGGGCCACGCATTGGATTTTGTGATGTTCCGGTTCGAACATCGCCCGACGAATGCCCAGCGCTTCCTGAAACAACGTGACGGCTTCGTCATGACGCCCCAGCCGGGCTTTGAGGACGGCCAATGCGTTGAGCGAGTTTGACACCTCCACGTGTCGTTCGCCAACGAGACTGCGCTTCAGCGCGAGTGCGCCTTCATACGCTTCGATCGCTTCATCGTGTCGGCCTTGCAGGGCAATCGCACCCGCAAGATAACTGTAGGCCCATGCGTAATCGGTGTCTCTTTGACCGGCGAGATCTTCAAAGACGGCCATGGCTGTTCGACAGAGCGCTTCCGCTTCGGCGAAGTCGAGATTCTCGCCCCTGAGAAGAAGGTAGTCCGCATGGTAGCCCATCTGCTCGGCTGTACCGACGTTGAGTTCACCCACGGCGCTGATCCGCGCATTCAGAGCTTCGCGATGAATCTTGATGCTCGCGTTGACGTCACCGGTTGCGTGGGCGAGTTCCGCCTTTATTTGCAATCCTTCCGCGTAGGGGACCGAATCGTGACCAAAGGCGATGAGCCGCAGGTCCAATGCCTCGCCAATGAATCGCTCAGCCGCGTCGAATTGTTTCCGGCTGACGGCGATCCTGGCTAAGTTGTCGAGAATGTAGACGCGGTCGTAGCTGTCAGTCGGCAACGCGCTGATGGCCTGTTCGGCGAATGACTGCGCCATCTCGACGTCGCCTTTGAACAGCAGCAATTCCGCCAGGCAGTTTTTTTGCGAGATGACGCCTGGATGATCCGATCCCAGTCGCGCTTCGTCGAGCGCGAGCGCCGCGAGCATCTGATGCTTGGCGTCGTCGAAGCGGCTCATGGGCCAATAGACGTTTTGTCCGAGCTGTCTGCGCACCTCAGCCTCAACTTCGGGGTCGTCGCCCAGATCGTCGGAAATGCGCTCGGCGGCCGCTTCGATGACCTCGAGCATGGTCATGTCGTGGCGGACGACTTTCGGGTTTCCGTAGGCGAGTATGGACTGGAGAAACGCGCTGACTCGCTTGGCTTTGGCCGCTTCGCGCACCGCGGTGTCACGTTCGCGGGCGAGATTGATCGATTGGACGGCCAGCGAAGCCGAGGCGGCGGCGGCCAGCAAGACCAGCGCAGCCGAGAGCGCGGCAACCGCGCGATGTCGTTGGGACCATTTGCGCAAGTGGTAAATCGTCGAAGGAAGGCGGGCCGCAACCGGTCTGTTGTTGAGGAAAGCGTCGATGTCCTTCGCGAGCGCGTCGACGCTTTGGTAGCGATCTCGCGGGTCCTTTTCGACCGCTTTCAGCATGACGGCTTCGAGATCGCCGGCGAACCAGTCGTTTTTGTGGCTCGGTTTGCGCGGCGGCTGTTCGCACACGACGCGGGCCGCGGAGAGAAACGAGGTACCTGCTACCTCGTAAGGTCGCTCGCCGGTTAGTAGTTCAAAGAGCACCACGCCGAGCGAGTAAACATCGGCCCGCGAATCGACGGCGTCGCTTCCATCACACTGTTCGGGGCTCATGTACTGCAACGTGCCGACGAGGTGCGCGGGGTCGTATGGAACGGACGTGCTTGTCCCGTCAATCCCGCACGCAACGCCGAAATCGATGAGCCTGGGCGCGCCGGCGGGGTCCACGAGGATGTTGGCCGGCTTGATGTCACGATGGATGACGCCCCGCTGATGCGCGAAGTGCGCCGCGTCGCAAACGTGAATGAAAAGGGCGAGTCGCTCACGCGTACCAAGCGTCTTCCGCTGGGCGAATGTGGTCAGATTCTCCGCGTTTTCGATGTACTCCAGCACGAAGCAAGGCAATTCGCCATCGGCTGAGGTCACCGTGGTAGCTTCGAGCACCTGGGCGATGCCGGGGTGTTTCAGCCGGGCGAGCACCTGCGACTCGTATTCGAAACTCCTGCGGGCCGCACGTGACGCGATGCCCGTCTTGAGGACTTTGACCGCTACTTTTCGGCGAGGGTTTTTCTGAACAGCCTCATAAACGAAACCCATGCCGCCACCGGCGATGAGTCTGACGATGACGTACCGGTCGTCGATCTTGTCGCCCGCTTGGAGGATCGGCGAAGCGGATTCGTTGCGCTTTGCGATGTGAAAATCTTCACCCAAAGCCGGGCTTTCGAGAAACGCGCCTGCGCTCTTGTGCGCGACGAGCATGCGTTCGACGGCTTGATGCAGCGCTTTGTCACCATCGCATCGGTCATTGAGAAACGCCTCCCAGGTGTCGTCGGGTTTGGCGACGGCTTGATCGAACAGGCGTTTGACGCGCTGCCATCGATCGGGTGGAAAGAGTCCGATGTTGTCGGCGGTCTCGCGTCTCATTCGAATTTCAACCGCTGATAAAGCCAGGCTCGAGCGCTGGCCCATTCGCTCTTGACGGTGCGGGGCGAGAGCTTCATGACTTCGGCGGCTTCGTCTACGGTAAGTCCCCCGAAGAATCGCAACTCAACGATCTGGCTTTGACGAGCGTCCATCGCGGCGAGTTGATCGAGTGCTTCATTCAGTGCGAGGACTTCGACCTCAAGCGTCGGCGCTTCCGCCCAGTCGCTCGAAAGGGTGACACGTCGCCCTTCGGCCGATCGCCGTTTTCGGTTCCTGGCCCGGGCGTGGTCGACGAGCACCCGACGAATCATGCTGGAGGCGACGGCGAAGAAATGGGCCCGCTCTTTCCACTTGATCTCGCGCAATTCCTGAAGCCTCAAGAACGCTTCATGAACCAAAGCCGTGGGTTGCAAAGTGTGGTCGCCACGTTCGCGACGCAGGTGCCGTTCGGCGATTCCACGCAATTCACCGTAAACGATAGGCAGAACGCGGTCGGCTGCCTGCCGGTCACCGTCCAGGCAGCGCGTCAACCATTGCGTGATGCATTCGCTCTTTTCCATGCGCTTCGAACGCGATGTCCGCTCCCCGCCGAGTGATGGATGAAAACGTAAGAGCGTTCCATTGTGCGCATTCGGGAAATGAAATGCCAGCCGTTGAGTGAAGGCGGACTTTAAGAGGGGGCGAGGGGGCGCGACAATCGCGCCGCCCCGCGAAGGACGTTTCGGTTCGATACTCACTCGCTACCCGTGAAGCCGCTTTGGAACAGGCCCCAATCCAGGAGATCGACATCGCCGTCACCGTCGAAATCCGTACAATCGCACATCGGTGCGATGGGGCCGTTATCCGGACCGGTCACGCAGCCGGCATGCGCGTCGAAGTCAATCAAGTCGATGTCGCCGTCGTCGTCGCAATCGCCCGCGCTGCTTGCGACGGCCACCAGCGTGACGTTGTCCGGATTGTAAACGACATCGAAGCCGACACCGCCGACGGTCGGGCTTTGCACGCTCAGGAATTGACCGAAGCGGGCGTCGCAGTTGAGAATGATAAACGTGTCGCCAATGCTTGGCGTGAAGGCGTTGATAAGATCAATGTCCAGCGTGCCGTTGAGGAACGCATCATCGGTAACGTTGAGCACGTCATGTTGCGTGCCCGGCGCCAAGCCTCCCAATTCGATATGCAAGGCGCCCGACTTGGTTTGCGTGTAGTCGCCGTCGATATCGATGACACCGGGTGACACGCCGGGCGAGAAACGGGCGGCATTCGTGGTGTCCGCGGAAATCATTCCGGAACCTCTCACCTCGCCGTCCTGAATGTTGACGGTGACATTGCTGTTGAGATTTCCGCCGTCGAGGATCGTAGCCCCGCCATTTTGGCGATAACCCTGCGTCGTAAAATTCATGGTCCCGTTTTCGAGGCGCAGGTCGCCGTTGTTGATGAATCGCACGCTGACGTTCTGCGCGCCCAAGCCTCTCTTGTTGTAAGCGCCGTTGTTAACGAACTGCCCGCTACCACCGGAGCGATCTATGTTACCGTCCACTTCGGCGTTGAAGGTGCCGTCGTTGGTGAAAACGGCGTTGTTGTTGATACGCAGCCAAGCGGACGCACCAATCATGGTTGCGGTAGCTTGGCTGGTGAATGTGCGCGTTCCGCCGAGCGTCGCGAACCCGTCGATTTGCAGATCACCCGCAACGGTCGTGATGGCTGGCGCGCCCCCGCTGGTGGTGAACGTGCCGCCGGACCAGGTCATCGGGCCCGTGACGTTAAAGTCCGCGGTCGCACCGCTGATCGTCCCGCCCGTCAGGGTGCAATCATCGACTTCGACGGATTCGCCGCTGTTTAGATTCAAAGCGCCGCCGCCCATGGTGAACGATTGACCCAGATCAATCAGGTTGGCCGGCACGTTGAAATTGAGCGTGCCGGATGTAATCGTCGTACTCTCGGAGGCAGCCATCGTACCGTTGAACTGCGTCGTGCCGCCGGTCACGCGGAAGCGCGCGACGTTCAGTTCACCGGTCGGAGCGATCGCGTGATTCCCCGCAGCCAACTGCAACGTCGAACCCGCCACTCCGGAGACGGTTCCCGCGCAATCGAAGCCCTGCCCGGCGAATGAGACTGTGCCGCTGTTGATGTTCACGTCGCCGTTGTTGGTGAACGCGACCGAGACGTTTTGAGTGGCAGGCCCGTTTTTGTTGTACGTGCCGTTGTTGGTGAAGCGTTGCCCCAAAACGCCCGAGGCGTTGATGTTGCCGTCCACCTCGGCGTTGAACGTTCCGTTGTTGTTGAACGCAGCCGAGTTGTTGAGACGCAACCAAGCCGTCCCGCCGATCATGGAAACCGTGGCGGCGCTGTTGAAGATGCGTTCGCCCGCAAGTGTCGTGAATCCGTCGATGGTCACGTCGCCGTTGGCGCTTGTCGTGACCGGCACACCGATCGCTCCGGTCATCGTTCCGCCGGACAACGTGGTCGCTCCGGAGATGGTCAAATCGCTGCTGAAACCGGTGAATGTCCCGCCGGATTGATTGTACGTGTCAACCGACGCGCCTTCGCCGCAACTGATGTCGATCGTCCCGCCGGTCATGGACAGGTTCGTGCCAAGGTTGAGGAGGTCCGCCGGCGGGTTGAGGTTGAGCGACCCGCCAGCCACGGTCGTGTCGCCGGACAAGTCAAACATGCCGTTCACCTGGACCGTTCCCGATTGAACCAACAAGTTCGGCAAGGTGACGTTGGACGAGGGCAGCAGGATGTGTTCACTGCCGACAAATCGCAGTGTCGCGTTCCCGGTCCCGTCGATGTCGCCCGAGGACGTCAAGCCCAGCCCGCCGAACGAAAGCGTGCCGTTGCTGATGCTGATTTGATTGCTGTTGTCGAAGCGGGCCGTGACGCTTTGCGTGCCAAGCCCCATCTTGTTGTAGACGCCCTGGTTGTTGAACACCGGGCTGCCGCCGCTCCAGTCGATCGTCCCGTCAGCCAGCGCGTTGAATGTCCCGGTGTTGTTGAACACGGCGTTGTTCGTCAGCCGAAGCCAAGCGCTCGCCGTCGAAAACGTGGCTGCCTGGGTATTGTTTAACGTCCGGTCCCCGCCGAGCGTGACAAAGCCCTGAATAAGCGTGTCGCCGTTTACGTTGGTAACGAGCTTGGCGTTGTTCGAGGTGGTCATGGTTCCCCCGGTCCAGGTCAACAGGTCCGCCACATCGATGTGCCCGCTGGTTCCGTTGAACGTCCCGCCGGATTGCGTGTACGTATCCACCGAAACGCTCTCGCCGCAACTGACGTTCATCGTGCCGCCGGTGATGGTCAGCGCGTCGCCGACGTCGATCAGGTTGGCTGTGGGACGGAAGGTGAGCGTGCCGCCGCCGACCGTGGTGCTTTCGTCGGCTTCAAACGTTCCGAATACATCAACATTCCCATTCTGTACGTGCAGGTTGGCCGCTGACGTGTCCGAATTGCTCTGCAATATCGACGGCCCGTTGAGGAATCGAAGTGTGGTCATCGGCGCACCGTTGATTTGGCCCGTGCTGTCCAAACCCAGCCCGGAAAAAGCCGCAATTCCGTCGTTGATGTTGAAATTTCCGGCGTTGACGAATCGGGCTGAAATCGTCTGGGTTTGCGAGCCGTTCTTATTGAAGACGCCTTCGTTGACAAACCGCGGCGCGCCGGTGGACCAGTCGATGGTGCCGTCGGCGTTCGCATCGAACACGCCGATGTTGCGGAACGACGCGTTTTCGCGCAATCGAAGCCAGGAACTTGCGGTGGTCATGGCTGCGGTTTGATTGTTGACCATCGACCGTTCCCCGGTGAGCGAAACGAATCCGGTCAGATTTAACCCGCCGTCGAGCACCATGTCGCCGGGTACGCCGCCATCGGTCGAGATCGTGCCGCCGCCCCAGGTCATAGCCTCGTCGACCAGCACATCGCCCGAGCCGGTGAGCGTTCCGTTGGTCATGTTAAGCGTACTAAAGAAGGCTGCGTTTTCGATCGGAGCGAACGTCCCGCCGGACAGAATGAACGGCTCGTAGCAGCCGAGGCTTCGGACGACGGTCGAGCCGGATTGAGCAGTGTGCTCAACGTGCGACGTAGACTGCGATTGCTCGATGCACGCATGGTCGGTTGCATCCGGCACGACGTTGTCGGTCCAATTCGACGCGACATGCCATTGGCACATCACGATGTTCTGAGGCGGCGGGCCGACGGTGCAGCCGTCCCACACGGCGAAGACGAGACCTTCACACTCGTCGGGTTGGCCGTTGGCGTTGCAGTCGCTGCTGTCGCCGGAGTCGATGTCGCACGAATCCGGGTTGACGTTGGCGTTGCAGTCCGACGCTTGCCCGCAGCCAGCCACGTTGCAGAATCCGTTGAACGCGGCGCAGTTGACTTCGCACACATCGACGATGCCGTTGTTGTTGCACTCAGTTACCAGGAAAGGCCCGAATGAGGACCATTCGTTGCTCCAGTTTTCCAAACAGTCGCGAGCGCGCAGACTGATGTACAACTGCGTGCCCACCGGCGCCGGCGGGCTGGTCGATGTCGTCTCTCCGGAAATCTCGGGGGTGAAATCCGGCTCGAGCGGGCTGGTGTCCCACACGATCGAGTAATCTTCAGAGCCCGAAGCGTCGTCGGGCGCGTGAAACCAATCGACCGTAATCTCCGGAAGCGTGCCGCCCACGCCCATCGGGTGCGACGATGACGTCAAAGTCGTCACGATGCCCGGCGGCATCGTATCGGGCCAAGTGTACGCAGGTCCGCCGATGCTGTTGGCGGTTCGCCACAGTCCAGCCGCCAGATTGGGAAAACGATTCCGAAACGCGGTAATGAACTCGAGCACGTTCTCCGGTTGATCGAGGCGAACGACCTCGAAGATTTCATTCGCGCCAATGGCCAATGAATCACTGGCGCACAGCGGCTGAATATCCTGCATACCGTCGCCGTCGGCGTCTTCGCCAAGGTCTTCAATGTCTCGACACAGCGCCCCGGCGAAACCCTCTGTGATGAGCGGATCCCCGAAGAGGCCGTCCTCCGAGCAGGTGAGTAGTCGCTCCTGGCTGCGCGTGAACAACGGCGCGTATCCGTCGAACGTCAGCGTCGAATAAGCGCGCGTCACGACGTCCGCCAACCAGTTAGGCCAACCCTCGTTCCATGCGTCGTGGTCGGTCTCCTCGCACCAGATGCAGTGGCCGCAACCGTCGTCGTCGCAGATGTCGTTACAATAATCCGGCGAAGGGTTGGTCGAGTAGTTTTCAAGAAAGTGGTGGCCGTATTCGTGCGTGTGCGTGTCCTCTCGCCACTGCCGACCCACACTGACGTGAATCTCCTCAAAGAAAGTGTTGTAAAACGCGCCCGTATCCCCGTCAGGCCACTGAACGTCAACCTCTTCCACATTGGTGCCGTCGTTGATGAGCACCCAAAGGTGCGCCAACGTGATGCTGTTGTGAATGTGAACGGCGGGGTTGGTGTCCAATTCGCCGGGGTCGGGGTCAGCCGGCAGGAGCGTACCGAAGTCGATGTTCGTTCCGGTGAAGTCCTCCATGACGTTGTCATCGGTGCTCCAACTGTAATCGATCTCAAGAATGTCGCTGGATTGGACGGTAACGACGTCGGTGTCGGCCTCGAATTCGACGTAGATATCGGGGCAATCGCATCCGAAGATATCGCAATCATCCCAGTTGAAGATGGCGAGGAAATCGCCGTTGCTGTTGGTTTGGCTTTCCCACATGGTCTCGTCGAAAACAAGGTCGCTGTCCACGATGCGCACCGTGATGCCGTCAGCCGGCGTGCATTCACCGGCGCCCGCGCAATCCTCGCCGAATCGCTCGTAGACAAATCGCCCCCTGATTGTGAGATTCATATTGGCGCATTCGCCGCCGGATTCGCGATCGGGGCCGTTGCGATCCGCCTTGCCGCGCTGGGTTGCTTGAGCTTCGACCGGCATGGTGCCCGGACGCCATTGAAGCCCGTATGGCCTGAGTCGTTTTTCCAGGTACGCTTTGGAAAGCAGAATGGTCTCGGAGATAGTCTCTCCCTCCCAGACGAACGAAAACGTCAAAGGCTTCGACGTGTCTTGCGGAACAGCGCCAACGTTTATCGACAGAGACTCTCCCCGTCGAGCCGCCAAGGTTTGCGGAACATCGAATTTGGATACCGTCCAGTCCTCGCCCGCCAGAGTGAAGGAGTTTGCGACTCCGTCTCTTGGGAAGACCACTTCGATCGTGGTCACGAAGGGCTTGCCGGTTTCCGCCGGCCTGAGATTCTCCACGTCTATCCGCACCTTCGGCAGCGTGCGCACGTCTGCCCGCGCGATCGAAGCGGACAGGGCGAACATCGAAATCACCAGGAGAATGGAAAGCGTTTTCTGTGGGCGTCCGATCTCGCTGATTGTCAAAGTCGCTACGGAGGTTGAGCGCGAACTATTCCAGAATCGATGAACCATGTCGTAGAACCCCATTTCGGTGGCGTGTGTCCGCCACGTTGAATCCCAAGGCCGCCTCGGTGCTTTGCCGTAAGTAGGCGGCGACAAACGCGCGCGGTCGGGGCAATAATTTTCAGAATTCCGGAATTGGGCACGATCGGTCTGATTCCGGAACGCGTGGATTCCTTACACGTTTCCGAGTCGCAGCATCAGCCGCATTGGCTTCAGCGACACTGCTCACGCTCATGACTTGGGGTAGAGTCAAGCATGAGGAATTGGAAACGCGCCTTCGTTTCTGAGCCTTCTGGCCACAAAACCACGTTTGAGTGGCTGCTAGTAGGGTTATTTTCGGGGAAGCGAAACATCGAAATAGTTTCTCTCGCGCGCGAGACGCGTGTTTGAGAGCGGTTGCGTTCCCTCTAAGTACTGCAAAGAAAGGGACTTGCGTTTAACGCGAGTCCCTTTTTTCGTGTGTTTTCAGGCCCCCTTGTACATCGGTTTGTACATCAATCGGCCGCGTGGGACTCGCATTCATCGAAACCCGATTGATGGGAGTCCTGAACATGGCAAGTTTGATCAAGCACAACGGTGTTTTCTTATCTCCAGTGGCGTGTTGGCAAGAAAATTCGGCGGAGGAGCCTCCGAACCTCTGTCCTGCAAATCGCCAAGGAGCAGCGGCGACAATTCGAAACCGCGCGTTTCCGAGGATTCGACAACCCGTTGCCGACACGGACTCCGATCGCTGAAATCTTGAACCGCTACGTCGAGCACATCCGACACGTGAAAACGCCTAAGAGCGCTCAAACCGACATCTACTACCTGCACGAAGCATTTGGACCGATCTGCGATGCGGTCACCATTACCAGCCGTCGGGTCACCTGCGCATCAAAGAAGCGCCCACCAAAGCAAGGGCAGGATCGACGCTTCAAACCGCCTGTGATCGAAGCAGATTGCTTCGAAGCCATCACCACGGCAGACGTCTCGACTTTCATCACATCACACGCTCGGTCGCGAGGCCTAGCACCCATGACAGCGAATCGCTACCGCGAGATCATCGTCCGCATCTTCAACTGGGCGATGACGCAACAAGGGATCCGCATGCCAGCCGACAGGAATCCAGCAGCAGCCGTTGAACGCCAGAAAGAGGACGCCCCGGAGATTCGCTATTTGACCCTTCAGCAAATAGACGAACAACTCGCAGAACTTACCGACATGCCGCAGTTGCAGGTGATGGTAGCAACTTTGATCTACTCCGGTTTACGCCGCGAAGAGTTGCTCTGGCTTCAGCGCGGTGACGTGGAACTCGACCGACGCTTGATCCAAATTCGCGCCAAGACCGTTAACGGTCGTTCATGGCAACCAAAAACGAAACGCAATCGGGCTATTCCCATAAGCACGCCGTTGAAGCAATTCCTCGTACAATACTCATCTCGCCCAGCGCTCGGCGATTTCTATTTTCCTAGCCCACGCGGCGGATAGTGGGATCCGGACAACTCTTCAACGGACCTCCGCGCGATTAACCACGCCGCCGGAATCGCCTGGACAACTCTTGACTACAGGCACACTTTCGGTTCCCAACTTGCCCAAGCAGGTTTTTCCCTGTACCAAATCAGTCATTGGATGGGTAACTCTAGCGCGACTTGCGCCGGGCGCTACGCCTCGCTCACGCAGCCCGAGGTACAAAGGGATCTAAGTTTCAATATGGCACCTGCCAGCATTCGGACCATCGCATGAACATGCCTAAATCAGGAAAGACAATTCAAATATACCTTCCGCACGGTGACCCACGAGGGATGCGTATTGCAGAAATAACCACGGGGGTTGTCCAAGCGGTCGCGATACCGCGCAGCCGCCTCGATCAGGTATTCGCACGCGACGAATCCAAAAATCTGGCAGTCTACTTCCTTTTCGGTGATTCGGACGATGAAGCAAAACCGCTAGTTTATATCGGCCAGACAGAAGACTTGAAGCAGCGGCTGCAAGCGCATGCAAGCCAAAAGGAATTCTGGCGTACCGTTGTTTTCCTAATTTCGCGCACCCAGACCTTTACGCATGCTCACATCCGATATCTTGAGTGGATCTCGATCCAAGTTGCAAGCGAGTCATTGAGATTCTCGGTCCGTAACACAAACGTTCCATCAAAACCCTTCGTTCCCGAGCACATCGAAGCCGACCTGTCCGAGATTTTCGAAACCGCTCGAACGTTACTCGCAACGCTCGGATTCCCATTATTTGAACCCATTGCTCCGACACACCCAACGTACAGCAAGATCGAAAAGACATACATGTGCATGGGACCCAATGCAGATGCACGCGGTACGCTCACGGACGACGGATTCGTTGTGTTCAAGGGAGGGCTTGCACGTCTTAACCCCGCGCCGTCGGGAATAGACGTCGTCGTTGGTCTACAACAGAAGTTGCGCTCAAGTGGAATACTTGAAGCTGAGGGCGAAGGACAACTGCGCTTTACCCAAGACTACCTTTTCGCGTCCCCAAGCACTGCCGCCGCCATCGTCCTCGCGAGGAGCGCTAACGGTTGGCGCGAATGGAAGAACGCCCAAGGACAAACGCTTCATGAACTCCATCGCTATTCGTCTGCAGACGAATAGCGCTATGACACGCAGCGACCCCGGCGGACTTGCGAAAAACTCTCCGGGGTCGCTGCAGTTGGGTAGACTTCAGTTTTGTTCAGCCGGTTTTACCGACCGATCTGATTCATAAGCCTCGACCTCCATCCTGCAAAACCGAACGATCCTGTTACGTCCATCAACGAGACACAACCTAGTCAGCCGGGCGCGTCTGGTAATTCGATCGACGGATGACGGCGTCGTACTTTCGAAATGAACGCGACGACCACACGCTTCAGCCCACCGCACTTGTTAACGAAGTTTACATCAGGCTGGGCGATCAGGACTCGAACAATGTCGTGAGCCGAAATCACTTCTTCGGTGTCGCGTCTCGATTGATGCGCCAAATCCTCGTGGATCACGCGCGTACCAAGCGTGCGGGCAAACGCGGCGGCGACTGGTCGCGCGTCACGCTGAGCAGCGTCCATGGCGAATCATCAGCCAGGGAAGTCGACATCGTGGTACTGGATGAAGTACTGAGCTGGCTTGAGGCGCTCAATGAAGGCTACGCGCGCCTTGTGGAATTGCGATTCTTTTCCGGCCTGACGTCGGTCGAGGCGGGCGAGATTCTCGGCGTCTCCCGCACCGATTTGGCACGCCGATGGCGAATCATCAAGGCATGGCTGATCGACGAGTTGCGGGGCCGGCAGAACACGTGAACGCTGCGCGATTCAAACTCGTGGAATCAGTCTTTGAGCGTGCGTGCGCATTGCCTGCTGATCTGCAAGAGGCCTTCGTCGATGAGCAATGCCGTGAGGCCCAGGAAGTTCACCGGAAGGTGATGGGTATGCTTAATGTGGACTCGGCAGAAAGCATGGTTCTCAGTCCTGAGAATCCCCTGGACATGAACAATGAGCACCTTCTCGCGGACATTACTGGGAACGACGAAGTTCGTTTTTTCGGGCGTTATCGGATTCTCCGGCACCTTGGCCGAGGTGGAATGGGCGACGTGTTTCTGGCTGAGCAGGACAAGCCCAAGCGCACCGTTGCGCTGAAGGCCATCAGGCCCGAAATGGGATCGGATAGCATCCGTCGGAGATTCGAGCGCGAAATGGACGTGTTCGGCCGGCTGACACATCCGGGTATCGCACAAATCTATGACGCCGGTGTGACTGATGTCGGGCGCGGACCGCAACCGTTCTTCGCCATGGAGTACGTTCGTGGAGAACTGTCCGCCCGCTTGTGATCGGGAGAGCCAATCGATAGATTGGTCGTCGCGCGGTCCCGGATACGATCAGGAACAACCCACGACAAGGAGATGCACAAATGAGCGATGTCAAACCTATCCCGGACGGATTTCAAACCATCACGCCGCACATGGTCATCAAAGACGCGTCCGCTGCCATCGAATTCTACAAAAAGGCTTTCGGAGCTGAGGAGCGGTTCCGCATGCCGGGTCCGGGCGGGGCGGGCGTGATGCATGCGGAGATTCAAATCGGCGACTCGATCATCATGCTCTGCGACGACATGCCGCAGATGGAACAGTTCGCCTCGCCTTCGCGATTGAACGGAACGACCGTGGGGCTTGGATTTTATACCGAGGATTGCGACAAGGTTTTCGAGCAGGCAATCGCCGCCGGTGCCACCGCCATCATGCCCCCGATGGACGCATTCTGGGGCGATCGCTACGGCAAAGTGGCTGACCCTTTTGGACATCATTGGGGGATCATGACCCACAAGCAGGATCTGACGCCTGAGGAAATTGCCGAAGGTGCGGAGAAGTTTTTTAGCGAGTGCAGCGGAAAATAATCGCTCGGAGTTGCGTGAACGATGAAGAAAAAATTGATGATTCTCGCCGCGACGTGCCTTGCGTTGTCGGTGTTTTCAGGGCCATCCGCCGCCGATGAGGGCATGTGGCTGTTTACCGATCCGCCGTCGAAGCTGCTCAAGGACAAGTACGGATTCGACGTGAAGGATGCCTGGCTGGAGCACGTGCAGAAATCGTGCGTGAAGTTCGGGCGATCCGGCTCGTCCTCGCTCGTGTCGTCGAACGGCCTGGTGATGACCAATCACCACGTCGGCTTCGGTCAGCTTTACAAACTGAGCACGCCCGAACGCAACCTGCTCGAAGAGGGGTTCTACGCAGCCACGCGCGACGAGGAGCTTCAATGCGACGATCTTGAAATGAAAGTCTTGTGGTCGATCGAGGACGTCACCGACGACGTCGTGTCGGCGGGCAAGTCGGCTGATACAACCGCAGGGGCCGACTCCGCCAAGCGCAAACGCATCGCCGAGATCGAAAAGCAGGCCAAGGAACGCACCGGCTTGACCAGCGATGTCGTCACGCTCTTTCACGGTGCCCGCTACCACCTGTACCAGTACAAACGGTACACCGACATTCGCCTCGTGATGGCCCCGGAAGGGCTGGCTGCTCATTTCGGCGGCGACACGGACAATTTTGAATACCCGCGTTACTGCATCGACGTGTCGTTTTTCCGCATCTACGAGAACGGTAAACCGCTACAGCCGAAGCATCACTTAAGTTGGAGCACGAGCGGTGCGCGCGACGGCGAGTTGACGTTCATCGTCGGGCATCCCGCTCGGACGGAGCGCATGTTCACGCTGGAGCACCTCAAGTTCCTGCGCGACGTGAAGTTTCCGACCATCCTCAAGCGACTTTGGCGGCGCGAGGTGCAATTGCTCAATTTCTCCGCCCGCAGCAAAGAGCAGGAGCGCATGGCCCGCTCGGACCTTGGCGGCGTTCGCAACAGTCGAAAAGCCTTCACCGGCATGTTGGCTGGCGCGCTGGACCCCAACATCTGGCAGGCGAAGCAGTCGGCTGAATGGCAACTGCGTTTGGCCGTCGATGCCAACCCCGAATACGCGTCAGAGTGGGGCGATGCGTGGGCGCGCGTTGCACAGGCCCAGCAGAAGCACGCGGAGATCTACGAGCGATATTCCGCTCTAGCCGGTCGGCGAACGGTCATCCGATCCGACCTGTTCGCGATCGCGCGGAACATTGTTCGACTGGCGGACGAGCTTCCCAAGCCGAACGGCGAACGGCTGTCCGAGTATTCCGACGCCTCGCTCGAATCGCTCTACCTGCGACTCTACTCACCCGCACCGATTCATCCGAAATTGGAAATAAATCAGATTGAGAGTGGCCTGTCTTATCTGGCTGAGACATTCGGAGCCGACGATCTGTTGGTGCGCTCCGCGCTGGCCGGTCAAAGCCCGCGTGCCCGCGCTGCATCACTCGTTCGCCATACGAAGCTGGCCGACGTGGATGAGCGAAAGCGGTTAGTGGAAGGCGGGGCTGACGCTGTCCGGGCGTCGGACGATCCGATGATCGCGCTGGCCGCTTTGCTCGATCCGGAAACGCGCATGCTGCGGAAGATTTACGAAGACGAGGTCGAAAGCGTCGAGCACGATGCCTACGCCCGTATCGCAGCCGCACAGTTCGCAATACAGGGTGCGAACACTTACCCCGATGCGACATTCACGCTCCGCCTCGCCTTCGGGCCGGTGATGGGGTACACGGAAAGCGGCGTCGAGATTCCGCCCTTCACGGAGCTTGGCGGACTGTACGAACGCCACGAAGCACGCGGCGGTCTTGATCCCTTCAAACTCCCCGAACGCTGGCTCAAGGCGAAGAGCACGCTCGATCTGAATACGCCTTACAACTTCGTTTCAACAGCCGACATCATCGGCGGAAACTCGGGAAGCCCGGTCATCAACCGCAAGGGCGAGGTCGTGGGTATTGTTTTCGACGGCAACATCCAATCGCTCGTCTGGGACATCGCCTACACAGACCACGAAGCTCGGGCGGTCTCGGTCGATTCCCGTGGGATCATTGAAGTGCTGCGAAACGTCTACCACGCCGACGCGCTGGCCAACGAACTGGTAGGCCGATAGGCGACAGTCGTACTGGAAAATAACGGACCGCTGCCATGGCAATTCAGGAATTCGTCCCTTACCTCAGGGTGGCCAATGCTGCGGACGCTGTTGTGTTCTATTCGCGAGCATTCGAGATCGAGCCGGATCTTTTATTGAACATGCCGGATGGAAAGGAATTCAGCGCTGCCCGAAAACGAAACGATCATCATCGCCAATCCCGTTTCCGGAGCGGGCGGTGGAGCTAAGCTGGCTTCCCAAGCCGCCGAACGCCTGCGCGCCGCGGGGACGACCGTTCGCGTCACGCTGACCCAAGGCCCCGGCGACGCGGTAACCATCGCCCGGAGCGTCCCCGACGATGCGTCAGCCGTGGTCGCGGTCGGCGGGGATGGAACGCTGCGCGAGGTGCTGACCGGTCTGGATGGCAGGCCTGTGCCGGTCGCACTGCTGGGGTCGGGCACGGAAAACGTGGTGGCCAAAGCCCTGCGCATGCCGCGAAATGTCGACGAATTGTGCGAAGTGTTGGCCAACGGATGGCAGGTTCGCGTCGATCTCGGGGAAGCCAACAACCATTTGTTCGTAATCCTCGCCAGCGCAGGATTCGACGCGGAAGTGGTAGCCAGGCTCGTTTCGGTCCGTCAGGGACCGATTTCGCACCTCACCTACTTCGAGCCGCTCCTCGGGGCATTGAAGTCGTACGACTTTCCGGCTGTTCGCGTCGAAATCGACGGCCAAACCGTTTTTCACGATCGGGGCATGGTTTATGTCGGAAATCTGCCCCGTTTCGCGATGGGCCTGTCCATCCTGCACAAAGCCAGCCCGGACGACGGGCTGCTGGACGTCTGCTGCCTGCCCTGCCGATCGGGAATTGAGGTGGTTCGCATCGCCCGCGAGATTTTCGACGGAGCACATGCCAACGCGACCGGAGCGGTCTACACTCAGTGCGAAAGCGTACAGATTTCGTCGGACAGCCCCATGCCGTTCCAGTGCGACGGCGACGCCGGCGGGAGCCTGCCGCTGACCTGTCGGGTGAGGCCTGGGGCGGCGACCTTGATCGTCCCGCCGGACGTGTCGTTTCCGTAGGCGAACGTCAAGCCCCCAAACGTCGCGATTCAGCCGTGTCGCGCTCGAATCGTCGTTGACAAAGAGCGACAGGATCACAACAATGCCGTCGATTCCGACACCTTGAAATTGGGTTTTTCAGGTCGGATTGCAGGGTTGGCTGCTCTGGCGCGTAGGCCGACTCGTTCTTGACGTGGATCATGACTCACTCGACACAAAATGACCCCGGTTCAAAGGATGTACCGCCTGCGCCGGGTGAAGCCGACGGTTCACCACCGAATCCAGTCGATTCGCCGCTGATCGCAGCGACGGTATTATCGGACGATGATTCTCCGATGACGACGTCGCTGATGGCGCGCCTGTTTGCGGTGCCGATGATGATCATCGCGGTCATCGTCGCCTGCGCCATCGTGGTCGTGCTCATGTTCGGCTCAATCACCACGGACAAGGAACAGCCCATTTCCAGCCTGCTCGACGTGCTTGAAGCCAACGTCGGCGAAAAAACGATGGGCGTGCTCTTGCCTCGGGAAAAACAGGTCTGGCAGGTGGCCCGCGAGCTTTCGCTCCGCCTGGATAACCGTGGAACCGAGCTGACGCAGGACGAATTGGCGTTGGTGACAGAGCGGTTGGCCGCTCTTTTGGGGCGCATGGCGGAAGAATCTGATCAGTTGTCGGAAATGGGCCAGAAGCAGATGCATCTGGTGATGCGTGCGTTGGCCAAAACAGAGCAAGTGGCGGCGATCGAGCCGATTGCAGCCTGTCTGGGCGATGGTTTGGCAGAAACGCGTCGGGAAGCGCTGTTTTCGCTGGCTGCGCTGAAGGATGTCCCCGGAATAGGGGCGATCACACCCAAAATCACAAATTTGCTGGATGATTCAGATCCGGTGGTGCGTTTGCTGTCTTGTGTGACGATATCCATTGTGGGCGCTGCCGACGACCCGGAAGTGATGAAGGCGTTGCGTCGGGCGTATTTCGACGAGGACCGTGAGGTACGGTGGAACGCGACGCTTGCGTTGGCGCGACTTGGCAGTTCTGAAGGAAAGTCCCTGTTGCTGGACATGTTGAGCAGGGAATTTTGGGAAAAAGACGTAAAAGTTCGCTCGGAGATTCGCCCCGGTGAATTTCGCGAGTATCCGATGCCGCCTCAGGCGGTATCCGGTTATCTTGTCGCAGCCGTCGAAGCCTCCGCGGATCTGGACGACACGGAGATTCGGGAGAGCATTCGATTGCTGGAGAACGACTCCGCCCCTGCGGTGAAGAGTGCGGCGCTTCAGGCGTCCTCGTCCGCGACGGGCGGGGTGTAGTTAAACGAAGGTGCGTTGATCATGGCGACCAAGGAACTGGTGACAAAGGTTTGGATCGAAGACGGCTGCATCGTGTGCGATGCGTGCGAGACAGCCTCTCCGGACGTGTTCGAAGTGCTGGATGATTCCTGTGTGATTCGGCCTGATGCGTTGAACATGGAGTTTACCAAGCCGCTGACGGATTCGATTATCGAAGCGGCAGAGGAATGCCCGGTGGACGTCATCAAGTTCGACACGGTGGCCGGCGAAGCGCCAGACGCGCCCGCACCGGCGGCTGACGCTCCGGCTGAGAAAGCGGTGCCTGCACCGGCTGCTGCAGCCAAAGCGCCCGCCTCCAAGCCGGCGGCTGCGTCCGAGCCTGCGAAGAAATCGGCGGCGAAGTCACCGGCCAAGCAGCCGGTTGTTTCCGTCGCGGGCGATCCCGATCCGGCGATTCAAGCGTTGTTGCGGGCGGCCACCGCACGCGGTGGGGCTGCAGGAATTGCAGCTTCCGAAGATGGTGCGGGTTTGGCAGCCAAGGCGTGGGATCGAAAATCGGCGGCTGACCTTCCCCCGGATGCACGGCAGGCGAAAGTCATGTCCGCTGCGAAGGCGGCAGCGAAGGACGGTGTCACGCGTCGCGGGATGCTGGCGAGTTCCGCCTGTGGTGTCGGCTGGCTGGCGATGGCGGGGACGACGGCGGTTTCAGGGATCGCGTTTGGCCGATTCATGATGCCCAATGTGCTGGAGGAGCCTGATCCGAAAGTGCGTATTGGTCCATTGTCGTACTTTGCCCAGTTGCCGCCGGGTGGGGTGAACAACGAGACCAAGCTCCAGGGTTTCTGGATGATCCGCGTCGAGGACAAGCTGATCGCACTCAACATTATTTGTACGCATCTCGGTTGTATTCCGAGTTGGCTGCCGAACGATCGCAAGTTCAAGTGCCCGTGTCACGGCAGTGGTTTCCGTCAGACGGGCATCAATTTTGAAGGGCCTGCTCCGAGACCGTTGGAGCGCTTCAAGATCAACGTGATTGACGGTATTGTGGTCGTTGACCGGAGCAAGAAGTTTCAATACGAGAAGGGTCAGTGGGATAACCCTGATTCTTTTCTGACGGTTTGATCGGGATCGGGACAAGTCCCGGTTCGTTCGGTACTTAGTGAGTGTCGCGAGCCTGCGCAATGCAGGCATGCGGCTGCCTGTGTGTTTTCGAAGTGTAGGGCCCGAGACGTTCGGCCCATGGCGCGGCGACGAGTGTGAGTTCATGAGCGTATTCAGCCGGTTCGGAGATTGGGTCCGCGAAGGACAGGTTTGGGGCAGTGTTTTTCGCCACGGCGTGCCGCGCGATCGGCGTACGCGGGCGATGGCTGTCCTCAGCAACGTGTTCCTTCACCTTCACCCTGTGGCTATTCGCAAGAGCGGCATTCGCCTCTCTTTCACGTGGTGTATGGGCGGGCTGACGTTTTTCCTGTTTCTTGTCGAAGTTATTACGGGCGTGCTGTTGATGTTCTACTACCGCCCGACGGTGGAGTATGCCTACTTCGACATTCAGGGTTTGCGTGCCCATGTCACGCTGGGCATTCTTCGCGAGATGCATCGATGGGGTGCCCATGCGATGATTATTGCGATTTGGCTGCACATGCTGCGTGTGTTTTTGACCGGCAGTTACAAACCGCCCCGCGAATTCAACTGGGGCGTGGGTGTGATTTTGCTGGTCCTGACGCTGCTTCTGTCGTTTACCGGCTATCTGTTGCCGTGGGATCAGTTGGCGATGTGGGCGATCACGGTCGGGTCCAACATGGCCCGGGCAACGCCGTTGGCGGGTCATGAGGGGCCGCTGGCGAGCATGATTCAGATTGCCGGCGTGCCGCTGTTGCACGCGGGTGACGACGCTCGCTTCGGTTTGCTGGCGGGCACGTTCGTGGGTCCGAATGCGCTGTTGCGTTTTTACGTGTTGCACTGCGTGTTCATTCCGGTGGTGGTGACGGTTCTGATCGCCGTTCACTTCTGGCGTATCCGCAAGGACGGGGGCATTAGCGGGCCTCTGTAGTGTCGGGATGGTTCGACGGATCGAATCGGCGAAGAGAACGAAGTACTCATGGACATGACAGCGATGACGATGACCGGTTTGGATCTGTTGGCTGCCGGCGATTCCAACGCAATCAAGGATTTGATCAACACGCTCTGCCAGCCGCACTGGTTCTTCATCATTGCGTCGGTCGCGATGATTGTGTTTCTGGTCGGCTACCGCACGTTGACCAAGCCGGCCGTTGCTTTGGCGGGCGGGCTTGCGTTTACCGCATTTTACGTGCTCAGCGGCTTCGATTCCGATTTTCTTTCGATCATTCAAAAGCCCGACAACGTGCCCATCACCATGATGATATATCTGGTGGGCTTTTTCGTGTGGCTTGCATTCCGACAGGCTGCGGTGAACGACCAGAACATGGAAGAGGGCAAGCCGCTCCTTGAGGCAGGCTCGGACGACAAGGTTCTGGTTTGGCCTGACCTGGTGTACACGGAGCTGATCGCGTTGGTGCTGTGTACGGTGGCGTTGACGGTTTGGTCGGTTATTTTGCGTGCTCCGCTTGAGCAGCCTGCCAACCCCGCCGTCATTCCGAACCCATCCAAGGCACCGTGGTACTTCCTCGGTCTCCAGGAGATGCTGGTCTACTTTGATCCGTGGATCGCGGGCGTCTTGCTTCCCGGCCTGATTATTGTGGGGTTGATCGCGATTCCTTACATCGATCGCAATCCGCGCGGCAACGGCTACTACACGTTGAAGGAACGAAAGTTCGCGATTACGACTTTTCTGTTCGGCTTCCTGCTGCTGTGGGTGGTGCTGATTGTGTTCGGCACGTTCCTGCGCGGTCCCAACTGGAACTTCTTCGGCCCGTACGAATTCTGGGATCCGCACAGGCCTGCCGCTTTGTTGAACATCAATCTCGCGGATATTTTCTGGGTACAGTGGCTGGGGCGTGGGATTCCGACCGAGTCTTTCGGCATGCTGCCGCACTTTGTGGTGCGTGAAGCGCCGGGGATCGTGCTTCTTAGTTTCTACTTCTTCATTCTTCCAGGGATTCTGCGTTACACGGTGTTCCGCAAGATGGGCAACCAGCTCGGATTCGTCCGATACATGGTCATGATCCAATTGTTTTTGTGGATGGCTTTTGTACCGATCAAGATGGCATTGCGTTGGACGTTGAACTTTAAGTATTTCGTGGCCATCACGGAAAACTTCCTGAACTTTTAGGACATTGAAAAAAGGTAACAGGTTAGCGATGTGCAATGCTTGCGTATCTTCTGTTCTTTCCTTGCGAAGGGGAACAATATTTTCCCCCCTTACAAAGGGGGGACACAGGGGGGTTTGGACCGGAATAACGCTTCGGTTCGCAAGAAGAACCTCCCCCGGCCCCTCCTTCGCAAGGAGGGGAGGAAGAAGGCGACCGTTGCGTTTGTACGAGAAAGTCTCATCCTCGATGTGTTTTTCGTCGTCCGACATTGCATACGGCTGACCTGTTACGAAAAAGGACAAAGTCGGGCTTCGGATGTGAATTCCGCAGCACAGACCTGAATCAGGTTTCCGGCGAAATTGTGTAGAGCGCATCAATTGCCGGCGTACCTTGTATTTGTCGCCGGCTGAAAACAGGTGTTCCTGACGGAACGGCCACAACCCCTACGGATTCGCGGATATGCCGATCCCAACCGAAACGCTTCGTAACATGGGCCGCCTCAACCGCTGGTTTGCGCTGAGTTGCTTGGCCATGCTGGCCAGCCTCATCTGGGCGATCTGGGAAGACTACGATCGCCCGTGGCGCGGCATTCAGGACGACTACATGGTTGCCCAGGCTGCGCTCGCGCACCTGGACTATCTGGACACGCAGACGGAGGCGTACCAGTCGCGTATCGAGACTGCCCGTGCAGCCGTTGAGAACGCCAAGGCTGAAGCGGCTGACAAGGCGGATGAGCGTGCCGACCTCGTGAAGCGACAGGACGCTTTGCGTGCCGCGGAGGATGCGAACAGGATCACATTCGGCAACGCCGAGGCGCTCTTGCAGGTGACGCGCAGCGAGTTCGAGCACGCACTCAGTGTCTATGGCCCGGCTGCGCCGCAGACCGAGGCCGTTAAGAAACGGGTTGCAGACGAAGAGGCGGAGTTGGCCACGCTGCGGACGGAGAAGGAACGTATCGAGGACGGGCAGCGTGCTGTTCGCGACCATTTGAAGGCGATCGATTCTCTGGTCGTCGAAGCGGAGAAACGCCTGACCAAGCTGGAAAAAGTCGCCACCGATGCGCAGGACAAGGAAAGCCAATACACGAACATTGTGCTGAAGAGCATAATCAATTTTCCGTTGCTGGACTTCACCGCGCCCAAGGGCACGCCTGCGCGACACGAAATCAGGCAACTCGTGCTGCCCGACATTCGCGCTGAACTCAACTACATGGAAACGTACACAACGGACCGTTGTACCACGTGTCATGTCTCCATTGACGACAGCGCGTTTTCGCGTGAGGCGTTGGCGCGCAAATTCGAACGATCGCTGCCGGGCATTAACGAGGCGCTTCGTCGCGACGGCATGGATGAGCTTCCGATTCCAGAGCCGCCGGTTCTCGCGGGCGAGGATGTGCCGGAATTGGAAAAGGGCAAGGTCACCGGATTCTGGTCCTATCTCGATGAGACTCAGAAGCACGACTATTTCAGCCTGTTGTGTGATGCGGTCAACAACTATCTGACCAGGACGGGGCGCAAGGAGATTCGCGTTGAGCAGCCGTTGCTCGCCCATCCGAATCTTGAGCTTTTCGTGAGCGTGGATTCGTCGCATCCGATGACCAAGCTGGGCTGCACGGTGTGTCACGAGGGCAATCCGCAGGAGACCGATTTCGTGCAGGCCGCCCACACACCGGTGGGCCACGAGCAGGAGCACGAATGGGCGGAGAAGCATTACGTGACGGCTGCGTTCGTGCCGAATATCACGTTCCACACGGTGGAGCACCACTGGGACAGGCTCATGCTGCCGCCGCAGTATACGGAGGCTGGTTGCGCCAAGTGTCATTCGGAAGTGGCGGACATTATCTCGTTTCGGGGCGAGGCGCAGGCCAAGAAGCTGAACCTCGGGCGTGATCTGTTTACGCGTGTGGGGTGCATCAACTGCCACAAAGTCGAGGAGCTTGGCGAGCAGCGCAGAGTCGGGCCTGCTTTGACGCGCGTGGGTGCGAAGCTGGACTCCAAGTTTACGGATCGCTGGATTCACAGTCCGAAGGAGTTTCGGCCTTCCACGTGGATGCCGCATTTGTTCCTGCAGGAGAACAACGGCGCTCACAGTGCGAACGGGTTCGATCCCAACCCGGTGCTGCGTACCGAATCTGAAGTGTCAGCCATCAGTCACTACCTGTTCACGGTTTCTCAGTCGTGGACTCCGTTGGCGATACCGCAGGATGTGACAGGCGATGCCGATCGCGGGCGAAAACTCTTCACGGAGGTCGGTTGTCTGGCCTGCCACGCCAATGTGAAGGAATTCGGCAAGGACATGATCGTCGATGATCTGGTGTACGAAGGGCGCAGCGAGCGTGTGGCTGAAGCGCTTTACGACGAGATGGGTTACGTCGAGCGCGTGAGCTATCTGCTGGAGAACGTGCCCAACGATCGCGATACGGTTTACGCGCCCGAGTCGGTGGGTGATCAGCCGGTTTTTACACGGTTCGCACCGGAGCTGTCCGCTGTCGGTTCCAAGCTTTCACGTGAGTGGATATTCGCCTGGCTGAAAGACCCCAAAGCGTACTACCCCGCGACGCGCATGCCGTCGCTCCGCCTGAGCGATCAGGAAGCAATTGATATCACCGAGTATCTCTTGACGCTGAAGGCCAACGAATCGTTCACGCCGCAAAACTTCCCCGACGACAAAGCTCATCGCGACATGACCGATGAGATGGTGTTTCAACTGTTGGCCGGGCAGAATTCCGAACGCCGTTCGCGCTCGATCATGGAGGACGACGGCGGCGAAATGACCGAGATTCTGGTGAAGGTGCTGAGCGGGTATCTTGGCGAAGACGATGCGCGTACGCGTGTGGGTTCGCTGGATGCCGCGTCGAAGCGCAAGTTGTTCCTCGGTAACAAGATGATCGCGCACTACGGGTGCAACGCCTGCCACGATATCGGCGGGTTTGAGTCGGCTCCGCCTCCGGGAACGGATCTCTCGCGTTGGGCGGAAAAGCCGCTTTCGCAGCTTGATTTCGCGTTTTTCAGTACGTCACACGACCACCTGCGCGAAGCGAAGCCGGAAATCTACGGGCATATCTACAGGCCTGAAGACACGCAGTTGATCGAATGGTCGCGCGGGGAAAACCCTGAAGAGCGTGTCTCGCATACGCACGCTGCGTTCGCTTGGCACAAGCTGCTCAATCCGCGTTTTTGGGATCGCGGGAAGATCAAGAAGCCGTACGAAAAACTCAAGATGCCCAATTTCTACTTCACGCAGCAGGAGACCGACGCGCTGGTGACGTACCTGCTTTCGCGGCGGGAGCCGCGGGTGGGCGAGTCGTTGAAAATTGATTACGACGCGACGCTCAAGGGGGCGATCGCCGAAGGGCGGAATCTGACGCGCAGTCTCAACTGCGTGGGCTGTCACAAGATCGAAAACAACGAAGCCGTCGTGCATCAATACTTCCAGAGGGAGGTCGGCGGTGAAATAGAGTTCGACGAAGTCAACGCGCCGCCCTGGCTTCGCGGTCAGGGTGCGAAGGTGAACTACCCCTGGTTCTACACATTCCTGAACCAAGTCGAGACGCTGCGCCCGTGGTTGAAGGTCCGTATGCCGAGCTTCAATCTCTCCGAAGACGAAACGGCAACGCTCGTTGAGTACTTCGCCGGGATCGCAGGCGAGGAATCCGGCATTCTTGAAGAACACCTGCACGATGTGGACAAGTACCTCGCCAATGTGCATGCGGCTGCGGCGGCGGACGAGGGAGCGCCTGAGGCGGACTCCTGGTATCTCTCCGACAAGCTTCGCGCCACGGCTGAGTACCTCGCGGACTACGCGGTCGAAAATCGCCTGGTCCTGATCTACGATGTAGACCCTGCCTTCAACAGTGCCGAAGAAATGGCACCGGGATTCGAGGAAGTGCGCAAGACTGCGCAATTCACTGCCGATTTGTTCGATGTCGATTTCCCGTTCGCCGAGCAGGCTCGGCCAGTTGTCGACAATAATCGCTTCAAACGCGGCGAAGAGTTGTTTTACGAGTTGAGGTGTCTCGCCTGCCACGTGCTGGGCGATCCGAACATCCCCGGGTCCAATCCGAATCCGTCAGCACCGAATCTGGCGTTGGCACACACGCGGCTGCGGCAGGAATGGGTCCATGAGTGGCTGCAGCAGCCGTCGTGGATGCAGCCGGGTACGAAAATGCCGCAGTTGTTCGCCGACGGGAATTCCGCTTTTGCCGGTTATACCGAGGACGATAAAGCCCTGCTTGAAGCCAAGTATGGCCAAACAGGTGAGGAGCAGATACAGCTTCTGATGGATTTCGTGTACAACGCGGGGGTTCTCAACTACACCGCCACCCAGCCGGGCGGCATCGCGGGGGCTGACGATGGGGACTCCGGTGACGACGATGAAGGGGACGACGAGGACGAAGACGACGAGGAAGAAGAAGAGGAAGACGAAGAAGAATAGCCGACATACAATATGAGTGCTGCGACAGGTTTGCGACAAAAGTTTCTCGCACGAGCGCTCGAAAGACAGATAAGCCAGTTCCGTTAGGAGACAGCAGGATGAACCGCAAGGCAGTGATTTCCACAATGTGCGCCGTATTTATGGCCAGCTCGACGTTGGCTATGGCTGAAGGCTCGACCGTCAAGGTTACGGTCAAATGGCAGGGCAAGCCCTACAAAGCCAAGCGCATGAAGAACATGAACAAGGAGTGTACCGGTTTTCACGCGGGCAAGCCGCCACGCAAAGAGAAAGTCGTGACCAACGAAAACGGCACGCTGGCCAACGTTTTCGTTTATGTCAAGAACGCCCCCAAGGGTGATTACCCCACCCCCAGTACGCCGGCCAAGCTCGATCAGAAGGGCTGTGTCTACACGCCGCATGTGTTGGGTGTCATGGTTGGGCAGGACTTACAGGTCGTCAACAGCGACCCGACCGCGCACAATGTTCACTTCACGCCCAAAAAGAACAAGGAGCTGAACAAGTCCCAGCCGAAGAAAGGCCTCATCGAAACGCTCAAGTTCAAGCGGGCCGAGATCATGGTTCCGGTCAAGTGCGACGTGCATCCGTGGATGTCCGCCTTTGTCGGCGTGATGGATCACCCGTTCTTCGGCACCACGCGCGCGGAGGGCACGGTCACGATCGACGGGCTGCCCGGCGGTCAGTACAAGATCATCGCCTGGCACGAAAAATATGGCGAAAAGGAACTCGACGTTACCGTCGCCACCGGCGAGACCAAAGAAGCGGAAATCACCTACTCGCGCAAGGACAAGAAATAAACCGGCCTGAATCGGGCGCACGCCCGGGCGGTTTCAGAAAAATGTGCAGGGGCTGGGGAGACATCGGTCTTCCCAGCCCCTTTGCTGTTCTTCAGGCGGGTTGCGAAGGTTTTGCGTCGTTGTGGGCATTGGCGGTATAGTGTTCCGAACGGGCGCGGGGTGTCACGGGGGGCGTGCTCTTTGCGTCCGCGCGAACTGAAGTTCACGGCTCGTTGCGTTGTGTTGAAATCGGCGTTGTTTTTGGAAATCGCTTGCGATGGACCGTTGCATGCAAGAAATATCGGACGACACCATCAATACAACATGCCCGCCTTCGAGGCGGGCAAGCCACCCGTCGAATCCATCCGCCGGGTCTCGTCGTGGTAGAGGGTTGTATCGTCTGGCGATTCTTGGGGCGGTGAGCACGCTGTTCCTTGTTTTTTGGGGCGGGACGGTGACCAGTAACGACGCGGGGATGGCTTTTCCTGATTGGCCTACGGTCGAGGGGCAGAACATGTTCGTCTATCCGCCGAGCAAGTGGGTGGGTGACAAATTCTACGAGCACACGCATAGGTTGGCAGGTGCGTTTGTGGGTGTGGTGATGATCGTGCTGGCTTATGGGACGCAGCGTCTTGAGCCGCGTCGCTCGGTGCGTGTGCTGGGGTGGATTTTGCTGGCTGGTGTCATCGCACAGGGCGTCATGGGCGGGGTTCGTGTCCGGTTGGATTCGGTGCCGTTCGCGATTGCGCATGGTTGTTTCGGGCAAGTGTTCTTTTCCGCTGTTGTGTGCATGGCTGTTGTCATGTCGCGCGGGTGGTCCGAGTCGTCGGGCGAAGCTCCGGTGTACGGGCGGGGGCTGAAGTGGTTCTGCGTGTTCACGACGCTGGTCGTTTTCTGCCAGCTTATTGCGGGTGCGGTGTATCGACACACGGGGCAGGGGCTGGCGATACACGTGGGTGGTGCCATAGGTGTGACGCTGGTGGTGAGCTGGCTGGCGATGTGGGTATCGGGTGAATATCACCAATATCGATTGATGAATCGCCTTGTGCGGATATTGGCTGGCTTGTTCGTGGTTCAGCTCGCGTTGGGTGTTGGGGCGTATGTGTCCACGATGGACTACGATGCAGCCCGTCCGGCGACGCTGGTTGAATGGCTCGTGCCGTCGTTGCATGTGGCTGTCGGCGCATCGATTCTGGCGATCAGTTCCGCTCTGGCTGTGAGCGTGTTTCAGGTGTCGCGTCGTGGCACGCAATCGGCAGACACTTTGTTATCGGGAGCAACCACCGCATGAGCGCCGCTGTGATGCAATCCGCCGTTCAGTCTCCGGCTCGCTGGAAGGACCATATCGACGCAGCCAAGCCCCGGTTGACGGCGCTTGTGGCCGTCGCTGTGGCGGTGGGTTTTCATCTGGCTGCGGATTCTCTGGAATCGTCCTGGCCGACGCTGGTGTGGACGTGTGTTGGCATGTTGGCTGTCGTGGGAGGCGCCAACGCGGTCAATCAGGTTCTCGAGCGCAAGCACGACGCACGCATGCTGCGAACGGCTGATCGTCCGGTGGCGTCCGGGCGCATCGGCGGTCGCCACGTACTCGCGTGGGCCGTCCCTGTTTCGGTCGCCGGACTGGTCTGTCTGTTACAGTCCGCTGGTTCGCTCGGCGCGTTGCTGGCTGCTATCGCGTGGGTGCTTTATGTCGCGGTCTACACACCATTGAAGCGCGTGACTCCGTGGTCGGTTGTGGTGGGTGCGATTCCGGGTGCGTTGCCGCCCGTTGTGGGATGGGTGGCCGCCGGCGGTGAGCTTGGGCTGGCTCCTTTCTCATTGTTTGCGGTGATGGTCGTGTGGCAACTGCCGCACTTCTTCGCTATCGCGTGGATGTACTGCGATGATTATGCGAACGCTGGCTATCGTGTGCTCCCCGTTGTCGATCGCACGGGGCGGCGGCTGATCGCACAGATGATCGGCTACTCGATTCTGCTTATTCCGGTGAGTTTGCTGCCGACGTACATTGGGCTTACTGGTTCGACCTATTACTTCGGCGCGTTCGTTCTGGGGTTTGCGTTTCTCGCGTTTTCAGTGGAGGTCGTCCGCCTGCGCACCCGAGCCAGCGCCGCGCAGCATCTGATGGCATCGCTTTCC
This sequence comes from Phycisphaerae bacterium, assembly GCA_029260215.1. Lineage (GTDB taxonomy): Bacteria > Planctomycetota > Phycisphaerae > UBA1845 > UBA1845 > OFTM258. The sequence goes on from JAJDDQ010000051.1 coordinate 202,986, forward strand.
TACCTGACGCTCCTGTTCGCGCTGATGGTGGTGGACAAGGTTAGTGCCTGACGCGCCCGCCGTGCGCGTTTTCGATCAGAAAATCATAGGCCTCTGCCAGCCGAAGTGCCCCGCGAGCGTCCAATAAGCGAACAAGCCCAGCGCGGGCAGGACGAGCAGACGCCACAGTTTTCGCGGCGGCAGATTGAGCAGCAGCGCGATCAGCGTCAGACTGAGAAACCCCCAGACGTACCAGTGCGTCATTTCCCCAAGCTCCTTTCGACGTCTGAAAACAGACGCCCACCTCCGCAAGCGTGATTCCCCATGTGCCGAAAAAGAATCATAGCGAGTTTGAGGAATTCGTGATGGTTTTCGCGGAAAGCGCTTGGAGAGTCCGCGCGAACTGAAGTTCACGGCTCGCTGCGTGGGGAACGGCAGGGTGGCTCGGTCTACCGGCGCAGTCGGTAGGCCGTGGGTGCTGTGGAACTCCACGGCCTGGCTGCGCCAGACCGTGCTACCCAGAATGGGATACGCCCGATCGCTTGGAGAGTCCGCGCGAACTGAAGTTCACGGCTCGTGGGGTGCGAAACGAGGTCGATCGAAACGAACCGCTGAATCGAGAACGTCTATGAACACACTGCTGACAGAAGCACCCGCAAGTCAAATCTCGCTCGACAGCCTGCTCGAAGAGGCTGTCGCCACCGACGTTTCGGATATTCACCTCGTCCCCGGCAACGCGCCGGCTATGCGTCGTCACGGCGTGCTGCAATCGGTGCCGGGTGCGGTTCTTTCAGCCGACGATGTTGAGGCGATGATTACTTTGATCTGCCCAGCCGATCGGCGGGCGGAGCTGGACGGGGCGCGCAACATGGATTTCGCCCTGCGCCGCGATGTGGGGGGCAGCCCACGCCGTTTTCGGGTGAACGCTTTTTACGCCGGGGGTTTGCCGGCGTGCTGCCTGCGTCTGATTCTCGAACGCGTGCCGGACGCATTGTGGACGGGTTTTCCGACCTACGTGCTTGAACGCATCACACAGTATCGCAACGGTTTGGTGCTGTTTACCGGCATCACCGGATCGGGAAAGTCCACGTCGCTGGCCATGCTGATCGAGCGCATCAACAATCTCGGCGGTCGCCGAATCATCACGCTCGAAGACCCTGTAGAATATGTTTTCGACGCCAAGCCGAACACGGTCATCACCCAGCGGGAGGTCGGAGTCGATGTGCGCAGCTTCGCCGAAGGTCTCAAGTACGGCCTGCGGCAAGACCCGGATGTCGTGCTTGTCGGGGAGATTCGCGATCGTGAGACGGCACAGCTCGCGGTGACGGCTGCGGAGACCGGACATCTCGTTTTCGCCACGTTGCACACCGCCGACGCTAAAGGTGCAATTACGCGGCTGACGGACATGTCTTCGCCTGAAATGCAGAACGAGCTGCGTACGCAATTGGCATTGAGCTTGCGGGCCATCGTTTCGCAGCATCTCCTTCCGCCAGCCGACGACGATCGCCGCGTGCTGGCGATGGAAGTGATGTTCAACTCGTTGGCCATCCGCAGCGCGATACGCTCGGGCAAGGTCGAATCCATCGACGACGCCATCCTGGCGGGCAAGGCTGACGGCATGCTCAGCCTCGATCAATGCCTGCGTACGCTGGTCGACTCGCAGCGCATCACGCTCGACACGGCGTTGCGGTACGCGAACAATCCACAGAGATTTGGCGGGAAGTAGTTGCTTGTTATTGTGACGGTGTATTGGCTTGCCGATTCTACATGAACGAGTTCGAGCGGAACGCGTCTTGTCAGAACCGTGGTCGTTGCGCTAATTTCCCCGAAAACGCTCACTCAGATAAGATGCACTAACCGGCAAACACTACTCCGGTTGCGTGGCCGTATCTGATCTTGCGGTCTTTCGCCAACCGCTCCCTTACGGTCGCGGCTCTGATCGGGGAACTGCTTTCTCCGGATGTTTTCAGGGCAGTTTTGATCCTTGCCACGCGCGCGTTGCGGGGGCGATTCCGTCGAGGATGCGACGTTGCGCGATCAGATCGAACGGGTTGGCCACGCCGTCACAGTTGACGTCTGCGAAGTGTTCCAGTGAACCGACGCGGGGCGCCGTCGATCCATCGAGGTATTTTCGCAGGAGCGTCATATCCTCAGCCGACACGAGGCCGTCCTGATTCACATCGCCCGGCAGGAATCCGACACTGACGTTCATGGCTACGGGTATGTGTGACTCACGCGTGCGTGCGGAAACGACCAGCGTCGTCCACGCGCCGACGGTTATGGGGCCGGACAGATGCACGGTGATGAGCCTGTCGTCGGGGGACGTCACGCTGTCGATGAACGGGGCGAGGTCGGCGGTGTCCGCGATGCGAAACGACTTCGCGCTTAGCTCAGAGCCGTCTGTGTTTTCGATCGGAACATTGAATGCGACGGTCAACCGACTCAGGCCGCCGTCGAGACGCTTGCCCGATGTGCTCTCGATGCAGGGATCGATGTAGCCGTCGAAGATGTGCGTGCAATCTTGTGTGTCATGGGTCGGCGGTACGCTTCTCGGCTTTTCCGCCACAATGACACGCAAGGGTTGATAGAGGTCGATCGTGTAGTCCGCCGCCGTCGGTTGGCCCAGCCACGTTCCGCCGATCGGTGGTTCGCCGGGCGATACGAAGGCGAATTCATGTGTGCCGCGCGCGTCGAGCGAGGCTTCGATTTCGAACTGGAACAGGTAGCGCAGTCCGTCAACGCGCTTACGCGGCCGACGCGCGGGCAGTGAGAACGTCGCGCCGAAACCGTGGTAGGCCTCCAGTGGGGGCCTGTGTTCGTGTGCGGTGAGCGTGATATCGCCCGATCGCGCGAAGAGGAAATCCGGTCTTCCGGTGTCGACGGTCAAGCTGCTGGTTTCGGTCAGGTCGCAATCGTTGGGGTTTCCGTCGCAGGCGTTCGGATCGTTCGGGCGGCATGCTTCTTGCGCTTCGGAACGGCAACCGTAGGCTGCGTAGTCCGAATAATGAACGTTGCCCGATGCGTTGCTCAGGGGTGTGCCGAACCACGGCAGGCATACCTGGCAGACGCGCAGGGTCTGCTCGCCGTCGGAATCTTCCAGCCAGACGTTGATCGTGGCTCGTTCGCCGGGTTCCACGACGACCGCGGTCGCGCCGCGTCTTGGGGTGAATCGCTCCGCGCCGGGTTCAGCCATGAACAGTCGCACCTGCGCACATGCTTCGCCAGCGACGAAGAGGATAAGGCAAGAGAATGCAGTTCGTGCGATGCGCATCGTTCGACCTTCCAGGCTCGGATTCGGTTTCGTTCCGGGGCGTATCCCGCGATTGGCATCGGGCGGTTGAGGCGGGTGCGTGACTCGGTGCGCGGGTGATCGTTGGGGTGAAGTCGTTATCGGTGCGAACGGATTATGGGCCGTCGCTGCTGGTGTCGATTTTCAACGTCGCGCGTTGGTAGCTTGGGCTATTCGATTGGGTTGATAATGGCGCCGCTCTGCACGCACTCGACCGTTGTCAACACGGGGGCGGCGGGGAGCGTGTCCTGCTGCCAGCCTTGGCCTCGGATGATGACACAGTGGTAGCCTTGGTACGTTCCGGGTGAACCGTTGAGGTGTGAAGGATAGGCGCCCAATCGCGGCTGCGGGACGTTGTGTCCTTCGATGCGTGCCATGCCCGCGTGCCCGTCGGCGAAGGCGGTCGCAAAGTGCCACGGCTTGGCATGCCAACCTTTGATGACTGTCTCGACGTCAGGCCCGAGCGGCCCACCGCTGAGGAACGGGCACTGGTCCAGGCCGTAGCTTTTCCGCCATCCGAACAGGCCGCAATTCTCGAGGAAGAAAAGCGTGTTGGCAGGGTTGGGCACGCGCGTCATCGGCTTGAGGTACGCGGAATTGCTGTACAGCAGGCAGTTCGGCCCGGGCGCTCCGATCCATGCGGTGCTGGCTGCGTAGCTGTTTCCGTAATGATCGTACGAAGTCAGGCCCGAATCCCGCCAAGCGGAATAGTGGTGGCCGACGTAGCCGGTGTCCGACGGTGCGCGGAAGATCGCGAGATCGAGTCGCGTATCGTCGAGCCAGTTGACGTTTTCTTTGCCGGGGTTGTCCTGATAGTCGCTGAGGCCGCCTTTGTAAATGATTGCGTTGAGTCCGCGCGTCGCCGGCCCGCGTCCCTCAGCCGTCCCCCATTTGGAGGATGTCGGATCGTTTCCGGATTGCGGTTCACCGATGCCGGATTTTCCGCCGTACTCGAATTCACCGACCGTGCCGTGTACGCCGCCCATGAGCGGATGCACGGGAATGGACAGGTCGTTGTTTTCGGTGGCAAAGATGAGCGAGCTGGTTGCGATGGCGCGAACGTTGGCCTGCGAGACCGCCATCTTGGCCTGTGCCCGGGCACGCTTGAGCGACGGCAGGAGAATGCTGATCAGCAGGGCGATGGTGGCGACGACGATGAGCAATTCGATGAGGGTGAAGGCGCCTCGTTTGTGGGCAGTCCGCCGCAACTGCGCCTTAGCGGGCGATTGCATTTGTGTGCGTTGTGTCGTCACGGTGCGACCGAGTGTCCGCGCGAACTGAAGTTCGCGGCTCGTAGGGTTCTTGTAGTTCATGGGCTTCAGTCGATCGACGGAGACGGGCCGGCGCGCGGGTTCCGCCCGGCGCTGTTTGCGCCTCAACCTTTCGTTGCCCCCCTACCACGAGCGGCGCGCGTTCTTGTAACACCGCGAATGATAACGTCGCCAATCGGCGTGCCGCTTGTCGGAAATTGTAAAAACTGCCGGCGGGTCCGCTCGGGCCGCGTTTTTCGAGCGTCAGACGATGTTGGCGAATTGATCGAGGGTTTCGGGGTTGGCTAGGGCGTCGCGATTGGCGACGGGTTGGTTGTGGATCATCTGGGTGACGGCCAGCTCGACTTTCTTGCCGCTGATGGTGTGCGGGATGGCTGTTACCTGTTTGATGTGTCTGGGTACGTGACGTTTGGTGGCGGAGTCGGCTATGCGTTTTTTGATTGTGGCGGCCAGTGCGTCGTCGAGTTTGTGATTGGCTTGCAACACGATGAACAGGCAGACTTCGTCGTCGCCGTCCACGCGCTTGGCCACCACGATGCTGTCGGCGATTTCGGGCATGGCTTCGACGACGCGGTAGATTTCGGCTGTCCCGATGCGCACGCCGCCGGGGTTGAGTGTCGCGTCGCTTCGGCCATGAACGACGACTCCGCCGTGCGCGGTGATTTCGATGAGGTCGCCGTGTCGCCAGATGCCTTCGTAGTGTTTGAAATAGGCGTTTTTGTACTTTTGGCCGTCGGGGTCGTTCCAGAAGTAGATCGGTTGCGACGGGAACGGGGCACAGCATACCAACTCGCCCTTGCCGCCGGTGACTGCTTCGCCCGATGCGTCAAAGGCTCGCACGTCCATGCCGAGGCCTGTGCATTGAATCTCACCGGCGTACACGGGCAGGATGGGGTTGCCCAGCATGAAGCAGGAGATGATGTCCGTCCCGCCGCAGATGCTGGACAGTTGCAGGTCTGTCTTAACGCTTTCATAGACCCATTCGAATTGATTGGCTGCCAATGGCGAACCCGTGCTCAGTATGCAGCGCAGCCTCGACAGGTCGAATGTGTCCGACGGCGAAAGCTCGCTCTTTTGCACAGCCGACAGATACTTGGGGCTTGTGCCGAAAACCGTAACGGGAACGCGGGCGATCATCTCCCAAAGACGGTTGATGCGCGGGTAGGCGGGGCTGCCCTCGTAGAGGACCACCGTCGCACCGACGCCGAGGCTGCTCACCAGCCAGTTCCACATCATCCAGCCGCAGGTTGTGAAGTAGAAGATGGTGTCTTCGCGACGCAGGTCGCAGTGCAGCATGAGTTCCTTCATATGCTGAATCAGCGTGCCGCCGTGGCCGTGGACGATGCACTTGGGCATGCCGGTCGTGCCGGATGAGTACATGATGAACAGCGGGTGATCGAAGGGGACCGGTTCAAACGTCAGCGGGGCAGCGGCGTCGCCTTGTGCGAGAAAGTCGTCCCAGGTTTGGGCCATCGGCAGGGGGGTCAGGTCGGGGGATTCGTCGATGAACGGCACGATGACCACGCTGCGTGCGCTGGTCAGTTTTTCGAGGATACGCTGCACGCGATCGAGCGTTTCGATGCGCTTGCCGTTGTAGGTGTAGCCATCGGCAGCTACGAGCACTTTGGGTTCGATTTGCCCGAATCGATCGAGCACGCCGTTGATGCCGAAATCCGGCGAGCAGCTTGACCACACCGCTCCGAGGCTGGCTGTCGCGAGCATGGCGATGAGCGCTTCGGGCAGGTTGGGCATGAAGCCGGCGACGCGGTCACCTTTTTCGACGCCGATCGCGCGCAAAGCGGCGGCGAAGCGTATTACCTGCTCGCGTAACGCTCGGTAGGTGATTTTCCGGGGTTGGCCCGTTTCGCATTCAAAGTGGATGGCGGTTCGCTCGTCGTCGAAGCGGAGCATGTGCTCGGCGTAGTTGAGCGTCATGCCGGGGAACCACTTGCCGTCGAGCATGCCCGTGCCCTCGAAAACGCATCGGGCGGGTGTGTGGGTCTTGATGCCCGCGAAGGTCAGGAATTCCGCCCAGAAGTCCTCGCGATGTTCGATGGACCAGGTGCGCAGGGATTCCCAGTCTCGCGCGACGTCGAACCCGTCGGCTAATTGATCCATGAACGCGTGCATTTGCGTGCGCCGGATGTGTTCCTCGGTGGGTTGCCAGAGCGGTGCGTTCGGACTCATCGCGTTTCCTTCCAGTTCGACGACGTATGATCCGGCGATTCTGGTGTTCGCTTCCCGGGTCGTCAACAATGCACGCCCCGATTGGTGCAACCCGCCTTCCTGCTTTACACTACGCTCATGGACTTGCCACGCATCGAAAACGCCGTACGGGAAATTCTGGTCGCCATCGGTGAGAATCCGGACCGCGATGGCTTGCGCGATACGCCGGGCCGGGTCGCCCGCATGTACGAGGAGCTGTTCAGCGGGTTGACGAGCGACCCCGCCTCCCTGCTCGATACCCGTTTCGAGGAAACGTACGACGAGCTGGTGGTCCTTCGCGACATTCCGTTCAACTCGATGTGCGAGCATCACCTGATGCCGTTCGAGGGCAAAGCTGCGGTGGCCTACCTGCCGGAGGGCAAGGTTGTGGGCATCAGCAAGCTGGCCCGGGTCGTGGAAAACTTCGCCCGCCGCCCGCAAGTCCAGGAACGGCTGACATCCCAGGTGGCTGATTTGCTCATGGGCAATCTACAGGCCAAGGGTGTCGCCGTGGTCATCAAGGCGGTCCACACGTGCATGACCTGCCGGGGCGTGAAAAAAGCTGGCAGCGTGATGATCACGTCCGCAATTCGAGGCATGTGTCGCAGCGATTCGCGCACACGTGCCGAAGTCATGGCACTGCTGCACGACTGATCCGCCGCTTATCGGACGCTATCCGCGCTAGCACGTTTTTCCCCTGAATTGCCGGCGGTCTAAATAACCAAGGGCGATTACCCGATATCGTACGCTAGGCGGGGAGAGGCCGCGCGCCGGCGGAGCGCCGCTGAGGGTGCATACGAAACATGCCCATACACACAACAACAGATGATTTGACAGCGGGCATGACCCTGCACGACGCCGTGTACGACGGGCCGCAGTTGGTTCTAGCAGCAGGCAAGACGCTTAATTCCGCCGACGTGGACTTTCTGCGCAACCATCGCCCGGGCGCGTCGGTCAGTGTCGAAGACCCCATCCTCGACGAGATTATCGCGTTTCACGACGAGCGCGGCGACAACGCGCTCGCACAGGAGACACAGTCCAAACTGGCCACGGTCATCAGCGACGTTCAGGAGCAATACTGCTCGCGCATCACGCGTGCGTCGCTCGATTGCCAGAGTATCAAGAACACAGTGGGCGGCGTCCTGAATTATCTTGGCGAAAAGCCCGTGCTCGCCGCCAAACTGTGCGACATGGATCGCGAACACGGCTACCTCGTTGCACACTCCGCCCACGTTTTCTACCTCAGCATCGTGCTTGGAAACGCGGTGCGCTCGCGTGTGCGTGATGCGCGTAGGAAATCGAGAGCCCAATCGACCCTGCACGGAAAAAGCGACCTCGACCTGACGCCTCTCGCACTGGCTGCGTTGTTTATGGACACGGGGATGGCTCCCCTTGCAGACCTGTACAACCAGAAAGAGCCATTGACCCTCGAACAGTGCGAGATGATTCGCAACCATCCCACGGTCAGCGCCCAAGCATTGCCCGAGGACGCACCGGAACTGACCAAGCTGCTCATCGAAACGCACCACGAGAATCACGACGGCTCCGGGTATCCGTACGGGCTGAAGGGTGATGAAATTCATGTTTACGCCCGCATTCTGCGCGTGGCCGACGCCTACGCCGCCGCCACATCGAGGCAGGTTTACAAGGAGGCTTGTTCCTCGGTTCGCGCGCTGTGGGAAATGACATGGGGCATGTTCGCCCACTTCTACGACCCCGTCATTCTGAAGATTTTCGCCTCGGTGATTCAACCGTATCCGATTGGTGGCGTCGTACGTCTTAACTCCCAATTTGGTGCCGTTGTGGTCCGTTACGGCAGGGTCAGCCCGTTCCTGCCCGACATCGTTATCGCCTTCGACGAAGAAGGCCGACGTTTGCCCAAGGATAAGTTGGTGGGGCCGATTCGCCTGGACGCTCATCCCACACTCAAGATCGTGGAATTCCTGGGCGAGGATTTGAGCGAGTTGTACGACCGAGATACGCGCGTCGAGAAGGTCTCAAACGCCGAATTCACCACTCTGTATGAGGGTGTCGTCTCCGGTTGCGCGACAGCTACGCGCGGCTGAAGCGATGCCTGCGGAATCCGTGCAGAGGCGACGGTGGAATTTCCGATGAAACTGTGATTCCAGTCCCTCAAGGAACACAGGATGAGCACGCTTTCGTCGCAGACACACACCGCACCCACCTCCGTGGAGACGTTCATACCCGTTTGCGAGCCGGTCCTCGACGGACGCGAACGTGAATATGTGCTCGATTGCATTGACGGCAACTGGGTCTCTTCACTCGGAAAATACATCAGGAAATTTGAACACGCTTTCGCCGACCACTGCGGCACCGAATTTGGTCTCGCGTGCAGCAGCGGTACAGCTGCGCTGCATCTTGCGCTCGAAGCGCTCGGCATCGGGCCGGGCGATGAAGTGCTCATCCCATCGTTCACCCTCATCGTGTCAGCCAACACTGTGTGCATGACCGGAGCCACGCCCGTGCCGGTGGACGTCGAGCGCGATACATGGTGCATCGATCCGCAGGAAATCGAAAAACACATCACGCCCCGAACCAAGGCCATCATGCCTGTTCACATGTACGGACATCCCGCCGACATGGAAGCGATCAACTACATCGCCAAACGTTGCGGCCTGCGCGTGATCGAGGATTGCGCTCAAGCCCACGGTGCCAAGGTCAGAGACCGGCGCGTCGGGGGCATCGGGGATGTCGGCGCGTTCAGTTTCTACGGCAACAAGATGATTACCACCGGCGAGGGCGGCATGGTCGTGACCAGCGATCCCGAAATAGCCGAGCGCGTGGAACTGCTGCGTAATCAGGCTTTTGAAAAAGAACGATTCGTACACCGAGCGGTCGGCTTCAACTATCGCATGACCAACATTCAAGCCGCCATCGGATTGGCGCAATGCGAAAAGCTCGCCGATAAGGTGGCCCGCAAGATCGAGATCGCGGACACCTATCGCGAACTGCTCATCGATTGTGACGACCTGCAACTTCCCGTATGTCGCAGTTGGGCTTCGAATGTTTATTGGATGTTCGGCGTCGTGCTCAATACGTCCTTTGGCCGGCGTGGGGCTGAGGTGCGTGAGATGCTCGCTCAACGCGGTATCGAAACGAGATCATTCTTCGTGCCCATGAATCGTCAGCCGGTTTACCAGGGAACAAGCGATCGTTGGCCCGATCTTCGCGGCCACTTTCCCGTTTCAGAACGTCTGTCCGAATATGGCTTCTATCTGCCCAGTGGATTAAGTCTCACACGCGAGCAGCAGGAATATGTCGTCAGCAACCTTCTTGAGTGTCGAGCCTAGGCACGCACACAATCCGGCGGAACCCCGACGCGATCCGTCGGTCTCCATCGTTCTCGCGACCTACAACGAGCGCGAGAACATCCTTGACACCGTCGGTGCCATTCTCGATCAGTTTGGCTGGGATGTGGAAATCATCGTTGTGGATGACGATTCGCCGGACCAGACGTGGCAGCTCGTCGAAAACCTTGCGGACCCGCGCGTGAAGCTCATCCGTCGCGTCTCGACGCGCGGGTTGGCCAGCGCGTTCAATCGCGGCATCATCGAATCACGCGGGCGATTCGTCGGCTGGATGGACAGCGATATGTGCATGCCGCCCGACTTGCTGCCGAAAATGGTTGACAGGCTTCGCCAAGATGACGTTTGCGTTGGATCGCGCTACGTGCCCGGCGGCAGTGACGACCGCAGCCGACTCCGCGTGTTGTGCAGCCGGTTGATCAACGGGTTGGCCGGCATTGTGCTTGGCGGTGGCATACGCGATTACGACAGCGGCTTCGTCGTATTGCGACGCACCGTGTTCGACAAGGTGTCGATCATCCCGACCGGGTACGGAGCCTATTTCATGGAGTTCCTGTATACCTGCCGGCGAAAGGGGCTGACCATCCACGAGATGCCATACCGTTTTACCGATCGCGAAAAGGGCGAGTCCAAGTCCGCCCCCAACGTCCTGCGGTTCCTGTGGACGGGCGTCGGATACGTCGTTCGCATTTTCGCCGCCCGCTTGAGAAGGTTTGACTGATGCACCGCCCCGATACCGATATGCCCCAGCTACTAGACGAGTATCCGCGTTTGTTCCCCAACGAGCCGCGAACTTCAGTTCGTGCGGGCGCGACCCCGGACAACGCCGCCCCGACCGAAGCGGATGTCATCCATGCACTCGCGTTCAACCTGCCCCCAACGGAGTCGCCAGCATCGTGAAAACATTCGCCCCAAAAAAATTCGAACGCGTGGACGACCGCGGAACATTCACCGAGATCATCAGCGAGGGCAACTGGCGCGCCGTCATCCACGGGCAGATGAACGCCGGCGCCGTCATGGGCAACCACTACCACGCAGCCACCCGCATCTACTTCTATCTAACCAAAGGCCGATGCGACATCGACCTGGTGAACGTCGGCAACGGCGACCGCAAGCGCGTCGAGCTTGAATCCGGCAAAGGCATCTACCTCGAAGTCGGCGCCTCCCACGCCATCCGCTTCCGCGAAGCCTCCGAGTTCATCCTCCTGAAATCCCTGCCCTTCAACCCCACCGACCCGGACACGTTTCCATACGTGATAGATGACGGGGAATGAGCATGTCATACTGTATTGTACGTAATCGGTGAACATCGGCATGGCCCGCCAAGTACCCATGCCATCAAGCGACCGCCCAACGCTGCCACTACTAAGCAAGAACACAAACAACGATACACAACTGTGGTTCTAGGGTCTGGGGTGCTCCATTATCATGTCGGCCCACGGTCGCGTCGCGTTCGGAAATACGCCGTAGATCAGTTGCCTGAAAAATAACAGATCGAAGGCACCTACTATTCCGGATCGATCCATGTCCAGGAAATCACTGACCACGCCCTGTTGAAATTCGAAACCCGGGCCGAAGCTAAACAAGCGGTAACGCAGCAGGTCGAACGGCCCTACGACACCGCTCTGGTCAATGTCTGCGGGGAGCATGCCAACGTCAACGCGGTCCGGCTCGTCGATGTCTGGGCCTTGGTCGCCAAGGTCGGGCATGAGATTGCCGGCAGCGTCCTGTGCAGCCACGGTGATGGTCGTCCATTGCTGCAAGGTGATGATGCGGTCGAGTGTTACGCGAACGGTTTGCTCGCCCAGCATTTCGATCTCGGACACGCTTGGCGGTGCTGCTTGGCCTGTCTCTGTTATTGAGAAGGCTGCGGCGGTCAATGCGTCTCCGTCGATATCGACGACCGGCTCGGAAAAACGAATGACGAATTGGTTCATTCCGAGGTTCAGATTCACGCCGTCCGTGGATTCCTTACGGGGATCGATGTAGCCGCCGAACGCATGATCCTCGAAGGATGTGTCGGGGGCACCGTGGACGATGGTGGGCGGGGTGATGTCGATGTCACCGTCGCGATCGACATCGCCCCAGGCGTAGTCCTTTTCCTGAAAGTCCAGCGCGCCGATTCCCGGATCGGCGGTGACCAGTCTCTGGTCGGTCTCGTCGTCAAAGGAAATCCATTGGCCCGCAGTGGTCGATGATACAGCGACGAGCGTTGCCATCGCGATTTTCCGAATCGGCAGGCGGAACGGACCGTTCTTTACAGAATGGCTGAGGGTATTCATAACGTGCTCCTTGGGAGAAACTGCGGCCCCGAGACAAATTGAGGCTAACGAAACGCCCTTGACGAATCAATTCAATTCTATCAATTGATCAAAGCATGCCGAGTCGTGCAGGGGGTCTTTCGGGATAATGATGCTAGAATGCGGGCGATGATGACGCGGTGTGACAAATGCGACGCTGAATGGCCGAGCGAGGTGGACATGTGTCCAGAGTGCGGCATGACGCGGGGGGAGCGCGCGGCGGATCGGACCGTGTCGGCTGAGCCGGCGATGGTTGAGGCGGCAGCCGGTGTGCGGTTGGCGGCGGATGATGATCGGTTCGAGCGGGGCGTGGTGTGGGACGGACGGTTCCGGTTGGGGCGATTGCTCGGTCGCGGCGGCATGGGCGATGTTTATCGTGCGGACGATCTCAATACCGGGCGCGATGTCACGCTGAAATTCCTGCATGCGGAATACCGCGGCGCGCGCTGGGCTGATTGGTTTGAGCACGAACTGCGCGTGGCCAGTCGGCTGACGCATCCGAATGTTGTTCGTGTTTCGGATCTTTGTTTGTGTGATGGTTTCCGTTTCCTTGTGATGGATTATGTCGAAGGCGAAGACCTGGCATCGTTATTGTGCCGGTCGGGACGATTGCCGAAGGCCAAAGCGACGGACATCGCAATTCAGATTTGCGCCGGTCTGTCTTACGCGCACGCATGCGGCGTGCTTCATCGGGACGTCAAGCCGGCCAACATTCTGATCGATGGCGACGGCAACGTGCGCATCACGGACTTCGGCTTGGCGGTGGAATCGGATGAGCTTGAGCAAGACGCAGTTCGTGCGGGCACACCGGCGTACATGGCCCCCGAGCGTATTCAGGGCGAACCGGCGACTGAACGCAGCGACATTTATTCACTGGGCCTGGTGTTGTATGAGCTGTTCACCGGGCGACGGGCGTTGGGCCGACATGCGATCGAGGAGATCAAGACGCTGCATGTGGCGGCGGACCCGATGCGTCCTTCGTTCTGGTGTGCAGATATCAACGCGCCTACGGATGCGATCATCCTGCGGTGTTTGGACAAGAATCCGCAACTGCGCCCCGAGCGCGTGGCGGATGTGGAGCGCTCGCTGCGTGAGGCTTTGATCGATTGACATCGTGGCAAGCGCTCGGTCGATCGTTTCGCCGCCTGGCGCATAATCCGCCGAGTCCCTGAGAATGATCGCGTTCAACCCGCGCGTGGTCTCGGCCGATGGGGGAGACCGGCCCTTATCGAACGTCTCGTGGCCGAAGAAAGTGTTCCCCGACCCCCGACCCCTGCCAAAAACTGTCACCCCTTCACGGTGACAGATTCTGACGCGACAGTTCATACGATGAAGGAAACAACCCTCTCAGGCCGTTGTTTGTTGCGTGGGCGGCGCGTCGAGACGATCGCGCGAAAATGGTCCAAAAAAACACGGAGGTCCGGAACATGAGTGATACCATTGACTTGTTCATCAGCGGCAGGCCCGTCAGTTTTCAAACCAGAGGACAGGCGTTGCGGGATTGGAAAAAGAGAGTCGGCGATGCGGCGCGCGCTCGTGTGCCCAAGCCGAGCGCGAGTGCCGAAATGGCCGTTGCGATTACGCACTACTATCGCATTCCGCCGCGGTTCGACGCGGACAACATGGCCAAAGCGATCTGCGACGCGCTGAACAATATCGTGTATGCGGACGATCGGCAGATTGTGGAACGTCTTGCACGGCGGGTTCCGATCAACGGGCGTTTTTCGCTGTGGGACATGCCGCGTGAGCTTGCGCTGGCTTTGTGCGGCGGGCGGGAATTCGTGCATATCAGGGTGACGCGATACCGCGTGCGTACGTTGGCCTCGGTATTCTGCAGCGAGTTTGCCGATCAGGATTGGCATACAAACCACCGATGGGCCGGTTGCGCCGGCTTGTTGTGACGCGATCTACTCGCCGTAGCGCGCGACGATTTTCTCGCGGGATTGCCCCAGCACTTCGTACTTGCGTCCGACGACGGTGAACGCTTCGATGGCGCGGTCCACCTGCTCGGTCGAGTGCCCGGCGGAGAGTTGTACGCGGATGCGGGCCTGACCTTTGGGTACGACGGGGAAGTAGAAACCAATCACGTAGACACCGGCTTCGTACAGGTCGCGGGCGAAGTCCTGACTGAGCTTGGCGTTGTAGAGCATGATGGGGACGATCGGGTGCAGGCCCGGTTTGATGTCGAAACCGGCGGCGGTCATGCCCTGGCGGAAGCGCAGCGTGTTGGCTTCGAGCTTGTCGCGAAGGGCTGTCGATTCGGTCAGAAGTTCGAGTGCGCGCAGCGTGGCGGCTACGATGACGGGCGAGAGTGTGTTGGAGAACAGGTAGGGTCTGGATCGCTGACGCAAGAGGTCGATGATCTCACGCCGGCCTGAAGTACATCCGCCGGAAGCGCCGCCGAGGGCTTTGCCGAAGGTTGTGGTGATGATGTCCACCCTGCCCATGACATCACAGTGTTCGTGCGTGCCTCGACCCGTCTTTCCAAAGAAGCCGGTGCAGTGTGAATCGTCAACCATGACGAGCGCGTCGTGCCGGTCGGCCAGGTCGCAGATGGATTTCAAGTTCGCAATGTCGCCGTCCATGCTGAACGCACCGTCGGTCGCGATCATGCGGTAACGCGCGCCGGATGCGTCCTTCAGTTTCTGTTCGAGGTCAGCCATGTCGGAATGCTTGTAGATGGAGCGTTTGGCTTTGCAAAGTCGGATGCCGTCGATGATGGAGGCGTGGTTGAGCTGGTCGGTGATGACGGCGTCTTCGGCGGAGAGAATTGTTTCGAACAGTCCGCCGTTGGCGTCGAAGCAGGACGTGTAAAGGATGGTTTCCTCGGTGCCCAGAAATTCGGAAACGGCTGATTCGAGCGTTTTGTGGATGTCCTGTGTGCCGCAAATGAAGCGCACGCTGCTGAGGCCGAAGCCGCGATGGTCGAGCGTCTTTCGTGCGGCTTCGAGCAGTTCAGCATGCGAAGACAGGCCGAGGTAGTTGTTGGCACAGAAGTTGACGACCTCGGTGGCCGGCGACTGCGGCGGGAAGCGGACGCTGATGGTGGACGACTGCGGCGACTGGATCACGCGTTCTTCTTTGAAGAGACCGTCGGCGCGGATCGATTCGAGTTCCTGTTGCAGGTGTTCTTTGATGCGTCCGTACACTTTTGTCTCCTTGCGAAGCCTGGTGACTGGTTGGGGGGCGATTTTAGGTCGGCGGTCCGACAAACGCCAGCGTTCGGCCTGCATAAGGGCAACCCGAAGAGGTCGAGCAGGATCACCGCTGCAAGTCGTATCCCGTGAAAGGCGGAGCGCCCACGACGCACGCCCAAGCTGTCATGCGGCTCGATTTTGAGCGATCTCATAAATACCGCCGCGAGAATGGCCGAGTTGAAACGAATAATAACATTTGTTAGCATCCTGATTGACTCAATCGAGTTCGGCTTGCGGTATTTTTCGTTCAAACCGAGAATCACATGTTGGAGCAGTGGCAATGAAAAAAGTGTTGGTCTTCCTGGCGATTGCCGGCGTGGTCGTTTACTCCAAGATGAGTAATCGGAGCGATGCGTCTTCGGAATTCCTTAACGACATGCAAGCACTGATCGCAACCCTCGACAACTATGAAGACAATGCGGAGTTCATAGATCTTCGTCTTAAACTTCGCCACACTCAAGCGTTCGCGGATGCTTATGACGCAGGCAGTCGGCGCCGCGGAGCGACATTTGACGAAGGTAAGTACATCCAGGACATCTTCGGCATGCTGATTAAAGATTGTAACAACGGGAACAGAAAGGAACTCGCCGTTTCGCTGGTCGAACTGCGATCTGAACTGATGGCCGTTGAATGACCGCGAACTGTGAATGTGGGTAGTCCAGTCGACGGCGTTTGTCGTTGTTCGAACGCACCGGCCAACAGAATTTCCTCAATCGCAGGCAGATGCGCGCCGACACCGGTGACCTGAGGATCGACCAGGATGATCAGATTGCCCGCTAGGAGGGCGTTGGATGCATCGGCGGATTTTCGCAATGCTTCCGCGTCTTTGGCTGTGATTTGCAGGGTCGATTGAGCATCGTCGAGCATCCTGATGACCGGGGCGGCGGTGAAGCCTGTCGGCCTTTGTCTTTTGCGCGCGCGATGCGGCTGCGAAAGCTGATTCGGATCGGTGCGTGCCTGGGCCGATTCTGAAATACTGGCCTGAAACACCGTCAATTTGAAGAGCCGGTTCGACTCGCGTCGCTCGGTGCGGAGACTTTTCAACGTCTGTTTCGAGGTGGCGTAACGGGCGACGGGTTGTCGGCCTGCGTGGTCAACGGGTTGCGCTGCAATGTCGTAGAGCGTTCGCCCGCGATCGTCGGCGATACGCGGGAAAAGGCATGGCGAAAACCCGGTCCCGCGTGCATCGAGCACGACGGCGTAATTGCGTTGACCGGCTGGTTGGGTGCTGAGCGTGAGGCGGTTTCGCGAGGCTCGTCGGGCGGCGGCTTGTGCGTCATTCGCGAACACTTCGGCGATGCCGTGGACACCCCAGAGCGGCACTTCGATGACGACGTGCTGTGTTTGGGTCGCGTCGTCCCAATGTGAGGAAACTTCTCTGTGTCCGCGCACGACGCCCTGGACACGCTTCCTCCCGTTGCGAAATGCGCCAAGCGGTTTTCGGCCTTCCGCGCGAAGGGCGGCGGCGAACTCGATGGCGTTACGGGCCGCGACGACAGCCGCCGCTCGCCAGCTCCCGAGTTCTCCCTGGACACCTCTCTGACCGGGGCGCCCTTTGCCCTCGACGCGCATGATACCGCGTGTCCAATCCACTTCGCGCAGCGCCTTACCCGGTGCGCGATAGACGAACGCACCGAAGCCGCCGGGCAGGCTGCTTGGGGCTTGCGGATTTCCGGATGATAGGCAGACCGGTGTCGATGAAGTCTGCCGATCGAGCCGGACCTGAGCATCGTTCGCGCAGCCGAGAGTGGTCAACGCACAAATCGCACACACGCTTGTCAGGAATAATCGGCGCATCAAGCCATGCTCTCCACCGCCTCGTTTGTGTCGGTTACGGTGTGGTATCTTGGACGGTCGCGGCGACCGTGTCCACGTGCGGGGGGGTGACGGTGTCGGCGGTGCTGGAGATTTGGTATCGGAACGGCTTGTACGTGCGAAAAGGCGTGGTGCCTGTTCACGGCTTGACTGCTCCCTTCGTGCTCCCTTTTCGGTCGCGCTCTGTGTCGCGGTTTTGATGGATCGCGTTCGCTCGGGTGGAAATGTCATGGACCTTTGTGTCATCGCGTTGCTCCTGAAACCCGATTGCCGTCCGGCGATCGAATCGCATTATTGAGGCGCCGTCTCCTACTAATATAACGTCGGAGGCGCGCGCTTTTGGGGTAAAAAAAGCGCGCGCCCCCGGCTGAGCTCAGAATCGACGATTTTCGGGTGATTTGCTCGTTGGCG
The DNA here is from genome assembly GCA_029260215.1 of Phycisphaerae bacterium. GTDB lineage: Bacteria > Planctomycetota > Phycisphaerae > UBA1845 > UBA1845 > OFTM258. The sequence goes on from JAJDDQ010000051.1 coordinate 220,779, forward strand.
GGTCGGCCGTGTGGGTAACGGGTCGGCGGCGTGCAACTCTGGTGGGCGGACACATTGTTTGGGCGAAACACTCTCGGGCGAACGCGATGATTGCCGTCTTCCTCCCCTCCTTCAGAAGGAGGCTGGACGCGACCAAGTCCGGAGCGCCCAGAATTAGGTTCTTCTTGCGAAGTGAAACATTGTTCCGGTCCCGGACCCCCCTCAATCCCCCCTTTGCAAGGGGGGACGGAAGAGGCGACGCCAGCCCGTTTTCGAGGGGGGACGATTGTTTCCTGCCGGGTGATTGCTATCGCAGGCGAGGTCGGTTTCTGCGCAGTGCGGTGGCCGCTCCTGCGGCGAGAAGGAGCAACGACGACGGCTCGGGGATGGTGAGGATCATGCGCGCTTCGGCTCTGTACCCGCGTCCGGAACCCGGCCCCATGCTGCCGAAGCCGGAGAGGTTGGTGGTCAGGCGCATTACGTCGCCGGTAGATGCGCGAAGTGTCGCATCGAGCACAGCCGTTGGCTCTGTCAGATCGAACAGAACCTCGCCCGTGGTCAGGTTTTGAAATACAGCTTGAGCGAAGCCTTGAAACGGTGCCTCGGGTTCAACACGCAATGCGTAGATCCACTCAAGTTCATCGACCGGCATGACGAACTCGATGACCGAGTCGATGCCACCCTCGGCCATGCCGCCCGGATTGTCGCCGCCGGGAAAGTTCGAGGGCGAATAACCTACACTAAGATTCACGAATATCCCCATGCTTTGCTCGAGACTCCCGATGATCGAACGACCAGCCGCGGAAGCTCCAGCACCGAAACTGCCGGACATCGTGGCATCCAGAGCAACAAAACTTATACTTGAATCGTTGGGGTCTACGGTTCCTTCGCTGTCGCTCGCAGTCGGCCCGCCGTCAAAAACCTGCGCGGTGCCCCATCCAACGGCGTTGTGGCGCAGGAACGTCAAAGGCTCTCCGGCAGCAACTTGGGCCATCGTAGCGATCATTACGGCAAACAGACTCGAAATGCGCATAAGAAATCTCCTTCCCCTACCTAACGGTTGATTATAGCGTCAGTCCTGCTTTGGCTATGCACAATTTTGGACTGCTGCAAGCGTTGTTTCGGCGTTACGGATCAGCAATCTGCGATGGCGATTTTTCGGCATGGAGACGTGCTGGTTGAGAATCAAGCTGGATGGGTCCGGGGGCGTCCGCGCGGACTGAAGTCCGCGGCTCGTGGGGTGCGCTCGAAAACCGGGTGGAAAATAGGACGAACGCGGTCCTTGAGTGGATTGACGCTGTACGCGGCGGACCTGTTACCGCCAGCCTATACAGCCTTTGTGCGGTTGTTTAAGCTTGGTGGTGGAAAGTCATTGTCTCGGCGAGGATTTATGAAGCCTACAGACCCGCAGCATCCCATTCATTCTGTCCCGAAGCCGCCGACGCGGACGAAGCGTAACCGCGTTGTGCTTGGGATGTTCCTGGGGGCGGTGGTGTTGCACCTGCTGATCTGCCGCTGGTCAGTGCAATACCCCGGCAAGGGATTCGCCGAAATTGTGCGCGTGCCCAATGTGGCGCGGGTGGTTGTGGGTAAGGGGCCTCGGACGATTTATCTGGGCAGTTGGAAAGTGCTGGGCAGGACGATCGGCGTTGTGGGGGGGGTGGCGTTGCCGCTGGTGCTGTGTGCAGCCGCTGCGTTTATTCGCTTCAACAGCAAGGAATTGTCGCAAGTTGCGGGGGCGGTGGTTTGTATTGTCCTTGGGTTTGTGTTGGTGGTTGTTATTACCTGGGCGCTGAGCTACTGGTGACGTTCTGATGCAACATGCCCGCCTTCGAGGCGGGCATGCCACCCATCGAATGACGCGCGTCGACACACTCATTGGATGGCGCGTTTCCGTGTGTGGATTTTGCCGTAGATGTCTTTGGGTTTCCGGCGCGTTTTGACTCGTTTTCGGGCTGTTTTGACCGCGTTTTTTTCCGGCGTGTCTGTCTTGTCGGCTGGGTGGTGGAAGGTGATGATTTCGTCGAGGTCTTTGATGCCGTCGCGGTCGGTGTCCTTGGTCCGCGTTTTGGCGATCCGCTGGACGATGGATTTCGACCGCTTGCCGTCATTGCGCCGGCCTTTCCTTTTCTTGGCGCGGAGGGTTTTTCCGAAGGCGTTGTGCGGGGCGCGGTCTTCGCGGTTGCCGGCGAACCGATTCACCGATTCGTGACAGAGGTGACAGTTGACGGTGTTTTCGATTCGGGCGTGAAGCTCGTTTTTTTCGCTTTTGGACGACGGATCGGTGCCGGCCAATATCTCGATCCAGTTGGCCAACCCGTCTCCATCGACGTCCATCCTTGATTCTTCGCTGGTGCGTTCCTCTTCCGTGGCTGTTTGCGAAAGGCTCATTTCGACGGTTTTGACGCGGTCGTGCATGGATTCGTCGGTTCCGACGGCGGCGATACGTTGCCCGTAGGCGGTCAGTTCGGGGCTGTCGGGGGCGGTGTGGCAGGTTGTGCAAGCGATATTCTGCTCGACGAGCATGAGCTTGAGGTCTTCATAATGGATCGGCTTCGCGTTTGCGCTGGCGCTGAAGGCCAATAAGAGGGTAGTGGTGAGGACGGTGTTTGTGCGAGTCATCTGAATCATTCTCCTGGCTGGGTAAATCGCATGGAATGATAGGTCCGGCGACGCTCGGATGCAAAAGTAGCCCGCTTGCTGGGGTTACAACCCCATTCCGATCAAGTTCGCGATGTGTTTTTGTCGATGAATCTAGGTCTGATTATCGGACACAGCGCCGGTTGGAGAGGCCGGCATTTGATCCGGGGCTTTGGGATGCCGATGAAACGGCGGAACAGGCTCGATCCGTCGCCGGCGAACGTTCGTCGGCTGGGTCGGTCGGGCGGTGAGGCCTTGCCTCGATCACGGTTGAAGCTTTCATGCGATTCTATCGACTGAGTGAATTCGCCGTAGCGATGGCGGCTGCGACATGGTTGTGCGGGTGTGCGTCCGATCCGGCGGCTGATTCGACGGTTGTCATGGTTCAGCGCGGTGCGAGGCCGACGTTGACCGCAGGCCACACGCGGGAGCTGACGCTTTTCGGTGGTTTGCCCCGTCGCGGCGAGTCCCGCTTCGAGGGTCGGTCGCGGGGTGCGATGTTGCAGCATACGTTCACGCGTGAAGGCTCGGATTTCGATTGCCGGGTCGATCGTGACGGGCTGCGATTCATATTCGCATCGACGCGGCACAGCCCTCAGTCGGACATTTACATTAAGTCGCTCAACGGTACGGCGGTGACGCAATTGACCTCCGATCCGAGTTCGGACATTCAGCCGGCGTTCAGTCCGGATAATTCCAAGGTGGCGTTTGCGAGCAATCGCACGGGCAATTGGGATATCTGGGTGGTGAGCCTCGACGGTCAGCAGCCGATGCAGATCACGCATTCGCCGATGGACGAAGTGCATCCGAGCTGGTCGCCGGACGGCAAGGTGCTCGCTTACAGCGCGCTGCCGCCGAACGACCGCCAGTGGGAGCTTTGGGTTTCGCCGGCGGAGGAACATTCCACGTCGACATTCATTGGATACGGGCTGTTTCCGGAGTGGTCTCCGGTGGACAACCGGATTCTGTTCCAGCGATCGCGTCAGCGCGGCAGCCGCTGGTTCAGCGTCTGGACGATTGAGCTTGTGGACGGCGAACCGCGTTATCCGACAGAGGTGGCGTCGAGTGCCGACTATGCGTTGATCACGCCGTCATGGAGTCGCGACGCGCAGCATATCGCCTATGCTTCAGTGACCAATCTTCCTTCGATCGATCCGGAGTTCGGTGCGACGTACGAGTCGTCGGACATTTGGGTGGTGGATGCGCAGGGTGGTTCGCGTGTGCGTCTGACGGATGGCCATTCGGTGAACTTTTTGCCGAGCTGGTCGCCTTCCGGTCGCGTGTTGTTCAGCAGCATGCGGGCCGGTCATGAGAACATATGGAGCATCATGCCGACGATCGGCAACGCGACGTATTCGCCGGTCACGCGTGATTGGCCTGAACAGAACGGCCCGCCTGTGGTAATTCACACGAGCGGGCGCGGATAAAAGACAACGAAACGCGGTTGGTCATTAAGGCCGTCCGCTGAATGGACGATGATTCGATTGTCGTCCTAAAGAAGATCGCGGGCATGGATGCCCGACGCCGTACGAAGACGGTGGAGATCAGGGAGGGTCCGGGGATGATTTGGACAACTTTCCGTCGCTTGTCGATGGGATCATGCGTGCCGGTGCTTGCGGTGTTTTTCCTGGCTGGATGCGGGGGGAAACGAACCCGATCGGTGGCGTTGTCCAACGAGACGCTGGGTCCGATGACGATAGCCGTCGCACCGGCATTGAACGTGAGCGGTTCCGTGGAGATCGACGTGAATCGTGCGGCCGACGTGATGGCCGGCGAGTTGAGTTACGTTGACGGGATCCAGGTGATTCCTGTGAACCGCGTTCTTGCGATTCTCGGGGATCAGAGAAAGAAGTTCGTTGAGTCGCCGGGGCACGCTCTTGAGATTGCCAAGCGACTCGGGGCGGACGGCGTGTTGGTTTTTGCGATTACGGAGTATGATGCGTATGAGCCTCCAATCATCGGGATCACAGCGCAGGTCTTTGGCACGCGGCGTGACAGGGGAACCGTCCGGTTCGACCCGGTCAGCCAGTCGCGCCTGGGATCGCCGTGGCCCGGAGGCGGACGGGGTGCTTCCCTGGCTCCGCTCGCGCAGGCACAGCGCATCCTTGACGCTTCGCATGAGCGGGTGCGCTCGGAGATTGAGCGATTCGCGTCGTCCCGAAACGCTGACGAGAGTCCGCTTGGATGGCGCAAGTATGTCGCCAGCCAGCAGCTCTACCTGCGGTTTTGCTGTCACGAAACGATTCGATCGTTAGTGACTGTTGATAGAGTTGAAGCAATGACCGGCGACGCCGAGTGACGTCGCCGACCGGAGCCCCGCCATGAAAGGCATACGACAGCTTTCGTTGGTAAAGGGAACGGAACGATACGTGTTTCGTTACCAGGCGGGAGATGAAGCCAGAATCATCGATGCATTGGCGTCGATGGCGTCCGATCGATCGACGAAATTCGACTGGTTTGACGCGGCTGTGCTAAGTTATCAGATGGGCCGAAAGCTTGAGAAGGAACTCGACGAGGTTGCCAAGTAGGGCGACGGCCACAAGTTGCTCCGACGTGAGCGTTTTCCCAAGGCGCTGCCAGACCCACGGCAGCGGGGGGGACGCATGGCGTTGAGAGAAGGGTTAAAAGTGGTTGGAGTTTCGCCGTTGCATTGTGATGCCGACATGACCGAGAACCGCTTAGTAAACGAGTTCCTCAATTATCTCAACTTCGAGCGCCACTTCTCGCCTCATACGGCGAAATGTTACGGTGCCGATCTCACCCAGTTCTGCGCATTTCTGTCGAGCGAACGCGGCGGCGGGCTTGCGAGCGGAACGACGAATGTGGGCGCGACACCTGCTCCGAGCGGGGACGTCACGTCCACCGCTACCGGGGATGGAACGTCTACCGCGGTCATGGTCAAGACAGACCTGACGCAGCGGCTGCTCGCGGTAACCGCCGACGACGTCAAGTCGCTTCTGGCTTTTCTGGGTGAACAGAATTATTCGAAGTCGACGATTGCGCGTAAACTCGCAACGCTCCGCAGCTTCTACAAGTTCTGCGTGCGGCGGAATTACCTGACGGCGAACCCGCTGTCATCGATCCGCATGCCGAAGCAGGAGAAGCGGCTGCCGAAGTTCCTGAGTGTCCACGAAGTTGACAAGCTTCTGAACACGCCTGAGGTGACCACGCTCCTGGGAGCGCGTGATCGGGCGATGCTCGAAGTGATGTACTCGACGGGCATCCGGGTCAGCGAGCTGGTGGCGCTCAACGCGTCCGATGTGGATTTCACCGCGCAGGTATTGCGTGTTCGCGGCAAGGGCAAGAAGCAACGCAACACGCCGATCGGACCGACCGCGTTGGGAACGATTCAGCGATACATCGACATGCGACGGGCCGACGTGCGCAGCGCGAGCTTCGATCAGGAAGCGTTGTTTGTGAACAAGCACGGCCAGCGTCTGAGCACGCGAAGTGTTCGCCGGAAGCTGGACAAGTATCTGGGTGTCGCGGGGTTGGATCCGTCCATCTCTCCGCACACGCTTCGGCACAGCTTTGCGACGCACATGCTGGACAAGGGTGCGGACCTGCGCAGCGTGCAGGAGTTGCTTGGTCATCAGTCGATCTCGACGACCCAGGTCTACACGCATCTGACGGCGGAGCGAATGAAGGCTGAGTACGATAAGTCGCATCCGCGAAGCTGACCGGGCGAAGCCCGTAACTCGACAAGAACCACCAGAACCCGGATCGCTGTGCGAATCCGGGTTTTGTTCATTAATCAAGGTGGAAGGTTCCGATGTACACGCGATCGTGATGGCGCGCGTGGCAGAGACGGTCTGCGCGTAAGCATCCAATTCTTCGAGCGCGCGGAGCCGCCTCGGTCAGGCCGTGCAGCGGCGCGTGGTACAATTTCTGTGAAGAAATGCAAACACAATTCACCTGTCCCGCCAAGTCCTCCGATAAGCGACATGAGCGTAGTACCGCGCGTGCTGCTGCTTATGCGCGCCGCCGTACGGCGGGGTTGCGACATTTGTAAACATTTTCTCGCCTGGCAGTCGTGACGCAAGGCGGTGGAGTTTCTGGAGAAAGGTCGATCAACATGACAGCAAATCGTAGTGCAATTCTTACAAAGTGGGTCGCGCCGCTGGTACTCACCATCATCGCTGCCCCCACAATGGCGGACACCATTACCGGTGCGACGAACGCCAGCGGTGTGGCAGACGCTTCGCTGCTGAACTTCACATCTTCAGCCACGCTGACTATGGATGCGTCCTTGACAACGACGGCCACGATCAGTGTGCAGACCGGCATCAACGCGGTCATCGATTTTACGACGTCGACCAATACGATCACGTTCGCGACGAGTGGCGCTGCGATCAATCTGGTCGGCAGCGGCACGTTGACGATCGTCGGATCGAATGCCGCCGCCGGGTTCACGTTTGGCGCTGCGACTGGGCAAACGTTGACGGTCAACGGTTCGGTAGCTGGCGGCGTGAATGCGAACAGGTTCGTGATTGGTAACAACACGCTGCAAATCACCTCCGCGGCTACGATGGCGGGCACGGTGACGATCGGTGGGGCCAGCGCGGTGCTGAACGTCGACGCGAACGCAACGATCGCGACGCTGGATCTTACGGGTAATGCCACGGCGTCGATTGCGTCGTCGATCACGCTGACTGCGACAAACGGCGTGGATACAAACACCAACACATTGATAATAAACGAGACGGGAACCATTTCGCAGGTTGACATCGATGGTACGGGCGGCACGGTCCAACTGACGGCGGCCACCGCGACGATCACGACCTTGACGCACACAGCGGCCGGCACAATCGACCTCGATACTGACTTGTGCAACCTGACGGTCACGAACGATATCGTGACCAGCAATCTGAAGCTGATACTCAACGGTTCCGGGGCGGGCGGCGTGGAAACGCTGACCGCGACTGTCGATCTCTCCGGCGGTACGACTTCCGAACTTGAAGTCACCGGTGCCGATGTAGACAACATCGTCATCACCGAGGTGGATGTCAGCGTGGATGGCGCGACGTTGGATTGTAACATCAACTGTGCACCGACACTCGTGGACATGAACGCAGGCCAAGGAAATCTGACGCTGGAAGTTGCGAGCGGCAAGACGCTGACCACGACTACCGGTGTGGATATCAACGACAACACGCTGGCGGTGACTGAGGCCGGCACGATCTCCAAGATCACGATGGACACGTCCACGGGTATCGCGGACTTCAACGAAAGCTGCACGGTTACGACGTTCGACCTGACGGCGGCTGGCACGGTGGATGTGGCCAACACCAAGACGCTGACCGCGACCAACGGCGTGGACACCAACACCACAACGCTGACGCTCAACAACACGGGCACGATTTCGAAGGTGGACATCGACGGTGCAGCCGGCATCGTCCAACTGACGGCGGCCACCGCGACGATCACGACGCTCACGCACACGGCGGCTGGCACGATCGATCTCGACACCAACCTGTGCAACCTGACGGTTACGAACGATATCGTGACCGGAAACCGGAAACTAACGCTCAACGGATCGGGGGCGGGCGGTGTGGAAACGCTGACTGCGACAGTCGATCTTTCGGGCGGCACGAGTTCTGAGCTTGAAATCACGGGCGCTGATGCGGACAACATTGTTGTTACCGAAGTGGATGTCAGCGTGGACGGTGCGACGTTGGATTGCAACATCGACTGTGCCCCGACGCTTGTGGACATGAATTCGGCTGCTGGCAACTTGACGTTGGAAGTCGCCACCGGCAAGACGCTTACCACGACCACCGGCATCGACATCAACAACAATACGCTGACCATCTCCGAGGCCGGCACGATCTCCAAGATCACGATGGACACCGCCACCGGCATCGCAGATTTCAACGAAAGCTGCACGGTCACGACGTTCGACCTCACTGCGGCGGGCACGGTAGACGTGGCCAGCACGAAAACGCTGACCGCGACCAACGGTGTGGATACCAACACGGCGATCGTGACGTTGGCCGGCGTGGGTACGATCACCCAGGTTGATATCGATGGTACAGCCGGAGGTGTCAGACTGACGGCGGCGACGGCGACGATCACCACGCTCACGCACACTGCGGCGGGCTCGATTGATCTGGATACGGACACGTGCAACCTGACGGTCACCAACGACATTGTTACCGGCAATCAGAAGTTGACGCTTATGGGTTCGGGTGGAACGGGTCAGGAACAGCTCACCGCGACTGTCGATCTGTCCGGCGGGACGAGTTCTGAGCTTGAAGTCACGGGCGCTGATGCGGACAACATCGTCATCACGGAAGTGGATGTCAGTGTGGACGGTGCGACGTTGGATTGCAACTTCAACTGTGCTCCGACACTTGTGGACATGAATGCCGGTGCGGGCAATCTCACACTGGAAGTGGCCAGCGGCAAGACGCTTACCTCGACTACGGGCGTGGACATCAACGACAACACGTTGACGGTTTCGCAGGCCGGCACGATTTCCTTGATCACGATTGATATGTCCACCGGTATCGCGGACTTCAACGAAAGTTGCACGGTTACGACGTTCGACCTGACGGCGGCCGGCACGGTGGATGTAGCCAGCGGGAAGACGCTGACCGCCACCAACGGCGTGGATACCAACACCACGACGCTGACGCTTAACAACACGGGTACGATTTCGAAAGTTGACATCGACGGCGCGAGCGGCATCGTCCAACTGGCGGCGGCGAGTGCGACGATTACGACACTCACGCACACGGCGGCTGGCACGATCGACCTCGACACGGACACAGCCAACCTTACGGTGACCAACGACATCGTGACCGGTAATCAGAAGCTGACGCTTATGGGGTCCGGTGGCACAGGACAGGAGCAACTCACGGCTACCGTTGATTTGTCCGGCGGCACGAGTGCTGAGCTTGAAATCGTCGGCGCGGATGCGGACAATATCGTTGTTACGGAAGTGGATGTCAGCGTGGACGGCGCGACGTTGGATTGCAACATCAATTGCGCCCCGACGCTGGTGGACATGAACGCAGCCGCGGGCAATCTCACGCTCGAGGTCGCGACCGGCAAGACGCTCACCACCACCACCGGCATCGACATCAACGATAACACCTTGGCGGTGACTGAGACCGGCACGATCTCCAGGATCACGATGGACACCGCCACCGGCATTGCGGACTTCAACCAAAGCTGCACGGTCACGACTTTCGACCTGACGGCCAACGGCACGTTGGACGTGGCCAACACCATGACGCTGATGGCGACCAACGGCGTGGACACGAATACCGCGACGATGACGCTCAACAACACAGGCACGATTACGAAGGTGGACATCGACGGTGCGGCTGGCACGGTCAGGCTGACAGCGGCCACCGCGACGATCACAACCCTCACGCACACGGCGGCAGGTACGATCGATTTAGACACCGACACGTGCAACCTGACGGTCACGAACGACATCGTCACCGGCAATCAGAAGCTAACTCTCACAGGTTCGGGCGGCGGCGGCCAGGATGTGTTGACGGCGACCGTCGATCTGTCCGGCGGCACCAGTGCAGAGCTTGAAATCACGGGCGTGGACGCGGACAACATTTCACTAACTGAGGTGGATGTCAGCGTGGACGGCGCAACGTTGGATTGCAACATCAACTGTGCCCCGACGGCTGTGGACATGAACGCAGCCCAAGGCAATCTCACGATTCAGGTTGCCAGTGGCAAGACGCTGACCAGCACCGTCGATGTCAACGACAACACGCTGACACTCGGCGAAGCGGGCACGGTATCGACGGTGCAAATCGATACGGCTGCCGGTGTGGTGGACGTGAATGAAAGTTGCACAGTCACCAGTCTGACCAACACTCAGAACTTCAGCATCGACGTGGCAGCGGGCAAGACGCTGACCAACACAGTCAACATTGCGGCGCGTACGCTCACTTTGCTGGGAACCGGCACGATTACCCGTGTCGACACGACCACCGGAACCATTACCGACAACGGCGGCACGACGATATCGGATCTTCGTGCTACGTTTGGTAGCGGTGGAACATTCACGTGGAACGGCACCGGAAGCGGAACGATTACCACGCTCGCCAACGCTCTGCCGGGCGCGGGTGAGAAATTCCTGAAAGACGGAGCCGGATCGGTGACCATCGCCAGCGGCATCACGACATCGTTCGCGAGCGCTGCCGGCGTACTCTTTGATATCGACGGCGGTACGCTTGTCGTCGGCTCGGCTGGCACGAACGACGACATTACGTTCAATGACGATGCCGATGAAATCACCGTCGCCAGCGGTGCGGCGTTGACCACATTCGGCAGCTTCACTGTCGGAGCGGCTGGCGCTAATGTGAATCTTGATGCGGTCGCTGGCTCGACCGTGAATTTCAGCTCGACCAGCGGCGCTGAGACCCTCACCGGAGTGGCCGACGATGACTTCAACATCCTCGGGACGTTGAATATCACCGGTGCCGATGGTGATTACACGATCAGTGACGCGTTCAATTACAAACTCGGGAGCGTCAACATCGGTGCCTCGAATTCGCTGATCAACCTTCAGCCGAGCGGCGAAGTGAAGTTCGTTCCAAACTCGACGGTGGCGGTGAGCGGCAACGGTGTTTTGAACTTCAACGGCCAAGCGAGCGGCACGCGGATCACGTTGGATACGACGACCGGTTCCGGAACGTTCACGATCAATCGTGGAAGCTCCACCGGCATGACGTTGAACAACGTCGCGCTGGCCAACGCAACATACGCCGATACTGATTCGAAACCGGCTATCTGCGCTCTATCGCTGACCGGCACATCCTTCGCGGGAACGGTCAACTACCTTGGCGGATGTGGATCAGCCGATACGGGCGGTGCATCAACCCCACCGGTGGATACCACCACGGAAGAGGACACGACGACCGAGGAGGATACGACGACCGAAGAAGACACGACGACCGAGGACGGATCAGACTCGACCGCTATCATTCCGGAAGACGACGGCGATGTGGTCGCCATTGACGACATGAACGACCCGGTCGACTCGGCAGACCCCATCATGCCGGTCGAAGACACCGCACGCGACGACGGCACGGCTGATGTCGCGGACGAAAAAGTCGATGTCATGATCGGCGGTCTGCGTCAGGGAACAGCCGTCGAGCTCAGCACCGACGAAGCAGGCATGAGCACGCTCACCGTCGGTGATGCCGAGAATCCCGAACTCGTCGTCATGATTGACGGCACAGAGACTGGTGCCGAAATCGATGTCGCGTTTGAGGATGACGGAACACAATCGCTCATGATCGTCAATCCCGACGGCGGGCAGGCGCTGAACGTGAACATCGGCGGCCTGGGCGACAACCCCACGATCGAGGTTTCGATCGATGAGAGCGGCGATCAGATGCTGTTCTTCCGGGATGCAGCCGGGTCGAGCTATGACTTCGAGCTCGAAGACCTGCCCGAAGGTTCGGACGTTGAGTTCTCAACCTCGACCGACGGTAGTGTCCAACTGGACATCTTCGACCCGAACGGCGAGAACGTCAGCACGACGATTGGTGCCACGAACGTCTTCCAGACGTTCGGTGCAAACGTCACCTACGATCAGCCGCAGACCTCCGCCACCGCCCGCGTCCTTACGGGGTTCGCCGGACTCGCCAACGAAGAGTCCTACGGTGGAAGTGTCACCGTTTCCGCGACCGGTTTGACGACAAACTCGGTGGCCACGGTTGAGTTGCAGTACCTCGATGCCGATCTCGACGGAGTCGATGAAACGTCGCTGCGTCTGCACCGACTCGACACCCAGACTGGCGAATACGAACTTGCCGGTGCGACCGATCAGGGCGATCGCGCTCCGACGGGCGTCGCGGGCGACTTCGGCCTCGAAACCGCGGACAACCAGGTCTGGGCCGAGGTGACTTCATTCGGTCGGTTCACAATCGGCGTGCCCAAGGCCGTCCAGGACGAGCCGACTTTGACCTCCGGTTGTGCCAACGGCGGCATGTGCGGAACGATGGGCCTGATCTGCCTGCCCATGTGCATGCTGGGTCTGCTTGGTATGAAGCGCAACATGCGCCGCTTCTAACAGGCCAAACGATCAACGCAAATCAGGACGACGGCGTCGGGATTAGTCTCCCGGCGCCGCCTTTTTTTGTCGTGAGAAATCAGCCATCGTTCAGGTGAAACTCGCCGGGCGGGCAGGTCGCGACCACTTTGACCTGCGAAAAATCGTCGTTCCTGTCATCCTGCCGCACGCACCCGCTTAAACTCCTCACCAGCCTTTCTTATCACCCCAAGAACAACATTCGCCGTTGTCGTCTCATAAGCAATCCGAAACTATGCACGGGCCGAGAATAGGTCTCGCGACGCTCGCCCAGACGTTATTCCCATTAGCATGCCTCCCGCACCAAAGAAATCGTAGATTAAACGGCTGCGTTACTAAAGCACGGAGGAAAAGTGAGCGTCAGCCCTATCTCATCATTGACCAGTTCGCTCGTTTCGAGCGTGGTGCAGACCAGCGCGGGACGGCCCTCGACCGCAAGTGGCGCGGGCTTCGGCCCCCCTTTTGTTCTGGGCGGCTCTACGCAGGATTTCAGCGAGGGGTTGTACAACGCCATCGGCGACTTGCAGGGCGCTGCCTCAACCGCACCGACCGTGCCAGCCACCCCGTCAGCCGCCGAAGAGAAACGAACAGACCAACTCACGGACGCAGCTGAGAAAATCGGTACCGGAGACATTCAAGCCGGTCGAGAGCAGGCTGAAGCCCTGATCGAAAACAACGCCGACGACGCCTCCGCACTCTATCTGGTTGGCTACTCCTACGCGCAGGAACTGAATTACGAGAAAGCGGAGCAGTTCTATATTCGAGCCGCATACTTTGAGCCGAACAATCAGCAACTGCAAACAGATTTAGCCACCGCCAGGTCATTGCAAAAGAGCGATGAATCCGTTCTGGCTGAGGCCCGCACAAAAATAGCCAGCCCGGAGCGTCGCGACGAAGGCATCAGCCTGCTCTTGCGGCTCACCGACCGAAGCCCGGACAACGCCGGTGCCTATCTCGCACTCGCCGATGCGTTCAGCGCCACGGGTTCCACCATTCAGGTCATCGGAGCCGTTCAGGAAGCGTTGAGTGCAGCCAGCGGACAAGACCTTGACGAAGTCGTCCGCAAAGCCGAAGCGCTCGTCGAAGAAAATCCGGAAGCAGGCATCACCCGTAACCTCCTTGGCCGGGCGCTGGAAAAGGCGGGCCGGACAGACGAAGCCATCACCCAGCTTCGAACTGCCAACCGCGGCGCCCCCGACAACGTCGCCTATATATTCGATCTCGCAGACGCCTATGTGCGTCGCGCGACCAGCAAGCTCAAGAAAAACAACGTCACCTCCGCACAGGCAGACATGACAGCCGCACAGGCGATCGACCCCGCCAACGGCGGGCTGCCCGGCGTGGCAGCTCGGGTCGCCGCCGCGAAAGCGGGCACTGACATTACTGCCGGCCTCTACAACCGGGCGTTCGCCCAGCTCGGCACCGCAGCAGCCAAAGCACCGGACGACGAAGCGTTCAAGAAGAAAGTAGCTTCACTCTATGGTCGCGTAGCTGCCAAATTCGAAAACGACAACGATGATTCCGTCGCACTCACCAGTTACCGAAGGGCCTACGAACTCGACCCCGAGTCAGATTTCTTAGAGAGGAAAGTGGGCGAGCTAAGCTACAGCGAAGGCCTAAAAGCCGGCACAAACAACAACCGCGACACCGCGATTGCCCTCCTCGAACAGGCCTATCAAACTGACAGAACCAACACAACCTATCGCCAGGCGTTGTCGAACGCCTACGACCAGCGAGGTCAGTTCTACACCGCCCTCGATAAGCCCGACGAAGCGCTTGCCGATTTCAAGAAAGGTTTTTCCATCGACCCCACGAATGCCTCCGTCGACCAGAATCTGTCCACCGCCCTCGCAGCACAAGGCAGTTGACGGCTATTGCGTGATCGTAGCGGGGGAGATCGCCGTCGCGGGGCGGTAGATACAGTCATGTGGGCATGTCGCGCATTGCCCGGACGAGACGTCGCGCTCAACCGTGTAGGCTTCGCGCCCCGACCAGATGGTCTCGATGTCATGCTCGACCAGCGACCCGATTCTGAGATGCGAGTGGCAGCATACGAACACATCGCCGTTGACTTCCACATAGACACAATCGCGATCGCGCGAGCACGGCTCGACGACCGACGTAGCCGGAATAAGCCCGGGGTAGAGCATTTCAAGGCGGTCCCAATTGACGGGAATCGGGGGTGCATCGACGAGTTTCCGAACCTGTGATTCGATCAGCTCACGGTCGAGAAGATGCAGACTGAGCGCATCGACCCCGATCGTCACAGCGTCAACGCCAAGCTCCGCTCCCAGTTCGACGAGCGCGGAGATTTCGTGCTGCGTGTCGGGAATGACCACCATACTGATTTGAATGACGAGGGGCGCGTTGCAATCATTACGCATCGCCACCGTCCGGCGAACGTTCTCCATCGCCTGCGCGTGCCTGTCCTGGCCCGCAACCTTCTTGTACGTTTCGGGTGTCGCCGCCACAACAGAGTTGTACACGCCGCCGCCCGTACGACAGAACACGTCGGCCCACCGTTCGTCAAACAACACCGCGTTGGTTGTCATGTCGAGTGAGGCTTTTGGGTATTTCCGCGCGACCTCTTCGGCGAAGGGGAGTGCATGACGAAACGCGGTCACTTCGCCGCCGACCAGGCTTATCGTGTGGACGTGGGGATAAACGGCGCGTAGTTTCTCGTTGAAAATGGCGGGGTCCATGCGCTCGGTGAAGTCGGTCTGGTAGCAGAACGAACAGCGAATATTGCATGTCTTGCACATAACGATGGTGACCGATTTGACGTCGACAAGTGTACGCACGCGGCTTGGCGATCGCCCCTCGGGTGCCAACGCATCGACGACGTAACGCCGTGGAAAAACCACGCGGACGCCGGGCGCAAGGGCGCGAACCTTGTCAGCCAGACGTTCCTCGACCGACGGGCGCTTTGCACAGAGGAGCACGTGTGTCGGCTTCCAGATGCTCAGCGCCTCGGCCAGCGAGCGGACATCCGACCGGCCTGCAAGATCGCTGTCGTCAGCAAATCCGACAAATGTCCGCCCGTGCAAGAGATCATTCGTGACAAGGTCGCCCGCCGCAAGCCAAGCGTTCCGACCGCCCGGATAGACAAGAAACCGCGCATCATGGGGTATGGCTCGAACGGCTCGCTCAAGAAGGCTGGAGGACCAGCCTTCATTAGCAACAGACGCCTCGCGTACCGGACTGTCGCAGCTTTTGAGCACATCAACGCTCATGACGGAGAATCCTTTCGCCAGCCGCTCAATTAGACATCCAGAGACACCGTCTTGATTTTGCCGCCGAACACATCCTGTGCACGACGTCTGAGTACGTCAGCCTGATGCCAGGACGAAATCACGACGGCTCCGAGAGAATCTGTATCCACCTCTGTGGGACGAATACACGGAAGCCCCGCCACAGTACCACCGACCGGAATACGGTCGTCAAGAACACAAGACACCTGCACGCCGCCAATATCCCTCACCTGATCCAATAGCCAGGGCGTGTGCGTACCCGCTCCGAAGATGGCCACCGGGCGACGGGTTGAACCTGCGAGCTTGGTCCATGCTTCGCGTACTCGTGCCCTGCGGCGATCGACATTGATCGGAAATTCCTGGTCGAGCGTTTCATCGAAAATGTGATGTGCGGAAAACCTGCCCGGTGTGGCCACCGCGAAATAATGCGCACCTCCGGGACTGTCCTCGATGGATTCCGTTTGAATCTCGAAACCAGCCGTAGTGAGATACTGGCGAATCATGGCTGTGTTGAAAGACCAAAACCCATGCGCCCCCGAAGCGTAACGATCAAGCCGGCACAACGGCTCATCACCATTCCCGTCCAAATCGACCGCACTTGTGATAAACAGTTTTCCCCTGCACCGGGCGCGCAGCGCGTTGAGTGTGCCAAGCGGATCGATGAGATGATAAATCAAACCAAGACAGAAAACGAAATCGAACGTTTCGTCATCGAGCATTCGTTCAACGCCACCGCAGCGAAACGCAACATTGTCGAGCCCCGAGGCGCTCCGGATGAATTCGGCGTGCTCATAATTATATCGGTTTCGTTCGATGCCCAGGACACGACTGGCACCACGGCGAGCCGCCCAAAACGCAACCAGCCCATCCGCGCAGCCAACATCCGCCGCGCTCAGGCCGGATAGGTCGCTCGGCAATTCGTCCCCAAGCTGACCAAGGAGCTGTCGCCCCGAAGCGTCTACGCGCTCGAGGTCGGGGTTGACGTCGTAATCTTCCGCGAAGCGCGTACGCAAGCCGTCAACGACTTCGATATCGTGGTACCACAGGCGGCGGCGATGAAGCTCACGCTCGATGCTGACGCTTGCTGTGTTCGATTTCAGTTGTGTCATGCTTAGGGAACCCCGCCTCCCTCGGGCGAACGCCAAGCCCGATTGCTGGACATTCCGCCCGGTCGCGTCCGATTTATCGGCCTGATATCTCTCGGGGCTGAAGCGTATCCGCGGGCACCACGCTCTGCAGCTACTTGCCTTCGCGGTGTGACAAAATCATCGCCTCGATTGGTGATCGACCCAATGACTCATACGCAGGTATTTCTCGCGACTCTGCGATTTGTACCACGCGTCTGAATCCTCCCACCAGTTCAGAAAATGCCCGTCTTTGACGAACGATGCGTGGCCGTCGCGATAAGCTGCGTTGATGCCGATCTTGTGACGCGATTTCACATTCTGAGGCCAAAGTGTGTCCGTGGCGATGGTGACACCGACGCCGACGCGATCCCACAGTACGCCCGTCATGGCTGACCGCCGCTCGAAGCTGGATTCCGTGTGGTTGGCAATGTTGGGATTGCCCGGTTGGCCGGCGGTTTCCTGTGCGGGTGGCCAGGGGTTGAACGGCGTGTCCCACGCAAGATCGGGATCGCGTTCACTGGGACAGAAAAAAACCTCCGGATTGGTCAGCGTTCCCGACTCCCACAGCAAGCCAAAGTTCCGCCATTCGCCCACACGCTCCGGCATCGACCAGTGAAACAGCTTGTTGCGATGATAAATCGTCAGCCACTGCTGGCCCGAGACATTGAGCGCATCGAACGTATCCGGGCCAAAGCCATTGACGTCGATCTGAAGAAACGTCCCGCTGACCTTTCGAAAATTGATGTCGATGCCCTTGGGCGCCGTCGCCAGAGCGCTCTGATGGTGGGCCAGCGGTGGTGCGTAGCGATATTCGTTGCCGTAAATCTCCCAGGCTTTGTTCAAACCGTAAAGGTGAGCGAGGCACACCGTCCGCTTCGCCTGCTCACGCGCCCGTGTCAGACTTGACAGCGTGATCGACAGCAACAGGCCGACGATGGCGACAACCGCCAGCAACTCCACGAGCGTAAACGCCCGACGCGATGTAAACATCGAACTACCCATGATTCTGTCTTGTCAGCCGATTGGCCAAAAACGAGTAGTGCTCCGTTACACTTCGAATGACGGGAACCTACGAACAGAGCCGCGACCGTGAGGGAGCGGGGAACCGCGATCGTCGCGCACTACGCCCATCCCGTCTCAAACACTGATGTTCGAAATACGCATCGATCCATCTGCAACGCAGCACTGACACCAGCTTAGCACACCCGTCACAGCCAAACCAAGGCCAAAACGGGTTGAATCGGAGCAGGTTTTCAACCTTGCACAAGACCGAATAGTCATTATCGTTCAAATCGGTGAAGCAATAGGAGCGAATATGCGCACGGTTTGGGTAGTCATTGCGGTCGCGGTGTTGGGAAGCGGCGTCTGGTTTCTTACGCGGTCCACCAGCGGTTCGGACGCGGAATTCGCACGCTTGATGAACCTGGGCCAAGGGTACATCGAAAACCGCGAAACCGCTCAGGCTGTCGAGACGCTCACACGCGCGGTCGAAACCCGCCCGGAGTCAGCCCCCGCGTTACGCAACCTCGCACGGGCACACCTGATCCCCAAACGCGAAGAGAATTATCAAGCCGCAGTCGCCTGCCTGAACCGGGCCATGAAAATCGAGCCGGAATCGTCCGCATCCAGCTATCTCATGGGCTTGGCCCTCAGCGGGCTTGAGCGGTACGAGGAATCGTTGCCGTTTTTCGAAAAAGCTGTCGCGCTCGATCCCAACACGTCAGCGCTGCGTTATCAGTTCGCATACGTGCTGCAAATCGTCGGAGACCAGGATCGGGCCTACGAACAATTGCTCGAAACCGTGCGCCTGCAACCGCTGCACATCAAAGCCATTTACAATCTCTCGCGACACGCTGCCCGCCGCAAAGATCGCGAAGAGGCCATACGCCTCACCAATGAATTCCGGCGGCTCAAGGAACTGTTCGGCACCCAGCCGGATGACATCTTCCAACGCTGCACGCACACTCGCCCGGAATCCGCTCCGACCAAACAACCCGAAGGGACCGAACAGGGCATTCCCGTCGTTTGGACGAACGCGACAAGCGAAGTCTTCGCGTCGGAGGCTGACCGGTCCGCTACGACAGCCGCTGTCATCGAAGTGCTGGACGACGGCACGCCCGTTGTCGTGTCATCCGCTTCGGACGGATCAATCGCCCTTTTGAGTATCGGCGCGAGCGGGAAATTCGAGCGAACGGAGATACTGCCTCCAAACGCTGATAGGCCAGGTTTTCGTGCGGCGGCTGTCGGGGATTTCTACGTACGCATTCCCAGCACCGGATCGGAGAGATTCACACCACGGCGAACCGCCCGCAACGATGTGTTCTTCGTCGGCGACACCGGGTGCCTGTTGTTGGAGCGTGTGGACGACACGACGTTTGTTGATCGCACACTAGGGTCAGGCCTGGAAGATGTTCACGGGGCTGGAGCGATTTGGGTGGACTACGATCACAACGGCATTCTCGACTTGTTTGTGGAGAGTGGCCTTGATGGCGCACAGCTTTGGCAAAACAACTCCTATGTCATTCGCGTCGATTCAACCGGGCAGGCGGACGAAGCCATGAACGCCGAGTCGCTCGAATTCATAAACGTAAGCGAAATCGTCGGCCTCAATGGGTTATCTGCGGCGTATGAAATCGCAGCCGCGGATGTCGATGGCAACCTGACGACCGATCTGATCGTGGCCGGGGCGGAAGGAACAAGCGTGTATCTGAACACCCGTGCCGGTACGTTCAAACCAATGCCGTCTCCTCCCGGCCCTTGGCAAGATGCATTGCAATTCGGCATCGACGATCTGAACAATGACGGTTACACCGACATTCTGCTGATCAATCCGTTTGGTTCCCGTCTGATGTACGGAAACAGCAACCTGAGTTACGTTTTCGATCATACCGGCTTCCTGACTATGCGTGCACTCTTGTGCGACTTCGACAATGACGGCCGACAGGACATCATTTTTTGTGGCGTCGATTCAACAAAGAAGCGGGTGAAGGGATCGCCGCACGATGCCATTTTTAGCGCTTACCGAAACCTCGGCGCGAACGAATGGACCAATGTGACAACTGCCACCCGCGTCGACCAACTGGCGATAAAGGACGATGCCATAGGACCCATCGCAGGCGACTTCGACAACGACGGTGACACGGACATCCTGCTCGTCACCATGCAGGAAAAACTACACTTCATCCGCAACGACGGCGGAAACGCCAACGGAAAGCTCAAAATACGACTCGCCACCATCCTCACCAACACCACAGGCCTGGGCAATCACATCGAGCTTCGCGACGGATCATTCAGAGTGTCACGATTTGTCACCAAGCTGCCGATCGAAATCGGCATCGGCCCACACACCCAATTCGACACCGTCCACACAACGTGGACAAACGGCGTACTCGACAATGAATTCCTCATCTCCGCCACCAAAGAACCGATCGAACTCGTGGAGAAAATGGTCGAGCTAGGCTCCTGCCCGTTCCTTTTCGCATGGAATGGGCAACGCTTCCAATTCGTCACCGACATTCTCGGCAACGCCCCCATTGGCCTGTCCATCCGCCGCGACGAAATCCTCCCGGCTGACCCGGACGAAATCGTACGCGTCGGACAAGAGAACGAACTCGCGACCCTCAACGGCGACTACGTGCTCGAAGTCGCGGAGTGCTACCGCGAGGTACTCTACCTCGACTCAGCCGAGTTGATCGCGGTAGACCATCCAACCAACATCGAAGTGCATCCGACCGACAAGCTCATGCCCCCTCCGTTCCCCGTTTCACAAATCGTAGCTGTGGAAAACCTCCGCCCGCCGCAATCGGTGGATTCATCCGACGGCATGGATCGCCTCGAAGCACTGCAACACATCGACGACCACTACGCCCCGCCCGGTACAACACTCCCGCCGCCGTTTCGCGGATTGTGCCACCCCATGACACTCACCATGAACTTCGGCCCCATCGACCCCGACGCATCAAACGTGCTCGCCCTCACCGGCTGGCTTCGCTACGGCAGCGCCAGCGTAAACATCGCCGTCGAACAAAACCCGTCCCTCGATATCATTCCCCCAACGCTGGAAGTCGAAAACGCGACGGGCGAATGGATACCGGTAGACGCGATCGTAGGCATGCCCGCCGGCAAGACGAAAACCATCCTCTGCGACCTCACCGGCAAGCTGCCCGAGGGCACCCGACGCCTGCGACTAACCTCGTCATTCGAAATCCGCTGGGACCGCATCGCCCTCGGCACGCACGCCACGCTGAACCCGTCAGCCATCCGCATATCGCAACCAACGTCAGCCGATCTGTATCATCGCGGATTCCCCGAGATGGCCAGCCGAGGCAACCACCACCCCATCACGCCCGACTACGACACAATCACCAGCACGCCGAAATGGAAAACAACGCCCCAAGGCTGGTGTACACGCTACGGCGATGTGCTCGAACTGCTCGCCGCCGCAGACGAAAAAATCGCCATCCTCAACGGCGGCGACGCGGTCACCCTGCGCTACAACGAAGCCGATTTCCCCCCACGCGACGCCAACCTCAAACGCACGTTCTTCTTCAAAACCGTAGGCTGGGAAAAGGACGCAGACTACAACGTCGTAAGCGGCGACACCGTCCACCCCCTGCCGGTAACCATCGCCCCAAACGCCGATTGGCCGAAACGATTCAACACACGCTACGTCGAAGAGCAACCGTTCAAGAAAACCCCCGACTGAAACAACCCCATCTGGATCGCACCTCAAAGCACAGGTGTTCCTGCGAAACAAGGCGTTGTTCTGGTCCAAGCCCCCCCTTTGTAAGGGGGGGGAAGACTGTTCCCTGCCGCAAGGAAAGGACAGAAGACATGCACACATTGCAAATGGCTGACCTGCTACCTTCCAACAGCGCGATCACCGTTTAGGCAACCACTTTAAGACCCCAACCCAAGAACCTCCCGCATACCATACATCCCCGCCGGCCTCCCCCGAACCCAGGCAGCCGCCTCCACCGCCCCACGCGCAAACGCCCCACGCGAATGAGCGGTATGCCGAATACAAATCGACTCACTCGCCCCGGAAAAATGCACCTCATGATGACCCACAATCGCACCCATGCGCACCGCATGAACGCCGATCTGCCCCGCAGGCCTCACACCCGTATGCCCGTGACGACCATAAACCGCATCCCGCGCCACATCCCCACCCGTCGCATCAACAATGGCCCGCAACAGCGCGTCAGCCGTCCCGCTCGGAGCATCGATCTTCTTATTGTGATGATGCTCGACTATCTCAATATCATAATCAGGCCCCAGCTTCTTCGCCGCCTCCGCCACCAAGCCCAACAGCAGATTCACACCTACGCTGAAGTTGCCGGCCTTCAGTATCGGAATCGTCTCGGCACACCGCTCGATCCGCGCCAGCTCCTCAGCCGAGTGACCCGTCGCCCCGATAACCATCGCAGCCGATCGCTCCACACACGCCTCAACCCATCGCATCGTGCCCGCCGGCAAGGAAAAATCGACAAGCACATCAAACGCCTCGTCACATGAATCGCGCACAACAACTTCGCGACCCCCGCACCGAACCGCCTCCCCACAACGCGGATCATCCGGCCCCGTCAAGGCTGCCACCAACTCAAACCGCCCATCCTCCCCAAGCAGTTCCAGCACATGCCCGCCCATACGCCCAGTCGCCCCAAGCAACGCCAATCTAATCATGCAACCTCACCCACCTGCAACAAACCCGTTGAATAACACGACTCCATGATTGAACATCATGACTCTCCGGTTGGACAACATAACTCCCCGGCTAAATGTCACGATCTTCCAGTGTGGCACCGGTTCTCAACCGGTGCAAGCAGTGATGTTCCAACCAGCTCCATCCCTGCACGATCATATTTCTGCTCCCCAATAAGAACACCCTGACACCCGACCGATCCAGATACTGCAAATCCCAATCCCAGATCGTGAACCCTATCCTCCCAGCGGATCAAATCTCAGAAAACCTCAACAACTCAAAAAAAAGAAACACCAAAACCGTTCACAACCTCATGGCCCGCATGAGGCTCCAAAAAAATCAGAATTTCCACTTGACGTAAGGTCTTTGTTAGGTTACCATATACCTAACAAGTGGCGAGTTAGTTCGCGGGATCGGAAAAACCCGATCTCGCGAACACGGAAAAGGACGTTCCGTGATGACCGTGGCCAACTCGACTGAAAACGTATTACCGCTTTGTTTCTTCGGCCCCGGGGGCGATTTCCGGACCGCGTGGCCTCCGGGGCTGAACCTTTCTTCGCCCGACCGAGCTTCCTCGGGTTCCGATCGCCCCGTCGGCGACCGGGAGGGTTCGCTGATGAGCGACCTTCGTTCACGCTGCGTGGACGCCCTCGCGAATATACGGCGGGCGATGCGGGCCGCCGCACGATCCGGACAGCTTCCCCTTGTGGTACGCGGGTGTGCAGAATGGGCCGAGATTCAGGAGAACTTCAATGACCAAAAGCAGGGATCGCTCAACAGGCCGTTGTTTGACGCCGAGACAACTCGAAATCCTCACCAGCATCCGCGACTTCCAGCGCAGCCACGGCTATTCACCGACGATGCAGGAGTTGGCCGACAAGTTCGGCGTCACAAAGGTCACGGTGTTCGAGCACGTCGAGACACTCATCGGAAAAGGCCTTCTGCAGCGCGACGCGCACAAGGCACGCTCTTTGGAGCTAACCTCTAGCGTCGAATTCCCCGACGAACACGAATCGCTCATTCCGTTCGCCGGGCGCATCGCCGCCGGTCTGCCCGTCGAAGCCATCGAAAATGCAGACGCCGTTGATCTTGAGCAGCTTTTCCACAGCCGCCACCAGCGCTTCATTTTACAGGTGCAGGGCGAAAGCATGATCGACGAACAGATTCGCGACGGCGATCTCGTCGTAGTCGAAAAACGCAGCAACATCAGAAGCGGCGACACAGTCGTAGCTCTGTTGGCCAACGGGGACGCAACCTTGAAAAAATTCTATCGCGAAGGTCGCAAAATTCGCCTTCAACCCGCCAATCCCGATTTCAAACCGATTTACGTGAACGAAAACGAGATTCAGATTCAAGGCGCCGTCATCGGCGTCATAAGAACATATTGAAGACGTTTGGTGAAAGCCGGAAACCGATTACCGGATCGCAACATGAGCACCACACACAATCGCGCATCGCCGCCATCATTCAGTGGTTTGATCGGGTTCGCTTGGGGAGGTGCGACGGAATTCGATAAGCTGCATGGTCTGGCTCCTGCCCGTGCCGCCGACGGCACGCAGGTAGCGTTCCATGTACCCGCACTCGCGGTTGAATCGCACACGCAGAAGCGTGGTCTGCGCCCCCCCGCCAAACGGCTGCGAGGGGTCGTTGGCAAGTTCAATTTCGCGTTCAAGCGTATCGAACATACCCTCGACGGTAAAATCGTCGAGACGATGGGAGGTCGCTTTAAGCCCGTCGCGCGTCAGACTGACAACCCGGTCAGCGCGAACCCGCGCTTCCACAATACCGCCCGCGATATCGTAAACGGTATCGTAGTCGCGAACGCCAAGGGTTTTCCACGCGCGCCGGGCCGCGTCGATTCTTTCAATCGTCAGATCCGACATCGGTTCGCGCAGCGCAAAAAACGCCCCAGTCATGCCGATTATGGCCCCGGCGATCAGGATCAGAACGATGCTTGATTTAAGTTTGCCCTCGGCCATTCCGCGTGGGATCCTACGGTTGCAACGCAAAGATCGCCACCCTGCGGTTCAACCTGTTTCACCCGCGAATTTCCAGTGATTCGCCAGTGCCTTGCTGACCTGTTTTCGCATCGGGAAACTTGACGCGCATGTCGCACGATGCTAAAAAGCACGCTGGGCCGTTAGCTCAGTTGGTAGAGCAGCTGACTCTTAATCAGCGGGTCACAGGTTCGAGCCCTGTACGGCCTATCTTTGCTGGACGTCGCAGTATCTCGCATTTCGTCGCTATCACCCTTGTTCTGCAGCGTATTCTGAGTGTGACGCAACGTGGCACCCTTCGCATGTTCGCCGCAAGCCTTCGCACGTCTTGGCACGTTCTTGTCACCCAACTGCGGGGATAAGTGCGTAGGTTGGGAATCATACGTTCCGGTCGCTCGCATCAGTTCCGATTCGGGCGTTCGTGGCGACAAGTCGGGCAACGCCGCCAGGGCGTCTGCCTGCTCGCCGATGACGGTGTGGGTATACCGGTCCATGGTCAGCGTGATTGTCGAGTGTCGCGCCAGAGACTGCGCCAGCTTGGGGTGTACGCCGCCACGGGCAAGGTTGGTGATAAATGTGTGCCGCAGGGCGTGGAAGTCTACCACCCGCCCGCCGTCGTCGATGACGGCCAGGAATTCAGAGTCCCGTCGCGCGCGACGTTCCTGCTGATCCGCCGTCGCCCGAATCCACCGGGCGCGTGCCCTTCGCAGGTCTCGGCGAATCATCTCAGCCGTCTTGTCGGGAATCTTAGCAAACACTGAGGTGTCGCGCACCGAACCGGCGAAGTCGCGCCAGCGGTCCAGGTATTGCGCGGTATGGGCTTTCAGTGGGAGCGTGTCGTCCCGGCGACTCTTGCTGTATGCCGCACGGACGGTGACGGTCGGCGGGTCACCATCCAGGTTGAACGAGCCGCACGTTAGCGTGCGCAGCTCGTTTGCCCGCAAGCCGGTTTCCACCGCGAGCTGGTAAAGCGTCGCCCGTGCCGATCCTGTCATTCCCCGCCAAGTCGGAGCGGTCTCGGTCCAGGCAAGTAGCTGCACAAGCTCGTCGGCGGACAGGGCTCGGCGTTGTCGCCGCACATCGACGCGGGCATTCCCTGCCTGTAGGTGCGCGAGCGGACTCTCGCGGACCCTGCCGTCGCGGGCCATCCAACGAGAGAACGCTTTGATCGCCTGTAGCGCCGAATTCGCCGTCCGAACGCTACGCGATTTGCGGACATCGCCGATGTACGCTTGAACCGTCGATGCCGACAGGTCTGGCCAGTGTTTGGCGCCGCAGACTTCGAGAACACGGGTCACACACGCGACCGAGCACGCCGTGTGCTTCGCTGTGTTGCCCTTGTCCAGTAACCACTGTCGCCAATCCTCGACGTGCTCAGCGAGCGGACGCCTGCCAGCCGCCGCGAAGCTGTCCGCCTTAGCATCGACAACCCCGGCGATTCGCAACGCAGCATGCTCGACGTGTGCCGTTAGGATTCTCGCCGCCGCCACCCGGTCTGTCGTGCGCGTGGACTTCTCGCGCCGCTTGCCCGCGTGATCGTACCAACTCGCGATCCAGCACCCGCCATCCGCTCGGCGGAATAAACTGCCTGTCCCGTGCGACCGCTGTCGTTTTGTTTTGGCGTTCGACATCGCGTCACCCCCCTTTGCGTTTCGCCTTGACCGGGCGAAGTTCTAACGAGAACAGCGTCGCCAGCTTCGCGGCTGTCGATAGCCGTATGTCCCGATTGGAGTTCAACAGCCCGTGTACACCTTGGTAGGGAACGTCGGCGCGCTTGCTCATCTGCAAAACGGACAGCCCGCTCGCCTTCGCCGCGTTTCGTAGTTGGTCTGCGATGTTCATACTCATAATGATATCACATTATCACTTGGTTTTCAAATGGTGTATCGATTTCCACCGCGAATTGCTTCGCACGGTACTGCATCGTCGGTCGATGGTACTGGACGAGCACGTTGCCGGTCTGCCCTTGCCGCTGCTTGTCGAGAATCAGCGTCGTTTCGCATGCTTCGCCCGAAGGTTCGCGTTCCCGATGAATGAGAATCACGTTGTCGGCGTCGGCTTCGATGATCCCGCTGTCGCGAAGGTCCGACATTCGTGGCCGGCGGACATCTTTGTCCGACCCTCGGTTCAGTTGAGCGAGAACGACGACGGCGGTGTCGGTATCGGACGCGAGCGTTTTGAATAGTCCCGTTGTTGCCCCGACTCTCAAATCGTGGCGGTCGTAAATGCCCGGCATCGTGCAAAGCCCAAGGTAGTCGATCACGATCAGCCGGACGCCGTCGCGGCGCACGCAACGACGCGCAAACGCCGAGATTGCGCGAGCATCCCGAACACGATCGAGGACAAGCACCGGCTGTCCACCGTACGCCTCGTTCGCCGCCTTGTTTCGGGCCAATACAAACTCATCGTCCCCGACGCACCCTGATCGTATGCGCTGCACAGCGATACCGGACCGCATAGACAGCAAGCGCAGTGCGACTTGCCTCACACCCATTTCCAGAGATATGAACAGTGACGGGCATCCCTCAGTCGCCCGTGATGCGTGGACACACAGCCCCAATCCGAGGCTCGTCTTTCCGCACGACGGGCGCGCCCCAATGATGGTAAGCGTTCCGCCGTCCAGCCCACCGCCGAGTAAATAACCAAGCTCGCCCATCGTGACGGGAACCTTGACGCCGAATGTCCGACCCGCAGGGTTCTCCATCTCGCTAATCATTTCGCCCTCGCAAATCGCCTCCTGATCGGTCGCGGACGCTTCGTTGATGCTGTCGAGCGACTTGCTCAACTTAGCGATGATCTCGCTCGGATCGGCCTTCTGATTGCACGCTTCCCTTTCGGTCAATCCGCACTGGTGAGCGATGCTGCGAAGTTGCCATGCTTTCCGAACCTCTTTCGCGTAGAACAGCGCGTTCGCGGAAGAGGGAACGCTTTCCATGAGCACCAGGCAAGACCGCATCCAATCGCCGCACTCCGAATCCGGCCCCGCATTCAGTCGCGGAATCAATGAGATGCTGTCAACCGGCTCGCCTTCATCGACGGACTTCAGGATCGCGGCGAACACCGTTTTGCAGTCTGGATCGGTGAACGCCGCCGCCGTGACGATGGCCCGCAACTCCGACATATCCCACATGATTGAGTCGGGCGGCATCGACGCCGTCATCAGCATAGCCCCCACAACCGATCGCTCGGCGTCCACGTTGATCGGCACAGCGTTCGTATCACACGACATGAGATTCTACCTTCCCGCTGAGACGTGCCCGGAACGCTACCGCGTCGGCGTCCTTCGCGTGCTTGACGATATTCAGGTCTTCGACTCTGCCTACCTCGACGGCGTCGGCGAGCGCAACCCACCACGCCGGATTCCTGCCAACGTCAGCACCCCAACCGCGAGCCCGCGCGTCGCGCATGACACGGTGCTCGGTGGACGCCGTACACGTGGCGTCGGGTTTTCTCTGCGCAGTCGCGGCGATGAACTTGGGCAGCTGCGTGCCGCTGGCGAGTATCGCCAGAGTCTTGCCGCGTTTGCAAAACCATGGGTCCGTCGAATCCAGGTAGACGTCGATGATCCGCTTCGCCCGGTCCAAATCACCGCCGACGGATTGGAGAATCCGTGTCACCGCCTTCGCATCCTTGCCGCCGCCAAATCCGTACTTCGCCCCGCCGCCGCTCTTGCTTGCCCATTGCTCTGAAAAGTAACTGACTAGTTCGCGGTGTTCCGATTGCGTTTTCTTCTTCGTCGTCTGACGATTGCGCCGCGCAGCGCTCTGTTCTTTCTGTTCCTCTGTTCGGGTGACACCCAGGGTGACGGGGTTTGGGGTTGATTCTGACGGGGTTTCTACCTTGGTTTGACGGGGTTTCCTGTTTGAAACGGTGTCATCAAAGGTGACGGGGTTTTCCCCGGAAACGGTGACTTCCTGAGTGACGGGGTTTCCTTCCGCGTTCGGCGGGCTGGTGTTCAAAGTGTAGCGGTTCGTGTTCCGCCGTCCGCCGCCTCGCTCGATGTCGATCAAACGGGCGTCCTGCAATGAATTCACTGCTCGCTGCACCGTTCTCTCTCCAACGCCGGTTAATTCGGCGATTCGCTGGATGCCCGGTGTCGCGTTCCATGTCCGGTCGGCGTGAGACGCCAGCACCATGTAAATACGGAGCTCGGTAGTAGACAGTCGCCGCACCCAGCCGCCAGCCACAACCGACGACGGCAGCCGCCCGAATTGGACAGACTCACCCACAGCGTGCCCTCCACGCGGACCGGAGGGACCGCAGATACAACCGGGCATGCAACCACCGACGATTGAAGACCGACCGGATGACCAGCCACATCAGCCAGAGCATCGATCTCGACATCATCGGCTCCCCGCCGCTGCGCGCTTCGCGAGCCAATCTTGAAGCTCCCGAATCGGGTAGACGATCGTCTTGTCGAACCTCGCGTGTGGGATCCCCGAATCCCGATCCGCGGTGAGCGACCAAAGCTTCCGTTCGCTGACGCCGATCGCGATGGCGGCATCCTTTGGGCGCAGCCCGAGCCGAATCGGGACACAGTCTTGAACCTTCGTCGGTGCAGCCGTATCTTCAGACATCACGCCCTCTTTCAGTACCGGCCATTCGGGCGTCCATGGCGTTGAGATCGTGACGGACCAAGGCGACGGCTTCCTTGCCGAACAACCGTAGCCTGCCGGCGCGGGCAGCCGGTCGTATGTGGTGGCGTGTCCGTAGTACGTACAACACGCGATGAAGCGGAACCGACAGCTTGCTGGCAATCACGCCCGGTGTGATCAAATCTGGAATTGCAGTCTTCGCCATAACGCGGATACCTCCATTGGGGCAGTGCGTGTACCCTCTGAAGGTAGTCAAGCATTCACGTGAATGGCTGTTTTATGCGGGATTCGGCGGGAATTTGGCGCCGTGAACGTTCATGAACGGTGCATTGAGGGCAGGCATCGGGAGGCCCGTCCGTTGTCGGCGTCGATATCCATTTGTTGCTCGGCCACCAGCTCGTTGAGTGCTGCTTGATTCTGAGGGTCGCGCTCAGTCGCCTGCACAGAACCATCCAGCACCATGTCGGTCATCTGTGTTTCGCGGGGTTTGCCCTTTCGTTCAGCCTCATGCTCGGCCTTTCGGGCCTTCAAGTACGACGAGTCCTTGATCGCTTTGCTCAGGCTGGACTGGGCCGCATCTAGAATCTTTGCGAGTGAATTCACGCCGGGAAACTTGCCGTTGTGTTTCTTAACCCACTGCTCAGCTTTCTTGACAAGTTTGTGGCGTGGCATTCCAGCCGTCGGTCTTTTGGGCGTTATCACTGCCTCGGCTTTGGGTACACCAATTTGCAGTTGCTCGCCGGGCGTTTCCGATTTCCCGCCAGCCTGCCGTTCGTCCAAGGGGCCGCCCGTCGCGCCAGCCTCGTCGAGAAACGCGGTCGTTGGAGGGACCGACGTGTAACTGCGTCGTTCGTCGAGTGTGTCTGCCAAGATGCCCAATACGGTACTCGAATCCTCGCAACGCTTGCGCAACGACCCTGTTCCAGTCCACATTCCGCTTGTTTGAATTCGATGGAGCCTACCGACGAACGTCACTACTTGTCGCCAGAAATCGAACCAAACGTCATCCTCACTGACTTGACTCGGCACCAACTGAAGCCTTGGCTCGCGTACGCCAGGGCAAATTTTCTCGACATTCTCAGGAAGAAAGATCGGCCCGAAATCCTTCTCAATCAAATGAAACAAGCGCGCAGCCCCTGTCCCAGTGTTCCACAATTCACTTTCCAACTCAGCATCGGTCGTTCTTGAGCAGCCCAGAAACCGGGCGAGCCGGTCAGCGTGTCCGCGTAGAATCTCGGTGTATTTTCGTAGGGGTGTTTCGAATTCTGATTCTGACATGGCACCGTCCATTTCCATGCTGGCCAACCGGAACGCGGGGCGGACGGTGAAATCTCCCCGCCGCCTCCGGCCAGCCAAGTTACACCCAGGCAGCTACCCCCAGGCGACTCAAGCCTACGCCACAACTTACGTGAGTCAAAACCCGACATATTGAATCTCGCTATCCGAGAAGGCTAATGGGCGCACTTGGAAATGAAGAGATCGAAAATTTCAGGAGCGCATGAGGAATAAGAGGGGCTGGTAATTAGGTGTCGAGAATTTTGATACCCCAGAGGCGCGGGAATCCTGTCCCGTCACGCACACCGACCATTGGTACCCCCCCCGTCCGCCCAGACAGCCACCGCCGCCCCTGCTGGCCCGCTTACGGCCCACTGTCCACACCGTTCGCGTGCTGGCCGTCGGCGGCGTGTTCGCTGCTGTTGCCGTCCGTGCCCGACTCCACATCGACGACGCCGGAATGCGACAGCGGCTGTTGCACAAACGGACTGAATCCTACCATCTGCCCGCTTGCCCGCATCTGCCGGAGCATCGCCGTTGTTTGCTTCATGCTCTCGGTCACCGTGGCGCGGATGTCGGCGCTCAGTTGCAGGCTGACATCGACATCCTTCGCACGTGGCAGCAACGCCAGGACCGCTTCAACGAACCACTTGGGGTCTTTCAACGCGAGCGTTCGGATCATGCCGACGCCGTCCAATTCGTCCCAAAGCCCCTGCAATTCGAGGCGAAGCTGGGCGAGCGGAGGCGTGCCCTTTGGCCGACCGGGGCCACCGCGACAACCGCGCTTGAATTGTGTGCGGTCACTTGGCATGGCCGCCGATCTTACGGTGATCCGCCCGTTTTCGCCCGTTTCTTGCCGGTTTTTCCGCGCACCAATCAGCGCGGTCGGCTACCAACCAAACGGACGAAGTCCCCGATTCTGACTGGCCTCACAGTGCCCCGACCACCGATCCAAGCTTGTCGCGCACCGGCATCACGCCGCACTCTGTTGAATTGCGCCGCACGGAGTCGTACACTGGCGCGTGATGCCAATGAGGGTTGAACGCACATCGATGAGGTTGACGACATGTACTTCCGACGATCGGTGACCACCGCACTCACTAATACCGCAACGATTCTCTTGCTCACGGTGTATGCGCGCGCGGGCACAATACGATTCGTAGATTCGGAGGCAGAAGGCAGCAACACCGGTGTGAATTGGAAGGATGCGTTCCGCGATCTACAGGATGCTCTCGATGACGCGCGAGCGGGAGACGAGATTTGGGTGGCAAGTGGAGTGTACCGGCCAGACGGCGGAACAGGAGACCCTGCAGCGACCTTCCAGCTACTGAATAATGTCGAAATCTACGGCGGGTTCGCCGGTCATGAGAGTGACTTAGACGCACGCGATCCTAAGGCTAACCTAACAACCTTAAGCGGAGATTGGCCCGGACCTAACGCTCACCACGTGGTTACGGGTAGCCTGACAAATGCGTCCGCCGTGCTTGACGGATTCGTGGTCACACGGGGCGTCGCCTCGTCCCCTCCAAACCAAAACGGCGGCGGAATGTACAACTGGCGCGGTAGTCCCACGGTCGTAAATTGTGTCTTCTTTGACAACTGGGGTGTAGGCGCGGGAGTGTACAACGAAGATTGTAGCCCTACCTTTATTGGCTGCGCGTTTGTTAAGAACACGGCTCAGAGCGGTAATCCGGGAGGTGGCATGTTCAACCTCGCGATTACTGATGAGAGCACGCCTCTCTTGATTAACTGCCTGTTCGCCGGAAACGTCGCAGGCGGGTGGGGCGGTGGCATGTACAATGCGGGTAACCAGTGTAACGCGACACTGGTGAACTGCATTTTCAGTGGTAACTGGGCACGAAGGGGTGGGGGCATTTACGTCCATCAGGGACAGGCTACGGTGGCTAACTGTGTCTTCAGCGGCAACCATGCTGCTGAAGAAGGGGGAGGAATATACGGTGGCGGCTACCTGGTGAACAGCATTTTGTGGGGAAACAGCGATGCTAACGGCACGACTGCTTTGTCTCAGGTTTCCGTGCCTGCGAGCGTTTCGTTCAGTTGTGTAATGGGCGGCTGGTCGGGCGGAACAAACACTGGTGCGGACCCATTCTTTATGGACCATGATGGCATCGACGATGTCGTTGGAACATTGGACGATAATCTCCGGCTGTCGTTCGGATCACCGTGTATCGACGCAGGCCATAACAGCCTCGTGCCGGTGGATGTCCGTGATCTAAATCAGGACGGGAATACCGACGAACGAACACCCATTGACGCCGACGGAAACCCTCGGTTCAACGACGATCCACACGTACCAGATTGTTCCCAAGGGCCTCCCAACTGTAGCGCGCCGCCGGTGGTCGATATGGGCGCGTATGAATACACGGCGGGCATCTACTGTCTTCAGAACTTCCATTGCGATGACGGCGACTCTTGCACCAGCGACGTTTGCATTGAGCGAGCATGCACTTTCGCTCCGATAGATGCCGTGGCCCCGACCGTCATGCACGGACTTGGACTCACTGGCGATACTAGACCCTTCACCGGCTACGTTGACCCACGGGCCGAGAGCACGACAGGTGAGTTTGCCAATCTAGGATTGGACGAGGTTGTTTTCGTGTTCGACGAACCCGTTCGAGCCGTCGGTGGGGGTGCGTTGTCTCCCGCGTCATTCGTCGTCAACACCACGGGCGGCGAGCCTACGAGTATTGTTGCCGTGGATGACACGGCTAACCCGATCGTCGCATTGACGCTCGCGTCCCCACCGCCCTTGAGCGAGTGGACCACCATCACGGCGGTCGTCGAAGACCTTTGCGGCAATCCGATAGAAAGCCTTGGCAACCTTGGCCCGGGCATCGAAGAACCCGACCGGATCGACTTCTTGTTTCTTCCCGGCGACGTGGATCAAAGCAGTCGCGTAGACCCCTTCGATCTACTCCGCTTCCGACAAATCGTAGCCGATGCGTTCACGCCCGCCCTTGGTGTTCCGGAGGACTTCGTGGACCTAAATCGAACCGGGGAGGTCACACCGTTCGATTTGCTCATGTTCCGCCAATTGATCGCTGGCCAACTACCCGCCACACGACCGTGGAGCGGAGAAACCGCGAACCACCCGCAGCCGTAGCGTCGCGCCCCGTTGCCACCGTCGCAAGTCGGGATCTTCGCAAATGGTCGGGGTGGATTGGGCGTACTCACAAGTGCTCGTGCGTTAGTCGGTTGCATAGTTTGTCGTCAGGGTCTCATTATGCGGGAGTGCCGCAACCCTATTGCCTCGGGTTTCAGAATGGCCGTGCGCCGCACGACCAACGTTGGCGGCGAGATGCTTGGAAAAACCGATATCGAAAACTTTGGTTCCCCAGAGGTGTGTGAATCCTACACCGCAGACCTAATCCTCCGATGGTACCCCCCTCCCCCTGTCCGTCCTGCCAGTCGGCCATCACCCGCGTGGCGGTCATAGTCCCTACTCAGTGGATTCGTCGCCCGCCGCCGCTCGGACCATCGCCAGGATGCCCACTCGGACCGTTTTGGGTAGCGTCGTCCACGCCGCGACGACGGCGGCAAGATCGGGGTCGTTTTCGTCCCAAGTGCGGGGGTTACTGCGTAGGTCGGTTTTGGTATCGTCGTAAGCCGTTGGTGTTTCGGTGGTTGTGGATTCGTTCCGCTGACTCTTAATCAGCGGGTCGCAGGTTCGAGCCCTGCACGGCCTATATCCACTTTGCGATATGTTGTGAACCGTTGTGAACCGTTGCGAACCCCCCTGCTTTTTCAGGGGTTTTTCGCTTTCCGTCTTGGTGCTGGTCACGCGGAAGTGGCTGTTCGCCCAACCAACGTCGGCCCACCGCAACGCCAACACTTCCGAATGGACAGCGCAACCCGTCGAATCACCATTTTCTCCTTACTCGCGAAATTCCTGCGCCCGTTTTTCATGGTCATTTCCTCCCCCCGGACACGCAAAGCCCGTATCAGGGGATGTCCAATTCCGACTGAGGCAGCGCATGTTGGCTTTAGCCACGCCGGTTGCGGTGCAGGCTCTGGTTAACATCGTGTCCTTTGGCGGGATGAATCAGCCACTGCTGGTCCTGGCCGTCTTGCTGTTGGGGTTTTTGTCGTTGGCTGGCGCGATCCGAGCGATGAATGTGTACATGGTGGAGATGCTCCAGCGTCGTCTTATTGTGTATCGTGACCGACCTGGGCTATCGTCTGCCGCGCGTGCATGTCGAGTCCTTCGACCGCAACCACGGCCCCGAGTTGGTCAATCGCTTTTTCGATGTACTCACTGTCCAAAAAGCCGGCGCAACGCTGCTGCACGACGGTATCGCCGTTATCCTGCAAACGATGATTGGGCTGCTGATTCTGGCGTTCTATCACCCTTTATTGCTGGCGTTCGAGGTGGTGCTGGTCATCTCAATCACATTCGTACTTTTTGTGCTGGGACGCGGCGGCGTACGTACCGCGATCATAGAATCAAAAGCCAAGTACGCGGTTGCCGCATCGCTCGAAGAAATCGCCCGCCATCCACTGTCATTCAAGCAGGCGGGTGGACCAGAGCTTGCGCGGGGACGTGCCGACGCCCTGGCCGCGAGCTATGTGGAAGCACGGCGAAAGCACTATCGCGTCGTGTTCCGGCAGATTGTCAGCTCTTTAGCGATGCAGGTGTTCGCCGCGACCGTGCTGCTAACCTTGGGCGGTTGGCTGGTAATCCACGGACAACTCACCCTTGGCCAACTCGTCGCCGCCGAGTTGATCGTCTCAATCGTGTTGGCATCGTTCGCGAAACTAGGCTCTGTCTGAAAACTCCCAATAGGCGATGTCGTCGCCCCGACAAGAACGCGATTTTCCCCAGAATCTGGCGATCGCAATCGTCGAACAAGGTGCCCGACATGTGTTTGCAGACAGAGCCTAGGACAGAAGTTGGAGAGTGTCTTTGACTTGCTCGCTGCGGTGGACAAGCTCGGTCAACTTCAGGATTTGCAACTGGAACGTAACTCCGGTCATCCGGAGGACCGACCTGCGGTCGCTATCTACCGCACCCCCTCGTGCCCTCGCGGACGATCTCGACACGGTTAAGCAGCGTCGGACGGCGGACCCTGCGGCGACTGCACCCGACGTGCTCGCATTGTCGGTTGCAGAACTGCGACTTGAAACGTTGTGGAACAACCTCGATCTAGATGTCGTCTTCATTGATCCGATTTTGGCACAGACTCTTGTCAACGAAGAAGCGGCGAAGTTCGATGCGACGTTATTCGGCGGCATCGCGTACAAGCGTCAGAATCTTCCTCGCCTCGACAGTGACCTCGTTGGATTCACTTCCGCTGAGGAGGCACTCGACAAGAAGGTTGTCAAGCTGACCAAGTTGGAACAGACCACAGAGGCGCTCTCCATTGACATTGGCGTCGAGGTGCCGCTGCCAACGGGTGGAAAACTGAAGTTGCGCAGCGCATTCGACGAGGCGAATAAGCTCTCGCCGCAGCGATTCGAACAGTACGTGTCGGGGGCCAAGTTTTCCTTCAGTCAACCGCTGATGCGTGGTGCCGGTGAGGCGGCGAATACGGCTTCCATCCGCCTCGCACGACTCAGTGCGCAAGCGGTCAACGTCACCACGAAACTGAACACGATCCGAGTGCTTGCCGGCGCAGAAAAGGCCTATTGGCGAGTGTACGGTTCCCAGCGGATGCTCGACGTACGAACACAACAGTACAATCTGGCGTTCGACAACCTCGAACTCGTCCGTACGCGTGCCGCCCAAGGTTTGTCGCCCACGATTGAAATTATCCGAGCCGAGGTTGGTGTTGCCAACCGGTTGGAAGGACTGATCGTTGCTGAGACCAATCTGAGAATACAGCAGCGCGAACTGAAGCGCATTCTGAACATGGATGGTGTCTCGCTCGGTTCACACACGGTGGTGAACACCACCTCGCCGCCCAACTTGTTGCGTCTGGCACTCGATCGCGACCGGCTCGCCGATGCAGCGCTGGATAATCGTATGGAGTTGCTTGAGCTGGAACTCAAGCTGGCGGCTGATGCGCTCGAATTGGATCTCGCGCGCAACCAGGCACTGCCGCTGTTCGTTTTGGATTTTGGGTACGGGATTCTCGATCGCCAGGGGTCTTTCGGCACAGCCTGGCGGGGGATGTGGGACTTCGACAACACTGAGGTTTCGATCGGGCTGCGCGGAGAGATTCCTGTTACGAATGATGCTCGTGAAGCCCGGCTTCGTCGCGCTGTTCTGGCTCGCGTCCAACGTATGGCGACGCGCGCACAGCGCGAGTTGGCGATAAGGCAGGAAGTGTACAATGCACTGGACATGCTCGACCAGAACTGGCAGCGAATCCTCGCCGCTCGACAGAACGTGACCGTGTCGGGTGTCAACTACGAGGCGGAGTTGAAGCAATTCGAAGAAGGCCTGCGAACAATGCGCGAAGTGCTCGAGGTGCTCACGCAACTCGGTGAGGCACAGGTTCGCGAGATCAAGGCCATCGTCGCCTATCAGATCGCCCAGATCGATATCGCTTTCGCGACAGGCACCTTACTCGGGTACGCAGGTCTCGACTTATCGTCAATTCATCTGCTCGATAGACCCAGTGAGGCAAACTGGGTTCGATAATGAGCGGGCACCTGCGCGATACAGTGCTTGACGATTTGTTGATCCACAGGAATCGGGGGGATCGATCTGGACATCATCACACTCCTTTGCAGTAGTCAAAAACAGGGGTGGGCATTCCGACCACGAGACCCTTTGCCAGAAAGAATTGCCACACATCCGGGCAAACAGAAAGGGCGGCCGCAATTAAGCGACCGCCCTGATTGGATGTTGATTGACGGGCTCTGGGTTCTTACAGCCCGGAGGACTCAATCGCTCGATCGCGGAAGCCCTTGATCAGAAGCACGAACGGATCGTCGACCGGCGTGACGAATAGATTCGCGTCGATCAGCATTCTCCGTTTCTGCAGCGGGCCGACGCCGTCCACGTCGATCTCCGCGTCCAGGTTGAACACCTGATCCATAACGAGGTTGATCATCGCGATGGCTGTCAGCACGTCCACGCGCGTGTCGGCGTTCAGCGACTGTGTACCGTCAAAGAACTGCGGCGGCAGGAAGGCCGTCAACAGGTTGATGGCGGTGTTGGGCCGACCGAAGCGGAACGCGTTCAGGCGTGGCAGGTACGTGCGCTCGATTAACGCGACGCCGTCGAGTGTCTTGGGCGTTTCCGACTCGAAATCCACCTGTTCGAAGCTGACGGCTTCATTGTTGTCCGCGCGACGGTAGTACAGGCGGATGTCCGTCGATCGCCAGTCACTGGGATCGAACAGCGTGGGGCGGAACTGAGTTGTCGGTTCGCCCTCGTCCTCGGACTTGTTCCCGTTGATGTCGTCGTAGTACGGATCGCCGGCTGGGTCGTAGCGTGCATTGGGCACGCTCGTGCCGAACACATTCTGGAAACGATCGCGGCGAATCCGCAAGCCGTTGACCTCTTCAGCCTGGATGAGGATATCGAAGTTGTTGAAGCCCGAGACCGGCGGCCCGTCGAATTCCTCGAAGTCGTCGAACACCTCGTCGTCGAGAAGGTCGTCCAACAATTCCTCGTCGATGATTTCGTCGTCCGTCAGACTTTCGTCTTCGGTGGTTTCGATGACTTCATCGCTTTGTTCGGTCCCATCGAACTCGGCGGGTTCGACGGTCTCGCTTTCGTCATCCAGCAAGACTTCGTCTTCCAGGAACTCGTCATCTTCCAGAAATTCATCGTCTCCCAGGAACTCGTCGTCTTCCAGGATTAATTCGTCTTCGGGAATGAACTCATCGTCCGGGAAAAATTCGTCGTCCAGCGGGAAGAGGAACTCGTCCTCGGGGAAGAAGAACTCGTCCTGCGGAATGTCGTCGATGAAGTCGTTCACAAACTGATCGAACTCGTCGAATCCGCGGAAGTCTTCATCATCGAAGTTGTTGAAGAAGTCCTCGAATCGGTCCGGACGCTCCGACGGACCCTGGAAGAAGTTGGAGGGGTCTTCGACCCGGGCGGGACGGCCCGTCGATTCGTTGAACAGCACGAACAGGCCCGTTTGATCGGAATCCGGGAGGAACATCAGCAGATGACGACCGGCGGGATTGAAGGTCGCCTGCCCGGTCGCGCGGTCGTAATCCACACGGACCGGCTCTGCATCTCGGCCAACGCTGGTGGCGAGCACGAATATCTGCTCGTTGGGGCCGCCGATTTGAGGAATATCTTGCGTGGCTGTCTCCTCGGTCGGAACGCTGTCCTCGGGTCCGGCCACAATTTCGCCGGTTTCGGCTGACTCGTCGATCACATCGACCTGGTCCAGATCGTCCACCTCATTGGTTTCGTCGAACTCATCGACGTTATCGATCTCGTCAAATTCATCGAACTCGTCGAACTCATCGAGCTGATTGGAGTTATCGAAATCACTGAAGTCGTTATCACTGAAGTCGTTGGTGAAATCGAATTGAATGGCTTCGGGAACGAAATCGCTCTTGAAAACGGTGACGTTCGTACCGGGGTAGAATGTATTCGTCTCGGTCACGAAATCGACGAACGGTTCACCGTTGATGGGGGCGAAGATTCGATCGTTCTTCATGCGCAGACGAATCGGCCCACGAGGTCCGCTCAGCAGGCGCCCAGTTTCGCGCACGATGAATTCGACTGACGTGTTTTCTTCGGTACGCGGTGAGAATCCGATCCACAGGTTGCCCGTGCCATTGGGGTTGTAGGATACGGACAACACTCGGCCGTCGATGTCGTGTTCCGCATCGACCGTGATGGCGCTCACGTTCGCGTCGCCTCGGAACTCGTCGCCGTCGGCCACCACGAAAAACTCGCTCGGACCGGATCGGCTGAACGGCAGGTGCGCTTTGCCCCGACGAATCGTCTCGGCGAATTCCTGGGCCGACCCGACACGGTCGCGGACGATGGCATCGAACAAACGCTCGAAGCTCGGCGGAATGGTGCCGCTCAGGAAACTGTTGATCAATTCGCGAAGCTCGGCGTCGCGGCGATCGAAGCCTTCCGGAGTCAGTTCGCCGAATCCACCATCAAAGACGCGGCGGAAAATCGCATCGAGATTGATGGCTTTGCCTTGACCGTCGGCCGTCTCGAACACGTTCAACGGCGGGCCGAAGAAATTCGGATC
Source organism: Phycisphaerae bacterium (assembly GCA_029260215.1). Classification (GTDB taxonomy): domain Bacteria; phylum Planctomycetota; class Phycisphaerae; order UBA1845; family UBA1845; genus OFTM258. Next base: position 260,559 of record JAJDDQ010000051.1, read on the forward strand.
GAAGACGAAGTAAGTCAGGCGCGCGCCCAAGCCGGAATCGATGCTCGTGATGAGATCGTACAGGTCGGAAATCGTGATTTGCCGGTCCCGCTCCTTGAGCTTGGCCATCTCCAGAAGCAGATAGTCGTGCAGGAACGGGAGGGAGGGGAGCACGCCGTCTTCGTTGCCGTCATCGTCGAATTCGGCAAAATTGCGATCCGGCTCGGCCGACGTGTTGATGTACACGGTGAAATCGAATTCTTCTCCGCCGAATTCTGCCGGCTCTGCTCCGAAGTTTTCAAGCTCTTCGTCCTGTTTGACAAAATCTTCGGTGAAGGGGTCGCCGCCCTCGAAGAACTCTGTGGGGTCGAGGATTTCGACGCCCTCAAGTTCAAGCAGAGGACTAAGGTCAAGCTCGCCCGGACCGTCCGCTATGGGGAAGCCGGCCCGAAGGAATACCTTGGCGATCGACAGGGCACGCTCCTCCAAGTCCTGTCCGCGGGCCAGCTCAAGATTGCCTTCGACGATGTCCATACCGTTGCGCGCGCCGGCTGGCACGAGCGTGTCGAACAGCTCCGCCAGCCCATTGGCTGCGACGGTGCTGATGACGTCGATGGACAATTCCTGATCGATGCCGGATTCTTCGAACAGATGTGTGTAGGCATCCACGATGCGGGTCACGACGGCTACGGGGCTGATGGGCAGTTGCGCAACATCGACGCCTTTTTCGATGAGCAGCTCGCGCAGTTTCGCGAGGATCAATGTGGTCAGCGGATCGACCTCGACGTTGTCAAGTTCGCCCGTACCGCCGCCCGACTCGCTCGGCACGTTGACGCAGCTTTCGAGATCGCACGTGCCGTCGTTGCCTTCATCGACGCAGACTGTGAAGTCCGTTCCGACGGGCAAGCCGTCAGCTTCGAACGTTCCGTCCGAGTTGACCGGGACCGGCTCGATGGGATTGCCGTTGGCATCGACGAGCGCGTTCCCCTCCAGGTCTTTGAAGCTCACCATTGTGTCTTCGGTGTCGATCTCCAGCGGAGCGGACTGAGCCGCCTCACCGCTGTCTAGCGACGTGCGTGTCGACTGTGTCGTCGAGACCTTGCCGCTAAGTGAACCTTCGAAGCCGATGGCTTCGTTGGTGAGTGCGTTGTCGTCGTCGCCGGACCCGCCTCCGCCCGAGTTCATTGCTCCGTCAATGTTGCAACCGGCGGACAGCCCCAGGGCGACCGCAGTGAAAATCGCGGCTGCGCTGGACGTCCAACGCTGTCTACCTACCCCGCTGTGTGTCATTGATCGTCTCCCGAACAAAACTGAAGAAATAACATCCCGCATCGTCGGCTTGCAACGACACGTCGCGGGATCGCACCGAGGTACACGTCGGCCCGGTCGAAACCTCCCGCACAATGCGTTATTATCGAGCGATTGAAAGTGTGCCTTGACGGAATCGATCGTTGGGACCGTGGAATCATAGAATTGTTGGTAGCAGGATCCGGCGGCGATTGGCCGCAACCCGGGCGTTTTTGAGGCGTACAACAAATCGAAAAAACGGAGAATCGCGTTGAACAGTACTGCCGCCGCCGATGTTTTCGGACTCTTGCGCGGAATCGTGCATGCTGAGGGGTCCGACCTGCACCTCGTATCGGGGTATCCGCCCACTTACAGAATTCATGGCCGGTTGCGCGCCGTGGGCGAATCGCTGCTGGACGCCGAGATGACGCGGACCATGATTGAGGCTGTCCTGCCCGAGCCGGCTCGGACGCAGGCGCTCGACAGCAAGCACCTCGATTGCTCTTTTTCCATCGATCACGACGGTAAGCCGCTTCGCTTTCGCGCCAACGTGTTTCGCGCACGCGGGTGCCTCGGTGCCTGTTTTCGGTACGTGCCGGAAGAGATTCCGAGTTTTGAATGGATGGGTTTTCCAGCTCCGCTGGCGGATCGTATCGTCAATTTGCACAATGGCCTCGTAGTGATTACGGGCGTGACCGGGTCCGGTAAAACAACCACGCTGGCTGGATTGATCCAGAAGATCAATCGCGCGGGCGGGCAGCGCGTCATCACTGTCGAGCATCCGATTGAATACGTCTACGCTCCGACCGAAGGCAGCCTCATTACGCAGCGCGAGGTCGGCGTTGATGTGGACTCGTTTTGCGACGGACTGGTTTCCGGACTACGGCAAGACCCGGATGTCATACTCGTCGGTGAGATTCGCGATCGTGAAACCGCCCAGATGGCAATCAGTGCAGCCGAGACGGGCCATCTGATTCTGACTACGCTGCACACGCAGGATGCGAAAGGTGCGATCACGCGGTTGATCGATCTGTTTCCGTATGACGCGCAGGAGGAGGTCCGCTCGCAGCTGAGTCTGTCGTTGCGTTACGTTGTCTGCCAGCATCTTCTGCCAGGGGCTGAGGGGCAGCAAAAACGCGCACTTGCGTTGGAGGTGCTGAACGTTACGCAACCTGTTCAGGCCGTCATTCGCGCCGGCAGGATCGCACAGATCGAGTCGGCGATTCAAACGGGCCGTAAGGACGGCATGTTCGCTTTGGACGAGAGCTTGGCACAGTTGGCCTCTGTCAAACGCATTTCATGGAAGACAGCCGAACGCTTCGCCAAGGATGCGAGTGCGCTTCGTGATTATTTGCCTTGATGCACTTGCCAGGCTGTTGAAAAGTGTGGCGCGGGTTTCCAGCCCGTGTTTTCACCGGTCAAGAGGCCGGTGCCGCGTGGGGCGCCAATCATTTCACCGGTTGAAAACCGGTGCCACACAGAGAAGGGTGTTTCAATGAAGCTACGATCGGTCATGTTGTTTCTGTCGGGATTTGCACCTTCGCTCGGATTCGCGCAGAGCGAGCTTGGAACGATCCGTGCGGGCGATGGTCGGGCGGAAAACCAGTTCGGATACAGCCTGTCCATGAACGAGCGGCACCTGCTTGTCGGCGCGGTGCGCGGTGACCGCGACGGGTTCGATGACAGCGGGTCGGTTTACGTATTCGATCGCGACGGCAGGCAATGGAAGCAGTCGGCTAAGCTCGTCGCGAAAGACGCCCAGCGCGGTGCTCGGTTTGGAGTTTCCGTTGCGCTCGATGGTGATGTTGCGCTCATCGGTGCGAGTCGTGCGGGCGAAGCTGACGGTGACGGTGGGGCGGTCTACTTCTTCGAGCGTAAGGGCGTGTCGTGGACGCAGCGGGCCAAGCTCGTTCCCGCCGATCTTGTGGGCCGAGATATGTTCGGGTTCTCGGTGGCGATGAAGCGCGGCGTGGCTGTCGTCGGTGCGTATCGCAATCAAGCCGGCGGTTCGGAAGCGGGCAGTGCGTACGTTTTCATGTCGCGCGGTGGGAGTTGGACCCAGGTCGCGAAGCTGAGTGCCCACGATGCCGCTCGGGAGAACTGGTTGGGGCGCAGCGTCGCCACCGACGGTGAGCGCGTTCTCGCGGGCGCGACGGGGGACAATCACGGCGGGGATGATTCGGGGGCTGCGTATGTGTTCGTGCTCGCTCGCGACGGATGGCGGCAGGAGGCCAAGCTTGTCGCGAACGATGCGGGGGCCAACGACCGCTTCGGGCGAAGCGTGGCGATGGCGGGCGACTATGCATTCGTTGGCGCTTTCTGGGACGACGATCGCGGAGAGGATGCGGGGGCGGTTTACGTTTTTCATCGTGACGAGACCGGTTGGAAACCAGTGGACAAGCTGACGGCCATCAATGGCGGTGGTCGCGACTACTTTGGCGTTTCGATGGCGGCATACGAGGATTGGCTGGTCGTCGGAGCGTTGTTGCAGGATGACGCCGGCGAGGACGCGGGGGCGGGCTACTTCTTTCACCGGGTCGGCGGGCGGTGGACTCAGCCGTTTCGGGTGACGGCGCGGAAGGCAGCCGCTCACGATTGGTTCGGATTCGCTGTTGCGATTCACGGCAACTTCGCGGCGATTGGTGCGGTGCGCGACGACGATGGCGGGTTTGACGCGGGTTCGGTCGAATTGTTTTCATTGAAATCCGGTGCAGTTGATCGGTAACGCAGCGCGTGCGATTCAGCCGCGATTGGCGACGCGTTTCAATTCGCCGAGGCCCACGCATTGTTGCAGCGCGAGGCCGCCTTCGTGCGTGTGAATCTCCAGGCAGACCTGCGGATTTGGCGAATTCCAATCAACGGTGATGATCGCGAAATTGTCGCCGACGATCATCTTGCCGACGCGGTGGCGGTTGGGGTCGGCGTACCACTCGGGTCGCGCGCAGTTCATGCCGCTTGAGGTCAGGTCGTACAGCGGGTAGTTGACGGCTTCGCTTTCCATCTTTGACAACTCGGCGAAGTGCCGGTCGCCGCTGATGAACAGCACGTCTTGTGCGTTCGTGTCGCCGATAAGCCCGAACAATCGTTCGCGTTCGCGGGGCAGGTTCATCCACTTTTCCCAGCCGTGGTCTTCGGACACGACCTGTATGCCCGATGCGATGATGCGCAGTTCCGCCGGTTGGCGAAGCTGATCCTCCAGCCATTTCCATTGCGCGTCGCCCAGCATGGTGGCAGCGGGATCGTGGTTTGCGACGTAGGCACCGGAACCTGGCGTGCGGGGATCGCGTCGGCGCAGCGGGCTGCGGAAATAGCGTGTATCCAGCAGGATAATCTGCACGCGCTTTCCGGCGGGGCCGAAGATGTGCGCATCGTAAACGCCGGGGCGATTCCAACGTGGCGAGTCAGCCGGTTCGTCGAACGCGCGCAGGAACTCTCGCTGGCTTCCCGCACGCATGGGGTAGTCGGCTCCACCGTCATTTTGGCCGAAGTCGTGATCGTCCCACGTCGCGAGGATCTTGCAGGTTTCTTTGAGTGCGACGTAGCCCGGTGCGGCTGTCAGCTTGGCGTATTCGGTGCGCATTTTCTCCATGTCGATCGTGTCAGCGTAGATGTTGTCGCCGAGGAGGATGAACACGTCCGGCTCTTGCGCGACGATCGAATTCCAGATCGGCTGGGGCTGATCCTGCTTGATGCATGAGCCGAACGCGATGCGCGAAATCGCCTGCGACGGTGCGGCAGCGCAGCCGGCAAACGCAAGGCAAGTGATGGCCGAGAGTGTCGCGAGTGATTCGATAATACGTTTCATGGTATACGATGGAATCGTACGGCCTGCGATCTGTCAACATGAATTGAACGTGGCGCTTGCACAATCCTCGCGGGTGTGACTACACTGTGCCGCGACGGTGCGATCGAACACGGGCGAACGTGGAAGGCGTTTCGGGCTTCACGGGCTGGGCGGTATTCGTTGAACTACTCCAAACCTTATCGCGAACTGACCTGGACGGCGGTGCTGGTGGCGATCGTCGTCGGCGCGCTGCTCAACGCCGGGATTTGCTTCGCGGGCTTGCAGATCGGTTTCACGATCGTCGGCTCGACCGTGGCGGCTGTGATCGGGTTCGGCATTCTGCGCGGCATATTCCGTGTCGGCTCCATTCTTGAAGTAAACATTTTTCAGACCGTCGCGTCCTGCGTGAATACGGTGAACGCGGGCGTGATCTTCACCGTGCCGGTTCTGTTCATTCTCGGCATGCAGGATGAGATCAACTACACCGCGCTCGTGCTCGCGACCAGCGCTGGTTCCGTGCTCGGCGTCGTGCTGATCATTCCGCTGCGCAAACAGATTATCGATTTCGAGCGTTTACGTTTCCCGGAAGGGACCGCCGTCGCGACCATTCTGAAATCCCCCGGCGCGGGCGTGAACAAAGCCATGCTGCTGCTGGGTGGCATTGCGCTGTCCGCCATCATTTCCACGTTGACCCATGTGCCGATGGAATGGACGGCTGGCGTGCCGGGCACGGTGATTCCAAAGGAATTGCATATTGGTCAGTGGCTTAACATACCCCCGGCATTCAGTGTCATGCTCGCGGTGAGCACGCTGAGTCTCGGCGCGGGGTATTTGGCCGGTCGTCCGGGGCTGGTTGTGTTGTACGGAACGCTGTTGAACTATTGGGTGCTGATACCGGTTAGCATTCACTTTGGGTGGGTGCCTGACGGACATCAAGGCGTTGACTGGTTTTTCAGAAACGAAGCAGGCGCGTACGACTTCAAAGCAGCCACGCAGTTCATCGGCGACTTCAGCTACTTCACCTCACGTAACGTAGGCATCGGTATGATTCTTGGCGGCGCGTTGGCCGGAATCATTGTGGCGGCGCCGGCGCTCAAAGCCGCTTTGGTAAGCATGCGCGCGACGCCAAGCGACGGTAAGCGAGAGGAAATGCCGGTGATCGTGCTGAACGCCGGCATGATCGTCGGCGGTATGCTGCTGTTGTTGGCTACCAAGATGATCGGGGGAGACATTGTTTCCTGGGGCAAAGCCATTTGCGTAACCCTGGTCGGTGGCGTGTGGCTTTGGATTGCGGGGCTTGTTGTCGCTCAAACGACTGGTAGAACCGATTGGTCGCCTCTTTCGGGATTGGCACTCATTGCCATCGCGATCGTAATGGGCATCCTGGCATGGGGCGGGAACATTGAGGATCCCGCGCTGGTCGTTCCCGCCGTCACGTTCGGGGCCGCTATCTGTGTGGCTACTTCGATGTGCGCGGACATGATGGCGGACTTCAAGACCGGCTATCTCGTCGGCAGCAAACCGATCAAACAACAGATTGCTCAGATACTCACGTGCTGGATCGGCCCGGGATTGGCCGTCGGCGTCGTCATTCTCCTGTGGGAGGCGTACGCCTTCGGCCCGAACCAGGCCCAGGAGCTTTACAACCGGGCGGTGGCGGAGAATCGCCTTGAAGAGCATGAGGCACTGGGCGGCTCGGAGACAACGCTGCCCACAGGCGTGCCTCCTCTCAGTGCGCCACAGGCGGGCGCGCTACAGGGGGCGATTCAGATTGTGCAATCGGGCGACGTTGCCCTCGGGAAGTATCTGACTGGTGCGGCGCTGGGGCTTGGTACTTCGATATTGATTGCGCCCGGTATGGGCGTGATGGTCGGATTGTCCCTGTACCTGCCGTTCGAGTACATGGCCATCTTTGGTATTGGTGGCATCATCAATATCATTGTGCGCAAATCGAAGGGCGCGAGGTTCGCGGAGGACACGGGCGTGCCGGTGGCGGCTGGTTTGATCGTCGGCAACGCCGTCGTCGAAGTTGTGTACGCGGTTATGAAGGTTTCACAAAGCCTTTGAATTTGTAAGAACGATATGCACGCATTGGCCAACATTCTTTTCACCATCGGCGTCTGCATCGCAGCCGTCGGCGCTGCTGGCTTTCACGATCCTGGTGAGACCGGGCGGGTGGAGGAAGGCCTGCGCACGACCGAGTCGCTTGCGTGGCCCCTGTTCGCGGGCGGCATGATGGTTATCGTCGCGGGCAGCTTCGTGCAGAAGAAAGCGCGGGCGGTGCCGGTTGCCGCGGGCGCGGATCACAAGACCGTCACGCTCGACGCGATGGCTGAGATTCTCACCAAAATACGTGTGCGCGTCGTGGAGTTGGACGAGAAGAAAGGCGAAATCACTCAGGAAACGCTTTGTGCGGAACTCGACGATCTTCTCAACGGCGACTTTTTCGATCTTGTGGACGCACGTGAGGATTTTCTGACGCATGTCGGCTTCACCGATTTCGCCCGCGTGTGGGAATCGGTGGCCACCGGTGAGCGTCAATTGGCTCGGGTGTGGAGCATCGCGACCGACGGGTTTCTGTCCGAAGCGTTGCTCGATCTCCCGCCGGCGCGGAAGAATCTCGAATCGGCTGCGGACGCGATGACGGCTGTTCGCGACGAACATGCAACTCCCCGCACGTAAGCCCGAATGCCTCCTATTTTGGGTGGCACGGTCTGGCGTAGCCAGGCCGTGGCGTTTCGCGATGCCCACGGCCTCCCGGCTGCGCTGGCAGACCGTGCCACTCTGCACCGTGAATCGCACCCGTAAGATCGCCTGACGGCTCAACCGATTTGAAACGTCTCGCGTAATCCATAGTATGTAGCCCGAAAAGCGTACGCGGAAAATCCCGCCGGCCAGCATCCGGCGATCAACCAGAAAAGGAATGCACCCGGTATGAACACGTTGATAATCACGAATCTCCTGATGATGCCCGCGCTCTTTGCGGCTGACGACGCCATGACCCGCGAGCGGTTGGAGAAAATGCTCACGGACGGCGACACCGCCTGGATCGTGCAGACTTTTACCCGCCACGCCGACAACACGTTGGGCTTCATCGACGGATACTTCGAGGGCGGCTTGAAGATGATCGAGGAGGGCGGCTCGGAGAAGAAGGCGACGGAAATGTTTCGCAAGGGGTTGGAATTCGCCCGACTCGCAGACAAGGCCTACAACGAGGTGATCTTCACGCAATACGCAGCCAGCTTCGGCAGTTGGAGTCCGAAGGAGCGTCTTGAATTTCGCAAAGGACAGCAGGAGTTCCGCGCCGGTCGGAAAATCAAGGACAACCCCGAAGAAGCACTCGCACACTTCGAGAAGTCGCTCGCGTTGGCGTCTCCGCTCGGCGACGCGTGGGGGTCAGCTATGGCTCACACCGGCATCGCGACCACGAAACTGAAGCTCAAGGATTACGAAGGCGCTCGCGACGCCGCGATGAAGGCGGCGGAGTTCAACGGCCGACTTCGCCTTCGGCGCGACCACATTCGCTCGCGATTGATCATCGGGCAGTCCTACGCGGACATGGGCAACACCGCAGCCGGCAGAGGTCACTTGCGCATCGCTTGGGACGCGGTAACCGATGCGGACAGCGTAGCTCTCCGCACCGAAGTGCTGGACGCCTATTGCACAGCGCTTGAAGCGGCGGGTGCCGTTGCCAAAGCGGCTGAACTTCGCGCCGAATTCGCGAAGAGCCTGCCTGCCCCGGTCGAGAAAAAATAATTCAACTGCGTTTGCCGAGTCTTGGTGCCGACGACGTCCGCGCGGGCTGAAGCCCGCGGCTCGGTTACTTGTCGCGCTTGCGGAACACGATGCTACGACGCGGGCGTGTCGCCACGCAGCCACTTGCCGTAGGCATCGAAGCTGTATTCCCGGCCGAGGAAATCCTCGACGAGTTTCGCAGCCGGCTTGGCTCCGCCCGCTTCCAGGATCGATCGGCGGTAGCGCTTGGCTACACTCGGATCGAACATGGTCGTCTTTTCGAACTCGCTGAACATGTCCTTGGCGATGACCATCGACCACATGTAAGTGTAATAGATGGCTGAGTATCCGGTCAGGTGCCCGAAGCTGCACTGCATGTACGTGTCTTCGATGTAGTCGCAGGGGGCGTAGCGATCGGTCAGTTGTTTCATCAGCTCCGTCGTGTCGAGCGATTTCGGGTCGCGATTGTGGTAGTTCAGTGACATCGAAGCGTAGAACATCTGCTGGCGAACCTGCATACCCTTGCCAAAGTCGCGAGCGGCCCGCATCTTCTTAACCATCGCCGTCGGGATCGGTTCTCCCGTTTCGTGGTGTTTGGCGAACATGCGCAGAACGTTGGCGTCCCAGGACCATTCCTCCAGCATCTGCGACGGCGCTTCCACGAAATCCCACTCTGTGCTGATCCCGCTGATGCCGATCCAGTCGTGATGGCCGGAGAACATCGCGTGCAGGAGATGGCCGAACTCGTGGAAGAATGTCACGACGTCGCTGTGTTCCATGAGTGCGGGCGAGGATGTGCGCGGGTTGGGGAAATTGCACACGAGAACACTGATCGGGATGCGCTTGCCGCGGATGCCCGTCTGATACCCGAAGCAGGCAGCGTGCTTGTACTTGCCCGGGCGCGTGTGCAGGTCGAGCATGAATCTGCCGATGTGCTCATCGCCGTCGTAAATGTCCCAGGCGGTGACGTCTTTGTGCCACAGTTTCATACCCTTAACCGGGCGGAACTCGACACCAAACAACCGTCCGGTCACGTCGAACAGCCCCTGTTGCACACGGCTGAATTCGAAGTAGGGTCGCGCTTCCTGTGAGTCGAAGTCAAATTTGGTCGACCTGACGCGTTCCTCGTAGTAGCCCTTTTCGTAATCCAGAATCCTGTCCGCATCAGGAAAATCAAGGCGCTTGGCCACAATGAGAGCAGCCATGTCTCGCTCCGCCGGAGCTTTGGCCAGTTCGGCGATTTTGTTCACAAACTTATCAATCGCAGCCGCACTGCCGATCATCTTGTCCTGCGTGATGTAGTCCGCCCAGTTGTCGAACCCGAGGAGGCTGGCCAACTCCGCCCGTTTGGTCAGGAGATCGCTCAAGACGCTTAGATTTTTGGGATAGCCGCGTTTGCGGTATTCGCGATAAATCGCGAGGCGGTACTTGTCGCTCTTGGCGTAGTTCATGAACGGAATGTAGTCGGGATAATCCGTGGTGATGGTGATCTTGCCGTCGTCGCCCGGTGCGTGGGCCTCGATGTAATCCTCGGGCAAGCCGGCCAAATCCGACGGGCTGTCAACTTTGATGCTGCGCACGCTCTCGCGGATGTTTTTGCCGAACGCCTGATTCAGTTTGACCATCTCGTCCTGAAGCTGCTTGATGCGCTTTCGCGTAGCGTCGTCGCGATCGACGCCGGCAAGACGGAAATCGCGAAGCGTCTTCTCCATGATGCGCCGCGTGTCGTTGTCCGCGTTGGAAATGTCGGCGGACTTGAAGGCTTCGAACAGTTCGCGGTTAAGCCCGAGGTCGGTGAAAAACTTGCTCACGTCCTGCTGTGCTTTTTCTGCGGCTGTGCGAACTGCTTCGTCAGGATGCGTCTGGGCAAACAGAGACGCCTTTTCTGAGGCTGTGTCCAGATGCATGTTCATCTCGTTCGCAGGCCTCAGCGTGTTGTCGATCGTACGCCCGCCTTTGACCGCCAGAACCTGCTCAAGCAGTTTTTGTGCGGCTGCAAGATGTTCGGCAATCTCCTGGTGGAGACCGTCGGCAGTCCGGTCGAGATTGTTTGCGAGACAAGGGCGAGAAACCGTCATTCCAGTCAGTGCGAAACAAAGCGTCATGATGTGTGCATTCCGTTTGATGGACATTCGCCGAAAAGCTCCTGTGTGCGCCATTCAAATAGGGCGGGACCGCCACAAGCCCGTCATCTTAACCGAACTATTGCGGTTTCGTCACCCACGCCCGCGAGACGCAAAAACAGGTGATACACCCCACTGGCCCGTGCTCCGTCGGCTCGAAGGCGATCTTAGACATTTCCACCGGAGTCGTCGGATTTGCGATCCACGCTTTGAGGTAGCCCTTCGCGTCGCCCGATCCGGCCGCGGTGGAAAACACGGAAATCGCCCGCAACCAGTCGCCCTCAGCCGCGTCTGCCACGTCTGCGAACAGAGCCAGATCGAGCGTGTAACGGCGATTCAGCAGCATCCAGGCGTTGCTCGTCGGAATGTTCGCTACCCACGCGTAGCGGTCCGGCGCGTTCAACCCCGGAAGCACCTCGCCAACGAATCGCTCGCGCCCCGCCTGAAAAACACGCTCCCGCCCGGCGACTCTTTCCTCCGACGACAGATCGGTTCGCGCGTAATAAGTTTCCAATTCCGCGTACAAATCTGCCATGAACGCATTGTACGTGTCTTCATCCTGATAACGGGCTTCAGCCTCTATTGCCAACTCGGGCCGGTCGGGAAACGTCTCGCGCAGATACCGAACCGCGCCAGCCTGCCCGAAGAAGGTGGCTAAGCTTTCGTTGAAATCAACGTCGTCCCGTCGCCAGACCGTACTGTGCAACAATTCGTGGATGACCGTGTCGATGAGCGAAAAATCGCTTCGTGCCAAAAGGGTGGCCTGCACGGGGTTGGGCACGATGTTCAGCGCACTGTAAGCGTCAACCGTGTACACGTACACGTCGAAACCATCATCGCGAAGCCTGTCCGCCTGGGCGTCGGCCAGTGGTTTATCGAAATAGCCGAGATAAGGGATTGTGCCCACGATCGGAAAAGTCCACGTCACCGGATCGAGGCGATCCATAGGCGAAGCGGACACGTTGAACACCCGCCGCCCGTCTCGGTTGTCGTAAAACGTGGTAAAACTGTTGCCTGCGGAAAGCCCCATGACATCGACCGCGTAGGCCCGCACATCCTGAATCAAACGCAGCTTGGCAGTCTCACGCTCGCTCAGGTCGCTGTTCGCCACAGCGTCGTCGATGTCGGTGGCACTAAGGATGAAATCGAGTTGCCCAATCGCCAGCGACGGCAGGTAGCCAAGATCAGGCCCACATCCCAGCATGACGAGCGTGCCGACCCACAACACCGTGACACGCACGACGAACGGGCACCGAATGCAGCCTTCAGTTGACTTCGCCAGCATCGCGTTTCCCCCGGAAAACCTCAAAGATTATCGCCGCCACCAGTGTCCTGTCGGCGGATTCCAGGGGCGAACATTGCGGCCGGAAAAACCGGATCGCTGTAAGCTTCGGTAAATAATGTAGTTACATCAATACAAAAAATAGCGATTTTATTGTCGGGATTTGTGGACTTGCCCGAAATCCACCCCCTACAATCGCTGGAACGCAACACCGACAGAGGCGGTAAGGGGTTGTCTGAAACGTCGCGTTCGCGGCGGGTTCCCTAATGTAGCAAAACGATAAATCTCCCCACCACGGAACGGGTGCGCCCAGTCCACGCCGACAGGCACGCTGGATGACCCACACCGTGACAACGGAGGAAACCATGCTGCACACTCAGGCAGACAGGACAACTGAATCGATCGACCGCCACGGCTCATGCCCGCTTTCGCCCCAAGGCATCCGGGCTTCCATTACGGTGCTCAAAAAGACCGGCGACGGTCGCAAGATAAAGCTCGATCGTCCGGTGACGATCTTCGGATCGCACAAAGAGGCCCAGGTTCGACTCAAGCACGAGAGCATCGCCCGTGCCCATTGTGCGATTATCAACACCGGGCTTAGGCTCGTTCTCCGCGACCTCGGCAGCAAGACCGGGATTCGCGTCAACGGAAAGAAGACCCAAAACGCCGACCTCAAGAACGGCGACACGATACGCATCGATGCCTGGAAGTTTCGCGTCAACCTCAAGTCCAACGGCGACACGTGCAGCGGCAGTTCCATAGCAGCCACGGTGTTCATGACGCACCCGGAAATCTCCCTCGAAGAACCGGCCAGCGGGAATACATGGAGCAAACTCGACGAAATTTTCGTCGTCGGCAGGCGTACAAGTTGTGAAGTTCACATTGACAACAACAACATCTCCCGCGCCCACGCCCTGGTTTGCTGTCTGAACGGTCGCCCCGCAATTTTCGATCTGGTCAGTTCCAACGGCCTGTCAGTCAACGGGGCATCGACCAAAATGACCTATCTGTCCGCCGGTGACGAGGTCGCTCTGGGCGAAGTCGTGCTGCGTGTGACGGACGTGCGCGGGGCGAGCGGCGTGCAAGCCTGTCAGGAATCCTGCTACGCATTTGGCGACTCGGCTGCTGCTGCCGATCGTATCAAACTCGCGGATGCGGGTGGCCAGGGAACATCGGCGTCCTTCGTGCGTTATGGCGGATTCGAGCCGCAGATAGCCCCTAACGATCGTTTCGCAGCCGATCTGGCGCGGGCCAACGGCGTCGATCCGGTCGCGCGGGTTCAAGACTCGGAGACTGCGGATCGCCAAAAGGAATTGGCTAAGCGTTCGACGGAAATCGAAGCGCAGCAGGCCGACCTGGAAACACGGGAACTGGAACTCGGCGATCGCGAGCACCAACTTCGGACGGACGCCCGCAAACTTGCGGATACGCACAACGCGAAGCTGGCTGACATGACGGCGAAAGCCCGCGAGGAAATTGCGGACCAACACGCCCACATCGAGCAGCAGAAAAAGACCCTCGACGAGCGTCGGAACGAGCTTCAAGCTCAGGATGACGAACTAACAGGCCGCGAGGCTGCTGTGGCTGAAGCGTCGCGTGAACTGAATATTCGCGAAACCGACATCGAAGCGCGCCGCGCCGAGGTCGACGCGCTGCAAAGCCGATCAGCGGAGTCGGATGCCGCCACCGCCCATGCAGCCGAAGAACTGCAATTCGAACGAGAACTGCTGAAATCGGATCGCGCCGCCCTCTACGAGCGCGAGGCTGAGCTGACCAATCAGCGCGACGAAATCTCCCGCCTGCATCGGGAGTGTGACGCGCGGGCGGCTGAGTTGGAGGCAGCGACAGCGGCACTCGAGCGCGAGCGGGCCGAGCACCGAACCCGTGTCGCGGAAATCGAAGCCCGTGCCGAACAAATTGCTGTGCAGGCGGAGGCTGTCGATACGCAACGCGCATCGCTGAAGACGCGTGAAAGCGCACTCACCAAGCGTATCGAGTCGATCGAACTCAAGGAATCCGACATTGTCCTGCACGAGCAGTCGCTGAATGAGCGTTCAGCCGAACTCGACAGACGGGCTGACGCGCTCGTCGCGCGCACTGCGGCGCTGACCGAAGCTGAAACGGCCCTGCAAGCCGACGCGGAGCGATTGGCTTTGCATGACAGGGAAATCAACGAGCGATTCGCTGAGATCGAAGCGCGCGAAGAAGGCGTTTCCGAGCAACGTCATCGCCTGGAAAACCAAGCCCGGGAGCTGGAGCGAACGGAAAAAGAGAGAGCCGCGCGCTTCGATCAACTGCGAATCGAAATCAACAGTCGGAACGGAGAACTCGAACGTTTGACCGTGGACCTCAACAAGCGTCAACAAACACTGGCGCAAGGTGAGGATGCGCTCGCCCAACTCGAACGCGATCTGGACAACAGGATATCAGCCCATTCCGAAGAGGCCGACCGGCGGACACGCATGACCGACGAGTTGGTCAAGCTCGAAACCGAGCTGACCGCGCGGCGGGCCGTCGTGGAGGATTTGACTCAGGCCCTCGAAAAACGCGCGGCTGAGTTGGATACGCGTGACAAGCGTCTTTCGTCGCGCGAGCCTGTGCTGAACGAGTTGGCCAAGTCGCTCGAACACCGCGCAGCCGAACTCGACACGCGCCAGCGGGAAATTGCCGACGCGCAGGCCGATGTTGAGCGTCTTCAAATCGAAGCGCAACAAACACTGGAAACGGCGATGCGTGAAACGGAACACAATGCGGGCGGGGACGGAGCCGGTTCCGAGACCGTCATGTCCGCCGACCCGCTTCAGGTTGACGACGATCGGGCGAGCGAGATTCTCCGCCTGCTCGATCCGGCGCTTGGTGACTCCATCCGGGTCTTGCGGAGGCTTGGCGTGGAAGGATCGTTCGACGAATTGATCGCACTCGCGCAGCAGGAGTTGTTGAAAAACCGAAACAAGCCGCGGGCAAGGTGGAATCCGTTCCGTTAGGAGTTTGTCGACGAACATGAGCCTCTTGTGTGGCACCGGTTTTCAACCGGTGCAAATGTTGGTGTTCTACGTGGCACCGGTTTCTTGGCCAGCAAGAACACGGGTTGAAACCCCGTGCCACATTTCTTCAGCGGCCTGACAAGGGCAGCCGCCAGCGTCGCAGCCGACAAACCGTGATCGTGTGAAGCAGCGCCGACCGGATCGTCTTATTCTCCCAGGGGTGGCTGAGTGGTGAATTCGACGCATCCGGTCGGTGCGCGCGCATCCCTTCCGAATTCCGATGATTTCGTGCATAGTACATCAGCGTCGCAACCCATGCGTCGCCCAACGGTGTAGAACGATTCCCATTGCGAGGAGGCTTGTGTTGCGCGGACTGCTTACTATCGGATTGACGCTCGCACTGATCAACGGTGTCGCAGCCTCGGATACCAAACCCAAACCCCTCGCTCCGCCGCCGCAGCCATACCGCTTCTGGCCACCGAATCAGCGAGACGCACAGCGTGAAATCGAAACGGCGTTGAATGCGGTCCCCACAGCCAAAAGCCTGCGCGCACAGCACGCCCTGATCGGAGAATTCCCGCACTATGCGGGCACCCCGAAGGATCTCGTCGCCGCCGAAAAACTGGCTGAAAACTTCAGGGCGCTCGGATTGGAAGTCGAGAAGCAAGAACTCTGGGTCTATCTCGCAGAGCCGCTCTACGCATCGCTTGAGCTGCTCTCGCCCATCAAGAAATCGTTCGACTTGAAGGAACGCGTCCTGCCCGAAGACGCCTACACCCGCCACCCGGATTTGGGGATAGGGTGGAACGCATTCAGCGGCACAGGAGACGTGACAGCCAGCGTCGTCTACGCCAACTACGGTCGCAAGGAGGATTTTCAAAAGCTGCGCGAAATGAATATCGACGTAGCCGGTAAGATCGTCATCGCGCGCTACGGCGGAAACTACCGGGGATACAAAGCCAAGTTCGCCGAGGAAGCAGGCGCGGTCGGCCTGATCATCTACACCGACCCCGCCGACTCCGGCTATATGCGAGGCCCCATGTATCCCGAAGGCAGTTGGGCCAACGAGACGAGCATCCAGCGCGGGTCCATCAAGACGCTCCCCTACGCCGGCGACGCGCTCACGCCGTTCGTTGCCGCCACCAAAAACGCGAAACGCATCGATCCGCTGTTCGTGTCGCTGCCGAAAATTCCCGTTCAGCCGATCGGTTGGGGAGCAGCCGGCGAAATCCTCGTTCGCATGCGAGGCCTGCCCGTACCCAAGGGATGGCAGGGCGGGCTGCCGTTCACCTATCGTGCCACCGCCGACGACGATCTCCGCGTTCGCCTCAACGTCCAGCAGGCCCGGGGCGTCAAGAAAATTTACAACGTCGTCGGCACGCTGCGCGGCGAAACCCACCCGCAGGAAAAAGTCATCGTCGGCTGTCATTACGACGCTTGGACGTTCGGGGCAGCCGACCCGCTCGCGGGCACGATGGTGCTGTTGGAGTCCGCCAGGAGTTTCGCCAAGCTGGCCCGCGAGGGGAAAAGGCCCGCCCGGTCCATTGTCTTCGGGCTGTGGGGCGCGGAGGAGTTCGGCATCATCGGGTCCACCGAATGGGTCGAAGCCCATGCGGAAGACCTGAGCAAAAACGCGCTCGCCTACATCAATCTCGACATGGCTGCGATGGGCATGAATTTCGGATCGAGCGCAGCCCCCGTCCTTCAACCGTTGATCTCCGACGCAGCCCGCGCCGTCAACGCACACCAGGACGAAAAGACCGTGTACGATCACTGGATCGAGCGCAATGAGGATCCGCTCGTGCCCGGCCAACCGCGTTTCCATCACCTCGGCGGCGGATCGGATCACGTGGGTTTCTACTGTCATTTGGCCATCCCCTCCGCGAGTATCGGTGCGGGCGGTTCCGCCGGAACGTCCTACCATTCCAACTACGACACGTTGAACTGGTATCGCAAGACCGTGGGCGACGATTACGAATCCGCACGCATGGTGACCCGCGTGACCAATCTCTTCATCTCCCGGATGGCCAACGCACCGCTGATTCCGTACGACCCCGTCGGGTACGGCCCCGGCGTGCATCGAATCATTGACGAAATGAAGGGGCACATCGACAAGCTGGATTTCGAGGTCGATCTTTCGCGCGTGACGGACATGTCGAAGCGTTACGAAGCGCGCGCGTCCGAGGTCTATCGCAAGCTGCTCGATCGCGTTGAACGCGACGCGCTCTCGCCCGAACGACTCGCCGGCGTGAACAAATCACTATTCGACTTGAATCGCAAGTGGTTTTACGAACCAGGCCTGCCCGGCGGATTGGAATGGCATCGCAATTTGTACGCGACGACCGATCCCGACTCCGGCTACGCAGCCTGGATGCTGCCCGCGTTCCGTTGGGCCATCAAGGAGAAAAACGCAAACGCGATCCTGTCCGCCCGACGAATCTATTACGGTGTCTTCGAGAAAATGCTGAAATCAATAGACGAGATCGACGCTCACCTTGGCGAATAGTGCGGTTTCGGCGTAAACCCAACGAGCCGCGAACTTCAGTTCGCGCGGACTTGGACTCGCGCGGACACCCCAAAAACCAAGTCCCCTTCACACTACGCAAAACTACAAAGAGTCGTCGTCCGCCGCCACAAACGCGAAATCCAAACCAACGCGCGTAAGGTTAGGCCCCAGTTCACACCGCTCGATAACCGTATGATACAAACCAGCCTGTGCAGCACCGGACGTAGCGTTGGACGTGGCATCGGTGCGCCAATGCACACCGATCGACTCTGTCCGCTCGGCGGCGGAGATAGCAATCAGCCGCGCAAGCGAGAGCATGTTCTGCGTTTCCCAGCCGTCGATGTGGTCGAAGGTCTTGTCCAAAACGTAATGGCCCCAGAATTCGACGATTTCGCGCGTTTCGTGCAGGCGTTCGCCGCTGCGTTCGATGCCCGCGTTTCGCCACATAACGCTGCGCAGACTGTTGCGGATATCGACGAGGTCCAGCTCCGTCCGGTTGGACGGCGGGTTGTGGCTGCGAATTTGGCCTGAATCTTTGCCGTCGCCAACGGACGCAAGTCTCGCAGCCGTCGCACCGGCGATGCGTCCGAACACCAGTCCTTCGAGCAGAGAATTACTGGCCAGTCGATTGGCACCGTGGACGCCGGTACACGCGACCTCCCCGCAGCAGATCAACCCGTCGAGGCTCGTCCGCCCGTCGAGGTTCGTCACCACGCCGCCGATCATGTAGTGAGCCGCCGGCCTGACCGGGATGGCATCTGTGGCAAAGTCGATTTGAAAATCCGTACACAGCTTCGAGATTCCGGGAAACCGCTTGGCGAACTTGTCGATACCGATCGGGCAAACATCCAGATACACGCAATTGGAACGCCCTTTGCGCATGCGATCGACGATAGCCCGACTGACCACATCGCGCGGGGCCAGTTCGGCGGCCTCATGGTATTCCTCCATGAAACGCACACCCTGACGATCAACGAGGACAGCCCCCTCGCCCCGAACCGCTTCCGAGATCAGCGCCCGTGCAGCCCCGGCTACGTACAGAGTCGTCGGGTGAAATTGCATGAACTCCAGGTCCGCGAGCTGTGCGCCCGCGCGGTACGCGACCGCAATGCCGTCTCCGGTGGAGATGATCGGGTTGGACGTTTCGCGGTACAATCGCCCCGCACCGCCGCTCGCGAGGATCGTTTGCCGTGCCCACAAAAGTTGATGGCCATGTTTCGCGTTGAACGCCACCGCCCCGAGGCAGCGTTGCTCGTCCGATAAGAGGTCGATCAGAAAGCAGTTTTCAAACACACGTATGTTCGGGTGGGCGAGCATTTTGTTGGTCAGCACGCGGGCCAGTTCCAGACCGGTCGCATCGCCGTCGGCATGCAGGATGCGCGCCGCAGAATGGCCGCCTTCCCTGCCCAAAGCCAGGTGGTCACCCGCGCGATCGAACTTAACGCCCCATTCGATGGCTTCATCAATCCGTGCGGTGGCATCGTTCACAAGCGTGTCCAGCGCGGCCCGCCGCCCCAATCCGCAACCGACGCGAATCGTGTCGTCGAGGTGGATTTGGGCGGAATCGTCGTGCGACCGGGCATTGGCCACCCCGCCTTGGGCGTAGCGCGTCGCCGATTCGTTGAAGGCACTCTTGCAGATGAGCAGCACATTCGCGCCCTGATCCGCCGCCTCGATCGCAGCCCGAGCACCAGCCACCCCCGCGCCGACGACCAGAACATCCGCGAAGAGGTGTCCCGCTCGCCAGGAATCGAAATTGGTCAAATATCGCCGTCTGTCGTAAAGCGTTTCCACGGCGATGGATAATAAATCCACCGCGCCGCCTCCGCAATCACGCCGTTCTCAATCCGTCATGCGTGGTTGCCTCCTCAAACCGGTGGCAATTCGTAGTGTTGGGGGGGAGCACGGTCTGGCGGCGCAGACGGCAGGCCGTGGAAGTCGCGAAACGCCATGGCCTGGCTACGCCAGACCATGGCACCCAGAATGGAATTCATCCGTCATGTCGCGATGCCGATAATACCCACGTGGAACGGCTGCGCAAGACAGGCGGAAAAACCGTGGGGATCAGCCTCGCGCGGGCTGCGCTCGCGGTCTCGTTTCTCCTGTCCGTCGCCCGCACGACAATGTCTGCCGACGCGCCCACGACCATAGGCCAGCGTTTGGCCCACGATTTCGATTTCGACGAACGGGGCGAGGGCAACCTCGAAGACATTCCCAAGTACTGGCTTCCGCTCAAGGCGCCCGAGTTCCCGAGATTCGCCCACGGCGTGTTCGACTTTGACACAGGCCACGACGCGCCGCCCTCGTTTCGTCTTGAAACGCAGGGGCGCAACGTCGCCTACCGATTCACCGCACGCGAAATCGAAGCCTTTCCGTTCAACGAATACCTCGTCACCGGGTGGATCGGCGGACAAGACCTCGAGCACGCGCGGGCCTGCATCAGTGCCTACTACCTCGACGCCGATTTACGCCCCATAGACGGCTCGCAACGGTTCAGCCCCGCCGTCAGCGCCCTGGGCGACATGGGAGCGTGGCAGAGCGTCGATGTGGTGCTTCCCGCCGGTCCTGCCGACGCGCGGTGGATCGGCTTGACCGTGTGGGTGTACCATCCCGAGACGTGGGACACGTCGCCCAAACCGCACCGCCACATCGTCAAAAAGAACATCACAGCCACCGCATGGTTCGACGAAATTCGCGTTTACCGGCTTCCGCGCGTCACCGTGACCACGTCCGGCACGGGCAATGTTCTCACCGACGACAGGCCTCGCAATGTGCTGGTCGATGTGAGCGACACTGATCACGACGGCCTCATCTCGATACTCACCATTCACGACATGCAGGGGCATGAGGTTTTGCGCGAGAACGTCCCGGCTCGTCACGATGAGACAGCCGACGTGCCGCGATTCGACGTCACCCAACTCCCCAACGGCCTATACCGGGCGAAGGTCGAGGTCTCCACGAAGGAATCGGGCAAAACGCAACGCCTCGCACAACGATCGCTCACGTTCGCGCGCATTCGCGCCAAGAGAGATGAACACGACAACCCCACCCGAATCTTCGGCTTGTCTCTCGACGTCGCGGACAGGTCCGATCCGCTGGTGGAATTGAGCTTGATTCAGACGCTCGGGGTGTCCACGGTCAAGCTTCCCATCTGGTCAGGGCGAGCAGACGTGCCGGACCTAGTGAACGCGCCCGCCGACACCGACACATTACTCTACGAGCTGCTCAAATCGCGCGTGGCAATTACAGGTGTCTTCGCCGGGCCGCCCTCGGAACTGGTGCGCGCCGCCGGTGCGTACGAGCGGACTCTGCTGAGCACGTTGATCGAAGACCCCGAGGCTTGGCGCGAGCATCTCGTACGCGTTTTCGCACCCTACGCCAGCGTGTTCCGATCGTGGCAGATCGGGCCTGACGGCGACGCCTCACTGGCCGCTGATCCCAAACTTGAACAAGCTGTCAAGCAGGTCCGCGCTGAAACAAAGCGGTTGGCCACCTCGCCGCATCTGATCGTTCCCGGTTCGCTCGCATGGACGCCAACGCAACGCCCGCCCGATGTGGACGACAATACCTATTCCGTCGAACCGTTCATTCTGCCCGATCAAATCGAAAGTCACATCGACGACTTCGCAAAAGCCCAACAGCCGGTCGGCATGGTCTATTTGAAACCAGCACCCGACGAAGGCGTTCGTCTCGACAGCCGACTGCGTAACTGGTGCAAGAGGCTGATTCACGCCGCCCACTCCGGCGTCCGAAACGTCGTGATCCCCCAGCCGTGGCACACCAGCACGCACGGTGAACGGCACGTCACCGAACCGACGGAGGAATTCGTGCTGTTGCACACGCTGGCGGACATCCTCCGGGATACCACGCCCGGAGATTTCGTCTACATCGCACCCTCCGTCGCAGCCGTCGCGTTCTACCGTGACGAAGAAGCGGTCCTGGCGGTCTGGGACACAAAAGCTGAATCCGATGGCCGAACCTACGATCTGCAACTGGGGCCGGACGTCGAACGCGTCGACATGTGGGGCAGGAAATCGACACCGGAATTCGCCCGCGACGGCCGCGTGCGTCTCAACATCAACGCTACGCCGACCTACCTGACCGGTTTGAAACGCTGGCTTCTAGCGTTCCGATCGGCTGCCCGTATCGAACCCGCGTTTCAGGAAATGAGCATCGAAGCCCACGAATCCGATCTCACATTCGGAAACCCCGGCGAAAATGCGATCTCCGGGCGTGCCCACATCAGGCCGCCCAAAGGATGGGATATCCGCCCGAGACAGTTCCGGTTTTCGATCCCGGCCAACGGCCAATTTGTACAGCCTCTGGAAATTCGCTTTGGGCGAAATGAGATCGCTGGGCAAAAGATCATCAACGTCGAAGTGGATGTCGAATCGGACGGCAAGTACCACATGGTCATTCCCTTGGTCGTTGAACTCGGCGTGGGCGATCTTGACGCGTGGGGGCATGCCGTGCTGGATAAGGACCGCCTCATCGTTCAGCATCGCGTTTTCAATCGGTCGCACCGAACGCTGAATCTTCGCGCCTACGCTATAGCCCCAGGTCGATTGCGGCAGACACGCATCATTTCAAATCTTCTGCCCGGGCAGAGTCGCGTGATAGAGTACCACTTCAAGAAACCGGGGGAACTACTGGACCGAAGCATGCGTCTTCAAGTCAGAGACCTGGAGGGCTCGATGATCCACAACACCGAAGTTCAGGCCTTCGGCGGCTCGTAAGATACGTCTGACCCGAATGATGACGAAAAAGACCCCATCGCTCGAACGCATGTCGATCGCCGGAAACCAGGGTTATCCCTGGTACGTATAGGGTTTTACCGGATTGAGGGATGACTCCCTGCACGCGAAACTGGGTGGGTAGAGCTTTTCCCTATCGAGGAACGCTGCTCGCTTCGCGCGGTCAGCGTTTCTCATGCGCTGCCGGATGTCAGCCCGCTGGCTATGGATTATTTACCTTTGAATTGCGGCGCGCGTTTTTCCAGGAATGCCCGCACGCCCTCCTCGTGATCGCTTGTCTTGCCTGCGGTGCTCTGAAGAAAGGCTTCGTATTCCAACTGGTCTGCCAGGTCGGCGTTCCAGGCTTTGTTGAACGCTCGCTTGGTCAGGCCTATGGCTCGCGTGGGGAGTAATGCAAGTCGCCCGGCGAGCGCCGATGTGGCGGATTCAAGCTCCGAATCGGGCACGACCTGATTCACCAGCCCAATGCTGAGCGCCTCGCCCGCCTTGACCTTGCGTCCTGTATACCCCATTTCCATCGCCCGGCCCATCCCAACCAAACGCGGCAGCGTGAACGTGCTTCCCGAGTCCGGTACCAGGCCGACCTTGATGAAGGCTTCGATGAAACCGGCGGACTCACCCGCGATGCGCATGTCACATGCCAAAGCCAAGCTGCATCCAGCACCGGCAGCCACGCCGTTTACCGAGGCGATGACCGGTTTTTCCATCGTGCGTAGCGAAAGGATTAGCGGGTTGTAATGTTTGCGAAGGTGTTCGCCCAACTCCGGTGCGTTCGGATCGCCGAGACGTTCCTTGACCGTGTCGAGGTCCTGGCCTGCGCAAAACGCACGGCCAGCCGCCGCCAAAACCACGCAGCGCACGGAGTCGTCCCTGGCAGCAGCCTTCGCCTCCTTGCCCAACGCGATAAGAAGATCGTCGTTGAATGCATTGAGCACGCCAGGCCTGTTCATGCGCAGGACGCGTACCGGGCCTTCATTTTCGACCAGTAAACATGGCTGATTGTCACTCATTGGTGCGCTCCGTGATGTCTGGTGCGTCAATCGGCTGTACGCACGTTACACGATGTTTCTTCGCACGGCGAGTGGGCCGTTGCTCATACGAAAAGCCCGCGACGAATGGCAGTCCACTCGCCGCGGGCCTGAAATTTCAACAATCGACTCTAAAGCCGGATCGTGTTACGGACGTGCGCTGTTAATGCTCGCGCCGTTCCACGCCTGCGTCGCAACGCCGGCTGTCCCGTTGATCAACTGGCGGAAGCGCAGGAGGTCAATCGGGCCGACGCTGCCGTCGCGGTCAGTGTCCGCAAAGTCCGTGTCAACGCCCTGGCTCAGCTCGATCACATTGTTAACGATCTGACGGAATCTCAACAAGTCGAACGGGGTGACCGACGCATTGTTGTCCACGTCGGCAGGCAGGTAGCCGATGTCCACGCGATCCGGCTCATCCACGCCCGCACCCTGGTTGCCCAGGTCGGTAATGGCAGCGCCACCGCTGTTCTCAACATTGACAGCCTGAATCGTCGTCCATTCCTGGATCGTGATGTTGCGGCTGAGGGTGATCTCGATGGCCGGGTTGCCACTGGCATCGACGCCAGTCACGGTCGGAGCGCTTGCTCCACCGGTCTCGCTAACGGCGAAGTTGGCAGCCGTCACAGCACCACCGCCCGCGGCGAAGATGTCTTCAGTGAAGACCAAGGTGAAAGTGTTCATGCCGAGGTCGATGTTGTTGCCGTCCGAGCTTTCAGCAGCCGAATCGACATAGCCGCCCCAAGCGTGGTCGACGAACGAAGCGCCGTCAGCACCGTGGACGATGGCCGGGCCACCCGCTTCAGGAACGAAGGCTGTGCCCGTCATGGTCATCACGCCACCGGTCTTGAACAAGCCCATTGTGATTTCACCCGCCTTCGGGCCGGTGTTGGCGTCGAAGCGGAAGTTGTACATCGTCGACCAGCGGATGGCGTTGGCGTTCTGATTCTGTGCGAACGTCTGCGTGGACCATTCCAGGCTGTTGCCGCCCTCGGCGACTGCCCAATCGGTTCCGTCGTAGGGATCGCCACTGTGGTAGTCAACGTCGTGGAAGCCCATGTTGGAAGCGATGACGCCCGGTTCCATCGGAACCGAGAACGACCGCGCGCCACGATCAGCATTCAGGTTGAGCAACGCGTACTCGTAGTGCCACGTGCCGTCACCGTTGTCCGAAGCTTTGGACGACAGGATATAACGGCCGTCGCCTTCGACATCGATGTTGACCTGCGAAACCGTGTTGTCGATCTGGCGCCAAGCGCTGAGGGCTGGCTCGCGACGGACCGTGCCGCCGCTCCCAGTCATGTTGAAGTTGCCAGGATTGACATTAACGCGACGATACGACGCATTGTTGTTGTCGTTGGTCATGTCACCGAACTGGGCGTCGTCTTGTGCGACATACTGTCCTTCGACGTAGTAAACGGCACCAGGATTCAACGCCGGGTCCAAGTCGGAGTGGCGAACCTGAATGCGACCACGAAGGGTCGTGTTGCCTTGGGCGAACGCATGGTTGCCCAAGTTTGTGCCCATGTGCGGGTTGATTTCGCGCTTCGGACCCATATTGCCGAATTGGCCATTGCGCGTCTGCGAATACGGGTCGGAGCAACCGACACCGAGCGATGAGCAGCAGCCGCCGCAAGTCGGCGAACAACCGGGCAACTCGTTAAGACAGATTCCACCCTGCAACGCACAGAACCCGTGCTTCAGCCAGCTTTGGCCGAGATGCTCGAAGCGACCGTCCATGTAGCGATAGACGCTTTGCCCGATGACCGGGTGGCGGGGATTCGGACCGACAAACCAATCCAACGGCTGGGTTCCCTGGTTGCAAGATGTGGTCGCGACCGAGTATGCGCGGATGCCGTTGATCGGCCCCGTGCCAGCCGTCCACTGGAAGATGTTCGGCAGATCGCCGACAATCACGTCCGCACCGGGAAGCTCAGGACTTTGCGAACCGCCGATGGCTTCGTTGGTCCGCTCGATCGTCTGGTCCACATCGACGACTTCCAAGCCTGACGTAAAGGTGAACTCACCAATGACGCCGATCTGCGGGTCCAAGCCAACTTCAACCGCCGCGGCGTGAAGCTGAATGTCACCACGAATGGAAACATGGCTGGCGCTACGATCGATGGTCAGCGAAGAACCGACAATCTCGAAGATCGGGTGAGCACCATTCTGGAACATGGCGTTGTTGCGACCTTCAAACGCGATCGAGAAGTCGGTGAAATCGATCACCTGGTCGTCCGGCCCGGTCATGTTGAATGAACCGAGAGCCTGCGGCTCACCGTTCAACGAAATGACGCTGCCTTCTCGCTCGAGCATCGTCAACTGACGTTCGCCACCGGCGGCTACCGGGAACGCGAAAGCGTCCGTCGAAAGCGACCAGCCTTGATTGATCAGCGCATTGCTGTCCAGCGAGATTTCCAACTGTGTCTGTCCCGCCGTGCCGTACGTGATGTACGTTTCGGAAGGTGCGAAATCAGCCGCGCCGGCGATATTCGCGCACAGCGCGAAAACAGCCGTGCCAACGAGGCCACCGAAACATCCCTTGTGCCTGCTCATCATGCCTTAGACTCCATTTGCTCTCCGATTCGAAAATCGACGAGCGACCTCCAGAAAAACTCAAAATAGTACAATGTTGATGCCCCGTTCCTCACGGGGGTCACCCAAGTTACCACAATGGACTGCGAAATCCAAAAAACCTCGCACCGCAAATCCTCACCACGAAAGATGCATTTGCACCTGCAAGATATCGGGCCAGTATAACGAAGCCGATTCGGCGATGCAAGATCAATTTGATAGGCGACTCACCCCACCCGCGACACGTAACTTGTTTGCCTGTCACACTTTAATTACTATTGTGGCAGGAAACGCTGGCTGAGCAGTGGATGGCTCCGCCGCGACGCTGGCTCTCCGCGCAAAGGACAGGCAGCACCAAAGCTTGCGCGCCGATCGCCCCTTGGAAGGCCTCGCGAGCGGCGGCGTCGAGTGGTGCGAATACCCCCCCGTGTGCCGGCATGAAGTAGGCGGACCGCGTTTGCAGGCCGTTGACGTAGTTGATCCCATATTCAGCCGCACCGAGGCTTGGAACGTACGCAATCTCAAAACCGAGATTGGCCAATTTGCGGGCCAATACCTTGCGTTCAGCCTCCAGACGCCAGATTGACCGCAGGTAGGCTTGAACGTGGGGGTCCTCCGGGAGATTCTGAGGGTCCATAACGCGGCTGGCCAGCCAATCCATCGCGATCAGGAATCGCTGGAGGTTGCCCGCACCCGAGTCTGTCGGTCCACCCTCGAACGCGTCGGCCAACACGCGCGGATAACCGCCAGGCCAACCGCCGTTTTCCTGCATGGATGTCGCGATAACGTTGATGCACTGAGCCGCCTCGCTGTTGGCAAGGTGATTCTTCGCAGCATGATACGCTTCGTCATTCATCAAGCCTGCCCGATGCAACGCGGTCAGGCCGCACTCGATGATAATTCGGGCGGCTTTGTCCGTATCGTGCATGAAGGCGACGATTTTTCCGTTGATGGCGCGCAGGGTGAATTCGACGTCCAGGTGGAATGAGACGGTATCGAGCACCACGACGCGCGCTACGCCGAATTCGACGCGGAAGGCCTCGATCACCTGATCCGTCGTCAGGCCCATGACCGTGTTTCGATGAAGCTCAGCCTCACCGATCAACAGCTTGGGCTTGTCGTCCGCTGGGTCGCGGTAGGCGAGAATGTTTCCGCCTTGAAAAAGCAGTTTCGATTGCACGACGCGCACGCCAGCCGCTGCCAGGCCGTCCATCGCGAACGAATCGTTGGGCAGAAACTCCGAGCCGTCATTGCGCCGGTTGGCGTAACGTGGCGCGAGAAAAGCGGCGTGGCTTCGCTTGCTTTGGGCGTCTTGTATCAATCCGCCCTTGCCGTTGTCCTGTGCCCATTGGGCGATGGGCAGATCGGTCGTAATCAGTGTAATGTGCGCAGCATTCACGCCTTTCCAATCGCGGATATTCCGCATGAAATCCTTAACGTGCGATTCGTTAATGGTCGCGACGAACTCCGCATCGGGCAGGCTGCGCATGAGCTGGCGGGCGATGTCGAATGATCCGCCGTCTCCGTTGACATGTTTGAAGCCGGCGGTCTTCATCAGTTGCAGGCGTACGACGGTTGGTGCGTGTTCCCCGCTTTCGGTGCAGACGCGAAAGCCCTTGTCGGCTGCTGGCCAGTGGAATTTTCTCGCGGAGACCCGTTCGATCAGGGATTCAATCTTCTCGCCATTCTTCAAACGGGTGGCGATATCGCGAATCAGATCGGCGGTGTTCCCATCTGTCGAGTTCGGCTGGGCGAAGCACTCGAGCAGATCGACGGGGAATCCAACGTCCCAAAGCGTGTCCAGCGCAGCGGCGTCTTCGTGGGTGAATCGCGTCGGGCCGAGCGTGTGCATGACGCGCACGAGCGTCGGCAGCAGCCCGTCGCGGGCCAGTCGCCGGGCCACGATTTCAGCGGCCCGCACGGTTTCCGGCCCAGCGAGCGGTGAAAGGTCGATGGCTGGGCGACGTGCGCGATGCGTGAGAATCGGGGCACGGAAGCCGCGTAATCCGGGACGACCGGAGCGGAGCGCGTGGCGATAGCTTTTGATCGCGTCGGAGGATTCAGGCTTGTGAACGCGAATTTTTCGGGTGTCCACCCGAGCCGGCGACGAATCTGAGTCGGATGCTGACGCACGATTGGGCGTGACTGGTTCTGGCCCCAGAACACGATGGTGTCGTTCCCAATAGGTAGCCCGCACGACGTGGTCCACGATGCGCCAGACGAAATCGGCAGGCAAGGCGAAATCCGCCAGCGTTCCCAGGCCGACGCGCTGGGCCAAGACGTTCTCCCGGACCTCCGCCTCGACGGCACCGGGCCTGATTGCCTGCTCGTCGGCGGAAGTGGGCGCGACGTTCAGGGCCGCAATCGCAACGGCCAAAAGCGCAACCTTGAACCCACGCAAGGAGACATCTAATGCATAGTCACGAACCAATTGATGGGTTGGGTGCCCCACGGCTTTAGCCGTGGGGGAGTCGAATCCAAGGACTATTCGACTTCCCCACCTCTGAAGAGGTGGGGCACCCACTCGTCGTTTCAGGCGTGACAAAGCACTAATCCCCGATCATGTGAATGCGCAGCGTCGGCACGCGCCTGGGGTCGACCGGATCGCCCACGACGACCACAAGGTCGCCGGAAACGAGAGCGTACTCGCTTGCGAGGCGCTGTTCCAGTTCCGGCGGCGGCGATGGGCCGCTGGCCCAGGATTCGGGGATCAACATTGGTTCGAGCGCGAAGGAGACAGCCATCCGCCTGCACGCAGCCTCATCGGTGGCGAGGCCGACGAGCGGCACGGTGCCGCGATATTTGCTCATCCATTGGGCGGTCTTGCCCGAACGGGACCAGACGGCGAGCAGCTTCGCACCGATATCGTGGGCGGTGAACACCGCGCTACGCGCGATGGCTGAGGTGGTGGGGTCGGCTGCGTCACCCACGTGAAGCGTGGGTTCCAGCACGTCGCGCCGGTGGACACCCGGACGCGATCGAAACGCGTGCACCTCGTCGCAGATGCGGTGCATCATCTCGACCGATTCGACGGGGAAACTTCCCACGGCGGTTTCAGCCGACAGCATGACCGTATCCGCACCTTCGAGCACGGCGTTGGCGACGTCGCTGACCTCGGCCCGGGTGGGGGTGGCGTTGTGTACCATGCTGTGCAGCATTTGTGTGGCTACGATGACCGGCTTGCCGACAAGCCGGCAGCGGTGGACGATTTCTTTCTGGAGGATCGGAAGTCGATGCACTTCGAGCTCCACGCCCAGATCGCCGCGTGCGACCAGCACCACGTCCGAGGCGTCGATGATCTCGTCGAGATTCTCGATCGCCTTGGCGGTCTCAATCTTGGAAACGATCGGGATCGACACGCCGAGTTTCGCCAACAAATTGCGAAGCTGGGTAATATCGGTAGCTTCGCGAGCGAACGACAATGCCACAAAGTCGAATTCGCGTGTGGCGATCCATTCAACATCCTGTAAATCTTTAGAAGTTAGAGAAGGTAGGGAAAGTGAGGAGTCTGGGAGATTAATTCCCTTTCTTGTGTCGATTTCCCCCCCATCTTCACATTCGCAGACAATTTCGTCGATTTTTTTCTCAATAACGCGTAGTCGGATGCAGCCGTCGTCTATCAAGACCCGGTGTCCGACCTCTACTTCGTCCACGATGGCGGGCGTGTTGGTGGCGAATTTCGCTGCATCGCCGACCTCCAAATGGCGGACAATGACGCAGCGCTGGCCTTTCTCAATTGTTTTTTTGTTCGGATCGATCTGGTTCGTGCGAATCTTAGGCCCGCACAAATCCGCCATGCAGGCAGTGTGAATACCCCTACTGCCTGCCACTTTTTTGAGTGTTTTTAGCGCGATATCGTGTTCGGCGTGTTGACCGTGGGACATGTTGAATCGTATGACATCAACACCGACGGAGAGTATTTCATTGAGACGCTCTTCAGAGCGGCTGGCGGGTCCGATGGTCGCAACTATTCTGGTGGTATGCACACCGGGATTGTAACGGATGACAACACATTGGCGAAGCACAATAAAGCCCACATTTGCGAAATAATGTTGTTGCAATCGACAAGGATTGCGTATATTCACATAGTAGAGTGACGCACGTGGTGGTACGCGGGCCACTGTCGTGAGATTATCCACCTTCATATCGTCGAGGGCTTTGCAGGCATTGTGATGCGGGAGCGAGCACTATTCCTTCCCTGAAACCTCTGACAGTGCGTCGGGTTCTGGATTGGGCGGACGCCCACAAGCAGCGTACGGGCAGTTGGCCTGATCGGTTGAGCGGGCAGATTGTCGGTGCCCAGGGCGAGTCGTGGATGCACGTTGACGGCGCGCTTTCGCAGGGGCGCCGGGGGCTGCCGGGCGGTTCGTCGTTGCAGCAGGTGTTGGCCAGGCATCGCAAAGTGCGTGTGGGCAGGCGCGAGCGTGCGCTCACGCTCGACATGATTCTCAACTGGGCGGACGCTCACAAACTTCACACCGGCGATTGGCCTACGGCGCAGTCGGGGCCTATTCGCCACGCTCCTGGAGAGACGTGGTACAAGGTTCAGCGGGCGTTGCGTTTTGGACGGCGGGGGTTGCCGGGCGATTCGACGATCGCGGAGTTGCTTGAGGCTCATCGCGGGGTGCGTAATCGATCCAATCTCAAGCCGTTAAGTGTCGCTCAGATTCTTCGCTGGGCGACTCGTCATCACAAGCTGACCGGTCGTTGGCCTACGCGCGATTCGGGGGAGGTGCTCGACGGCGACGGAACGACGTGGATGGCGATTCAGGATGCTTTGTATCTTGGCGGGCGCGGGCTTCCGGGTGGCGGATCGCTGGCGCAATTGCTCGCGGACCGTCGCGGTGTGCGCAATATTCAGCGTTTGCCGGAGTTGTCCATCGCGAAAATCCTGTCGTGGGCGGACGATCACAAGGATCGCACGGGAGATTGGCCTATCCGCGAATCGGGTCAGATTCCCGGCTCCAGCGGTGAAAACTGGGGCAGCGTGGATCATTCTCTCAAATCCGGTCGGCGGGGTTTGCCGCACGGGAAGACCTTGGCGAGGCTGCTTGCGGAGAGTCGCGGCAAGCGGAACCTGCGTGATCTCGACACGCTCACCGAGCGACAGATTCTGACATGGGCGGAATCACACTATCGGCGGACGGGGCGATGGCCTTCGCAAACAGCGGGGGCGATTTTCGATGCACCGGGTGAAAAGTGGCGAAACGTCGATACCGCGCTTTACAAGGGGCTTCGCGGGCTGCCCGGCGGATCTTCGTTGGCCAAGCTGCTTGCCCCGGTCAAGAACTCATCGGCAACGCCCGGAAAAACGATGACGGGGTAGCGTGACAGCGTCCGGTCAAGCGGCTGCTGCGTTACACTGTGTATTGAATTCATTTCGCAAAAGAACCATCGTTGGCGAATTGTTGTCTTTTCGCGCCTGGCTCGTTGCTTTTGCTGACGGAAACCCTTGACCGATACTTTGGCTATAACGAATAGTGGGTGTGGCAGGTGAGTCGGTACCGGCGCGGTTCGACGGCGACCTGCCGATGCGGATCAATTTGGAGGCTTCACTATGTATCGCCGCTGGTCGTTGGCTGTTGCAATTCTGATGTTCGCCGGTTGCGACATCATCAACCTTACGCTGGACGAATTTCTGGGCCGGGTTCGCGATGAGACCGGTTCGTCAAAACTTGTCCGTTTTCGGTCCGAGCAGGAGTTGGTGGATTACTTCCGCAGCGAGATCGACATTCGCGGCGACTCGTTCGGGCGCGGTTCGTTCTTTCTTGAAGATGTGAATTTTGCGGTCGATTTGAGTGCGGCTGACGATGGAGCCGCCGGGGGTGAGGGGCCGACATCGGCTGCCCCGACTGCGGGCGAGTCCGATCAATCCACCAGCGAATTCTCCGAAACGACCACACAGGAAGTCGGGGTTGACGAAGCCGATGTGGTCAAAACGGACGGGGACTACCTTTACATCATCGGCGGGCGGAAGCTGCGCGTGGTGGACGTTCAGGTGCCGGGCGCGTTGTCATTGGCCACGGAACGACAGCTTGAGGGCACCGGCGTCGAGATGTACTTGCCCGAGGGCAGGATTGTGGCCATCAGCACGGACTTCGGTGTCACGTCGATCCCGACAGTACCAGGCCCGGACCTGGCGGTCGCGGATATCGCTATTGGATTCGCTCCGGTGGGCAGGCCTACCACGATCGTCACGGTGTTTGATGCGTCGCAGCCGACCGCGCCGCGTATGATGTCGCAGACCAAGTTCGAGGGGTCGCTCACCTCCAGCCGCATGATCGGCGACGATCTCTATCTCGTTCTCTCCAACTATCAGGGACTGTTCTACAATATTCTGCCCGTGTTCAGCGCGCCGACGCTTGACGTGGCCACGATCGAAATGGACGACGTCAAGGATTTGCTCCCCGACTTCGAGCAACTCGATGCCGACGGCGAGCGCACAGCCGGCGAATTGGTCACGTTTGAGAGTCTCCGTCGCCCGGTCGATCCCGACGGGTTTGGCATTGTCTCCATCGTCAGTATGAACACGGACACCGGCGCGTTCTCGACAGAGGGCATTGTGGCAGAGCCGGGGAATGTTTATTCGTCGCTGGAGGCGTTGTACCTGACCGATACGGATTTCGGTGCGTTCGGAACGCTTCGCCAGACGACGGACATTTACAAATTCACGTATCGAGACGGGCGAGCGGTCCCGACGGCTTCCGGTTCCGTTCCCGGTCGCATTCTGAATCAGTACTCGATGGGCGAGTTTGAAGATCATCTGCGCGTCGCGACGACGGTGTCGCCCGAGGGATTCTCCGGTGTGCCGCACAACGATGTCTACGTGTTGCGCGAACGCGGCAGCGATCTCGTTGTAGTTGGCAGCGTGGAGGGGATCGCGCCGCGCGAGACGATTCGATCCGCACGTTTCATCGGTGATCGTGGTTATGTGGTGACGTTCGAGCAGATCGACCCGTTGTTTACGCTCGATCTTTCGGATCCGACCGACCCGAGAATCGTCGGCGAGTTGAAGGTGCCAGGATTCTCGACCTTCATCGTGCCGATGGGCGACGACCATCTTCTGACGGTGGGCCAATTCATTCCCGACAATCAGGATGGCTTCTTTCGGCCTTGGGGTGTGCAGTTGTCGGTGTTCGACATTTCGGATTTTGCCAACCCGCGTTTGCAGCACAACGTCGTGATCGGGGAGGAGGACGGTGCGTATTCGGAAGCTCTGTTTAATCCGAAAGCGTTCACCTACTTCGCTGAGCGTGATCTTGTCGCATTGCCGGTTTCGATCTTCGAGCAGTCCATCTTTGTCGATGGTGATTTCGGTATCGATTTCCCCGAGGACGAGCTTGTTGACCCCGATCGCGGTGAAGGTTCGGACGGTTCGTTTGGCGGCGAATCGACCGACGGTGCGGCTCCGATGGAACCGTCGGAGACCGATGACACCGTGTCGAACGAGCCTGACGGGGATACTCAGCTTGACGACGGCGTGGATTCGCCCGTCACCATTGACGATGAGGATCTGCCCGTCACCATTGACGATCTGGAGCCGATCGACGTGGAAGACGAAGAGCCGATCTTCACCGAGCCGTCGCCGTTTCCGCCGTTTGAACAAGGCGGATTCGACGGGTTGTATGTGTTTCGCGTTACGGCTGAGGACGGTTTCACGGAGCTTAATCGTGTGAGCACTCGTTTCGAGCAGCAGGGCTTTTTCGGTTCCTCGTTTACGCGGGGCGTGTTCATCGGCGAGCGTGTGCTCGCGACCACGGATGTCGGCGTGCGCAGCGACACGGTGGAAGCCTCCGACGCCCAGCCGGTCGAGTTGTTTCTCGGCTCTGCGTTCGAGGTGTTCGAGATCGAACCGCGTCCGACACCCGATGTGCAATAGCGCAATCCTACTCTGAAAAAGGGGTCGGGAGTCGTTTCCTTAAAACGACACCCGACCCCTTTTGCTTGGCCGAAGTTTCTTGAAGGAGAACGACCGATGGTAGGTTTCATTCTTTACATCATTACCGTGTTCGTGGTGAATTACATTCGGTTCTGCACGACGGGTCTCTGTGAATCCGGTCGAATTCCGATCGAGTTTTGAAGGAGGGGCATTGTGTGCTGCAGTCGCGCCAAACGAGATCCAGTGGCACTTGTGTCCGTACCAGAGCAAATAAGAGGTCGTCCTAGAAAAGACGTCGGGAGTCGAACGGACCTGGTCACACCGTTCTTACTTCTCGCTCCTTGGCTCCGCAGATTCTTCCCAACGATATCGCCGCCGCCAAGCCGCACGTAGTTGCTCTCTGGAGAATTCGGTGCCGCATTCCGGGCACTGATGGTCGTCCGAAAGACCGCTGAGATCGTATCCGCAATGCGCACACACGCAGCATCGAAGGGCCTTCACGCGCTTCTCGAAGCGCCGCATCCTCCGGTGGTGGATAATCCCGTTCACAATCAGTGCGCCAGTCGCCGGAATACTGATAACGGCCATGAATTTCGATGTGAGGACAAGTCGAAGACCAAGGATGTTCACGTTTGGCAGGAAGAACAAGAATGTCATGACGCAATAGGAAAAGTAAATGGAGGAGCACAGCCATTTAGGCCATGCGGGTCGCCGAATGAATTCCTTCTCGCCGCGAAGCATCGTGCGGGGATACAGTCCCGTGATCAAAGGCAAAAGCGTGATCCTTTTATCGGGGCGAATAAGGAGCCAATAAGGGGTCGGGTGTCGTTTCCCTAAAACGACACCCGACCCCTTTTATAATGCCGGCTCGCGCACGTAGGCTACGACCGATTCGCCCGGTTCGGGTGTCAGCGATGCGTCTGCGCAGGTCATGATGCGCAGCTGGTTGTCCTTGCCGACGACGAAGAGCAGCAGGGCGTCTTGGCCATAGCGGGCGAGGAACTCGTCAGGCCCGAACTCGTCGGTGAACTTCGTAACCTTGACGATGAAACCGGCGGTGCATCGCCATTCTAAATCCCAGAAACTCACGTTCTCGCCGAACAACCATCGCCCGTGCAGGTAAGGCGCCTGCTCCGTGCCCGATTCGTTCTTCTGCGGTGAGAGTTGGTAGCAGGCGGCACGGCCCAAGATGCGTTCGAAGCGATGGACGGCCAGCACATTGATTCCATCGTTGGGCGTAACCGCCACCAGCCGACCCACGCCGCCGAGGTCGAGTTCATCAAGCGTTTGCTCCGCCAATATGCTGCCGTTGTAAGTGGGCAGCCCTTCCATGCGGGCGGCTTGGGTGTGTCTGCGATTCGTGTCGACGAGCAAAACGCGCAAATCCAATTCGACCAGCTTGGCTGCGATTTGGCGAGCCCATTTGTGGGCACCGGCGAACAGAACACCCTGCGGTGAGGCCTCCGCCACACCCAGACGACGCGCGAGAAACGGTGCGGTCAGACCGTAGACCGCGACGGTGGCGATGATGGTGATGAATGTTATCGGCACCAACTGGTCAGCCGCTTCGAACTCTGGGCGAGGTGTTTCGGCCTGTAGGTGCTCCAGCTTCAGTGCGAAGATGGACGCCACCGCGGC
Organism: Phycisphaerae bacterium; assembly: GCA_029260215.1. Classification (GTDB taxonomy): domain Bacteria; phylum Planctomycetota; class Phycisphaerae; order UBA1845; family UBA1845; genus OFTM258. The sequence goes on from JAJDDQ010000051.1 coordinate 296,109, forward strand.
TGCGACGATCCCGCGCGGAGCCATCCAGGACAGGAACAGTTTCTGCTTGAAATTCAGCGATGATCCCGCCGTCGAGAGGAAGACGCTTAGGGGCCTGGCGACGAAAATCAGGACGGCTACGAACATCAACCCCGGTACGAGGACCGCGCGCAGCGCATCGATATCGATACGCGCCGCCAGCACCACGAACAACGCAGACAGCAGGAGTACTTGCAGATTTTCCTTGAACTCGACGATGTGTTCGATCGGGGCACGCTTCTGATTGGCCATCGCGAAGCCCATCACCGTGACCGCCAGCAAACCGGCTTCGTGTTGTATCGCGTTCGCGCCCGCAAACGATCCGACGACCAGCATGAGCGAGAGCGCGTTTTGCAGACGATCGGCGATCCAGTAGCGTTCGAGTACCAGAGTCAGCACAATCGCACCCACCAGCCCCAGTCCGCCGCCGACGACAATCGTCTTGCCGACGGCCCACACGATGTGTGCCGAGGCGTGCGACGGGTCCGCCCCGACCGATGTAATCTCGAAGACTAGCACGGTGAGCAGCGCGCCGATTGGATCGATGACGATCCCCTCCCAGCGCAGCATCGGGCCGACCAGCCCGGACGGGCGGATGAGTCTCAGAAGCGGGCCGATCACGGTAGGCCCGGTGACGATCAGGACAGCCCCCAAAAGGGCGGAAAGCGATGCGCTCAGCCCGAGAATCCAGTAGGCAGCCAGAGTGCTGATAAGCCACGTCGCAACGGCACCGAGCGTGACCAGATTTCGCACGACGGAACCGACTTTCGGCAACTCTGACATCTTCAGGGTAAGACCACCCTCGAAGAGAATCAGTGCAACCGAAATGGAAACGAGCGGCAGGAGCAGGTCGCCGAAAACATCGTCCGGCGACAGCCAGCCCGCGATCGGGCCGGCTACTATGCCGAAGGACAACAGCAGCAGGATGGACGGCAACCCCACACGCCACGCGATCCACTGAGCGGTCACGCCCAGCACGAGAATCAACGTCAGCGCAGGCAGGATGTGTTCAGCCATTGTTTCGACGGGCAGCCGCCCGGATCGGCTGCTCTACGCCGGGAGTTTGTTGGCCTCTCGCACCTCTCTCGGTACGGGGTTCAGATCCCAGATTAATCCAATCTTGGACATAAGCCACAGGCCATAATATGTGATGTCGATCTCCCACCAGTAGAACCCCTGCCGGGCGGCACCGGGGTAGTAGTGGTGATTGTTGTGCCAGCCCTCGCCGAGCGTAATCAGCGCCAGCCAAAGGTTGTTGCGGCTTTCATCCTTACTGCGATACCGCTTCGATCCGAACATGTGCGTAAGCGAGTTGATCGAAAATGTTGCGTGCATGCATACGACGGTTGAGATGCAGAATCCCCAGACCAGCATCTGCCAGCGACTGGTGCCCAGCCCCGGTGCGTAGATTTCCGAAGCCCAGCCAGCCAGAAACAGCGACACGCCGAACACAAGCGGTACGAGATTGTCGAAACGGTCCAGGAAGCGCAATTCCGGGAACTTGGCAAGGTCCTGCACGCCGCGGATATCGGTCGGGAAGTTTCGCTTGGACATAATCCAACCGATGTGACTCCACAGGAATCCGTGACGGGCCGCCGAATGCTGATCCCTGTTCTCATCGGAGTGTCGATGGTGATGCCGATGGTGTGCCGCCCACCATAGCGGGCCTCTCTGTACGGACGAGTTCCCGACCACCGCGAAGACAAACTGCATGAAACGCGACGTCCGGAAAGTCCGGTGCGAGAAGTAGCGGTGGTAAAACCCTGTGATCGCGAACATGCGAATCACATAAAGCGAGACCGCTACCCCGACCGCGACCCAGCTCCAACCCACCAGAAGCACCGTCAAGCACGAAAGGTGCAACAGGATAAAGGGAAGCGTACGCCACCAGTCAATCTTGAAGTCGGGGAATTCCGCTACGCCTTCCGGCATGACGCCGGAATCAAACCAAGCCCCGACCGATTTCGTGAGTGATTGCCATCGTGACCGCTTCTTTTGTGCGGACGCGGGAGCTATCGTGGCTGGGTTCAGATGGACGGATCCTGTGCCGGTGTCTTCTACGAGTTGGGTCGTTCCCATTGGAGTCTCATTCATGGTTGGTGAGAACGGGGGCGAACGCTCCGCTTGATCCCGTTCGTGTTGTCGTTTCCTTAACCGCGCTGGCTGGGAATTCTAATGCGGCACTACGCGGCGGGCAACAACACATTTGCCATTCCGACCCGGTTTTTTTGATCTCCGCAGCTTATTTTCCGACGACCATACACAGGCCGACATCGTCTCAGGCAGACGCCCCACCAAGCTCGTCCAGAGACGAATTCGCACGCAAAATACCGTTGGATGGTTCGTCAGAGGGGTTTCCGCCCACGGCGCATCGCGTTGCGGACTTCTGTTCGTGCGGTTTTTCCAAACGGCTACAACCGCAGGCCACCGAATCGTGTCAAGATTGAGAAATGAACATCAGCGTCCACAGCGAGAAAAATGGCGGCGTGTCGAACGCGCCAGCACAGGTGGGGGAGTTTCTGCGAGGTACGCGTGACGCTGTGGCGGGCGGCTTTGCGAATACTTATCAGATGTTACCAATTTGGCTACACTACCCCGCGAAGTGTTCCGGACCTGGCATGGAGGCGTTGCGTTATTTTCGCGTTGGCAAATACACTCCCGGCGGACCTGGCGGTTCCCGGCCCGGGCTTGCTGTTCGGGTTTTTACTGCTGGCCAGCATGGTCGGCGGCCTGTGCGCGAAGCGTATCCGTGCCCCGAAGGTTGTGGGATATCTGTTGTCCGGCATCGCGGTCAAGATGCTCCTGGGGTGGTATCTGGTGGGGCAGGACGCCCAGATCGACGGTGAGCATCTTGCCCACGCACTGGTCAAACCCCTCAGGCCGGTCAACGATCTGGCGCTGGGGTTAATCCTTTTTTCGTTGGGCAGCGTGTTCGAGATCGCCCACGTGAAATCGGTGGCCGGTCGAATTCTGAAAATCCATCTGGGCGAATCGGGCCTGACCTTTCTTGGGGTATTTGTCGGCTGCTCGCTTCTCGCCCTGTTGACGATGGGCATTGGCCTTGAGATGAGTTTGACGATGGGTGCGCTGCTGGGGGCGATTGCCGTTGCGACCGCTCCGGCGGCGACTCTTTTGGTTTTGCAGGAGTACGACGCCAAAGGCCCCAGCAGCAACACGATCCTCTCGCTCGTCGGGCTGAACAACGTCGTCAGCATTATCCTGTTTCACGTCATATTTCTCGTGCTCGTGACAGCGGAAGTCATCCATGCCCCGTACATAACAGAGGGTCGCAATCTCTTTCTGGACCTGGCTTTGACCACGATTGGCAGCGCGGTGCTGGGTATAGCATTGGGGGTCGGGTTCAGCGTGTTGTACGCCAAGTTTCCGTTGACCGAGATGCTGGCGATCTTTCTTGCGATCCTGATCGGTATGGGAGAAGGTTGCGAGTACCTGGGCCAGCACTATCACCTGTCGTTCAATTTTCTGCTAACGGCGTTGTTCATGGGCGCCGCATTCTGCAACCTCGCCATCGACCCGGAAAAGCTCTATGCGACAATTCGCACCTTAGGCCTGCCGATCTTTGCCAGCTTTTTCGCAATGGCTGGCTATGAATTGCATTTGAGCGAGCTGAGGCACCTTGGCCCGGTCGGCTTTGGCTATGTGCTGTTCAGAAGTGCGGGCAAGTACTGGGGGGCACGCTGGGGGGTTGGGCCTGTTTCAACCGCACAGCATGTTACGCCCGTTGTCGGGGCAGGCTTGCTGTGTCAAGCGGGTGTCGCGATCGGACTCATCACGTTTTTGAAAACTCAGTGGCTCACCAATGGAGAAGAGGGTCTGGTTTCGCATCAACTAGCGAATACGATCACAGTTGTTGTGCTCGGAGCCGTGGTCATATTTGAAATCATAGGTCCGTTGGCCACCAAGTGGGTCGCGGTCAGAGCGGGAGAAGTCACGGTGCTCGCACTGCTGGGTCGGGAGCGGGCGGTGACCGGCCCGAGACCGTCGTCTTCCAGCCTGATTCTGGGATCACTGCGTCAATTGGTGGGCCTGTCTGTCAACAAAGCCGACGATCGCCCGGCGGATCAGTTACAGGTCAGGCACATCATGCGGACCAATGTCAAGCTGCTCCCCGCCTCCGCCACATTTGACGAGGTGCTGCACTTCATGGAGCGAAGCCGGTTCAATTCCTTCCCCGTGGTAAACGAAGACGGAATGCTCGTCGGCATTGTCAAGCTGGCTGACATACGGGACATCATCTATGACCCGACCACGCTCAGTTTGATTACGGCGACCGACCTCGCGGACCCCGGGTTGCCTACCGCTTATGTCGATCAGCCGCTCGAAGAGCTTATTGAGATTTTTCGGAGGGTCGATGTCGGAGCTATTCCGGTAGTCGAAGCGGAAGACTCGCAGACTGTTGTCGGCATTATCGAAGAGCGCGACGTGTTGCGGACACTTCACGTAGCGGCCCATGACAGGTCGGCCAATAACCGTTCGGATTGACCGATATCCCGAATTGGTGACGAGCAAGCCGGAGGATTAAGTCAAATGAAATTGACAGAGCAAATCGCAACGCATTTCAGAGTAGTTCATTTTGGAGGGAACTGGACATCGTCCAACCTTAAAGACAATCTGGCGGACGTAACCTGGCAGCAGGCTACTACGCAAGTCCAGCCTTTTCACACCATTGCAACCCTAGTCTACCACATGAACTATTTCGTTGGCGCAATATTGAAGGTGCTAAAGGGAGGACCACTCGACGCCAAGGACAAATACAGCTTTGATCTCCCGCCAATTCTCTCTCAAGAAGACTGGGAAAAACTGTTGGAAAAGACCTGGGCGGATGTCCAAAACGTCGCCTGCCTGATTGAGCAGTTACCGGAGTGTGAGCTGTGGGAAAACATGGCGGACGAGAAATACGGGAATTACTACAGGAATATCCACGGTATTATTGAGCACTGCCACTACCATTTGGGGCAGATTGTTTTGATTAAAAAGATGCTCTTGCAGGCGGACAAGAATGCCTGTTGAAGGAGTAGGGCTGTGGCACGATTCCACCGTGGGCTGTCAGGACAAAGCCTCCGCGATGCGGTCGCGTGTCACGGGTTGGATGATTCCTCGTTCGGTGATCAAACCAGTCACCAACTCCGCCGGTGTTACGTCGAATGCCGGGGAGAAGAATCCCACATTTTCAGGAGCCGTGGGTATTCCGAATCCCACGCGGATTTCGTCGGACGAGCGCTCTTCGATGGGGATTTCCGCACCGCACGACAAAGCCAAATCGAATGTCGTACTCGGCGCTGCCACGTAAAACGGCACGTTGTGCGCTTTGGCCAACACCGCCACGGAATATGTTCCGACCTTGTTGGCTGCGTCGCCGTTGGCGGCTATGCAATCCGCGCCGGTGATGACGAGTTGCACGAGGCTGTCGCGCATGACCAGGGCAGCCATGCTGTCGCAGATGACGGTTATGTCGATCCCCTCACGGCTGAGTTCCCATGCGGTCAATCGCGAACCTTGCAGAAGCGGGCGGGTTTCGTCCGCGTAGACACGGAATCGCCGGCCTCGCTCGTGCGCGGCGTACATGAGCGCGAGCGCCGTGCCGTATTCCGACGTCGCCAGCGCCCCGGCGTTGCAATGCGTCAGCACGCCGTCGCCTTCGGTGATTAGTGATTGTCCCGCCTCGCCGATCGCACGACACATGGCTGCATCTTCGTCGCGAATCGCGCGGGCCTCTTCCAGGAGCATTGTCTTGATTTCATCAACAGGTCGCTGGGCGAGCGACGTTGCCTTTGCCCGCATACGCCCCAGCGCCCAGAAAAGGTTCTTAGCCGTCGGCCTCGTTTCGGAGAGATACGTGCATACGCGTTCGACTTCACGCTGAAAGGCTTCGCCTTCGGCTTCTGAATCGCGTACGCCCAGTACCAGTCCCATCGCAGCCGCGACGCCGATCGCGGGCGCTCCGCGCACCGCCAGCCGACAGATAGCGTCGTGAATGACTTCGACGCTGCGACATTCGATGAATTTGCATTCGCCTGGAAGCAGTGTCTGGTCGATCAGATCGACATAGCCATCGATACCGCCGACCCAATCGATGGGCCTGAGTACGGCACTCGCATCATGCACTTGTGCCACAGATTTTCTCCATCAAGGCCTTGTTCTTTTTGTCCACTGCGTCCGCCTGTTCCGACTTCATTTGTTCCAGTGTCGCCCGCAAGGATTCGTCCCGCGTTGCGACGATCTGAGCAGCCAGGATGGCTGCATTCTGCGCACCGGCTGACCCGATCGCGACGCCGGCCACCGGCACACCCGGCGGCATTTGCACGGTGCTGAGCAATGCATCAATGCCGTTCAACGGGCCAGACGCGATTGGCACGCCGATCACCGGGAGCGTGGTGTGCGCCGCGATAACACCCGCCAACGCAGCCGACATGCCCGCAGCCGCGATGATGACTTCGATGCCACCGGGCCGCGCACCTTCGGAAAACTCACGCACGCGCTGCGGCGAGCGATGGGCAGACATGATCTCCACAACAGGGGTCAAGCCCAGGTCGCGCAACTTCGCCACGCACGCCTGCATCGTCGGCCAATCACTGTCGCTGCCCATTACAACGGCTACGTTCGGGTTTGCCATGCTGCTTCCTGGCCTCAAATGCGGTCCGGGGGCTCAACGATCGAGCCGGGATTCTAGGGGGTAGTCGCGATCGAAGCCAATCGGCGGTTCAAGGCGACGGAGCTGGCTGCCTCGCCCCGTTCGCTTGTGCTGCCAACGCCCGGCGAGCGATTTTGTAGTAATAACCGCCGAATTCCAACGGAGATTCGAGCCTGGCATCGGTCAACCGAAGTGAATCGAACAACGTCCTGCCATACGACAAACGTATGCGACCGAGCAAATCCTCCCGCGTAGCCACCGCCTCAAGGAGCGGAATCAATCGGGCCGGCTTCTTTTGGGGATTGCCCTCATAGTCAAAAACAGCTTTCAACCCCGCCAGAGTCGTGCGGGTTAGCGTGAAATTATCCCGAATGCGCGCGACACGTTTTGCGACCAGTGCGTCACTGGCCGCCAAACGCTCAGCCTCCGCAACAAGCCGCTCCATCTCATCCAATCGTGGCCCGTACCCGACTACCAATTCCGCGAAGGACTGGCGGGCATACGCGCGCGTTCGCAAAATCGATTTAGCCAGACGGTCGATCTCAGCTCGATCGTGCGTCGTCGCTTCCTTCCAGCAATCAGCCGCCGTCTCGAAATATGCACGCACCGGATCGGCTGCACTCTGGTACAGCAGTCCGTAGTATTCGCGCGTGATTCGATCCACATCCTCGTGCGGGTTCCACAACAGCTTCGCGTAGACGTACGCTTCAGGCCCGATCGATTCCCAGGTTTGGCCAATGTAAAGGTACGCTCCGCGCGAACCCGCGTCGGCGAACAGGCGCACCAAATCCGCCGATCGTGCCCCCAGCGGCGCGGGCAGGCCATAGCTGCGCTGCGGCAGTACGGGCGTATCGTACGCGTAAACTTTGTCGTGGAAGCCGCCCCAGAAGCGATAAAGGTCTTGCGTGAACGACCAGGCGTCGTCGCGCCATATTTCGAGTGACTGATTCGGTGCGACCAGCAGAACGACCTGCGGATGGACGCGCCGCACCCGTTTCGGCGGAAAGAGATAGTCCATGTAAATGTACGTACCGAGGTAACGATCCGGGTGCTTCTCCTCCACCAGTTCCGCCACCGCGTTGTAGAAGGTGAGGATGCGATCCGTGATGACAGGCCAATTGCGATGCACGCCGCTCTTGATCTTGTACCCCGGAACATCGAGGGCGGTACACTGATCGCCCGCGCACACTCCGCTTCCGTCCGGCAGCGATATCGAGAACATCGCTTGATTCGGGTGACTGTCGAAGCTGCGGACAGCCGCGTCCGCGACCAGGTGAATGACGTCTTCATTGCTCGTGCAGACGTGGCCGCCGCTGGCACCGGACGCGGGCCTGGTGCGTCTTTCGCCGCCGCGCCAAGCTGCGTATTCAGGGTGCCCTTTGCGTGCCCATTCTGCCACAGGGATGATCTTGTGCAGAGCATGCCCGTGGTGCATGCCTATGGCACTGCCCAGCCGTGCTCGCCGTGCCCAGTCGCCGTCGGCTGATCCGGGCGGGCCGTAGACCAATGCACGGTAGTCGAAAAATGGTTCTTCCTTGAGAACAAGATCGCCCGGGACCGAGATGGATGGTATCGACGGCACGATCTCGCCGAGATAATCCGACCAATACCAGCGGACGCCGGCGAACCGCTCCAGAAACGCGTACACTGCATTGCACGTTCCGCGATGGATCGGGTTCGTGTAACTGACCTCCAAGCCTGCACCGCCGCTGTCCCGCCCTCGGAGGTACAGGTTTTTTCCGTAGGCTTGTATCGCGAAGCCGTGAGGCTTCAGTTCGTCCACGGCAGAGATGAAAATCTGATCCCGTCCGGCGCTCGGTTTCGAGACAATCGGCAATCGCGCGTTCGAAGCCATCTCGATGTAATAACGCAACTCCGTGGCAGCCAGGCGCGTGGTGGGCAGCGCATCGTGCGCCACGACGATCTCGTAACGGCTTGACCCGTTCGCGACAATCGACAAACGCTCGACTGGGTCAGCGGTCGCTGCGTGCGTCAGCATCAACAGCAGACCAGCCAGCGCTAGCCCGGTTCCGCTCAGCCTGCCTGCTCTTGCGAATCGTGCGTTTCTCATGCGTATGTTTATAACCGAACGAATCCGGGAATAGAAAGCGAGCAGCTGTTCATTTTGCAGCGAACGGCTGTTGTGGGGATCACGTCCGCATGGTTGGCAGGGAATCAAGCGACCGGGCATTCCGTTTCCAATGCCAAGCGGATTCTCCTCAATTCTCTGTTCTGAATCTGTCGCGCGCATCGGCCACGCTGCCGCCAGTGCGACCGGCGTTCATCTGTTGGCGCTTCAGGCGGAACGCTTGGTGAGTTCGTCGGTCAGACGGGTGCTCAGGGCGAGACCGACGGGCTTCGCGCGGATGACGAGTACGCCGTCGATGAGGCCTATGTGCGGAAAGATTCTGGCTGGGTCGATCTCGGGAACGCCGTCGACGATTTCTGCGAACGTGGCGCGCTCGCGACGCTTGAACAGGAACGCGATGACGGACGCGCACCCTGCCCGATCGAGCAATGCGAATCGACAGGCTTGAACACAAACACGCAGGCCTGCGGTGACCAGGCGTGGCCCTATGTAGAGAAAGCTCGTGATCATCTTCACGCCGGTATGCAGCGTGTCCGGGGCCAGGGGGTTTATGTTCGACACCATGCCGACACCGGGCAGTAAAAACGTAACGACCTTGTCGCTGTGGGTTCCGGTTGTTACCGAATACTCTTCGAGATACGCGCGATCTGTTGTCGCATTGCCCAGGAAAAGCAGCACGACGAAGGCACAGGCAGACCACCACAAGACATCCGGCCCCATATCGAATCCGCGCAGGATCATCCACAACACGCAGTAGGAAATCCAGAACGTCGCAAAGATGACGGCGGTGCCTAGAAGGAGAATGCCCACGCTTGCGAGGATGCGTCCGCCGACCCACCACCAGATTTTTCGCGTCAGCCAATGCAAAACTTGTTCGTCAACGTTGGGCGAGTTCAATTCCGATGCCTCTTCGTTCCCTCCGACAAAACCCGGCGATTGTCGATTCCGTACGGCGGGTTAGATTTGCGTATGTTCGAACGCTCAACTCCTGCTCCAGCAAAGCGTTTACTGTGATTCTGTGTATCGGTACAGATTATCTTTACAAGCGGTTAAACGCGCAGGCACGAATCGCGGTTGGGAGGGGCGTTTCGCACGAATGTGACGGCTTGTTTGGGCGTATTCGTGGATTGAAGCATGGCGATTGGGGAATCGCCAGTGATTTTGCAACCAGCGATGCCGGCGATGGCCTGCGCGCTGCTTCTGAGGCGTTCACGCCGCTAATTGGCTGACGTACGACGGTTGCGAAAAAAGGTGTTGCCGAGCCCATCGCAAAGCCGTTCGTTATCGAGCGGCTTTGTTTGGATCGGGCGCGTTATCGGGAGTCGACTCGCCGCTCGAATTCTGCGGGTCGCAACGGTGCATCTTATTGGACACAGACGCGGCTTGCCGGTCCACATCGTTCTTACCAATCGGTGGAATCTAGGTGCATATCAGGCATGCCGAAACAGCTATTGGGAAATCGGTTTTTGGCGGGCGCACACCGGGGGCAAGGTGACGACAGCCGTGATGAACATCCGGCACGGTCGCTCAATAGGGTGCATGACGTGACGAATCGAAAGAACATTCTGACAACGGCCGCTCTGGTGATGGTGTGCCTCGCTGCCATCATCACGGCAACGGAAACCTCTGTCTCTTATGACATCGCAATGAGACAGAAAAAAGCGGACTTGCAAGCGATTGTCCGTCGCGAAGCGCTGGTTATTAAATCGATATTCATGCACGACTCGGATGAACACAGCCCGGACGACCGCTCCCGACCCACTTCAATGATGACTTGTCCGCAATGCCTGACATCAGTTGATCTTGTTAAGGAAATCTTGCGAGAAGGCGGGAATCTCAAGAGTGGTCAGGGCAAAGGTGTCGAGTTCGTGGTCGGCAGCCGGGATGGCGACGCCATTCGCCTCCTGCTCCGGCGGGACCGCGACCAGCGGCAAGACAGCCACGAACCTTCGTCGGTTCCCTGGGTTTCCGACCTCGCCGAGCCGATGCACTTGGCGCTTTCAAACCTGTCTGGAACCATCGAGGCCAAGGATTATCGTGGAAAGGCTGTGCTTGCGGCGTACGCCCCGGTCAAGCTGCTTGGATGGGGTGTTGTGGCGAAGATCGACATGACCGAATTGCGCGCTCCGTTCGTTACCGCAGTCCGAAACAGTTTCGCCCTTGCAGTCTTGGCGATTCTCGTCGGCCTGGTTGTGCTTCGGAAGCAACTTCAACCACTGATACAAGAGTCTCAGGACAGTGAGGAGCAAGCCCTGGCTGAATTGACACGTCAGAAGTACGCATTGGACGAACACTCGATTGTCAGCGTTACCGATCCGTCCGGGAAGATCACCTATGCAAACAACAAGTTCTGCCGTATCAGCCAGTACTCACTGGAAGAATTGATCGGGCACAGTCACCGTATTGTCAACTCGGGCCATCACCCTCGTACTCTTTGGGCTGAAGCGTGGAGAACGATTGCGAAGGGGAACGTCTGGCAGGGCGAGGTTTGCAACCGCGCCAATGACGGAACTCTGTATTGGGTGAATGCGACGATTGTTCCGTTCAAAGACAAGGCAGAACGCATCCTGCAGCACGTCGCAATCAGAACGGACATCACTGCCCGCAAGATGACGGAAGACGCCTTGATAAAAGCCAAAATAGCGGCGGACGATGCCAACCGGGCCAAGAGCGAATTCCTTGCCAACATGAGCCACGAAATCTGCACGCCGATGACGGCCATCCTGGGGTTCGCCGAGACCATTGCTGAGAATGTCGCGAAGCAGGAAAACATAGATGCAATAGCGACCGTCAGAAAGAACGGCGAGAACCTGCTTGGCATCATCAACGACATCCTCGACCTCTCCAAGGTCGAGGCGGGCAAGATGGTTGTGGAACAGGTTCGATTCAAGCCCATCCTGATCGTTGAAGATGTGGCGTCGCTCATGCGCGTCCGGGCCGACGCCAAGGGACTGGCGTTCGACATCGAATACATTGGTGCGATCCCGGAGACCATTCAAAGCGACCCCACCCGCCTGCGTCAAATCCTCATCAACATGATTGGCAACGCCGTCAAGTTTACCGAGAATGGCTCGGTAAAGTTGATCGTCCGTTTCGTAGACGCCATCAGGGGCGACCGCGCGCAGGGGCCGAAGGAGGCGTCCATGCAGTTCGATGTATTGGACACCGGGCTGGGCAAGAGTGACGAGCAGGCAGCGATTCTGTTTCAGCCGTTCACGCAGGCGGACACCTCAACGACACGCAAGTTCGGTGGCACGGGTCTCGGCCTGACAATCAGCAAGCGGTTCGCGGAGTTACTCGGTGGCGATATCAGCTTGGTTGACTCCGAAGTCGGTGTAGGTACGCGCTTTCGCGCCACGGCGGCCACCGGGCTGCTTGACGGCGTGAAAACGCTGGAAGCCCCGATGTCAACCACCGAGGTGGCGAACATCGCTGGCGATGTCGCGCCTGTCCTGCCGTCCGACCTTCAAGGCCTCCGCATTCTTCTTGCAGAAGACGGTCCGGACAAACAGCGGCTCATCTCCTTCGTACTGGAGAAGGCAGGAGCGGATGTGACAATCAAGGAAAATGGCCGGCTCGCGGTGGATGCGGCACTGGCGGCACGCGACGAAGGTAAACCGTTCGATTGCATCCTCATGGATATGCAAATGCCTGTTATGGACGGCTACGAGGCTGCGGGGCAGCTCCGCCGGAAGGGGTACTCCGCACCAGTCATTGCCCTGACCGCCCACGCGATGGCCAGCGACCGTGAGAAGTGCATCAACGCCGGGTGCGACGGCTACGCCACGAAGCCAATCGACCGGAAGAAGCTGATCGAGACGATTCAGGAACAACTACAACAAGCCGCAGCCCCCGCTGGCGCGTCGAAGCCGGACTCTTGGAGCTGTCGGAAAGCTATATTGTTCGCAATTCCACTGTGAGCTGCTCCCCTGAATATGATCCAGGCGTTGTGAGAGAGTGCGCGGGCGCAGCAGCATGTCAACGTGGTAACTCGCGCGAGCCAAAGGGCTTACGGCTTCCGCTTTCTCCGGTATTGCGATTGGGTGGGGTAAAAAATAATCAACCGCCCGGAGGCGGTTGAAAAAAAGTACGGCAATCACCTACTCTCGCCTTTCGACTACCATCGGCCGTACGGGCTTAACTGCCGTGTTCGGGATGGGAACGGGTGTTCCCCCGTACGTATGGTCACCGCGAAAGCTAGTATATGGATCAGCCGGTGGGCGTCAACCCCGCTTTCGAATAAATTCTACGGCAGGGTTCCTTCGGGGGTGATTACCCTGGGGATGAGCCTGATTTCGAAGCTGGGGACGACCTGATCGGGGGAAAGCTGCACGCCCTTGGGGAACGTAAACTCTGGTTTATAAAACTGATACGTTCCAACGGTCAGCGGATCGGGCGAGGTCAACTGGATGACGGCGAAGGCTTTTGTTTCGCCGGTGACCAGTTTGTCGATTTCCTCGGGTGGGCCGACAACGTCGAGGCGGAGCGTGGCGACGGGGTTTTCATCGCGATATTCGACATCGAAGCGCTTCTGGACGTTGGGGCTGACCATGAAGCGGATGGGGACGGCCTGTATGGTGCCCGAGGCGAGGCGGCGGCGGAGTGTGGCTCGGAGGGTGACGGTTCGGGGGGTTACGGATTCGGCGGAGAGCGTTCCGACGTCTGTGGTGACGGTGGTGCCCAGACGCACGTCCAGGCGAAGGGAGACATCTTCCGGTTGTTCGCGAAGGATTGGCTCGGCTTCGAGGACGATGTGGGGGTCGCTTTGCTCGATTTCGGACCAGATGGATTCGAGGATGACGGCTGTGACGGCTGTCTGGTCGGTGCCGGGGGCGACGGTGTATTCGAGGTTTCCGGGTGCGACGCGTACGGGCAGGGACACCTCTACACGTCGGTCGAGCATGGCGGGCAGAATCGGCGGCGTGACGCTGAGGACTGTGCAGCCGGGAAAGAGTGACGGGATAGCGGCTAACTGTTCCTGGAGGGGGACGTTGATGGGGCCGGGTTTTCGTTGGGTGAGGATGTCGTCAGCCAGGGTGATGGTGACGTTTCGCGTGCCGGCTTCGCGGAGGGCGGTGATGTTGGCCTGCCGTCCTTTGACGGTTGCGATGAATTTATTGGGTGCGTCGGCGGCGGGCGTGAGGACGACGCGGCTTCCGTCCTCGGATTTAAGCGTGATGGTGACGGTCAGGTCGGCGGTTTCGGACGAAAGCTGGTCGGCGGCCATCCAGATGATGACCGAGAAAAGTGCGGTGGTGGCGAGAAGTCGCAATTGGGGCATCGATCAGGTCTCGGCTTTCAGCGGGGCGGTGGTTGTGGCCGCAGTTTGACGGGTTGCGAGGACTTCTGTTTTTTTCTCGGATTCAGCCGCCTCCACTTTTTTCGAATCGGACTTGTCGGAATCGGTGAGCGCGCTGCGGAGCAGCTTTGTGAGTTTGTCGGCGGTGAAGCCCCTGCGCAGGGTTCCTTTGTGGGCGATGGAGATGGTGCCGGTTTCCTCGCTGACGACGATGATGATCGCGTCGCAATCGTGACTGAGGCCGATCGCGGCGCGGTGCCGGCTGCCGAGCGTTTGGGCAAGTTCGCCCGACTCGGCGATCGGGAACTGGCAGGCGGCGGCTACGATGCGGGTGTGGTGAATGATGACGCCCAGATCGTGCAGTGGGGTTCCGGGCCAGAAGATGGATTCCAGGAGCGAGGCGCTTACTTCTGCGTCGAGTTTGACGCCGCCTTCAGCCACCGCTCCCAGGCCGACATCGCGTTGAATGGCGATGAGTGCTCCGATCTTCTTTTGGCTGAGGTGGGAGACGGCGGTGATGATGGGGGCGATGACGCGATCGATTTCACCGGAGAGCGACCTGAGCCATCGGGCTTCTCCGAGTTGGACGAATCCTCTGCGGATTTCGGGTTGAAAAGCGATGAGCGTGGTGAGAATGACGCCGCCGACGAAGTAGGGGTACAGGAAATTGACGCGGTGCAGCTCGAGCTTGTCGGCGATCAGCCTTACGACGAGGAAGCTGATGACGAGGATGAGTCCGAAGGACTTGAGCACGCGCTCGCCTCGCGTGCCTTGCAGGAAGCGCAGGGCGGCGTACACGATGGCACCGATCAGCAGCAACTCGGCTGCCACGCTCCACAGGCCAAAGGTGCTGTTGCGCAGCCGGCTTATGTATTCGCCGAAGGCGTCGAAGAAATCTGAGTTGAGCAGTATCGGGTGCGTGCTCACGTTCGGGACTCGACAGGTTGATGATGGTCGCGGCATGATCGGTGCAGTCGCCGGGGCGCATGCCGGTCACCCAAGCCGAGTATAGACAGGCGCGGTCGGGCTGCCAACTGTCTTGCGTTGGGCATTCTGGGGGAGACAGGGCAACCGCATTCTAACTTGACGATGGATCGTTGATCGTCCAAATGGCCTCTGGGGCCCGCGGAGCGGGCTGGAAAGGAGGCCATGGATGGCGAATTCGATTCAGGTGCATTTCGGGAAGATGCCCGATCCGCGTCGGGCTCAGGGGCGTCGGCACTCACTCTCCGACATAATCGTCATTGCGGTGACGGCCGTGATCTGTGCCGCCGATTCGTGGGCGGATGTGCGGGATTTCGGCAATGCCAAACTTAACGCTACAGCGCAAAGTGGGCTCAAGCTGAAGTGGGTGTCGGATCGAAAACTTCTGTTGTGGAGACGATTTGTGTTCTTTGACAGGAGCGAGACATGGATGTCGCAGAGATTCAGCGAGCTGGCCCTGGTCTTGAGGCCTATCTGGCGGAGTTTT
>JAJDDQ010000052.1 GCA_029260215.1 Phycisphaerae bacterium
GGGGGATACAAGGGGGGTCTGGACCGGAGCAACGCTTCGGTTCGCAAAAAGAACCTCCCCCGGCCCCTCCTTCTAAAGGAGGGGAGGAGGAGTGCAATCATCACGCCCGTAAGCCTCGACTGAGTTTGTCGTTGTTCGGGATTGCACGTGGCTGAAGAGTTACCTGAAATCGAACGAAACAGCCGTCAACGCAACCCCCGGCGCGGCGCAACGGGTGAATCCTCGCCAACAGCGACTGGCCGGACTATAAACAAGCCCGACGAAAGACGATTCTGGAGACATCAGCGTGCCTTTTTCGGATTTACAATCTTTTCTAGCTGAGTTGGACACGCACGGTCAGTTGAAACGTGTCGGTGTCGAGGTCGATTCTGTTCTGGAAATTGCCGAGATCGCCGATCGCGTGAGCAAGTCGCCAGCCTCCGGCGACGCACCGCCGCCCGATTTCGACCCGATTCACGGTTTGCGGGGTGGGTCGGGTTTGCTCTTTGAAAACGTCAAAGGCAGCGATATCCCCGTCGGCATCAATCTTTTCGGCAGCTACGAACGCATGCGCATCGCACTGGGCGTCGAATCGTTCGGATCGCTGGCTGACCGCGTGCAGCAACTCGTCAAGCCGGAAATCCCTACCACATTGCTGGCCAAGATGAAAAAACTGCCCGATCTGGTGAAAATCGCCGGATTCGGACCCAAAATCGTCAAACGCGGAATGTGTCAGGACGTCGTGCATACCGACGATGCCGACCTTTTCAAGCTGCCGATCATCCAATGTTGGCCTCAGGACGGTCAGCCGGGCGTCATGGGCAAGCCGGCGGACTCCACGGAGGCTGGCAGGTACATCACGTTTGCGGGTATTTACACCAAAGATCCCGATTCCGGCGAGCGAAACGTGGGCATGTACCGCGTGCAGGTTTTCGAGCCGAAGATGACCGCGATGCACTGGCATCTGCATCACGACGGGGCAGCCCATCATCGCAAATACAAAGCTCGTGGTGAAAAGATGCCGCTGGCCATCGTGCTCGGCGGGGAATCGGTTCTTCCGTACGCTGCCACCTGCCCCCTGCCGCCGGACGTGAGCGAGCTGCTATTCGCGGGTTTTCTCAATGGAAGTGGGATCGAACTTGTTCCCTGTAAGACAATCCCACTCGAAGTGCCCGCAAACGCGGAAATCGTCATCGAAGGGTATGTCGATCCCAATAAAACGATCGTCGAAGGCCCGTTCGGGGACCACACCGGGTTCTACTCGCTGCCCGATCGTTACCCAATCTTCCGCGTGACAGCCATCACGCATCGCAAGAACCCGATCTACCCGACCACGATCGTAGGTTTGCCGCCGCAGGAGGATTACTACCTCGGCAAGTGCACCGAACGTATCTTTTTACCGCTTCTGAAGATTCTTATTCCCGACATCATCGACTACTCGCTGCCCATGTTCGGGGCCTTTCACAATTGCGTGTTTGTGAAGATCAGAAAAATCTACGCATACCAGGCCCGCAAGGTCATGAGCAGCATATGGGGTGCGGGGCAGATGATGTTCACCAAGATGATCGTCGTGGTGGACGAGGATGTGAACGTACACGATGAGCAGGAAGTTCTGTTCCACATGTGTGCCAACGTCGATTGGCGACGGGACACCGTCATCGTCGACGGCCCCGTCGATATCCTCGACCACGCCGCGCCGTACGAAGGCGCCGGCAGCAAGATCGGCATCGACGCCACCCGCAAAATCGCCGGCGAAGGCCAAGTCCGCGATTATCCGCCGATGCTGCACATGTCCGAAAAAATAGAGGCCCTGGTCTCGCGACGATGGTCCGAATACGGCTTGTGAACCCATCATCGCGTCGCCCCCCCCGCGCCCGGTCCGCTTGGCAGTGTTTCGTGCGACGCCCTTGTTTCGCCCCCAGGATTTCAATCGACGCCGCTCCGCTCCCGACGGTATAATACGAAGGTGATGCTGCAAACAATCGGTTGCGAGGTGATTCAATGAAATGGCAAGAATACGTCGAACTCAAGCCGGGCGTTATGTGCGGCAAGCCGGTCATAAAGGGCACGCGCATCACGGTCGAATTGATTCTTGAACGACTTGGCGACGGCTGGTCCGAAAACGATTTGATCGCCGCGTATCCGCACTTGAGGCCGGATCACATTCGCGCCGCACAATCCTACGCTGCCGCATCTTTAGCCACCGATGAATTCTTGTTCCTTAACGAATCGGCGTGATGCGCATCCTGGCCGATGAGAACATAGATGCCCCGATTGTTGCCTGGTTGCGTTCCGAAGGCCACGACGTGACGGCGGTTTCCGAAATGGCACCCGGTACTGACGATGCCTCGATACTCCCGATCGCCGTCGAGCAGAAACGCGTTGTCATGACATTCGACAGCGACTTTGGAGAGCTCGTGATTCGTCGGAGACTGCCCGTGCCGGGCGTCATACTTTTACGATTGAGAACGCGTGACCCGAACATGCTCTTGGAATTCATGAGGACGACATGGGCCACGATCTCACGGTTCGCAGTCGGGCACTTTGTCGTCGTCACCGCCGGCAACGTCCGCATCCGTCCATTGCCACCGATCGACGTGAAATCCTGACACACGAAATCACGAGAAGGAAGAATCATGACGAGCCGCGGACTTCAGTCCGCGCGGACGCGCCGGTGCCCACAGGTGCTTCCCGTCAGCAGGGTTCCTGCGGGATGAGTGAAACCGCGACAGGGTTGCTCGGTACTGCGTAGGTCTCGATATGGGAAATTCGACTCAGCACCACCCGGTGCCGGCGTCACTTGGGGCGCTAACCAACCGCACCGTCCCCTATCGGCAGAGGTCGCACTTTGCCTGATTCGAACACCGCGACATTCGCGATGCCGGCATCGCGCAGCATCGTTACCGCTCGATCAAAGCCCGCCCCGACTTGTTTTGATCTGTGGCTGTCGGAGCCAAGCGACATCATCGTGCCGCCGAGCGCTGCGTAGCGTGCCATGACCTTGGGGCCTGGCATGGGTTCGGGCAGGTTGTTGCGCAGCGTGGATGTGTTGACCTCGGGAATCAGATCGGCTTCGAGGCAGGCGGTGAGAATGTCGTCGATTACGTCGAGGTGCTCATCGACGTGCATCGATCCGGCGAACCGATCGGAATAGCGCTTGCAGAAGTCGAGGTGCCCGAGGATATGAAAATACTTCTTCCCACCGCTGTGCAGTTTTGCGACGTGTCGGACGGCTGAACACACGGAGACGAGATAGCGGCGTGTGACGTCCGACGGATCGCGACCGTCCCAAACCTCGCGGATGTGAATGGGCCTGCCTTCCGACCAGTGTACGCTGAGCAGAACGGCGTCGAATCGGTTGCGCTCGACGAATTCGACCAGCCTGGGCATGTTGTCGGCTTGGTAGTCGATCTCCACGCCTTTTCCGACGCGGATATCCCGTCCAAACTTCTCGCGCAGCGTGCGAATCGTGGCATCGTAGCGATCTTCGTCGAAAACGCAGTTGGGGGCTTCGTCCGGGTGGGTGTCGTAATGCTCGGTGAAAGTCAAGCCGGCGAGCTTGCGCTCGATCGCGGTTTGGACGTTCGCCTCCGGGTCAGCCTGCGAGTCGAACGAGTGTCGCGAATGCAGGTGTTGGTCGTAGAGCTTCATGGTGGGTAGAATGATAGGAAATACGCCGCCCGCCCGCCACCATCGGGCGCAGCGGGCAGTCAGGATGCACCCCAAGACGGGTGTCGATTCGCAGTGCGGGGTGGCACGGTCTACCGGCGCAGTCGGTAGACCGTGAGGGCTGCCGAATGCCACGGCCTGGCTGCGCCAGACCGTGCCACCCACAATGGGATGCAGGCATATAATCTCGGATTCGATTCTATGGAACGAATACACCCGGAAACAGTACCGCCGCCCGGCTTGGTTTGGCCTCGCGATGTTGAGGACGTTGTCGCGATGACGATCGTTACGCAGGCCAACGTCGCCCAACTGCGCACAGCCGACGTGCGCCGGCGGAAACTCGACCCGGCTGACCACGAAGTCCAGACACCCCCGCCGGGGCCTGTGAAGCGATTCCGCGAAAATCTGATCGGCCGACGCGAAATCAGCGCGTACACCGAGCACGAACTGCATCTTCGCCTGCGCGAGAGCTGGGGGCAGTTTTGTGCGTTCTGCTGGATTCTGCACGCGCCCGACCCCAACCAACCGCCGGAATGGACCCAACACATCGTCGATCACGATATGGAATGTGCAGCTGGTTTGACCGTTAAATGTACGGAAATCGAAGGCCTGCTGTGGCGATTGCAGTACGAACAGCACATCCGTCACGACCCGGAATTCAAACAGGCTGAACTGTTCCCGGCCCGTGAGAGATTGGCCGGCAAAATCGACATGCGCGTGTTCGGGAAACCGCTTGCGGATTGCGACGCTTCGACATTGCTGACGGCAGCGTGCGAGCATGCGGGCATGCTGGCTGCCACGCGATGGATGACAGATCGCAGCCGTTTGTGGGGTGAACCCGGCATCATGGACGTACACGAGGCTGACTTTCTCAGCTTCGAGTCAACCGATTCCGCATGATGTCTCCTGCCGACGCTGATTTCGTTGTTTCGCGAACGCTCTGGGCGCGCGGGGGCAAGCGGGCCGTCGATTTCGTCCTCGGATTGGCTGGGGCGATCGCCCTGGCTCCGTTCATTCTCCTGGGTATCGTCGCGATGAAGCTGACAAGCCCCGGGCCTGCACTTTTTCGGCAGGAGCGCACGGGGCGCGGCGGCACATCGTTCCACCCGTACAAGCTGCGCACGATGCGGGCGGATTGGAAACACAATCCCAACGAAATCGTTCCGCTGAACCATCACGGTATCACGCGGGTGGGGCGACTTCTGCGCAGACTGAAAATCGACGAGATGCCGCAAATCCTGAACGTGGTGAACGGTCAGATGGCCCTCGTCGGCCCGCGTCCGACGCTTCCCGATCAAACACGCGAATACGACGATTTCAAGCGGCGGCGATTGCTGATTCGACCGGGCATGACCGGGCTGGCTCAGGTGAACGGAAACGCCTCCGTCCCGTGGGACGAACGCATCAAATACGACGTGTATTACGTCCAGCACCACAACCTGATGATGGACGTTGGTATTTTCATCAAGACGGTGGCGGTCGTGTTTCTCGGCGAAGAGCGCTTCAGCCGCCCGTTCGCAGAAAGCAGATACGCGCGCGGATAGCGAAACGATTCGGTCGCGTACACAACGCGCATGGTCAAAACGAAAACGTCCTTCCACGCTCGATGCGTGGAAGGACGTTTTTGATTATCGGACGTTCTTGTGCGCGTGGGTCAGCGGTTGGATTCCACGCGAAGCTGTGCGTTGAGAATCTGCCAGAGATCAGGCCCGCCGATTGAGGCGGTGACGGTGGCCATCTCGTCATCGACCTCCTGTGATTCGATGATCGAACCGGCGATGACGGACTGAATCTGCGTGCGAATCTCGTCACGCTCGGTGACGAAATCACGCACGAACGTCTCCGACGACACACGCAGGCCGTTGATCTGCTCGACCAGGTTGCGACGCGCGTCAGCCGTGGCGGCACGCATGGCTTTGAGCTTGCCCTGGGGGGTGTTCATCGCCGGGTCCGTACCATGGCCTGTCGCGGTGACACGCTGGGCCATCCAATCCGGTGACGGGATGGTGTCAGCCGGCGCCGTTGCGGCGACGGCCCGTCGATCCTTGGCGCGGGGCACGCCCATGCCGGTGGCTTCGAAGGACTTGCGCCGGATTTTCTCGGAAACGCGCTCGATGTCCGTCGCGGTCAGTTGGCTTCCCCGGTAGTGACGGGTGTGCAATTCCTTGATCGTGCGAATCACCTGGTCGGTTGGGACAGCCATCGTCACCTCAACGATGAGTTCGTCGTCGTGGTAATAGGTGTCCACCTCATACGCACCAACGACAAGCCCCGATGCCTCAGTGCGGATCGAGTCGTTCTCGGTTACGAAATCACGCACCAGTGTCTCGGAAGTAATGCGCACACCCATGATGCGCTCGAGCAGTTTGCGCTGCGCGTCGCGACGGGCGGCTTGGGCGGCCATCAACTTGCCCTGTGGCGAAACGGAACTCCAGATGGCTGGGTAACGACGCGACGGTGCTCCGCTCGGCGCCGGACCCAGTGCGTCCTCAATAACCTCCGGCAGACCGGCGGGGATCTCGGCACGCGGTGCGCCGAGGCCGACCACCTTGATGATGTTCTTCTGAATCTGGCGCTCTATGCTGTTGAAGTCCGTGCCTACGATGCGGTTGCCTTCATAGTTTCGCGCGTGCAGTTGCTTGAGCTGCTCGACTACTTTCGCGACCGTGACTTCCGCCTCCACCTCGCATGTGCCGCCTTCGAAATAGCGAGGCCTGCCCAGGCGAACACCCTTGATGAACTCGTCAAGGCGGGATTCGATCACATCGCTTTCGGTGACGAAATCGCGAACGTACGTCTCCGAGTTGATTTGCAATCCCTTGATCGTTTCCGCGATCTTGCGGTACGCGTCGGCTTCTGCCGCACGCTTGGCGAGCAGCTTCTGCTGCTCCGCCTGTTGCGCGATGGTTGGCGCGACAAGCGCGAGCGTCAGTGTTATGGCACATATACGAATCATGTTCGAAGCCCTCCTTTTGTCTGCCTCGACCTAGTGCATTGACACACTTGGTTTTGCGGGTTCTCGCCAACCGCTCCCTCACGGTCGCGGCTCTGAAAGAGCGAACGAAACCCGCAAGAATAGGGTTGGCTTTGCACTAGTTGACCGCCGACTGTCGAATGTACGGCAAATGGTTGTTCAATCGATCCTTCGCTTCACGATAACGCGGGATGCCGCGGATCGCGTAGGCTTTGCGGTAAAACTGCAACGCCTGCTTGAAATCGTCAATCGCCTCGCACGCAACACCGGCAGCGTAGGCGGCTTGGTGATCGTTTCCGTTTTCAGCCAAAGCGGAGCGGAAGTATCCGATCGCGTCGCGATGGGCGTCTGCGCGCATCATCTGCACACCCAATTGGCAGTTCTTATTGCCGCTGGCATCGACGGGAATCTGGTACGAGATTTCACACGGCAGAATCTTGGCGATGAACTCACGAACCCCCTTGTTCATCGCTTCGGCGATGATCTGATCCCGAGGTTGCAGCTCAGCCTCAGTGCGCGACGAACCGAGAATCGGAAAAGCCTCGGTCTTGTCGTGCTGTTGATAAGCGTCGGGGGAATACGTCACCCAGTCTCTGTTTGTGGTCGCGTCGAACAGTTTGAAAGTCGTCTTGACGGTAATGTTGCGCGATACCGTATCAACTTCGCGCGTGTAGACCCGCCCGCCGCCGCTGTTGCGGTAGCCCCACCAGTCCACGCCGTCGATCGTTGTGGCTTTGCCCACGTGCGTTTCCGCCTTCACGTCGATTGAGGATTTGATGATCCCCTGCACACCCATCACCTTTCCACCAAGACCAGCCCCGGACGTATTCGAGGTAATGCCCGCCGCCGCTAGGTCAGCTTCGTCCATGACATCCTTGAGGTAGCGTCGGTCCGCCACGACGATGTCCGCCCCGAAGCGGTTCTTGGCATCCAGAATACGGGCCTGGATCGACTCAGCCGCCTTACGCGACCATTCCGAATCCTCAGGGTCATTTACGACGGCATCCTCGATCGCCACCGAGCGCATCCCCGGCGGAAGCCCCTGGCTTGGATCGAGGACGTAGCCCACACTCACAAACGCGCGTTCCGACGCGCACCCAACCAGAAAGACAGGCAACCCCAGCATGAAGATAGGCCAAATGCGTCGCATCGTGAACATATGTAGATTCTCCTGGAAATTTGTTGTGAATTCTTGTTTGTCACACCCACTCAACCGGGCATGATCGTCCGCCGGAGCGTGGAGTCAAGCGCGGGCGGGCGTTTGACCCTCGGTTTGGGACGCGGGAGAATGGATCCGCACCAAACAGGTATGGATAGACACATGACCCCACGAAGAAAAACCCGGCAGGTGGACATAGGAGGCGTGCTTATCGGAGGCGATGCGCCGGTGGCCGTCCAGTCCATGACCAGCACCTACACCTTCGAAATCGACAAAACCGTCGCCCAGATTCGATCGCTGGCTGAGGCTGGTTGCGATATCGTGCGTGTGGCAGTCCCCAGCAAGCAGGACACCGAGGCTCTGCCGTCGATTCTTGAGCAATCCCCCGTGCCGATCATCGCGGACGTACATTTTCACTACGAGCGGGCGTTGGAGGCCGTCGAGCACGGAATCCACAAGATTCGTCTCAACCCCGGCAACATCAGCGATCGCAAGCAGGTCGATCGGGTCATCGCCGCCTGCCGGGGGCGCGGCATACCGATTCGCGTCGGCGTCAACGAGGGCAGCGTGGTCGAACGACGTGACAAGGACATTCGCGCCGCACAACAGACCGCCATTGCGGAGAACCCGCGCGCCCAACTCGTCGCCCTCATGATTCGCACGCTCGAAGACTACATGCGCATTTTCGACGAAAACGATTTTCACGACGTCGTGCTCAGTCTCAAGAGCATCGACGCACGCATCGTGATCGACGCCTACCGCGCCGCGTCCGAGCGTTTCGATCTGCCCATGCACCTGGGGCTGACGCATGCCGGGCCGCCCGAGACCGGACGCATTCGCTCGATCGCCTCGCTTGGCACATTGCTGGCTGAGGGAATCGGCGACACGATTCGCATCTCCTACGCAGCTGACCCCGTCTTCGAAGTCGACGACGCTAAGGAGCTGCTCTGTTCGCTGGGCCTGAGACCGCGCGTGGAGCCGGAACTCATCGCCTGCCCGACCTGTGGCCGAATCGAAATCGACCTGATCAAACTCGTCGCGGAAGTGCGCCAGAAGCTCGCAACCATCAAGACGCCGGTCAAAGTCGCGGTCATGGGCTGCGTGGTGAATGGGCCCGGTGAGGCTGAGGGTGCGGACGTCGCCATCTTCGCCGGCAAGGGGCGCGGCATTATCTACGTACAGGGGCAACAAACGCGCACCGTCAGCGAAGCCGAAATGCTCGACGCACTTTACGAGGAGTGTCTCGCGTTCGCCGATCGCGTGGAAAAGGGGGAGGTCAAATTGTCCTCCGACGCGGTCAAGATCGTTCCCCCCGATCCGCTTCCCCGTGCCGACGGATCCACGCCTCTGTCGGTAATCAAGTAGCGCCAAGGCAATCGTGAAGATTCAAGAGTGACGGACAAAGCAACGATGATACGACGATGAACACAATTGCAAGGCTTCGCACAGTCTGCTCGCTGTTTATCGTCGCCGTCATCGCCATGCAGGCGAGCACTTTCGTCACCGGAACGAAAGTCTGGCCGTTCATGGCCTACTGCATGTACGCCGATTCCTATGGCCCCACGCCCCTGAAAGCAGCCAAACACAGGGTGATTGCTGTGACGCGCGACGGTGAGGAATTCCCGCTAACAATCGATGTATCCGGCTTGCGCTTCTTTCCGCTCCAGCATCAATTCCTGCGCCCCATGCGAAATGGCGATTCAGAGGCAGGCCGACGCCTTGGACGTCGCATGAACCGCGATCGGGACGATCCCATTATCGCCCTGCGTATGGAGTCCGACGTCTTCACTGTGGTCGACGGAGAGGTTCGGGAAACCCTCGAAACAACCACGCTACCGCTGGACGAGTAATCGCGTCATGAATTCGCTCGTGAGAAAATGGAATGCGTTCTGGTTTCCGGAGTCCACCGGATTGCGCTTGGCCATTTGTCGCATTACGGTCGTCGCGGCACAGCTCTTCTTTTTTCTGCCCAGGTCCACAAGTTTGCACCAGCAGCTCGCCATTGTTGACCGTGCGGGTGGAGAGTTCATCAATCCCCAGGTTCTCACGCGCCTGATTTGCGCGGTCCTGCCACCGGGCGTTTTTCCGACGCACGAAGCGATTCTCGTGATTTACACGCTCGCTATCGTGAGCGGCATCACGACGCTCATAGGCCTCGCTACGCGGTTCTCGGCGTTTCTGTTCGCCGCTGCCAACTGTGTCATGGTCGCCCACCTCTATTCCTACGGGGAGAAGCACCATCCCGAAGCTGTCTTCTGCATCTTCCTCATGCTCCTCGCGTTCTGCCCGTCCGGACGAAGGCTCTCTGTGGACGCGATTTGGCGACGTCGAAAAAAGCCAGACGCAAGTCGAGACCAGAGCACAACCCAGTTCGCGGTTTGGCCCTTGAGACTCACCCAGATCATTCTCGCGATGGCCTACCTCTGTGCGGGGTTGTGCAAGCTTCGTGTGAGCGGCCTCCGCTGGATGAATGGATACACACTGCAACATCACGTCTTCGGCGACGCGATCCGATGGGGTAAGCCGCTCGGCGTCTGGCTGGCACAACAGCATGAGCTTTGCATCGTTCTGTCCATCGCTGCCATCACCTTGGAAGTCTTTTTTTTCCTGGCCATCGTCACACCGCGCATCATGCCGCTGATTCTCGTTTCGGGCGTGCTGCTGCACGTTGGCATCGACCTCACACAGGGTGCCACGTTCTTTCAGTTGATACTGCTGTACGTCGTCTTCATTGATTTCGAGAAACGTCGCGCTCTGCGAGACACACCGATCAATGAGACGACAAACACCGCCCCGGCGTAGTGCCAACAAAGTCCCCATAACGAGCCGGTGTATCGCCGGTCGAAAAAATGCGAGTTTCCCCACCCGACGTTTCAGGCTTGACAAAGCACCAGCGAAACACAAGTATTCTCTCGGTATCGCTTCCTGCCCAACGTGTATGTCAGAACACTAACGAGTAACGAAGAATGGCCGGCGACCAAACAGCACAAAGCCCAGGAGACGGGATGTCGTCTGCGATACCGCGACCAAGCCGGCGACGAAAACTCTTGTTCGCCCTCCTGGCCTTCGGGGTGTTCTGTGCTGCCGGGGGCATCCTGGGCGAAGTGGTTTGCCGGCTGCTCTACCCTATTCACGAGCATTACGAGCGAACGGAAGACCCGATTCTGTTTTATCGCCTGGCTGCCGATGTCGATTGTATCGAGAAAGATTTTATTCGCTCTCACACGCTGGATCACATGCGCGGGCCGACCGTGCATTCGCGACAGAAGGAGGCTGGCGTTCTTCGCGTCGCGTGGATCGGCGACTCTGCCTGCTTCGGCTACGGTGTGGATGACGACAAGACCGCGTCCGCCCAACTGCAACAGGCTGCTGATAAAACAGGCCTGAGCGTGGAATCGCTGAACTTCGGTGTCGTGGGATACAATGTACGGCAGGCGCTCGAAGTCGTTCGTCAACGCCTCCCCGAGTACGACGGCATCGATGTGGTCATCTACTATCAACACAACAACGACATCATCAATGCGCCGTGGGCCGGCTTGGCACCATTCATCCCTTCGGAGCTTTACTGGACCTACGAACGTCCGGGGGCGAAGTGGAAACAATGGCTCAAGCGAAGTGCTCTGGTTCACCGCATCAAGAATCACCCTTTGATTTCGGGACTGAAAGGCGCAGCACGTCGCGACGACACACCCGCCCCCAACGCCGATACGGTCAGCCTGCAATGTGCATCGTTGTACAGCAACGACAACCGCTGGGGCAGACAGTTTTACGATGATCTCGCGGACATGGCCCGCACCGCCCGCGAGCAGGGCAGCCAGTTCGTTCTCGTCTTGTTTCCAACGCAAGGCCTGCTCAATAGCGCTGCGCACTACAACGCCCAAGCCCAACTGAAAAAATGGGCTGACGAATTGAATATCGATTTCATCGACTTGACCGAAGACTACCGTAGTGCCGATCCGACCGAACTGTACGCCGACCCGCTGCATCCGGGCGTTGAGGGCCAACGCATTGTCAGCGAGCGCGTTTTGCAGTGGCTCAACCACAGTCAGTGACGCCGCACATCCCGTCACGCCTGCGCAAACGCTAACCCCGCTTCTCGATCAATTTTTTGTAGTCCACCGGCCTCTTTTGGACGAATGCGTTTATGCCCTCGCGAACCTCAGCCGCTGTGTTGTGAATACTCAGCCATTCGCGGGCGTGGCCTATGGTCTGCTGCCACGAAACTTCGCGCCAGTAGTTAAGTTGCTGCTTCGTGTAACGCATACATTCCGGCAGCTTGTTGATCAATTTGACGCACATCGCGTCGACGGCTTCGTCGAGGTCAGCCCGTGGAACAACCTGATTCACCAAGCCCCACTCCAGCGCCTTCGCGGCTGGTATTTCCTCGCACAACATGAGAATCTCACGCGCCCGACGATCGCCCACCATGATCGGCAGCCACTGCGTCGCCCCAGCGGCCGCGACACTCCCACGGGCTGCACCCACCTGCCGGATAATCACATCGTCGGCAGCGACAGCCAGGTCGCAGGACATATTCATCTCGTTGCCACCCCCGACGACCATGCCGTTGAGTCGCGCGACGGTCGGCTTGCCGATGTTGCGCAGCTTCTCATGTACCTCGATAAACGCCCCCATCCACTTCCAGTAAGCATCCGGCGCGTCCAGACAGAATTCCTTCTGCTCCTTCAGGTCGGCTCCGGTGCAAAACGCCCGCTCACCCTCACCGGTCAAGACCAGCACGCGAATCGTATCGTCCCAGGAAACATCCTCGATCGCTTCGCGCAACTCACGCAGCATCGGGAAATTCACAGCGTTCAACACGGCCGGCCTGTTCAGCGTGATCGTCGCCCGATGGCCGACCTTGTGATATCGAATCGTTGAAAACGAAAATGTGTCAGCAGCCCGGGCGGTCGGAAACTCCATCTCAACATGCTCCATGTCACACAACATCGCCCGCCCGGCCTGCACAGCGAAGCCGTAAACGGACAGCGATTAACTTTGGACGATAGCTTATTCCGTAACCCAACGATCGCCACCACACGAACGCATCGCAACTCAAAATCCGAAACGGAACATTCAATCCTTGACTTTGGCGCAACCAAAAATATGATGATCGCATCGTTGGCGCGAAAGTATTACCCCTCGTCAGGAGTCTCTCCTAATGCGAAGGACTGCATCCCTCCTTGCCTTGTCTTGTTGTGTTTCCATCGTCGGTTGCCAAAAGGGACAGCCTCAGGCTGAACCGATCCAAACCGCCGATGCCGATTATGGTCTGGAGCCGGACCTCTACGTGACGCCCTCCGCCCCGACTTCCTCCTCCGGCGGCAGCTTTGCAGCCCGGCCGGTCGAATCCAGCTACAACAGCTATCAGCCTCCCGCACCGGTTGAAGCCGACGCGCTCCCGCTGACCGGCTACTCCTCGGGCGGTTCGGGCAGAACGCACATTATTCAAAAGGGCGACACGCTGTACGGTCTGGCCCGTAAATACTACAACAGTGCATCGCGATGGCGCGACATCCACGAAGCCAATCGCAACGTAATCCCTGATCCGAACAAGCTTTACGTGGGCAAGACGCTGGTCATCCCGTAGACGGGTGTCGGCGGATGGTGACGCGCCCGCGTGCCGCGTTCGGTTGTCCCCCGCGGGCGGCGATGTCATGGTTCGGAAACGGTTCGACCTCGATACACCGGTTCAGTTCATCAAAAACGTCGGACCGGTTCGGGCTGAGGCATTCGCCTCACTCGGCGTGCGAACCCTCGGCGACCTGATCGAGCACGCCCCATTTCGATACGAGCTTTTTCCCCGATCCATACCCATAGGCCGCCTGCGCCACGCGGAGGTCGCGACCGTCATCGGCTGCGTCGACGGCGTTCGGTCGAGCGGTGGGCGAAGCGGGTCCGCCGTCGCACACGTCGTTGACGGCACCGGTCGATGCCGCGTTCGCTGGTTCAACAGCCCCTACCTGAAAGACCGCCTCGTGCGCGGGCAGACCATCCGGCTCACCGGAAAGGTCGAACAATTCAAGAACGAAGCCCAATTCATCAACCCCCGTTTCGAGGTTCTCGAATCGGCTGAGATTGCGTTCGAAGGCGACGAGGATCGATTCGAGCCGGTTTACCCAGCCGTCGCCCAGCTTAATTCGTCCGCAATCCTGCGGATCATCGCAAACGTGCTTTCGGAAGCGGTCGAATGCGTCGTCGAGCCGCTGCCGGAGTGGTTACGCAACGAACGGGGCCTGCCGCTGCGTCGAACAGCCATCACCCGCGTGCATCAACCGACGCAGTTGGAAGATGCAGCCGTCGCGCGCAGGCGGTTGGCCTACGACGAGTTGCTTCGGGCACAGCTTACGGTGCAACGTCTGCGACGACGTCGCTCGAACGAGACAGGTGCGATCCCCATCCACATTTCCGATCACATCAACGACCGCATTCGCGCCCGATTCCCGTTTCAGCTAACCGCAGGCCAAGACAATGCGGTGAAGGAAATCGCAGCCGACCTGAACGCGTCGAGACCAATGCGGCGATTGCTGCAAGGCGACGTGGGGAGCGGGAAGACAGCCGTCGCACTCTACGCTGCACTGGGAGCAGTCGCCCACGGAAAACAGGTCGCCATCATGGCCCCCACGGAAGTGTTGGCCGCCCAGCATGAACGCAAGGCACAGGCTTATCTCGCGGGCAGCCGCGTTCGGCTCGCCCGTTTGACCGGCAGCGTCCCGTCGAAAACAAAACAGGAGATCTCCGCCGCCGCCGCATCAGGCCAAGTCGATATCCTGATCGGCACGCACACGCTGATCGAAGGCAAGGTGCGATTCGCCAACCTCGCACTGGTCATCATTGACGAGCAACACCGTTTCGGCGTCAGCCAACGCGCCGGCCTCACCTCCAAAGGCCGGCGACCGCACGTCTTGTTCATGACTGCCACACCCATTCCGCGCACGCTGGCTATGACGTTTCTGGGCGACCTAGACGTCACCTCGATCCACGATCGCCCACCCGGACGCAAAGTCTTCCGCACGCGCTGCGTACGCAATGCCGACACCGAAAATGTGTGGCCTTTCGTGCGCGAAAAGCTCGCTGCGGGCGAACAGGCCTACATCGTCTACCCAATCATAGACGAATCCGAAACCCTGCCGCTGACCGCCGCCAGCGACGCGTACGAACGTCTGCGCACAGGCCCACTGTCCGACGTGCGTGTCGGACTCCTGCACGGCAGAATGCCCGCGCGCGAGCGTGATGCGGTGATGAATGATTTTCGCGATGGCACGTTGCAGGCGCTGGTTTCAACGACCGTGATCGAAGTCGGCGTCGATGTGCCCAATGCCACCATTATGGTCATCGAGCACGCCGAACGATTCGGGCTAAGCCAACTCCATCAGCTCCGAGGACGCATAGGCAGAGGTCGTCGGGAATCCCACTGCATCCTCGTCTGCCAAAATCAGGCAGGGAAAGCGATGGAGCGGTTGAACGTGCTCGTTGAGACCGACGACGGTTTCCGCATCGCCGACGAGGATTTGCGCCTGCGCGGGCCGGGCGAACTACTCGGCACGCGTCAACACGGACTGCCCGATTTCAAGTTCGCCGACTTGCAGGCCGACATCGATTTGATCGAAGCCGCCCGCGACGATGCAGCCAAACTGCTCCGCCACGATCCCGAACTCGCGTCAAAAGAGTTGGCTGAACTACGCAAACAACTCAACCTAAAATCCACCAAAGTCGGACCAGCCATGAGCGCATGACGATCCGCGAACCTCGGTTCGCACGGATTCTCCAAGAGCAACAACCACAAGCCGCCCCAACGGAATCGAGAACGCGATAGCGCAGTGAATCGCACTTCTTGCAACCCATGTAATTTTTTCGCCCGCTTAGCCGTGTCGCGTGCGACACGAACCAAGGCGGCACGCCACGCTACCAAGAAGTGGTTCGTAGAAAGAACCCCGCAACTACACATCACCACCAGAAGCCGGCGGCACGGGGTCGTAGCCTGCCCGCGTGAATGGGCGGCAGCGGAGGAGGCGGCGCGTCGTCAGCGACAGTCCTCTGAAAAATCCGTGGGTCTGAAATGCCTCGGCTGCGTATTGGCTGCACGTTGGGTAGTGGCGACAGTGGCCGGCGAGGAAGGGTCGCAGGCACGCCTGATAGGCGGCGATGAGAAGGAGCGCGACTGTGACCGGCAGAGCGGCTGAGCGTTTCCGGCTGGGGTTGGGGAGTGTCCGATTCATGGCTTCGACGGCTCGCGGACGCGGATGATTTGGGTGGCACGGAACTCGCGATGGTTTTTGTCTGTAACGAGCACCTGGATGGTGTGGTCGCCGGGTTTGGAGAATACGCGCTGGCTGTTGGCGGTATTGGAAATCGGCTCGCCGTTTTGCGTCCAGAGAATGTCGGCTTCGTCGCGCATAGCCTTCGGCATGGCGACCGAGAAGCTGACCCACAGCGGCGACTGTCCTTCGGTAACCGTGGCGTGGATACGGACGGGGTTGGTGACACCAGCCGGACCGTTCCGTCGCGGGGATTGCGACCCTCTGCGACGAACCTGACTGCGGTACGGGCTGATCGCGGTCGCAACTTCCGTCGGCCCGGATGCGTGTTGCGGCCTGCGGCGGGAGCTGATGAATTCCTGCACGTTCCGCGATGCTTTCGGGTTGCCGTTCTTGTCGACGCGCACGCCGTTATGGTATTTCGACTTGATCCGCAGTCCGGCAAGCTCGCTCGGCGGGGTTTTGGGTTTTCGGTCGCAGGTACGGGCGAAGAATTCAGCGGCAACACTGGGCGTTCGTTCATGGCCCAAGCTTTCGAAAATACCGAAGGTAACGTCGAACCCGCGCTTGGCGTACCAGTCGGCAGCCCTGCTTGATTCGCGCTGACAGATGGCGAAGTCGTTTTCGGTGTAGTAGATCGCGACTTTGCGATCTGTGTAGCGCGGCACCATTGACTCGTCGAGCAAATCCTCGTTGAAATTTGATTGCTTGACACCGATACAACTGAATCGCTCAGGATGCCGGTTGACCATAAAGTGCGCAACGTATCCGCCATAGGACCAGCTCGTGGAGAGCACGTGGTTCGGGTCGACATCGGTGGTCTTGTTGAGCTCATCCATGATGGCCAGAATGCACCTCTCGTCACGCTTGAGGGCTGCGTTCTCCGGGTCGCTGAGCGGCAGCGGGCTGAACAATGCGGAGACGTTCAAGCTGGGCGCACACACGATGTAACCGTACCGGTCCGCCTCCTGCTGCCATTCGCGAATCTGTGCGTTGGAACTGTCGAAGGGAAACAGCCCGTGGAACGTCATGACCAACGGGTATTTGGGACGCGGCTGCCCATTGGGCGTCGGCGCATCGTATCCTTGGGGCAGATAGAGGTAGTAAGGCGCACCAGTCGTGGACTCCCTTTGATACAGCACACGCCCGTTCCCGGGCGGCTGTCCGACGACGCAACCTGAAAGTGTCGCGAGTACTGAACCAACGAACAGGGCGAGCATGCACACAGCCCGATTTCGATTTGAAACTGAGATCAAAGGATTCATCGCGCCAATCGTCCCAAGCGGAATTACCAATTCGCGACGCGCAGCCAACGTGCCCGCCAAATTACAATCGAGCCATGCTACGCTTGGTGCGGTCGAACGCCAACAAGGTCCGAAAACATTTCCCAAGGCACGCCCCAGCCGATGCGTACGGCAGGTGATTGACTTTGATTGTACCGCATGACGATAATCGAAAGGGGGCATCGCCGACCCAAAACGGATTTGTCCTGTCTCATCGGGCACAGGGGCTGAAATGAACCAAACTCGTTACGCGCTGTGGCTGCGCGTCTTTCAAACTTGCTGCTTCATATCGGCTTCGGGGATCGCCTATGCCCCGATTGTGCTCGCAGAAGACGTTGTTCCAGGCGCATCGTGGACCATTCTCACCCCGGCGGAAGTCGGCCTGGATCAGGCGGAGCTTGATGCGATGGCCACTCTGTTGGGTGGCCACGGGTGCATTTCCCGCAACGGGTATCTTGTCTATGGCTGGAACAGTTGGCAAAGCCCGCGTGGGATCGCGTCCGCAGCCAAGCCTATCTACACCCATTTTCTGTTCAAGGCGGTCGAGGATGGGCGGCTGCCGAGCGTGGACGACGCCCTGATGAACCAGGAGCCCTGCGTTGCTAACATCAACGCCGCACAGGATTATCCCGATCGTGCGTTGAGCTTTCGCGATTGCGTACGACAGACAGCCTGCTACGGCGTCGCGGAATCGCCGGGGGAAGCGTTCGACTACAACGATTACACAATGGCGCTCTTTTGGGACACCTTGTTCCTCAATGTCTACGGATCAACGTATGCAACAGCCGACGACCAGGTGCTCAAACCGCTGCTGACCGACATTCTGCAATTCGAGGATGCGCACACGTTCTTCAACTTCGGCCAATCGCAATTGCAGGGGCGCGTGGGTGTTTCGCCGCGCGACTTCGCCCGGTTCGGCCTGCTTTACCTGCGCGGCGGCCGCTGGGGCGGACAGCAGATTATCAACGCCGACACCGTGGCACTATTGACCGGCACACCACTGCCCGCATCACTGCCGCGCACGAACGGTCTGCCGGTTGAAATGTGTCCCAATCAGCGCACGATCGGCGGGGGAGCCAATCAATCGGACCACTTCGGCAGCTACTCGTACACATGGTGGACGAACGGCCTCGATGCGGCGGGCAACCGACTGTGGCCCGATGCGCCGGCGGACAGCTATGCCGCGATTGGACTCTGGGGGGCGGATGTGCTTCTGGTCATCCCGAGCCTCGACATCGTCCTCTCGTCCAACTCGGGATCAATCACATCCCTTCTTGACCTGAACGAGGCGTGGGCCTTGCTGGTCGCCTCCGTCGAGACGCCGGAACCCGAAGCCCCCGCGACCGTCGCAACGTCCTCAAATTGGGGTGTAATCATCGGATCGCTTGGCGTACTGGTCGCAGCCACACTGGGTCTGCGCAGGCGACCTGCCCGGGACACATAACAGCTCCACGCATACCCCACATTTCCACCGACAAAGGTGTCCGACAAATCAATTGGGGTCACTTCACGGTCCGGAGCCGATACGCGTTCTTGCCCTGGCCGCGCGTGACTCTTGTGCCTACGCCGTATCCTGTTTCGGAATCGGTGGCAGAAGCCTCGCCGCGAATCGGTGATACAGAAATGACATCGCCACAAGCAGCAACCCCACTACCAGGAAAGAGAGAATCCGATACGGCGTCTCCACGTTGGCCATGTCGCGAACGAACACCTTCAACACCGTCCCCGCGAACAAAGCGATCGCCACCCGCCGCAACGCGATTACATTTCGCGCGAATCCGATCATCATCAACCCAGACGCAAAAATCGCCCACAAGACCGAAATTGATGCGAATCGAGCGCGCGGCGCCGCCTCATTGAAATAGGCAGCCACTTCGACATTCAGCAAACAGAATATCAAGACCCCGAACACCCCGAAGAACGTCGCCGAGATATTGGGCCGATCCGACGACCGGCCGTATCCCGCCGCTCCGAACATCACGCCAGCCACAAACAATGCCACCGCCGAAGTCGCCAGCGTCACCCAACGTTCCACAAGCATCTCGCCGAACCCGCCGCGAAAAGTAAGATCAGCAATCCGCAGGTGAAACACGCCCGGATAGTCGAAAAACACCAGCTTGGCACAAGAAACGAGCAGCAGTACCGCCGAACCGATTGTCAAACGCGTATCCGTCAACCGCAACGCAGCCCACAACAACACAACCCCCTGAACCGCCCAGAACACCGTAATCCAATGCTCAGAGAACAGGATAGGCACCGTGATGATCAGAAACATCATCGCCTTGGCCAGCAGCAGGATGATCGCCTCAAGATTCTCGCGATCCCTGCGATAGAGATAGCCGGCCATCGCCAGAAAAATCGCCGCGTACGCCACCGTTACAACACCGACCATCTCCAAACGCGAGTAATTCGAAATCATCACGTACGAATACCCGAACGCAATGAACGCGTTCGGAATGGTCACCGAGAAACCAGCCATGCGCTCCTTGCTTTTGCGAAGGAAGTAGTACGCGAACGGCACGCACGCATACGTCAGGAAGAAAAGATTCAGGAAAACGATCGTGGTCCAGAATTTTGGCTCCGCATAGTGCCGAAAGTACCACGCCGAAAACAGCATCCACGTCGCGCTCATGCCCAGAGAGTTCAGCAATGACCACTGCTTGAACGATCCGATCGCGAGAATCCCCGCATTCAGGACCGCCATGTACGTCATCAGCGCCACCTGATTGTCCAACTCGGTGCCGAGGACCACGGGCGTCAAGAAGCCGCCGACAATGCCGAGCACCGCCAGCCATTTGGTGTCGTAAAATACCGACAACACACCCGCGAACAGCGTCACCGCTACCATCGATCCAAACGCGATCGGCTGACCAACCAAATCGTAGAATTGAAACGCGGCGTATCCCGCGAAATAGAGCACAGCCACACCGCCGCCAATGAGATACAAACCGAACAACGCAAACCCGCGACGCCGAACCACCTCACCGGTCGCCAGCGCAACGAACCCGGCACCGTACGCTAACCCGACGCGCCCGGTCGGGCTGACCCAATTCTGATCGAACGAGTATTTCAGAAAATAACCGACAGCCAACACCGTCGTGACGATGCCGACGATCAGCATCCATTTCTGGCCCAGTTGAACCTCGCTCTCACGACTGAGCCAGCCGGTCACGGCTTGCGGCGTTATCGGAGTTGACCAGACGCTATTGGGCGGGGGTGGAGCCTCCGCAAGCTGCTCTACGTCTGACGTCGCTGTCGGCGGTGATGGGGGTGATTCGCGAGCCGGAGTTGATTCATCCGCTTTCGGTTCCACCGAAGGTGGAACGAGCTTCGAAACCACCAGCGGCTCTAGGGACATGACCTGCTGTTCGAGTTCGCGTACCCGCTCGGCCAACCGATCCGAATCGCCTCGCGTCCGACGCAGCGCGGATCGCAAATCATCGACCGCCTGTAAAATGGACAGATCCAACCCGCACGCCGGACAGTTCGCCTGCGCCGACATGACCCACTCGCCGCATCCCGGACATTTCATGACGTGATCCTCTACCAGCCCCACCGGCAATCGTCCCGCCGGGGGCTTCGTCGGAGCATAGTTGAATTTCCAGCGATTTGACACGAAAACCCCAGTGACCCGGCCTTTCGGCGGCATTCTCGTCGCCCCAAGGGGCGACTTGCCAGCCTGTGAGGAAACGCTATACTGCCTCGTTCGCTTTGGAATTCAGAAACTGGGAAACACCGCGATGAAGAAGGATATCCACCCCGAATACCGTGAAGTCGTGTTCTTCGACGCTGCCGCCGACTTCAAGATGCTGACGCGCTCGACGGTCAAGACGTCGGACACCACAGAATACGAGGGCAAGGAGTACCCCGTATTCAAGATGGAGATTTCGAGCGCCTCGCACCCGTTCTTCACGGGCCAGCAGAAGTTCGTCGACACGATGGGGCGCGTTCAACGCTTCCAGAACAAATTCGGCGGCAAATACTTTGGCGGCGACGACAAGAAATCCGCGTCCTCGCGCAAGCCGCGCACGTAACTGCACGAAGTTACAAAGCCACGTCGAGGCCCGGTGCTTTGGCACACACGGAGCTGACCGGCGTGGTTTTTGTCTGCGCGCTGAACGTTTGACCCCTGCCATCGCGAGCGCCGTACCATGCCCCAAACCGTTGAGGACCGTCTCATCGCAAGGCTCGAAGAGCTGAGCCAACGCTACGATCAGCTCAACGAGGAATTGTCCACGCCCGAAGTAGCCACCAACGCGGTGCGCAGCGTGACCATCGCCAAGGAACTGGGCAAGCTGCGCAGGCTGGTCGATCCGTTTCGCGATTTCCAGAAAACCCGTGTCGAGCTGGACGAAGCCCGATCCATCGTGAACGATCCGGATCAGGAGGCTGACATGCGCGAGCTGGCTCAGGAGGAGATTCCGGATCTGGAGTCCGCCTACGAAGCCAAGCTCGACAAGCTCAAAGAGCAGGTCGTGACGAACGACGACGCAGCCATCAACTCGGTCATCCTCGAAATTCGCGCCGGAACGGGCGGGGAAGAAGCAGCCCTTTTCGTGCGCAACCTTTACGAAATGTACCTGCGCTACTGTGAGCGCCACCGGTTCAAAGTCGAGGTGCTCGAACAGTCGGCGGCGGACATGGGCGGTTTCAAGGAAATCGTCATGAACGTCAAAGGTCAGGACGTGTACCGCCACCTGGGCTACGAAAGCGGCGGACATCGCGTGCAGCGCGTGCCCGAGACGGAATCACAGGGGCGCGTGCATACGTCCGCGGTAACGGTGGCTGTCCTGCCGGAACCCGAAGAAGTGGACATCGACATCGACTGGGACAAGGACTGTGATGAGTTCGTGTCACGCGCTGGCGGGCCTGGCGGACAAAACGTCAACAAGGTTTCCTCCGCGATCAAGCTGTTCCACAAGGAAACGGGCATCAGCGTTTCGATGCGTGACGAAAAATCCCAGCACAAGAACCGCGCCAAAGCCCGACGCATCATGACCGCCCGACTCTACGAGCACTTGCAAGGTGCCATCGACAAAGAGCGTTCCGACGCCCGCAAGACCATGATCGGCAGCGGGGATCGCTCCCAGCGCATCCGCACCTACAACTTCCCGCAGAATCGCTGCACCGACCACCGCATCAATCTCGACCTCTATAGCCTGGAAAAAGTCATGCAGGGCGAAATCGATGCGCTCATCAAAGGGTTGCAAACTTTCGACAAAGAGCAGCGGCTCAGCAATTTGTAAGCGAGCGTTCGTCGATCACGTACGGCGGATTTGGTGTGGCACCTGTTTTCAATCGGTGCAAAAGATCATGTTCTGCGTGGGAGTGGTTTCCCGACCGGCAAGGACACGGGTTGGAAACCCATGCCACACTCTTCGACGGCAGGTAAACGAGAATCAATTGTTCACGTGCGGCGGAGCATGAGAATCGACTCGCGCGGAGCCACGTTTGTGAGTCGGCCGAACTTCCGTGCGTTGGCCACCAGCTTCCGCGCGACAATGACCCGCTCCACGACGAAACCAAGCTCTCCGGCGACATCCGCAAGAATGGTGTCCGTCGGAATGTAAACGTCCTTGATGCGCGCCCCGCCGATGACGATCCAGCATTTCGACCCCGGGCGCATGACGCGGTGAAACGATTTCAGGCAGGCGATCATGTCCGCGAAGTAGGATTCCGTCACCCGACCCAACCGCCTCTCGCCGATCATGTGCAGCGTTCGCACCGCCTCCTCAGCCGCAGCGGGAATGGTCTTGCGCCGGCTCGTCGGATTGGCACGGGCGCTGGCAGGCAATTGATTCGGCGCGGTTTTCTTGCTCCAGAAAGCGAACACTTCTTCGTAAGGCTGCGTAAGTTTGGCATAGTCGTGACGCGAAAGGTACGGCGGCGACGTGCAGATGCCGCCGACTGATTCGTCCGCGACACAATCGAGTGTCCGCGCGTCTCCGCGCAGAACGCCGTTGGCTATCGGCAAGGGGCGAATAAGGTCGTCGCGAATCGATTCCAGCGCATCAGACATCGCCCGCGCGATGGGAGCAGCGTTCTTGTTGATCGTGCCGCGAGCCGTCGTCTGCCCTGCCACGGCGCAAATAAGCGCCGCCCGATGAATCGCCGCCTCAAGACGCTCCGCGATCGCCTGCCACGTCTCGCAATCCGACACGTCCGGTGCAGGCGGCAACTCGGTCGAAAACTTCTGGCGCGTCACAAAAGCTGTGGACATGAGCGTTTCCACGCCGATCGCGCGCCGGCTTCGCCTTGCGCACTCGGTCACAAACGTGCCCGTGCCCGAGAAGGGATCGAGCAACGGTGCGCCGGAAACGGAATCCGAACCGATCTTGTCAAGAAAGAGTCGGACCAGCGCGGGTGAGTAGGCCTGCTTGAATACCAGCCAGCGATGAAACGGCTCGACGTGGGCACCCTCAGCCGTCACCATGCGCGCGAAACTGTCGTCCCGTTCGATACGCCCGAACCACGTCCGCTCCACACGCTCGCGCGTTTCCGTAACCTCACCGTCGATCCTGGTTTGCGCGACGATCGGCTTTGCCTTTTTACCTCTTCCTCTCATGCTTTCTTCTTGGCAATGCCTGAACTCGTGACCGTTCGCCGCTCACGCCAAGAGTACAAGCCATTACAATCTCGCAACCGAGTTTGACGGATGCGCGTCACGATCCATAGCCCCGCTGGAGGTGCGATGATATCACGTTGGGCCTGGGCTGAGCGACTTTTCAATTTCGATTTCCCACCACAAAAATGTCCAAACCGGTTGGCACGAATCCGTGCGACCACAGGTGGCGATGCAGTAGAGCAGTCTCAATCAACACATGGCGAGCCGCGGACTTCAGTCCGCGCGGATGTTCCACCTGACACCACCGCAAGCCCCCACGCGCACGTCAACCTCGCCTCATGCCGATTACACCCCCGCCGCAATCCACTCAATTTTTTCAGGGGTATTCGCACCGAAGCAACTCTGTTCAAGACAGGGGGATGGGCGATACGGAACCCGGACACCTTACAAGAACACGGGGAAAACCGCCAGTTTTGAACAGGGCGGCATAGAATCCGACGCACTTGGCGCACAAAACAGACCTGCCGACCCCGAATTGGCCGCCGCCATCGACGCTTGGCCGACGTTGCCGGAACCCGTCAAGCGTGGCATTCTGGCGATGATCGGGACCGTGGAGTAGCCGAAGGGCGTGCGGGCTGAATGGTCGGAGCTTCGGGCGTGATCGTCGGGCAGTCATCGAATTGTCGAAATCGACGAGGGTACTCTCATATTATAAGACTATGATCTTGAGGAAAATTTCGCCCAATCTTTGTCCTTTCCGGGGAAAAGGTAACGCGAGTCCATTTAATCGTATTCCGATACTACTTGCGGATTCCGAATTGATGTTTTCAGTGAGTACGCGCGTGTCAACAGCAACCCTTCCCCAAGACGCTTCCAAACAGGAAATCCTTCTCGAGTCCGGCACCAACGAAGTGGAAATACTCGTATTTTGCCTCGACGGCGAACGGTACGGCGTCAACGTCGCCAAGGTTCGAGAGGTGATTCAGCTACCGCGAGTTAAGCCCGTGCCCCGATCGAACGAGTTTCTGGACGGTATGCTCACCCTAACAGGTTGCTAAACAACCTCATCGGGAATGTGTTTTCCGCGATGTTTTGCAATTATCGCCAGTGTTGATGTTGAATTGGGCGGGTTTTGCTTGCCGATTTGGCTTCGCAATGCCCCGGCGAGGCTTGGCGAAGCTGT
>JAJDDQ010000053.1 GCA_029260215.1 Phycisphaerae bacterium
GGGGGATACAAGGGGGGTCTGGACCGGAGCAACGCTTCGGTTCGCAAAAAGAACCTCCCCCGGCCCCTCCTTCTAAAGGAGGGGAGGAGGAGTGCAATCATCACGCCCGTAAGCCTCGACTGAGTTTGTCGTTGTTCGGGAATGCACGTGGCTGAAGAGTTACGATTCTGCTTTTTTGATTTCATACCTGAGCAACTAGCATTATTGCCAAGGGTGATCAACAGGCCAATGGCTTTAAGCCCGCTACCGGTCATTTTAGCTCAATTATTCCGGCTCGGACGATGGCCGCCAACTAGCGGGCGTTGCCTGCGGGCAAACAATGACCTGCCCCCCAATCACGACT
This sequence comes from Phycisphaerae bacterium, assembly GCA_029260215.1. GTDB lineage: Bacteria > Planctomycetota > Phycisphaerae > UBA1845 > UBA1845 > OFTM258. The sequence continues at coordinate 344 of JAJDDQ010000053.1, forward strand.
CCAGGCTGCGTGCAGAATGACATGGTTCGTCTTCATCTTCTTCGCCAGCTTCTTGAATTCACCGAGTCGGACGCCGAACTGATTGTCACCCGCCCCGTGCTTGGCGTTTTGCTTACGCATCTTTTCGATGCGGAGCGCTTCGAGCTGCGTGGGGGTTTCTTTGAGGGTCATGGTCGTAATTGTAGCGTGGGTGGTCCCGGTTTAGGAGTGGGCTTAGTTCCGAGCCGACGCCCCGAAAAACCTGGCCCTTTTCTGGCCCTTTTCATGTAGCGACCTGCCTCCAAAGCGTATCGAAGCGTATCGAAATGGATTGACCTAGGATCGTAACCCTCGATAATGAAGCAGGATACGCATGCGGGCGTAATTCAGTGGTAGAATGCCAGCTTCCCAAGAGAGATCCGTACTACTCAAGCAAGCCAATAACCTCACTCACGAACCCCAAGCGACGATTCTTGATGGTTGTCGGGTCGATGAATTACCCAAGGTAGTCCTGATTCGCCCCCAAATGTAGTAGAGAACATTTCTTGTACTTCTGGCCCGGTGTATCGCTGTTAAAGAAGACTGGTGGCCTGGCCACCCAGTAAGTGAGCGAGCCAAACCCGAAGGGATATGCCAGCGTAGAGCACTTGGCGAACCAGAGTAAGCCGGATCAACTCGGCGACCTGCCAATTGGATGCTCTAGCGATGTCGCCATGGGGGGCACGCCGGCGTCTTTCAGACGCTTCTCAATGCCCGGAAGTGCCGTCATGTTAAACATGGTGATGCCATAGAGTTTCTCGCGTTCGGGGCCTTGTCCCTTCCAAGCCGGATAGGAATGCGTTTCATTGCTGACGTAGTGAAGACGATAGACACCCGGCCTCAGGGTGTTGCGTGTTGCTAGCTTTCGATTTCGTGGGTTGCCGCCTGCGTAAACGGTGTTTGCCGACGTCATTTCCCAGATGCGCTCGCCGGTCTCAACATTCTCGAGCCACCCATAGTCGACGAGTACGCCATCCTTGGATTCACCGAGGCCGTAGATCAACACGTCAACGCTTTGGTCAATTCTCCCTGGACCTCGCCTCTCGCTGGCGTTGTTACCGGTTTCAACGATCTGGAACAATACCGGTCTGGTCTTGATGTAATTCAAGCTGGCATCGGCCGCGTTGCCCTCCTGAATAACTCGGCTCTGATCGCTCGAGAGCCTATCGATTCGGAAGGGTATTGGGGTCACCTTGTGTTTCGTGGCGCCGATGAGTTCTTTAACGATGCGACGGGCATCGTAGATCTTCACCAGAGCTTCCATGATGCCATCGACGTGCACCGAGACAGCGCGCGGCACGTCATCCTTGAACACGAAGTCGTTGTGCAGTGATTCGATGTTTCCATGGACGACCACCCCGACGACTTCGAGGTCCTTATTGACGACCACACTTCCGGAGCTGCCGACCGAGATGTCGTTCGTGCTGGCGAAGTTGATGGTCTTCGTCATGTCGATGGTGTCCTTGCGGTCGAGCCAGATCTCCGGGAGGTTGAAGGGGTACTCATCGTCGAACTCTGCGTTGCGAGCATAGAGTCCGTAGAATGTCGTTCGATGCGGCACGATCGTGCCGTTCGAGGAGTAGCCTCTGACGACACCGTCCGTGAATCGAGGCGTCCCGGTCCCGTCGGGTGCGACCTCCGTTCCGTAGCCCGCGAGCAACGCGCGACCGAGCTCGGCCCCGAGAGCCTCTTCCCTCGCGTCGAGCACGTCGTCGAGCTCTTCGTTCTGTCGTATCAGGAGAACGAGCTCGCGTGCGGCGACGATCGCCGGATCCTCGCTCTCCTTGATCGCCTTCCAGCCCGATTCGATGAGAGCGATACGTTGTTCCGGGTAATGAACGAGCGTGCGGATCTTCGGGCCGCCTAGATGGCCCGCGTTGCCGGGTCCGATGACCGCCTCAAGGAACGCCTCTCCGCTCCGGCCGCCGAGCACCTTCGTGAAGTACGGGTCATCCTCGGGTAGCCAGGTGCGTGCACGGGCGACGTGGTCCGCGATGACGGCTCGGGATTGACCGTTGGGGATGCCGGCACCGCTGTCTCCCCAACCTTCCACCTCTTCTCTGGCCTGCCGGCGACGCTCCTCGGTTTCGGCGGGATCGCACGATCGCACGATGGTGATCGCCATGTCGACCATGCCGAGACGGCCGGCCGAGTGGAATCGCGACCGGGCCTCGAGCAGCCGCCGCTCCCGAGCCACGCGTGCCATCTGATCCCAGAGGCCGCCATACCTCTTCGCGAGCTCCTCGTTCGCCATCACGCGGTTCTCGAACGCCTTCTCCGTCGCGGCCCTCTGCGCCATCAACGTCGCGTCTTCCAGCCCCTGCAGCTTGCCGCGCGCCGCCTTGAGGTTGCTCTCCATCCTGAGGAGGCTCGTCAGCATGGTTTGCCAGTGATGCGTCATGTGCTCCCTCGAGATGCGACAGGCGTTCGTGAACCGCTCGATGTCCATCGGGATCCTGAGGTCGCGTTCGAGCTCCAGCTGTGCCTTCGTGAACAGCCGTGACGTCGTGCCGGGGTTGCCGGATACGAAGACGGGGTCGCCCTTCTCCGTCCCGCCCGATGTCCAGGAGAAGTGGTGCAGTGTCGTGTTCGCGGGCTTGCCGTCCTCGTACGCGCGCAGAAAAGCGAAGTCGAGGCAGTAGCGCGGATAGGTGAGGTTGTCCTGGTCGCCGCCGAAGTGCGCGGTTTGCAAATGCGGAAGAACCACCAAGCGAACGTCGTCGTACATTTTGTACTGGTAGAGTTGCACAACAGCGCCCTGGTAGAGGCTCACAATCTGCGGAACCAATTCAGGTTCGGCCTTCCTGGCGGCGCCCAAAATCGCCTCTTTGTTTGACTCACGCTTTTGCCTGGCCTGAATCTCGTTGTCAGTTGGCAGAACTCCTTGGTTGACCTTGCCAGTAACGTTCGAGGTCTTGATAAGTTGCACAGCTTTCAGCCACGGGTCAGAATGCCCCCTCCATCGTAGCCGGATCTCCTGTTTTTGAGAGGCCGCGACGAATCCTGCATGGAGGATGCTTGGAGGATCGTCTTCGCGTGTGTATCCGGCTTTGTCCAGGGTTAAGGCGACCGCATCGAGCACGCAACGATTGCTCGTTAACATCAGGCCATTTGACGAAACGAACGACGCGGAGCCGATGTTCGACCGGAAGTCTTCGCCGACGAGGCGCAGCGAGCCGAGCCGAAGGGAGTCCAACCACTTCTGGTCCGGCTTGAACCCGTATTCTCTCTCGAGGTAGGCGAGCGGTGGATTCTCGAATGTCCACATCCGACCGAGCTCCTCGTTCTCTTGCGCGAGCGAGGTTGAAGTCAGTATCATCAACAGGCCGACGCCGAGAAAGAAGATCGTTTTAGTGGTTTGAACTACTGATGCGTTTCGCATTTTCTTTACCTGGAATTCTTCGAATCATCTTCCGTTGAGTTTTTGACAGGATGAACATGATTTGCATGACGTCCTGTTCATCTTGTAAATCTGTCTAAGTTTCGTTCAAAGTCAGTGCTGACGAAGTTGACGGGCTTCGTCATGACGATCTTGTCCTTGCGGTCGAGCCAGATTTTCGGGAGGATTGAAGAGATACTCACAGTGGAACTCGGCCTTGTTTATGTTGCGGTTTAGACCTGGTAACATCTAACCGACATGGTGTCAACGTTCAGACGGTCCTTCACGCGGCCTGATGGTTTCCATAGACTCATCATCACCTGCGATGGATGCGAGGAACAAGTTCTCGTAGTCCTTCCAGTTGGCTGCGATGGGCGGCTCTTCGCCATTTTCGGTTAGAAAGAATACGTAGCTGCCTTGTTGTGTGAACATACCTCCATCGCCATCATTCTTGATCTTCTCCAAGAATCTGATTTGCACAGGCGTGGGGCCGGCCATTCCTTCTACTTCAGAAGCTCGTATCACAGAGTTTGCCTTCAAATGATTGAACGCCCCTTCGGCACTCTTTTGGTTTTTGTATTTCGCTGCAAACAGAATGCAGTCTTTAAGATTCACTGTACTCGGAACCTTTTGATAGCGGTCATTTGAAAAGGTGGTGTACCCGATCAACTCTTCAGATTCGAATAGCGCATCTACGCCCAGATCACCGCGCTTGTACTCCGTAAAATGCACTCTTAGACGCTCACCGAGTACTTCTTTGGCAAACTCTGAGACATCATCGAGTAAACCCTGCGTAGGAGTGTCCACCCGCGTGAATCCCCGACGCCATCCGCGTGGCAACGGCTGTGCATTGTCGAAAGGTTGGCTCCATGACCACGTGTAGAGCGCGCTGTTCACGCGCCGCTTCCCGTCATTGCCTGTTGTCTCCGTCTTGTCGAGGAACCCGAGCGTGAGGCGATCGGGCGCCCAGCACAGACCTTCGATCTTCTCGCCGTCGTATATTGCGTTTATGCCCGAGTTCCTCGCGGAGTACCCGACGATGTGGAGTGAATCGCGACCTGTCTCTTCGTGGGCGTGGTTTGCGACCTGGCAATCGTGCACCACATAGGCGACGTGACGGCTTCTCTGATGAGTGGCGTATTCCGTGACGTTCTGCACCGCCCAGTCGTTGCCATCGCCCGTCATGTGAACCAGGTGCAACGTTCCCGCCTTGCGTTCCTTCGCGGCTGGTCTCTTCGCTGGCTTCGTAGCCTCAGCTTGAGAGGGCCCTTCCTCGTCAGGCTTCGTCTCTGGAGACTGCAAGTAGACCAGGTGCATGGAGGTGTAGGTCCCGTCATAGGAGTAGGTCCAGTCATGGGATAGGACGAAATCGAACGTCCTTTGCGAACCATCCTGCGTGTCCAGCAAGACCAGTGTCTGACCCGCACGTTTGTTCTTCGGCTTGGCAGTCCTCGAGTCCTCGAGCGGCGGCCTCTGCAGAGCGCTCACCCAACGCGAGTCACGGCTGATGCGCGGGTTCTGTCCGCGTTCAATGGTGAACGTGAGGTCGCCTTCCGTCGACCACACGCGAACGTTCGCATCGCCCCGGCCCGGACGCTCCTCTGCGGCCATCCAGGCTCCGTCGGCCGAGATGACCAGGTTCTGCAGGGCACGGAAGTCCGAGTCGTCCCGGAGTGTCTGCGCCCGTTTCTGGACTACTTCCTGCGGCGCGGTAGAGTTTTGCGCCGACGCGCAACCGGGAGAACCGAGCAGTGCAATCAGAAGTGTCCAGTGAAGTGCTGATGTGTTTCGCATTGTTCCTACTCCGCGCTGATCGGTCGGTCGCGTCGCGACCGTTGACTCATCGCAATCGCCTCAGCGTGACTCTCAATCGACTCGCTTGGCCTCGACCTCGCGAAACGTGAATCCAGTCACTTGTCCGTCCACGACCTTGAAGTCCATCAACAGTCCATTGCGGCGCTGCATGACTTGGAACTCGGATTGCGGCAGGAGCTCCACCCGGCCAGCGCCTTCTGGCACATCCGCGATCAAGCGGCCGTTCATGGCTTTCAATTCGACCGTCCCCATATTGGGGAACAAGGCGAAACGTGACTTCGCGTGGGACCACTTCGGGAGTATCTCGTATGTACCGGCGATCCGTTCGAGCGCGGCTTCGCCGATGTCGACGCGCTTGCGCTGTATCGATCCATAAGTGCCGTAGGCGTCGAGCAATAGCTCGTCGGACCAACCGTATGCTCTCGCGGCCGCCAGCGGCAACAGCTCACACAGTGCCGATCCACCATCGCCGTTGGTCAAGACGACAATGCCCCAGCCATCGTCGATAGACGCTGACAAGCGGGTTCGGAAACCTCTATTGGCACCACGGATTCGGAAACCTCTATTGATACCACCGTGCCCAAAACGTTCACCGTCTTTGCTCAGCCATACACCGAGTCCATAGCGGCTCATGGCCGGCGTCAGCATCTCACCGGCCAGACGCGACGACAACAGGCTGTCCGGTTTGCTGGCACGCGACTGTTGAATCGCCAGCGCGAACCGCGCCAGGTCTTCAGCCGTAATCCAAAGCCCCGCCGCGCCAATCTCCGGGTAGTTGCGGTAGCGACCTTTGATTGCCGAACCGTCACGTGCATAGGCTGTTGCCGCTTCGCTCTCGCGCTCCAGCGGTATCGGTTGCACGTACGTGCTGTGCGTCATACCTGCCGGCTCGAACACGCGCTCGCGAACGATCTCCGGGTACGGCTTGCCGGCGACATCCTCCATAAGCTGTCCAATGATCACGTAACCGCCGTCCGAGTACCGCCAGTTGGCACCCGGAAGCGAGTCTACGCGAACCGGATCGGTGTTACCGCGACCCTCGAGGATGTCGATCGTGCTCGGCAAGTTCGCGTCGCGTGTGTACCCGGGCAAGCCGAGCACGTTGATACCGGCGGTATGCGAGAGCAGATGCCGCAGCGTCACCGGTTGCTTTTCCGTAAACTCATTGGTCGGCAGCTTCCAACTCTTCAGTTTCAGATTGACGTCTTCGTCGAGGTCGAGCAAACAGTCCTGGGCCATGCTGAGCGCAGCTGTAGCCGCGACCGGTATGCTGATGGACGCCGCTTGAAACAAGGTCTGAGGCGTCACCGCGCGACCGGTCTCGACGTCCGCGATACCAAAACCACGCGCCCAATCGATCTTGCCATTTCGGATCACGGCAATACTGACACCGGGTACATGATGATCACGCATCAACTCGTCGAGCGTCGTCGTCTCTATCGGGTCACCGTCGACGACCATAATGGTTGGCTGTAGCTGCTCAAACAGAGCAGCAACGTTGCTTTCGGTGGTCGCAGACACACCCTCTTTTTGCGCCGACGCGCAGCCGGGAGTCGCGAGCAGTGCAACCAGAAGTGTCGAGTGAAGTGCTGAGGTATTTCGCATGATCTTTGCTCTCTGTTGGCCAACATTTCGGTCGAGCTAGCGACAGCTTCAATCCCGCGCCGTGTAAGTGAATCCTGTCGAACGCTTTTCCGTTGATTCCGAGTAGCTGACCAGCGAGCAGAGTGAGAGGGCGAACGTTTCCGCAAAGCCACGGGAAAAGTCTTCCCGTGGCTTTGCGTGTCTCCGAGTTGCCAGCGACTCGCTGCGCTCAACACCCACCCGTGAGAAGATAGACCCTGTTACGCCAGCCCAGATAGACCACTCCCTGCAACGATCGGACGAGATCCCGCATCTTAGTCGGCAGCGTTTTGATGAACGCTTCCGCCTCGGGCGTGCCCGGGCTGATCTGAAAATCGTGCGCAAAGTCCTTGCCATCCAAACGCGCGTTCTCAAAGTCCACAACGAGGTCATTGGTCACCCATGTGCTCATCGAGCCACCGGCGAACTGGACGAAATAGTCGAACGTTTCCACCTCCTCAACGGGAGACCTCACCAACGCAATCCTTGCCCCGAGCGGGGAGAATTCGAACCCCAGCGCCTCGGCTCTCTTGCGAATGGCGCTACGGATCGCGAGATCGAAACTGCCGATGTTCGTCGTCGCCTGACGCGCCAGCTCCTTTGTGAGCAGGGTCTGGCGACGCTGATCGAGTTCGTTTATCTGACCCTGCAGCTTCGTCCGTCGCTGCTGCATGGCGTCGACCTTTGCCTTACGCTGGGCGTACGTGAGTGCCCGCATGTTTTCGGGCAGATCCTTCTCATCCACCTTGGCCAGATCAACCTGCCCGGTGCGGGTCGCATCGACGAGGTCCCACGCGCACGAATACAGCTTGCCAGCCTTCGTCGCGGCCCGTGATGCCGCGTTCGCGGAGTTCAGCTGCACCGCGTTGGCGTCCTGGGCCGCCTGGTTCCCGCAACCGGCATGGCCCGCGGCGCCGAAGGGAATATAGGTTTCGTTGAGCTCGGCGGAGAGTTTGATGAGTGTCTGGTCGTAGGGCGTAGCAATCACGAGCGTCCCGTTGTTCTGGTCGATCATGGCGAACTCGCCTTTGCCCAACCTGGCAAGCTCCCTCCAGCCCGGCCGTACTTCACTGTCATCGTCGCCGTAGACGCAGTAGATCGAGTTCACATCGATCCCGCGTTCGGTCGCTTCCTTGCAGATGGTGCGGGCTGCGACCTGATCGTCCTGGTCGGCGGACTCGTTCCCTGCCACGAAGATCATTCGCAAAGTGCGGGCGGATGGGTGCCAGTCGAGTTCCTGCAACGAAGTCTGCACCACACGCCCGACGAGCTCTGTGCCGCCGTTGGTCGTCAACGCAAAAAGCATCTGCGAGACGGTGTCGAGATCCTCCGTGAATGGTGTTTCGACTTTGACCCAGCCGTTCTCGGGGTTGTGCCCGTCATTTCCGTAGCTGAGCAGGGCCACGCGAAGTTTCGGCGTAGGTTCGGCCTTGGCCAGATCGTTGACGATCGTCCACAGCTTCTGACGCGCCGAATTGATCAGGCCATCCATCGAGCCGCTGGTATCGAGACAGATCGCCAGCTCGATGACGCGGTGTTCGGACTGGCATTGCGGCGCGGGTGCGGCGCCAACAGTTGGAGATAAGGAAAGCGCCGCGATGGCGAACAGCATAATGGAGCGGGTCATAAGACATCCTTTCGTTTGATTGGAGATTTCACCTACCTGGTAGTAGAGTAAGTGGAATGGGCTAATAGCCCTGAAGAGCGGTTTTTGACAAAATGACGTCCACCGTTACGGGCGTGTTACGGGCGGGCCGCGATAGACGCCGTAGAATCTCGGTGCCCGATTCGGTCTGGGATCCTGTTAGAAAGAGCAACGCGCCAATGCAATACGTAATCACGGGTGTCGTGGTAACGGCCGCATTTCTTGTAGCAGCTTGTGAGCAGCGCACGAACCGGTCCACCGAAGGCCAATCTGAAGAACCTGTGCCCAGTCTGGCCGGCAGCGTGCCGATGTCATCCGACGCCGCAGATCTGCTGGGCAAACATCTCGTGTGGGGCGAACTTGATCGGCTGAATACGCCGGACAAAAAACCCGTCAAACTGGCGGGCAAGGTGACGCTGGTTCGCTGGTGGACGGACACGTGTCCGTCATGCGCGATGTCTCTGCCCGCCATAGAACGACACAGAAAAAAATTCGCCGCGAGAGGGCTGCAGACATTGGCGGTATATCATCCCAAACCGCCTCGCGAGGTGGCGGCACACGATGTCCTGCAAATGGCGAAGTCTATCGGATACACGGGGTGGGTGGCGACCGATCTACAATGGAAGACCCTGCAGCGGGTTTACCCGGGCGTGCACGAACGGCGGAGCACGAGCGTATGTGTCCTGCTCGACGAAAAAGGCGTGATCCGTTACGTGCACCCCGGACCGGCGTTTGGACCCACGGATGATCCCGAAAAGCGCCAGCTCAATCAGGATTATCTGAATATCACCGCGGCAATCGAGGCGCTGGTCCTGGAACCATAGCGACGTGCTATAAAACACGGACACCAAGTCGCGTGGTGGCCGGGACGGACTCGAATTTATGCGTACGAAGCGAGATTTGCGTACCTTCACTGGATCTTCGGACGATATGATCGGCGCAGACCGTTTTTCTGGATTCGTCAGCATTAGGTTCGCGCCTCCGATCTACTAATAGGATAGAACCGTCCGGAGTGGTTTCGGAGTAGCTCTGTGGGGGATGGAAAATCGGACGCCGATCTCGTTCGCGAGGCGCTTTCCGGGCGTACTGGTGCGTACGCGCTGTTGGTGCACAAGTGGAGTGCGCGCGTGCTGGCGGTCTGCCACGGGCGGGTTGGAAACGCTTCCACGGCAGAAGATCTGGCGCAAGAAACCCTGTTACGCGCCCTCCGCGCGCTGGGGTCGATCCGCGAGCCGGAGCGATTCGGATCATGGATCTGCGGGATTGCGACACGGACGTGTCTCGACTGGCTCAAGTCCAAACAGCGAACCGAAGTTTCGATCGATCATTTGGATCCACAGGCCGGCGAGAATCCGTCGCATGCGGAATCCGTCGACGATTCCTGGGATCTGCTGAGTCGAGAGATCGAAGAACTTCCCGCAGAGTGTCGCGAGGTGCTCATGTTGTACTACTACAGCGAATCGACGTACCGGGAATTGGCAGACATGTTGGAGGTGTCGGCCGCAACGGTCAACGCCAGGCTGACCAAGGCACGCAAGTTGCTGCGGTATCGGTTGTCCGAGGCTGGGAGTTGAACCATGAACTGTGAACAAGGGTTGTCACTGATCAACGCCCGTATGGACGGCGAGCTTCTGCTTGACGACGGGCATCGCTTGACGGCACATTTGGGCGAATGTGCGAACTGTCGAGTGGCGGCCGACGAGCTGGAGCGTGACGATCGCGAACTGGCGCGCATTTTCGGCGCTCGGCAACGCGCGGCATCCACAGTTGCGGATCAGGTGCTGGAAGCGTGGTTTGAGGAGGTGCCGTTGCCTTCGCGGCGCTGGGTTCACTGGAGATGGACGTCCGCCGCCGCAGCCGGGTTCGCCCTGGCGTTTCTCCTGTTCGGACCGGGCACGCAAATCGGGTCGAACGGGGAATACGAGTACGAACGCGTGCGTACCTTGGTTGAAAAGTGGAAACAAAGCGACTCTCCGCGCGAAGTCGAGTTACGTCTTCGGTCGTTGGGACCCGCATGTGCGGCACCGCTGGCAGATGCCGTACAAACTTGGGAGGGTGAGGCAAACGACGAGTGGCGGCTCGGGGCGGCTCGCGTGCTTTGTGACCTCGCGGATGCATCGCAGATCCCCACGCTTATCGAACTGCTTGGCGATAACTCCCTCGAGATTCGAACGCTCACTGAGGCCTCACTGGTTCGACTGACAGGCGGCCGGCGAGTCGATCTGGTTGGACCAACGGGTCAACAGGCCGCATCGTGTGGGAATCCGCAGGTTGAGTGGCGCGAGTGGTGGAACAAGAACAAGGAGCGGTTCGAGCGACCGGATGGGTAGTCCCAGGGACCTTCGCCGCTGTTCGATCCGCGCCCACGCTCGCCGTCCCCGCAATCACCATGACCGCCAGTCATTGGAGCTGGGCATCGGCCATCTGGATCGGATCTCTAGCTCACGGCCCGAGCTAGGGTTAGCGCGGATCGGGACTTGTTTATCCGACGCTGCCCGTACATCGGTTACGGTACTCGTCTGAGTTCGTCATCGCGGCGACGCTCAGCCTGTGCGAGTTCGCGTTGGCCGGTCAGAGTGGTGTTGCGTCTTCGCGGCAGCGCAGTCGTCCGTGTTGTTCTGTGACGGAGACCACGCCGAGAAGGTCCAGCTTCTCGAGCTAACGCTCTTGAAGAAACGCTGATTCTGGACGTTGGTAGAAGGCCACTGGACGCCGTCCTGGTTTTTGTAGTACAATCACCGCGTGCGAAATGTAGTGTACGTCACACGAGCGAGATGCCCATAAGTCATTATATTACAGCTACTTACGCGGGCGTAATTCAGTGGTAGAATGCCAGCTTCCCAAGAGACTCCCTCACTACATAACAATCCCGAAAACAGCACTCACAGGCCCCAAATGGCGATTTCTGATCATCACCGGGTCGATACTTCACCCCAAGTAGTCCTGATTCGTCCGAAAATGTAGTGTAAAAAAAAACCTCGAAGTCGAGGACCCTTCTTGCGTTCCTGGAGCAATGCGCTCCGCCGCTCAGAACGCGAAGGTCGCTGTGCCCAATCATATCGGACCTAGATGCATCCAACCATCTGAACGGCTGCCGTGAGTTCACGCGCGCCGTCATCAAGCCGATAGGACTAGGGAGAGCCGTGCCTGCACTGGAACTGCTGCAACAGATTCCGCGCGCGGGCTAGACCTATCGAGACGTGGGCATCGACATGACTATCGGCAAAAAAATGGGGCTAGGATTCGGCGTTCTCTTAGCCCTCGTGGCAACGCTGACCGTCGTAGTTCTCTTCCACCTCTCTGACATGGATCGCGAGTTCTCCTTCGTCATCGAGCACGATGCTCCGGTCAACCCGTCGGCGAAGTAGGTGAAGGTACCTTCAACCTCCAAGTTGTAAATCGTCGATTCCGTTTCGTCCAGACAGGTGTTGACGATTTCGACGGGAATTCCATCACGGTCGAGGAAGTGGTCGCCGATGGCCAAACTAGA
>JAJDDQ010000054.1 GCA_029260215.1 Phycisphaerae bacterium
GTTTGGCACCTCGATGTCGGCCCATCACATCCTGGGGGTGAAGGCGCTCCCAAGGGTTCGGCTGTTCGCCGATTAAAGTGGTACGCGAGCTGGGTTCAGACCGGCGTGAGCCAGGTCGGTCCCTATCTGCCGTGGGCGCACGAAACTTGAAGGGGTATCTCCCTAGTACGAGAGGATTGGGAGGTACGAGCCGCTGGTGTACCAGCTGTCCCGCTCGGGGCACCGCTGGGTAGCTATGCTCGGAAAGGATAACCGCTGAATGCATCTAAGCGGGAAGCCTTCCCTAAGATAAGGTTTCGATTCTTCGGATGAAGGCCCCTGCAAGACTAGCAGGTCGATAGGCGGGAAGTGTAAGCACGGAGACGTGTTCAGCTGACCCGTACTAATGGCCGAACGCTTAGCCACATTAATGAGACGCTGATCGTCTCATCGCAACGCACTCTGGTTCATCATCAAGACATGCAGCATTAGTCCGCTTCTTTCGCTATTTCAATGAGCTTTTTCAGCGGAGCGACCAAGCCTAGGGCCGGTCGCTCCGCTTTTTTTGACTTAAGTCGGGAACGCAATCTTGGCGGCGTTGCGTCTCGCGATTTGGGTGATAGAATCGGCCGCGTGCGACGTTCGGGACGAAAATGGTTCCATTGATGGAGAGGTGGCTGAGCGGCTTAAAGCAACGGTTTGCTAATTCTCTCGAAAACCCTCCTCCTGCCTCAAAACCGCGTTCTTGATGTCGCGAAGGCCGCTGCAAAGAGCAGCAATCTGCACCAAACCACTGCCCCGGTTGTCGCGACAACCGCTGTGTGATCGGTGACGGGTGAGTTTGGCGAGCCCGATTCTCCTGCGCCAGCTATTCTGACGAACTTGTCGTTCTCGAAAACGCTTTCTGCGCGGCAACGGGAATGCTTGTCGAAGAGCCGTACAGGAGGCACGTCGTCGAGTGCGACCCAATTCCCACGTCATAGCCGAGCGGCGCCAGCTTGGAGTGGATGCGCGGCGCGCCCCAAGGACGTTCTCGCGCGACATGCGCCAAATCAGCCCGGAGATATCGGCATCGAGCTTGGGGTGCCCCGGAGTCCGCCAGTCCTGGGCCACCGCAATATGAACCAACTACCTCGCTTCTCGGCGGGCTGTTTTCGTTAACGCGCGGGTCTCCGCGTTGACGTTCTCGATCGGTCTCTGCGCTGCGACGCCCGGCCCCCGGCACTGGGTGAGGGGCCACCGTCGGTGACGCGAAGAGACAGGAGTTGTGCTGACGGCCGTGATGACAAGGGAAGGATGTTGGTGTGACCGCTTACCAGAAACGACGCCGCGGCGCGCGTCGGCTGACATTGAAGAGGAGGGCGACGTAGTGGGACTCGCCGACTGGTTCAGCAGCTTCTGCAGCAACATTCAAGTGAAGAACGGCGACTCGATCTCTCGTCGCTACAAGGCCATCACGAAGCGGTTGAACACGGACTTTCGTAGCTCCAGCTCCGACACGGCTAACAGCTTCTACGCGGGTTCCTACGGCCGGAACACCGCCATCCACGGCACGAGCGACGTGGACATGATCTACGTGCTTCCGTACTCCGTGTACAAGCAGTACGATGAGTACGTCGGCAACGGCCAGTCGGCCTTGCTCCAGGCCGTTCGCAACTCCCTGCGGAACACGTACTCGACAAGCCACATCGGTGCCGACGGCCAGGTGATCGCGATCAAGTTCGATGACAGCATCACCTTCGAGGTCGTGCCCGGCTTCGTGAACAAAGACAAGAGCTACACCTTCCCGGACTCTAATGAGGGTGGGAGCTGGAAGACGACCAACCCGAAGCCCGAGATCGCAGCCATCCGCACGCGCAACGACGCGTGCAACGGGAACCTGATCCCGCTCTGCCGGATGGCACGTGCCTGGAAGCGCCAGTGTTCGGTTCCGATGGGAGGGCTGCTAATCGACACGCTGGCCTACCAGTTCATCGGGAGTTGGGAGCACCGCGACAAGTCGTTCATCTACTACGACTGGATGTGCCGCGACTTCTTCGCGTTCCTCGCCGACCAGGATAAGGACCAGGCCTACTGGAAGGCGCCAGGCAGCGGTCAATGGGTCTACGCAGGCAAGAACCAGTTCCAGTACAAGGCCAAGCGCGCCTGCAACATGGCCTGTGAGGCCATCGCGCACGAAGGCGCCGACCCGAAGCGCGAATGGTCTGCGAAGCAGAAGTGGAGGGAAATCTTTGGCACCTCGTTCCCAGACTGACGAACCAGACGCACGAGAACTGATCGAAGCGCAGGTGCGCGAGTGCTACGGCCGCGTAGTCTACTCGCACAAGACCCACGAGAAGTGCGCCGACGTCCTTTTGGCGCGCCTGTCGAAGATTAAGCTGTGGCAGATCTTCCTCTCCGCGATCACCACAGGCGGCTTCATCGCAGTGATCTTCGGTGCCGGTCTCGTAGGGGCGATGATAGGTGTCGTTGTCTCCACTGCACTCCTCGTCCTGAACGCCTATACGAAGAACTACGACCTCGGCGAGATTGCGCAGAAGCACCGTCAGGCGGCGGCGGATCTCTGGCTGATCCGTGAGCGCTACCTCGCGCTAATCACGGACTTGCGCGTTTCCAATGAGTCCATCGAGAAGGTCACGACTCGTCGCGATGCAATCCTGACCGATCTACATTCCGTCTACTCCGGAGCGCCGAGCACGAACGACCAGGCCTACAAGAAGGCGCAGGAGGGCCTGCAACGCCTTGAAGAGATGACGTTCTCCGAGGCTGAGCTCGACGCGTTGCTCCCCGCGGAGCTGCGCAAAGGGCTGGCCGCTGGCGGAGGGGCGGGGGAATGATGTTGGAGATGTCTCGCCCAGCCCGTACCTGATGGACATGTACGACGATAACGATGAAACACTTCTCACCTGTTTCGATCCGGCGTTTGAAATAGGCTATCCGGTGCTCATGCTCCGATGGCTCGAAGGCGAGGCCCGCCTCTGTCCGGAATTTCAACCGACGGTGCTGAGCCATCTGGCTCCCGACTGGTTGCGTGAAGCCCGTGAGGACCAGGACGACGATCGCGGCGATTGACCGCCCATAGCAAAGGTGGTCCGGCTCACTGGGCCACCCGGAGTCCCTTCGGCCCTCTCCCACTTCTTTCCTACTGTCCCGCCCCGGCGTAGCCGGGCGTTTCGTCGGTCCAAGCAATCATCAGATTTCCATAACCACTACCGAAGGGGGAGACGCTTTCGCATGTTCGCCTCTGATGTCGTGCGAACGCCATGGTGTGCTCTTCGATTTGCAGAGCTCCCTAGGAGAGCGTGCCAGGCTTCCGGCGGTGTCGCGTTCCGGGTCATTTTTGGCGCACTGATGCAGCGTCAAGTTCGGAGCGTTTGGGTCGAAATCGTAAAAGCGCTTGCGTCGATAGCGTTAGCATGGATAATGCGGCGATTGAGGATAGCCAGATATGTCTTTGCTATGCAAATCGCAGTGCCCGTCTTGTCCACAAGCCACCTTGTCGTCGTCCGAATCTGAAGTGATCGTTGGGCAGGTTCGCACCTGTTTCGACGGTCCGTCTTTGGTGCGGCTGTTTTTCAATCCCACCAATGGCTTTCGGTGTCGGTGACTGGCCATGACCACCGCAACTTAAGCCTGATTCTTGGGCGTCAAATGCCCCTCGCAGGCAGGCATGGGGATTTTATCCGCCGTCCCCACTTACCGGCGAACGGAGGGCCTGCATTCCCCTTCCCAGACTTGGCGATCTGCGGTTTGCAAGACCGTGGATCGCTGGCGAAAGCGGCAAACTCTACTCAAATCGGGGGTTCAACCGATGCACGGTGAGCCTTAGTGCACTGATTTCGAGAACGGTCAATTGTCACCTCTCGCGCGGTGACATCGGGTGCGTCGCACAATGTACGCACGAAACTTGAGGCGTGTTGAGACGCGTTGCGAAATGACCTGGCACCGTCGACCATGCTTGCGATTCGAGCGGTGGCTTGCCTGACCACAACTCCAACGATCTGCCAGTCTTTTCGGTGGCTGGAGTTGGCATGACGGGACAACAATGCGCGCTTCGTGACAAGCGGCATGTGGCGACATCGGGTGATGCCATTCGAACCTACGGCATTCATGTTGGCAACGTGAGCGCGGTGCGTTCCAAACTGCGTAACTGGCGAGAGTTACGGCGTCGGCGGTAACACCTTGCACCCGCGCTTCCACATGGCATGCAACGATTCTGATGGTCTTCGGAGAAGATTCGCGCGATGGTGAGTGCCATGTTCTGGCAGTGTGTGCGTCGCATCGTTTTCGCGCGCCGAGTTCGAGAGAATGATGATACGCCACAGATATTTTTTTGCCCGCCGTCCTGCTTGTCCAGCCGAGTCACTTCCTGACAATCACGTCTGCCGAATTCTTCACGACGAGTCCGAAATTCGATTGCTCTTGGTGCGGCGATCTGTATACGGTTGATGTACGCAGTTGCGATCAGTCGTCCTCGAGTCCGGAACGCATGATTGTGTGACCTTTGATTTTTCTGGGATGTCCTATGAAGGCTACCGACAAAACCGACAGAAGCGATTTTTCGGCTGATATCGCTACCTCGAAAGCGGCCAGAGCAGCGCTTCGTGAGGCCATAACCGTTTTCGCGGCACTGGCACGTGGCGATTTACCCCAGACCGTACAGGTTGGAACGTCGGCGAAAAGACCGGAGCGATCGTACACGGGCGGCGATGAAGGCGGTTTGACCCAACGTGGGCGACCCCGTGGCGTTTGGGGGCCAAGCGAAGGTCAAGGTCGAGTTACGCCGGTCGAGAATGTGGAGGGATTGGAATGAAGATCGAGCAACGGTTGCTGGCGAAGATTCTGCCGTACGAGAAGAATCCCCGGCACAACGATGTTGCGGTTGATACGGTGGCGGAGTCGATTCGCCAATTCGGGTTTCGGCAGCCCATCGTCTTGGACGCCGAGGGCGTCATCGTCTGTGGGCACACGCGAAGGAAGGCGGCCCGGAAGCTCGGCCTGAAGACCGTTACGATTCATGTCGCCAAGGATCTGACCAAAGAGCAAATCAGGGCTTACCGCATCGCCGACAACAAGTCGGCTGAGTTGGCGGAATGGGACATGGACCTCTTGCCATTCGAGCTGGCCGAGCTGAAAGACCTTGGTTTCGATTGGTCATCACTGGGTTTCAGCGCCGACGAATTGGCGACGATGTTTGATCAGGGCGTAAGCTCGGGCTTGATCGATCCGGACGACGTGCCCGAACCGCCAGTCGAGGCGATCACTCAGCTTGGCGACCTCTGGGTTATGGGTGAGCATCGTTTGCTTTGCGGCGATTCGTCCAGCCCCAAGGATGTGGATCGACTGCTGGATGGCGCTCCCATTCATCTGGTCAACACCGACCCGCCTTACAATGTGAGGGTCGAGCCGCGTAGCAACAACGCTATCGCCGCGGGGCTGAGTTCCTTTGAAGCGTCCAAGCCAAACCGTGAGAAAAGGAATGGGACGGAGGGTGTGCGCCGACGAGGTTTGACGCACCATCAGGGGTTCGACCTCGCCAGAGGGAACGTGAAGGCCAAGGCAACCACAAAGAAACTGCGTCCCAAAGACAGGCCGCTGGAGAACGACTTCGTCAGCGATGAGGCGTTTGACGAGATGCTGCTGTCGTGGTTCGGCAACGCATCGCGCGTGCTCAAGCCCGGCGGATCGTTTTACATCTGGGGTGGTTACAAGAATCTGGGCGACTATCCCGGACCGCTTGAACGGTCGGGCCTCTACTTCAGTCAGGCCATTGTTTGGGACAAGCAGCATCCGGTGCTCACACGCAAGGACTTCATGGGTGCTTTCGAGATATGCTTCTACGGCTGGAAGGAAGGCGCCGCACACAGCTTCCACGGGCCGAACAACGCCACCGACCTGTGGCACGTCAAGAAGGTCAACCCGCAATCGATGGTCCATCTGACCGAAAAGCCCACCGAGCTCGCGGTGCGTGCGATTCAATACTCCTCCCGCGTCGGCGAGAGCGTGCTGGACTTGTTCGGCGGTACGGGCAGCACGCTGATCGCGGCAGAGCAGACGCAACGGCACGCTCATCTGATGGAGCTCGATGGACTCTACTGCGATGTCATCGTCGAGCGATGGGAGAAGTTCACGGGACGCAAGGCAGAGCGCGTCTTGCAAGATCAATCTGTTCAATCCAAATCTCTGGTCAGCTCTCGGAGGTAGCCGTGGTAGGCGTACACGCGGTCACGTGCTTTGCCAGTCGTCTCGCGGAGCACGCGCGCATCCGCCAGCGCGGTGATCGCCTTGGATGCCGTCGGCTTGCTGGTCTTCAGCAACTGGACGGCCTTGGGCAGCGTCATCATCGGATGCGTCGGAAGCTGATCAAACAACCGAAGGGCCGGAATCGTTACACCGTCGCGAGTCAGCAGACGCTTGCGATCCTCGCTGATGAGTCTGAACAAGCTTTGCGCGACCGCTACGCCGTCTTCGGCTGCTTCCCGCACGCAGGCCAGGTAGAACGCCGTCCAACCCTCCCAGTCACCTTCAGTGCGAACAAAATGGAGTCGATCGTAATATTCCTGTTGATGCCGCTTCAGCGCCAGGCTCAGATAGAGCAACGGCGATTCCAGAACGCCCCAATGCTCCAGCAGCAGCGTGATCAGCAGGCGTCCGATGCGACCGTTGCCGTCCAGAAACGGATGGATGGTTTCGAACTGAACGTGTGCCAGGCCCGCGCGCACGAGTGGTGGCAGCGGATCGTCACTGTGCAACCAATTCTCGAAGGCCGACATGGCTTCGGGTATGGCGTCGGGCTGAGGCGGAACGAATCTCGCCTTGCTCGGGCGTGCGCCGCCGATCCAGTTCTGTGCTCGTCGAATGGCACCGGGCTGCCGCCCCGCGCCGCGCACGCCACGCATCAACCGTTTGTGGGCCATGCACAGCAGTCGGGTACTGAGTGGCAGTCCTCTGGGCTTCGAGAGCTGGCTGCGCGCCCAGGTGAGGGCGTCGACGTAGTTGCAGACCTCTTCAACGTCGTCCGGTCGCTCAGCCACATTCGTCGCCTCGAACGCAACAATGTCTTTGAGTGTGGCCTGTGTACCCTCGATCTGCGAGGAGACCACAGCCTCCTTGCGGACAAAACCGTAGAGGAACCAGTCCGGGCTGGGCACCATTGCGCCAGCGACACCGAGTCGCCCCAACGCCGCCAGCGCGTTGGACAGGAGATCGACCAGTTGGTCGTCAAGAACGAGAGGCGGATCGGCGGGCGGCAAGGGGTGCGGCAGGAAGGCCTGCACATGCTCCCCGCCAGCGATGGTCGTCTGGTAGGTGCCGGTCTGTCGTTTCATCACTGGTTCATCCTGCTTTACTCGATGCGATCGTTAGTAAAGAAGTCTTGCCTAGTGTCGGGCGATAGTCAAGCCCTCTTTACCAGGATTCGAAGTGCCCGTGCGAATTTGGAGTCCGTCACGCCGGAGAAACGCCCCGGACTTGGCCGAGGCGTTGGATCGCAGGGCGGGAAAACGTCAGTCGTCCCCACCTGGCGCGTGTCGGTCGATCAGCGAGTCCTCAATTCGGACCTATTGCTTGGTCACCATGTTGAACGCGAATTGGCCTCGATCCACCTTGGTGAAACGAGCGTCGCTACCCTTGGCGTTGATCTCGCGACACATGGCGGCGTAGAGCGTGGCGTGGGGTGTCTTGCCCTTGGGGCTGGACCACAGGCCTTGCTCGGCCATGGCGGTGATCAGTTCCGTGGCACGCATGGGTGTAGCACTCTTACGCAGGACCGTTGCGGCGGCGTCCAGGGCGCTGAGTCGTTTGGCCTTGGCATCGCCTGTCTTTGCTTTGCGTATGTCGTCGTGGTCGTCGGTCGCGGCCTTCTTCGTCGTGGTCTTCTTCGGTTTGGCGCTCTTCTTCGCGGCCCTGGTCTTTCTGGTCGTGCTCATCGTTCGTCTCCTTTGAAGGATTCTTGCGCGTCAACGCGACGCGGCTGAACACGTCGCATGAGGGCAAGTCCATCGAACACAATCAAGGGCATTCAAGCAGAAAGAAGAGGAAACCTGACGCATCGTCCCGACGGTATTCCAGCGACGGTTCAATGTGCTCGGCTGACAGGCACACATGCGCCTCGATCGGCGGCAAGATTCACGCCGAATTCAGGCTTGGTTCCTTCCGGGCCAATGTCACATCCGGGGGCCTCGCGATCGCCGAACTTTTACGAACATCGTTGCGTTTTTTGCGAGTAAGTAAGCGAACATGACAGCGCCACGATCTACATCCGGTTCCGAACGCATCGAGCAGAAACTCATCGCTCAGGCCCACAAGAAGGTCGTGGACAAGCAGCAGCTGTCGCGTGCCGAAAAAGCAGCGCTCAAGCGATTCGAGAAGAACAAGGAAGAGCGCCTGCGCTGGCAGCATTACGGTTCGATTCCGCAAAAGCACTGGCGGAAGATGTCCGGTCGACAGACCAAAGGGATCAACGAGCAGGCCAATCGTTATGGCCTGCCCTTTGGGGGTCCGACGATCGACCTGTCCGCCGTGGTGCGCGGGTTGCATGACTTCCTGGCGGAAAACGCTCAAAAACTTGCCGCAGAGAACGATCCGTTGATGACCGGCAGCGGCAGCCCGGCCCTCGAACGGTACCGCGAAGAACGTGCCGCGATGGCCCGGCTGGACCGTCTGGAGCGCGAGCGCGTGTTGGTGCGACGTGACGAGGCGCGTACCGCCCTCGGTCGGATCGCCGCCATCCTGCGCGGTGCCGGCGAAACGTTGCAGCGACAATTCGGAGCCGCGGCGGTCGAGATCATGTACGAAGCTCTGGACGACGCTGGTTTGGAGATCGAGCGTGCCTTCGGAAATGACGCAGACTCTTCAAAGTGACTTGCGCTGGCTGCTGGCACAGGCCCGGCCTCGGCAGTTGCGGCCTATGCGCCAATTCGCCGAGGAAGAGATCATCATCCCCGCAGGGCCCTTCACCGGGCGGCGGTTTCGGTGTGCGCGGCAACCCTACATGGCCCTGTGGTTCGACGCGGTTGACTCGGGCCGCTGGTCTCGTTGTGTGGCGACCGGCCCCACACAGTCGGGCAAAACCCTATCCTGCTTCGCCATTCCCCTACTGTATCATTTGTTCGAGATCGGCGAGTCGGTGGTTTGCGGTCTGCCGGACATGGACATGGCCGCCGACAAATGGCGCGAGGACATCCTGCCGGCCGTTGAGCAGTCACGGTATCGCGATTTGCTGCCGCGGCGCGGTGGCGGCAGCCGCGGCGGTCGGGTGGAGACGCTTCAATTCGGCAATGGTGCCACGTTCAAATTCATGTCCGGCGGTGGGAGCGACAAGAGCCGGGCGGGGTTCACCACGCGCGTGGTGGTTATTACGGAAACCGACGGCATGGATCAAGCCGGGGCCAGCAGCCGCGAGAGCGACAAGATCACCCAACTCGAGGCTCGTACCAGAGCTTACGGGCGTCGCAAGCGTATCTACATGGAATGCACGGTTAGCAACGAGCGTGGCCGCACTTGGCAGGAGTACCAGAACTCCACACGCAGCCGCATCGCCCTGAGCTGCGCGCAATGCAAATGCTGGGTGAGTCCAGAACGGGAGCACTTGCGCGGTTGGCAGGAGGCGGGATCGCAGGCGGATGCTCATCGGCTCGGCGAGTTCGTCTGCCCGGAGTGCAAGGAAGCGTGGAGCGATGCTGATCGGGTTACCGCCAATGCGGCCGCGAAACTGCTGCACGGAGCCCAATCGATCGATGAGGACGGAATAGTCTGCGGCGAGCCACCGGCTGACGACACACTCGGGTTCAGATGGTCGGGCGTCCACAACCTGTTCCTGGACGCCGGGGATCTGGCGGCCGACGAGTGGCGCGCCGCCCGGGCCGCTGACGAGGAGAACGCGGAACGCGAGATGCGCCAGTTCGTGTGGTGCCTTCCTGTGGCGCCGTCGAAACAGGATGATGTCTCGCTGGATCTGGCCGGCATCGCCGCCCGTGGCGTGGGCCTGCCGCGTGGTGTGGTCCCTGAGGACCGCAAGTGGCTTACGGCCGCCGTCGACATCGGCAAGTATCTGATCCACTGGGTCGTCGTCGCCTGGGGCGATCACGCCACCGCTCAGGTCGTCGACTACGGCCGGATCGAGACGGCCTGCGACGACCTGGGACTTGAGCAAGCCGTGATGCTCGCGCTCAAACAGTTTCGAGAGATGGCGTTGGCGGGTTGGCCGATCGGAGACCCATCGTCTGACGAGGTCGAGCGTCCACATCAGGTTTGGATTGACGCGGGTTACCTGCCCGAGGTTGTCTACGCTTTTTGCAGGCAGACGGGCGGGGCGTACCGTCCGGCCATCGGGCGTGGGGCCACCCAGCCGCGTCGCCCCAATTCGGCGCGACCGACGGCGAGTGGATCCGCGGTCAAGTTCGTCGGCAAGGGCTTCTACATTTCTTTCGTCCCGGCAGAGCGACTGCTTCGTGTGGAAGTTGACGCCGATCATTGGAAGACATGGGTTCACTTGCGACTGCGGACACCTGTGGGGCAGCCCGGTGCATTGACATTCCATCGCGCGTCGCCACAGGAGCATATGTCGTTGGCGCGGCATTTGACTGCGGAACACAAAGTCGATTCGTATGTAGCCGGGCGCGGTGTGGTCGTGCAATGGGAACGACTGCGGCGTCAGAATCACTGGCTCGACGCCTTGTACAACGCCGCCGCCGCGGGGCACTTCTGCGGCGTGCGTCTGGTGGACGAACCCTGCAGAGTCGACCGGTCCAGGACGGGTAGCTCGCTAACGATTCGTTCCCTCTTCGACACGGACCAGAAAGGCGCCAGTCCGTTGATCGACACTGATCGCTACCGCGAAATGATGGCACGGACGAGTGGGCGAAGCTGAATGTGGCTGATCGCAATGGCCCTGTGCGTCGATCGAGTTGTTTGCGATTGCACACGTTCGGAAAGAAGAGATTCAGGCCTGAGAATGCAAGCCAATACTTTGTCGGCATGATTCCAAGAAATTGCGAACGGTACAGCCCCGACCAAGGTTGTTTGTCAATTCTTATGCACTCATTTCGCGCGTCTCTCAATTGAGTGCGAATACCCCTCATCAAATCCACGGATTGACGGGGTTGGCGTATTTTCTAGTCAATTGCCTTGCGTTTCCCATTGCACCGCCCGTATAAAATGAGTGCCCGTCATGTGATTCGAGGCTCGTTCCTCTATTCGTCCGAACCGTGCAAAGGAGTCGCCGGATGATCGCTCGCTCAATTCTGCCGTTATTCGAGAATTCACGGTCCAAATCCACGGTCTTGGCCATTGCGGCTGTCTTTGCCGCGTTCACGGGGGCGGAGGCTTACGGGCTTGAGCTTGCACCTGTGGTCCCGGGCGCTCCGCACGCGTGGGAGGGGGGCATACAGGTTGGGCCGTATTCGACCGCTAACCTTGCTAATGGCAATGTGTTAAGTGTGATGCCGATCATTGGCTGGGACGGCCTGGGGCCGGACATCAGTTTCAATCTCTACCACAATAGCGCAGACGACACTTGGCGGTTGTCCTACATGGCTGAGTTGTGCCAAATCGACAGCACGACGGTCACGCTCACGCAGGATGACGGGCGGGAAGTGGGGTTCAACTTCGTCGCCGGGGATTGGGTTCCGGAGGCTGGCTACCATTACGTCCTCGAAGCGGACGGGGCCGGCGGGTGGGTGCTCACCACGACGGATCAGTGGAAACTTTACTTCGCAGCCGATGTTTCGTCGTGTGCTCCTTTGTCGAAAATCGCTGATTCTGCCGGGAACGAGCTGCAAATCAGTTGGCCTACCGCGTCGCAAATGGTCGTTACGGATGCTGCGATGCGGGCGTTGACGGTGTTTTTCACGGGCGGAGTGCCCACATCGATCGGTGACACAATCCTTGGCAGCTCGCGCAGCTGGGGGTTGTCCTGGGATTCGTACCCGTCGCAGCTTGGCAGCGTTTCTTACCCGGATGACACGAAAATCGACATCAAGTACGACCAGGCTGGCGGGGTGGATTTCGCGATTTCCGACAAGTACAAGACCGTGAACGGGGGTACGCCCGAAGTTTGGACGATGTTCGTGTTGGACGGAAATAATCGGCTGACCGACGTGCTGACGCGGGATGTTTTTGTGGGTACGCCTGCTTTCGAATACACGCAGGGTTTCGAGTACAACGTGCTGGGCAGCGTGATCGCGGTGACGCGGTACACGGACCGGCGGGGGGAGACGCACCGGTTCAACTACCTTCCGAACTACACGCTGAAGAACTATTCCTCGCCGCTGACCGGCAAATATCCGCTGATTTCGTATTTGTTCACGTTCGATTCCGAGCGGAATCTGACCGAATTCAGCGAATGGGGGAACGATTGGAGCCTGGCTTACGACGGAAACGGGAATATTTTGTCCGTGGACGATCCGCTTGGGAATCGGCGGGAAATGGCCTATGACGGGCTGAACAACGTCACGTCGTACAGGGAGTGGCCTGATTATGCTGGGAATCCGGGCGATTTCGGCGAATGGGTCTACGCCTACACCGATCCTACTGATCCGACGAATCTGACGCGGATTACCCAGCCGGCGGTTGCGGTGGACGGCGGTGCGGCGGCCAGCGGTGAGATTCTGCTGACGTACCACCCTGCGGGGACGGCGAATGGGCTTTTGGACATGGTGACCGACCCGAACGGTGTGGAAACGCGGTTCGATTACGACTTCTACGGCCAATTGGCGTCGGAATTGGAGGGTGGGGGAAATCCCGGCGATTGGCGAGTAAAGCTTACTTACGAGATGGATGCGGCGTCCAGGCTTCTCCGGGGGGAACGTGTGGGGAGCACTGCGTCCCCGGCGGCTCCTTCGCCTCAGGGGCCTGAAGGACCGACGCCACCGCCGGTTACGTGGGCCTACACGCCCATGAACATGCTGAGCGGCCAAAGTGAAGTCTGCCCGCCGCTCAAGGCCTGCGGCGGGGATTGTACTACGGCCTCCGGGGGAGGTACTGCGGCTGGGCCTGCCTGTCCGAGTTACGGGTCTATGAGCGGGTCGATTGTGGCACCGAATGCTTCGAACCCGCCGATCAAGTACGACGGCATGGATCGGATGACCTACTTCGCTCAGGATGTGGAATGGTCGCTGCCCTATGAGTCCTACTCCGTTGAAAACTTCGTGGGTTACGATGAGTTGGGGCGGATGACGGGACGTACGACCGTCTCGGGTGAGCAAACTTCGCACATCGAGGGTGCGGGGCTTGTTCAGACGGTGGTCGGCTACGATTATTCGCAGTTCGAGTCGGGGAACATTATCACGCGGAGTACGTCGGATGGTGCGCAGGCTCAATATGTCTTCGATGCTGCTGGCCGTATTGCGTCGGTGGTTGTTGTGGAGGAGGCTACGCCGTCGAACGTGTATTCCAGTGCGGAGTACAGCTACGTTCCGGGGCGGAACCTCGTTCGGGACATCGAGTATGGTAACGAAAACAAGGTCCAATACGGGTACGATGCGGCTGGTCGGGTGACGTCGATCACGCACGCCGCGAACTCGGCTCCGATGCAGGTGGTTGTGGAGATGGAGTGGGAGCCGTTTTTGGATTTTTCGTATGAGTATGACGGACGTGGGTTGATTACGAAGATTACGGAACTCGACGCGAGCGGCGGGGTGGGGGCGGATACGTTCGAGGTGACGTACACGTACGACGATCTGCACCGGCTGACGCGGGAGCGGCGCGTGGATGTGACCGGCTCCCCGTTGGTTGTTTACGATCTGGCGTATACGTACGACCTTGGCGGGAATCGTAAGCGGAAGATCAACCGGAACTACAGGTTCGCAGAGGGCGCCGGCGGGACTATCGAGGCGATTGGGACGATGACGACGACGTACTTCTACGATACGGATGCCGGCTCGACCGCGCCGCACAAAGCCAACCGCCTCATGCTGGAGGTGGCGCACGGTGATCCGGACCTCGACGATTTTTTTCCTGGGACGTTCGACTATGACTACAAGAAAACGTATTACGAATACGCGCTCGATGGCGACGCGGTGGGCAATGTTGTGCGGATCATTCGCAAGGAACGGCCTGAGCTGTTCGGCGGGGGCGACTACACAGTTCACAGTTACTGCTTTTTCTACAACCGGGCTGGTGAGCTTTGGCATGTGGCTACGCAATGGTGGCAGGAGGATTTCCGTGAGGAATTGAATCCGGTCTATGCTCCGCAGTTGGTGCATGTTCGGGAGTTTCGGGGGAGTGGGCAGTCGCGACACATGATGCGCGATCGGACGATTGTGGGTGCGAATCCGGGTGGGCCTGGGCTGCCGGATTATGACTCAGCCGTCTGGACGGAGACCTGGGGCGATGGGCCTGTCGATTACACGGTGGAGATGGACGGGACGGCTGCCACCAAAAATTACGTTCGCAGCTACAATCCGGGCGTTTCGGATTACGACTGGACTTCGTCGGAGGCGACTTATTATCATGGTGATCAGATCGCTTCGACGCAGGCTATGACGGATGATTCGGGGGCTGTAATCATGAGGCCTGTGTATACTGCCTTCGGCGAGCGGGTACAGGCTGACGGGCGGGTTGGTTCTCCGATGCTGCATACGCAGAATCAGCCGCCGGACCTCGGCACGCGATTTGGCTATGCCGGTGGATATGGGTATGAGTCGATGGCTGACCTTGACTGGGGTGCGCCCTCCAACGTCAATCTCCAGCCGATACCGTTTCCATACATGCACCTCGGGTACCGGTGGTACGATCCGTCGTCCGGACGGTTTTTGCAACGCGATCCGATTGGGATTCGGGGGGGGCTCAACACGTATGCGTACGTGAATTCGACTCCGACGCGTTCGACCGACCCTACGGGATTGCTCGATGGAAACGGCGGCGGTGATACCATGAACGGTTTTGGCCCCAACGCTTACCGTCCGACTCCTCTTCCGACCAAACCCAAACCCAAGCCAAAGCCACTGACGCCGGAACAGGAACTTGAACGTATTAAGAAGGATATCTTTTTACTCGGGGGCGTGTGTGGGCTCTATAGTTGGATCTTCACCCCGGCGTACGGAGCTGGGTTTGCAGCAGCCGGCATTATCGATACGCTATGGTATTATGATGAACCGCTCAATCCGCTCTTCGGCGGAAGCTATGAAAACTACTAACATACGTGAACTCTAGATGGCGAATGGAGTCGAATTTAGTTGAATGATGCAAGAATACAACGCGGCTAGCCGTCAGATGTGGCCCAGGAAACCAATAGATTCCGCCTTCGGCAAACGCCCTGCGCAAATGCCACGGTTTATTTGGAATAAACTGTTTGGCATGAGGGTTCTCCAGCGCGGTTTGGCGACATGCATCGCGATTGCGGGCGGCGCAATGATCCTGCGCTTTTCTGGTGCCGCTCGTCTTGAGTACGTCAATACTCTCGCTCCTTGGGTATTTACTGAAGTGGGTATTCTCTCGCTACTCACCATGTCGTTCATTCCGTGGTTACTCGTTCTCCTTATGCGTTGGCGCGTTCGTACGCTTGTTCGTAGGGCACAGCTCGTCGCATATCAAGTGTGTACGACATGCGGGTATAGGCTATGTGGACTTCCCAATGTTGGGTCATGCCCAGAATGCGGTATGATATACGAAATAGACGTGGCCGTACGGCAATGGGAATCTTGGGAGTAGAATAGGACCGGGCGGGAATCGCAAGCGGAAGATCAACCGGAACTACAGGTTCGCGGAGGGTGCCGGCGGGCCTGTCGAGGCGGTTGGGACGATGACGACGACGTACTTCTACGATACGGATGCCGATTCGACCGCGCCGCACAAAGCCAACCGCCTCATGCTGGAGGTGGCGCACGGTGATCCGGACCTCGACGATTTTTGGCCTGGGACGTTCGACCGGGATTTTAAGAAAACCTATTACGAATACGCGCTCGATGGCGAGGCTGTGGGCAATGTCACGCGGATCATTCGCAAGGAGCAGGCTGAGTCGTTCTCGCCGAATAGCTATACGGTTTACAGCTACTGCTTTGCCTACAACCGGGCTGGTGAGCTTTGGAATGTGGCGACGCAATGGTGGCGGGAGGATTCCCGCGAGGATTTGGACCCGACTTATCCTCCGCAGTTGGTGCATGTTCGGGAGTTTCGGGGGAGTGGGCAGTCGCGTCACATCTTGTGTGTGCAATTTGGGCTGTGCCTGAAGAAACGCGTGGCGCGAATACAAGTGCGTGAATCGTTCATCCCGAATTCGCGCCACACATTCTCAATAGGTTCTTCGGCGATCTTGGCATCGTCTTACGACATGAGCAATGCCGAACATGCTTGACAAGACATGTACCGAATATTTTGTTGCAAGACATCGACTGCTTGCAACAGCATGTGTCGCTGTGATTCTGGCGTTCATCCGCGATATTTCTTATGAAGCAGAGATGGGAGCGATCGCGATACTGTCGTCTTCGTTGATCTTACTGGCCATCTGCATTCTTGCTTCAGTTCCGTTCTTGAGCTATCGGCGTGCGCTTATGGTACCGCTGGTAGCCTGGCCTCCGTTTGTCGTGGAATTGCTCCTATTCGACGAACTCTATCGATACGGATGGATTCGCCGACACTACTTGGCGGGCACATACCTAAGGAGTCTATTCATTGGTATGTGTCTCGCGACAGCAACGACGGGGGTCATTTGCGTCGTAGCAGTTTGGATACGCCGCCGTTATTGGCCTGTGTTTCCGGATGGATGTTGCAAGCACTGCGGGTATGATCTTCAAGCGCTCACAGCGGACCGGTGCCCAGAATGCGGGACCGCTTTCGTTACGAGTTCGGCTGCGTACCAATGATGCGCGTGCCCTGGTTGAGACGGTGAAGCAAAGTCATGCGAGGAGGTTTATTGGTATGAGCACACGGAAGAGATTTGTGATCAGGTCGCTCGATTCTGGTCGAGCGATCATTGTCGGTATCATGGCGTTCGGCCTGAATTCAGGCTGTGACAACCCATATCGGCCATCGAGCACTGGACCCGGCGCGGGGGCAGCCCAATCGGCGGCTTATGACGAACTGGATCGAAGATATGTGCAGCAACTTGATCAGGGCGACGCGCAGATTGCGAGAATTGATCAACATGCTGACAAGTACGATGCAATTTTGGACAAATGGGAGGAACAGGCCACAAGAATGGACCGACTCCTCGATATGCTCGAGAAAAAGGCGGAGGAGTGGGAAAAGTAAAACGGGCGTTGTGGCTGGCCTAGCAGGTCACTAAACAATCTCAACGGGAGTGTGTTTTCCGCGAGTTTTTGCATTTCTCGCCAGTGTTGATGTTGGAACGGGCGGGTTTTTATTTCTGATTTGGTTTCGCAATGCCCCGTTGGGGCTTGGCGAAGCCGTTTCACGTCAGACCGCCGGTGCCAGTCGAGCCATTCTCAATAGATTGTAAGCGGCAGCGGTCACTTCGTTTTGTTGTTTGAGTTTCCACCGGCCAACGAAACGGGAACGGGCCAAGCCGCCGATCGTCTTGCACCAGCCGAATAGTTCCTCCACGCGCTTGCGGATGCGCTGACTGATTTCATACGGACGACTGCCCTGGTGGAAGCGAGCTCGACGGCGCGCCCAATCGCCGGGACTGTCTCCCGCGATCGTGTCGTCGCCAACGGGAACATGAGGCCTGATGCCACGTTGCTCGAGCGCAGTAAGGAACTTACCAGCCTTGTAACCCGCGTCGGCCCCCAAAGTCTTGGGCTTCAGGCGGTGGCGACGATGAATATGATCGAGCATGGCATCGCATTGATTGCGTTCGGCGTAGCCATCGGCTTGATCGACAGCCACACTGACGCACAGGCCATTGCGGTTTTCCATCAACAAGTGCGCGCTGTGGCTCAGCAATGCCGGCTTACCGTCACCTTTCCTGGCGAGCATTGCTTCCGGATCGACAATACTCCGATGCGTCTTGTTGCTACGCTTTTCCTTGCGGTAGTTGACCATGGGATTGCCGGGGTCATCGTCGTCGGCTCCGTCACTGACCTTGGTGTCATTGGTTTTGATCGGACGCAGGCTCTTGATCGACGCAAAGGACTGGATCAATGTGCCGTCCACCGTGAAATGATCGCCGCTGACCAGGTCTTGCAGAATGGCTTCGTGGACAACGCGATCGAAGAAGTCGCTGACGAAACCGTGTTCGGCAAAGCGTTTGCGGTTCATGCTGAAGACCTCGGGCGTCCAGGCTTTGTCCGACGGGTTCATGTCCAGGAACCAGCGGTAGAGCATGTTGTAGCCGATCTGCTCGCAGAGTTGGATTTCGCTGCGAATCGAATAGAGCGACTGCAGGAGCAGCGCTTTGATGAGTCGTTCCGGCGGCACGCTTGGTCGGCCGGTCTTGCCGTAGGCT
>JAJDDQ010000055.1 GCA_029260215.1 Phycisphaerae bacterium
AACAGCTTCGCCAAGCCTCGCCGGGGCATTGCGAAGCCAAATCGGCAAGCAAAACCCGCCCAATTCAACATCAACACTGGCGATAATTGCAAAACATCGCGGAAAACACATTCCCGATGAGGTTGTTTAGCAACCTGTTAAAGGAGGGGAGGAAGAGGGCAATCATCACACCCGTAAAGCCCAACTGAGTTTGTCGTTGTTTGGGATTTCACGTGGCTGAAGAGTTACGATATGCGAAACTCGTCGATTTTCGGCGGGAGGAAGGAAACTGATTTATGGCTACGAATGCATCGTTTCGCATGCACGGTTGGGATGAGGCCGCTTGCGACGAGGTTGAAGGAAGCGCTCGATTGACCAGAGTGCGGGCTGGGAAGTCCTACGAGGGTGTGATCGAGGGTGAGGGGGTTCTGGAAATGTTGATGGTTTCTCGTTCCGACGGCGGTACCGAGTTCTGCGGGATGGAGCGCGTGACCGGAAGCGTGGACGGGCGAAAGGGCAGCTTCGTGTTCCGCCACGACGGGACGTTTGAGGCCGGCAAGGTTCGGGGGACGTGGCGCGTTGTTCCCGGTTCGGGTACTGGGGATTTACAGTCGATCGGCGGGGGCGTGACGTTTGAAAGCGGCCACGCGGACAGTTATCCGATTCAATTCGATTTTCATTTTGACAATTAGGTTTTCGGCTTGCGGTTCTTGTGACGTAACAGGTCATCAACCTGCAATGGCGATGTTTCGGTGTGGAGGCGTGCTGGTTGAGAATTGTGCTGGATGGGTCTGGGGGCGTCCGCGCGGACTGAAGTCCGCGGTTCGTGGGGTGCGTTTGAAAACCGTGTAGAGTACGGGCGAACGCGGTCCCTGAGCGGATTGACATTGCGCACCGCCAACCTGTTACGACCGAGTTGTTCGCACGTTTTGCGCTGCTTCGTGACAGGTCAGCCGTGTGCAATGTCGGGTGACAAAAAACACGGCGAGGACGGTATTTTCTCGCACAGACGCAACAATAGCCTTCTTTCTCCCCTCCTTCAAAAGGAGGGGCCGGGGGACGTTCTTTTTGCGAGACGAAGCGTTGCTCCAGTCCAGACCCCCCTGTATCCCCCCTTTGCAAGGGGGGAAGAATTGTTCCCTGACGCAAGGAAACGACAGAAGACAAAAGAAGACAAGCAAGTATGCATTGCACATGGCTGACCTGTTACGCTGCTTCAAAAACCGAAGCGATGATTCAAGTCCGCGTCCGAATACCCGTATTAGCCGAGGATTTTCGGCGGGGGCGCCGGCAAATCGTGGTAACCGGCAGGGCCGATCTGTTATGATGGGGCTATGAAAATGGGTTACGGTTTCCGGTGTTTTTCGGCGATTGCGGTTGCGTGCGGGGTCTGGTTTTGCGCCGGTTGCGAGAACGGTGCGATCGTATCGACCGGTGGTGATGAGCCGTATGCGTTTTCGCTCAACATTGAGGATGCGTTGGCTGGCGGCGTGCCTGCGGAACCGTTTATCGACATCCCATACCGGGGCGCGCTGGTTTCTGAAACGGGCGACGAAGTCGGCATGGTGTTGTTGTCGACTTGTGGTTGCGGATACTGGCGGGCGTATGCGGAAGTCGACGACGATCGTTTGCTTGCGCGTCTTGCGTTCCGTGGTTTTCCGGAAAGTTTTAGTGAATTTGTAACGGCTGACGGCGAACCGGCTGAGATCGTCGGACAGTTCGAGGACGACGGTCGGCGTGCGTTTGGGCAACTGGCGACCGATCGAACATTGGCGCGGTTCATGGCGGATCCGCTCGTCGATACGCCGAACCTGGGTTGCGTGTTGTGTCACGTAGGCGACGACCCGCCACGTCCGCTGCCCGCTGCGCACCGGACGGTGGACGAGGCTACGAACTGTCTCGGTTGTCACGAGACCGTGCCCCATTGACCGTGCCCTTGTGCGGATAACGGCTGAATCTGCCGGTTGCGTTCATTCCCTTTCGGACGGTTTCTATTTCTTCTTCGGCATATCGTAGATGCGTGCCGCGGGGGCCTTCATGCGGTACTGCTTCTGAGGCCCGACGATCTTGGCGATTTCTTCGGGCGACTTTCCGGAGTCCTCGGCGTAGTGACGAGCCTCTTCCTGCGAAATATCCTCGATCGACAGTTCACCCTCGATCGTCGCTTCGTGCCCGACCGCGTCCATTGGGATGAGTCGGCCATCCACCGGGCAGGTGAACTTCACGAAAATCGTGTCCGTGCGTGCATTGTCCGCGATGCGCAGCCAACAGCCCTTCTTCGCGCAGACGCTGTCCACCTTGCCCGTGAGATGGATTTCCCGGCCGTTGTACATGTCCGGTTGGCTGAACACTTTCTCCGCCGAGACTCTGTCGTCGGATTTCAGTTTCATCGGCTCGCCGTAGTCGGCGTACTTGGCAGCACAGCCGCTGAGGAGTGTGGCCAAACAAAGTGCAGTGGCGAAGCGAATGCGTGTCATGATGTTGCCTCCTTGATTGTTCCGTTTCCGTGAAAACTTTGACTCTGCCCGCGATCCGGGTGGGTGTCCAACTGTAAGCGTTGGCCCTCGCCCGAGTTGGACAGGAGTCAGTCGCAGGATAACCCGCGTTGCGTTTTCTGGCGACGGCTATGCATCGAAATCGTGGTTGATTATCGCAAGCGAGAATTCTCTTTTTGCGCTGTTCTGAGAAACTGAAATGCGAAGTTCGTTTGGCGTTCGGCGGGGCCTGGAACCGTGTAGCACGGACCGTGTCCTGACAGAGCAGCGACAGTGAGGGAGCGTGGGCAGGAGTTGCGTCCATTTCGCTGGATACGCGAATCTCGTGGTCCCGCCCTGGTCTCGTTCAGGGTTGCGGCGCGGTCGGGCTTTTCATGTCGGATGACGTTTCGTGTAGCATCAGAACAACGGCGCGCTTGACGTCAGGATGGTCAGGTCGATGGCGTCGATTTCTTGCGAGCGAATGTCGCCGATGTGCGTCAGCACGTACAGCTCGTAGCACAATCGCCATTGGATCGCGACGATCG
Organism: Phycisphaerae bacterium; assembly: GCA_029260215.1. Taxonomy (GTDB): domain Bacteria; phylum Planctomycetota; class Phycisphaerae; order UBA1845; family UBA1845; genus OFTM258. Next base: position 3,002 of record JAJDDQ010000055.1, read on the forward strand.
TATAAACCGCAAGCACACCGCCGGCGGCTAACTCAGCCACCAGTCGTCGCCGGTTGGACAGGATGATTGTGCTGGCGAACGTTACCAGACTCAGCTTGTAGAGCATGATGGCCGGCGGACTGTTCAGCAGCCGTCGGGCGATGGGATTCGACTCGTCCAGCATGCCCTGCTCGTGGGCCAGCATGGTTAGCGCTACATCAAAGATGCTGAACACCCACAATCCCATGACCAGACAGATCACGCGGTGAGACCGGGCGGCTGTGAACCAGTCAATCGTCCGGGTCAGCCAAGTGGCTGCGATCGGCGGCGACAGGTTGGGTATGGCGACGGTCTTGAACATTGGCGACTGGCCCCTCCAAAGGCTATCTGCCCACACGCCTGCATCGACGCGGAAAGCGCGGACCTTGACCCCAGCCATGCATGGCTTCACGTCCAAATCGAGACCGAATACACTGTTGAGGGAGTCCCGGGCGGTTATGGCCTGGGTTGTGCCCGGTAGTATCGGCCACCCGGAGATTTTCGACCCATGAATTCTTCAGAGAATCCAGACCTATCACACATCGACAGCGACGGTCGCGCACGCATGGTCGACGTGACCGATAAAGACGTGACCGTGCGGGAGGCTGTCGCGACAGCTTGCGTGACTATGCGGGAGGAGATTCTCGATCGGTTGCTGGCCGGTACGCTTCAGAAAGGTGAAGCGTTGACGGTGGCGAAGCTCGCGGGCATCAACGCTGCCAAGCGTACCGGCGAGTTGATCCCGCTGTGTCATCCTCTGCCGCTGCACTGGGTCGAGGTGGCGTTCGAGCGTTTGGACGCGACGCGACTACAGATAACGACGCACGTGCGCACGGCTGCGAGGACGGGCGTGGAGATGGAGGCGATGACCGCCGCCGCCGTTGCGGCGCTGACCATCTACGACATGGCCAAAGCCGCGGACAAGGGCATCGTGATAGGCCCGATTCGGCTGGAGCGGAAGACGGGCGGCAAGAGCGGTGATTATGCCGCGCCACCGGCGTGATCGCTCCGGATTGTCGCTGATTTTCAAAAATTTTGAATAGGATTGAAATCTCAGTGGGTTTGCCCCTATGTTACCCCCCGTGACGACGATACAAAGGACAATGCCCGTGGAACCAACGATCCCGCTCATCCAGCCGACCCGCGCATCGTTTCCTATGGAGCTTTACGCTCCGATCGAGGACGATCTGGCAAAGGTCTCGCGGATTCTGCAATCCGAGTTGCGCAGTGATCACCTCTTTGTAAATGAGCTTTTCGGGCGCATTCGCGGCTATCACGGCAAAATGCTCAGGCCTGCGTTGTTGTTGCTTTCCGGGAGAGCGTTTGGTGAGATCGGCGACGCGCACCACACGCTGGCGGCGGTGGTCGAACTGGTCCACGTTGCGACCCTCGTTCACGACGACGTAATCGACGATGCACGGGTCCGGCGGAAGCACCCGACCATCAACGCGACAAACGGCAACGTGGCGGCGGTTCTCTTGGGTGATTACCTGATTAGCCACGCCTACCACCTTTGCAGCAGTTTGCAGGATCAGTATGCGTCGCGCGCGATTGGGGCTACGACGAACACCGTTTGCGAAGGTGAGTTGATGGAGATTCACCATCGCCACGACGCGACGCTGAGCGAGCGTGACTATTTTCGCATTATCCGTGGCAAAACGGCAGCACTGACGGCTACCTGCTGTGCGTTGGGGGCGCGTTATTCGGACGCTGATGACGCTGCGGTTGAGGCTTTGCGCGAGTATGGAATGAGTGCGGGTGTCGCGTTTCAGATTGTTGACGACGTGCTCGATTTGGTCGGGGAAACCGCGTTGGCCGGCAAAGACCTTGGGTTGGACGCGGCCCACGGCAGTGCGACGCTGCCGATTTTGCACTGCATCCGCGCTGCGGATTCGGCGGTCGCGTCACAACTTGTCGAATTCATATCCGGTCGTAAGAGTATGTCGCGAAACGAGTTGCGATCTTTTCTGGTTGAGACGGGGAGCATCGACTACGCGATCGACACGGCCAAGCGGCACGTCTCGCGGGCGACAGATTCTTTGAGTGGGCTGAATCCGTCCGAAGCGCGGGACACGCTGACCGCGATGGCTGACTTCATTATTCGACGCAATTCCTGAACCGGTTGCCAAACTCGCACCGGGGATTTTGACCTGGGCGATGCGCGGGGTCTGCGGTTAGAATCCCAACTGTCATGTTGTTCAAATGTGTGGAAAAAAGCCTGAGCCGGGGCGTGGTCGTGGTGCTGGCGAGCGGGTTGGTTTGCGCGGGTGTGCTTGCGCAGGATGCCGACTCGAAGCAGCCGGAATTCGACCCCAAGGCGCTTGATGAACTGAACGCGCTCGGCAGGCAAGTGCGCGAGATGGGCGACTGGTCGGAGCAGGCGGAATTTATTTCTTCGACGATTGATCGATTCTGGAAGAAGAACGCGTGGGATACGGAGCCGGACGATTTCGCGCGGACGTTGGCCAACGACGTGGTGCGCATTCCGCCGTGGGAATTCCAGAAGCGGATGGACAAATTTACGGACCTCGTCGCCGCCCGGTACAAGCTTGATGTGGGACAGCGGACGAGGCTGCTGGGTCGGCTTACGCGCGCGTCGGCACTTTTCATGTTCAAGAATGCGTCAATGGTTTCGGGGCAGGTCCGCGAGTGGATCGATCTTCGGGTTAACCGCCGGCCGTTGACGCCGGAGTTGGTGGCGCGCTGGACGCGCGAGTCGGAGGCGGCTTTCGCGGACGCGATGATGCGGATGGAGAAACTCCGTCAGGCGACCGTGAACGAAATGAACGCGGATCAGCGAAAGCTGCTCGAACGCGATTTCGAGCGATACGACCATCGACTCAACGATACCGTTCGCAGCCGTGCCGAGTGGGTGAAGGGGAAATGGTCGCCGGATGAGTGGGGGTTGGAAAGCCCGTACCTGGTGGAATCGCCCCCATCGGCTGAGATGTCGCCGGTGAACGGGCGAGGCGATATCGAGGGGCGTCTGCTCGACGTAATCGACTGGTCCAAGCCGAGGCCGGAGGACGCATGGCGGCGCTATGTTCGGGAGTTCATCCACCTGAACGAGCTGGATCCGGGGCAGCGTACCGCGATCGAGTCCTTCCTGACGGAGCTTGAGGCGCGGGCGTGGCAGTTCCGTCGCAGCCACGCATCCGAACTTCGGTCGCCGGACGCGGTTTTGAAGAAGGCGGCTGACGCCCGTCTGGATGCGATGTTTGGGGAGTTGAAGTCTCGTGCGGAGGCTCTTTTGACCGAGGTTCAGCGTGAAGCGGGGAAAAATCGGTAGGAAGTTCCGTTCCCACTGCTGATATTGCATCGTCGGCGTCCGTGTCGCTTGAATTGACTTTATCCGCCGCCTAGCATGCGTCGAAATAGCATATACTCCATATGGGAGTTGGCGCTGGTACGCGGCGATACCCGATTGTGCGGGGTGTCCGCCAACCGCTCCCTCACGGTCGCGGCTCTGAAGGAGCGTACGGAACCCGCAGGAAAAGGGCTGTCGCTGCATTGGGTTGCGGCTGCGTCGGCGGTGGCCTAAGGGGTATGAGAAATGATGAGATCGAACGGACCCGGTTTTTCGGGAAATAATGCGTTATTCGGTTGGCGGCGGTTTTGCGCTGTGATTGCGCTGGCTGCTCTTATCGGCCCTGGGGAGGCGATCGGGCAGGGCGGTCCGTCGCGGGTCAGTCGGCCTCGGGCTGGGGAGATGGGTGCGTCGAGTGCTTTGCGACGCGGTGCCAACGGGATGCCTGGGATGCGCCGGTCCGGCGGGGTTACAGCGGGCGTGACGCCGTTGGGGATGATGACGGGCGGGACGACGCCGGCGGATTTGAACGCGTTTGTGTTTCGCCCGCGGATGGTGCTTGAGAGTGCTGCGTTTGCCGCGCCGATTCGCCGCATGTCGCTCGGGGGATCCGTGGCGACGATGAAATACATGATGACGATGGAGGAACTGGCGGCGGCGGTTGAGGCGCAGAAGAATGCCGAAAAACCGGAGCCGGACCACTACGTCAATATTCTGTACACGCAGTTGGACGCTCAGCGGAGGCATTTGCTGGCGGACGGATGGGCCTACTTCAAGAATGGCGACAGTTTGCGTTCGCGTGGTGCGTTTGTGGCGGCGGAGGAGGTCGATGCACGATCGCCGATCCCGCGTTTTGGTCAACTCGTTGTGGATTTCGAACGGTCGCATTTTCGCCGGGGGATGACGACGCTGGCTCGGATCATGAGCTACGATGCGATTCGACGGCCGGGTCAGCCGGGTATCTTGGAATACAATGTTTCGTTGCAGGCTGCTTTTCAATCGGACGACCATCTGAAGAACGCTCTGCTCAAGTTGCGCCGGTTCGCTCAAAAGAATCTTCAAAATGCGCCGGTGCAGGCGTTGTATTGTTACGCCCTGTGGTATTCGCGTTATCCGGCGGGGATGCTGGAGGCGGAGGGTGTGGCTTTGCGGTTGAAGCGTACCGCGCCGGGGACACCGTGGGCGGGTCTCTACGATCAACTTCAGCGGGCGAAGCAATTGCTCAAGCAGCGGGCTGCGACGGAAGCTGCTGCTGCTGCTGCGGCGGCGGCGACAGCGGCGACGGCGGACGGACCGAGTAGTTAGTTTGTGGTGCGTCTTTTTGGTGTTTGTTTGGATCGGCATTGGATGGTGTTCCTCGTGTCGCACGCGACACGGCTAAACGGGTTGGGTAACGGATTTCGTGTCGCACGCTACACCGCTAAATGGGTTGGCGTGACAACGGGACGCGCTTGGTGCAGGACGACGCTGTACTTGATCGTTGTTGCGGACCTTTTTCTTCGTTCGTTTTTTCAAACTGGAACTGATGAGTCATCACGACAACGTGAATCAGCATAAAGAGTCGGCGGGGTGGCTGGTGCGTCACCGGCTGATTGTCCCCATCGCGGTTTACGCGGGGATTTTTACACTGTCGATGATGGTGGCGTTTGCACTCGCTTACAATTTTCACCGGACGGCGCAGTGGTTCGGCGCGCTTCTGGTGCCGCTGCTGATTCTGTCCGTGCCGACGAAGCTGGTCGTTTTCGGCTGGAGCAAGCAGTTTCGCGGGGCTTGGCGGTATGTTGGCCTGTACGATTTGATCGGTGTGGTGCGCGCGTCGCTGGTCGGGTCGTTCGTTTTTGTTCTGCTTTACTTCGTTATTGAGAACGTCTGGGATCGTCAATTCGGCCATCGGCTTATCGACCGAGATTTGGGCAATCAGCTTCGGCAGGCGGTTTTTCTGCTCGATTGGGCGGCTACGGTGGGGCTGGTCGGGATCTGCCGCATCTGTGTTCGGTTGTATCACGAGGAGGTTCACGCGGAGCGTTTCGAGAAGCAGTCCCGTGCGTTGATCATCGGGGCTGGTGACGCGGGTGAGGCGTTGCTGCGGGAGATTCTGCGTACGTCGCGTGAGCGTTACGATGTGGTCGGTTTTCTGGACGAGCGTCCTTCGCAGATTCACCGGACGATTCACGGTGTGGAGGTGTTGGGCGATCTGGATGATATGAAGACGGTCTGCGAACGGCAGCGCGTTGACGAGATTCTGATCGCGCTTCCGAAAACCACGCCGCGTGAAATTCGTCGCGTGGTGGAGATTTGCGAGGGCAACAATCTTCGTTTCCGCATTGTTCCGGGCATCGCGGATTTGATCGACGGCCGCATGCAGGTGAGCCAGCTTCGCGAAGTGGATATCGAGGATCTGCTGGGGCGAGCACCGGTCGAACTGGACGTTACGTCGATCGCCGCACAGCTTTCCGACAAGCGTATTCTGGTGACCGGGGCGGGCGGCAGTATCGGGTCTGAGATGTGCCGGCAGATCGCGCGTTTCAAGCCGAAGAAACTGATTCTTTTTGAGCAGGCTGAGAACAATCTATTCGAGATTGAGCGTGAGTTGCGGAGTGCCTTTCCGGGGCTGCGTATTGTTCCTTACGTCGGCGACATCTGCGACGCTGTCCGCGTGAATTTCGTGATGGAGTGCGAGCAGCCTGCGGCTGTTTTTCATGCGGCTGCGCACAAGCACGTGCCGATGATGGAGATCAATCCGGGGGAGGCCATCAAGAACAACATTGTCGGGACGCGGACGGTGGCGGACGCAGCCGTCGAAAACGGTGTGCCGAAGATGGTGATGATATCGACGGACAAGGCTGTGAACCCGACGAGCGTGATGGGTTGTTCCAAACGGGTGGCTGAGTTGTATGTTCAGCAGATCAGCGAGAAGAGTTCGACGCAGTTTGTGACGGTGCGATTCGGCAATGTTCTGGGTTCGAGCGGCAGTGTTGTGCCGATTTTTCGCAGGCAGATTGCGGCGGGCGGCCCGGTGACGGTTACGCATCCGGAGATGATGCGTTTCTTCATGACGATTCCGGAGGCGGCGCAGCTTGTGTTGCAGGCGGGTGTGATGGGTACGGGCGGCGAGATTTTCGTTCTTGATATGGGCGATCCGATCAAGATTGTCGATCTGGCGCGGGACATGATTACGCTGAGCGGGCTGCGACCGGAGGTGGATATCGAGATTCAATTCACGGGTCCGCGTCCGGGTGAGAAGCTCGTTGAGGAGTTGGCCATCGCGGGCGAAAACGTCACGCCGACGCAGCATCCCAAGATTGGCGTCTGGAAGCACAAGCCTGACGATCTCGAGCGCATCCGCCGTGGGATTGAGCGGTTGGTCGCGTTGGCCGACGTGGACAACCCGGCGGCGATTCAGTCGCAACTCAGGGATGTGGTTCCCGAGTACCACGAAGAGGAAGAGTTCAAGCAGCATCGCGCGGAGCCGGAGGCTGTCTCGCCCCCGGCGGTTGCTTCGTCGGCCCAGCCTGCGTCCGGTGGGTAGATTCGGGATTTTGCGATGCTTTCACGTCAGCCGATGTAGGCGACGGCGCGTTCCTGTTCGCCGTCCATCGCGATTTGTAATCTACAACCGTCGGCGACATCGGGTACGTGGATGATGCGGACTTCGTCGCTGAAAGAGGCGTCTTTGGGGACGATCTCAGCCAGGGCATTCTGCGTGTTCAGGAACAGGTCGCTGTTGAAGCCGTTGCCGTCCTGATCCGGGTAGAGGGGCAGGTAGGCGATGTTGTCCTCGACGAGGTCCTGGAAAAAGTGTGTTCCGAAGGACACTTCGGGGACGTATCCGCTGCGCTCGCGGGCGACTTCGATGAGCATGCGTGCGTTGTTGATGTCGGCGTAGCTGACGCGGATACCGAGGAGCACGTCGTTGCTGCCCCATCGACCAGGTCCGACGAGGATGAACTTTTTGCCGGCGAGTGCCTGGTTGACGCGGCCTATGACGCGGGCGATGGCCAGCCTGCGATCGTTCGATTCGACTGAGTGGTAGGCGTCGGAGCTGACGTAGACGATGTACTGGATGTTGCGGATCATGGCGGTGCGCACGTAGCGATTCGCGGTGAAAACGATTTTCTCCACGGGGAGATTCTCGGGAATCACCACCCGTTCGGAAGGGGCAGCCTGGTGTTGGCCTCTGCATTGGAGGATGTAAAACTTTTCGCCGTCGCAGGCGAATTCGACATCGACGGGATGGCCCATTGATTGCTCGAGTTCCTGGAGCATCTGCTGTACGCGGGAGGCGAAGGGCGTCTCCTTGAGCAGTTTGTCGAAGGTGATGCACATGTCTTCGGGGGCTGCGTCGAGCATGCGACCGGCGGGGGTGTACAGTTCGTGTTCTCTTCTGACGGAGACGAATTTGTCGAGCATGGGGAACGGTTCGCCCTGAGCGAGCAGTGTGGGAAGCGTAACAGAGTCGAACCTGTTCTCTTCGAGGTTGATGACGTCGATTGTTTTTTGTGAATGGCGGATGATTTCGAGGGGCGTGGCGTCGGGTCTGAGTGTTGGGGCTCCGAGCGCGACCATGCGTGCGAAATCCGCGCCGACGCGATCGACGGCTCGCGTGCCGAGGCCCAGGACGAGCCGGAGGAAACCGTCTTCGCGTTTGATGCGCGGGGACCATCGGTATTCGTTGCGTGACAGGGCGACGCCCGCGAAGGCCGGCAGGAAGTATTTTCCCATTTTCCTGCCGACGACCTTCTGGATGAGGACGCCCATTTCCTCGTCGTAATCGATGAGGTTGTGCCTTCGCCGGTAGAGGATGGGATCGGGGGCGAGCGTGCTCGCGTAGACTTCGCCGATGGCACCGAGGAGGGCGCGGAGGCGGACTTCGACCTTGCCCTGGTTGGGGATGAAAATACTCGCGTATTTCCCGCTGAACGCTGAGGAGCATCGGTCTTCGAGGAGGCTGCTGGATCGAACGATGAGGGGGGTTTCCTCAAGCTGTTCGATGAGGGATCGAAGCTGCTGCACGATTTCCACGGGGAAAGGCGAGTTTCGAAAAACGCCTCGGATCAGCGGGTATTCGTTGCGGATGTCCTCGATGTTTTTGTATTTCTGGCTGTGGTAGGCACGCAGGCCGTTGAGTTCGAGAAATTGTTCGGTGACGTCGCTGCGAACGAAGTAGGAGTCGGGGATGGCGATGGGCAGGTCAGGGCCTGCGTCCAGCGCGGCGTCGTCGAGGATTCGGTGTGCGATGAACATTCCGCCGGCTTTTCCGCCGATCTTGCCCATGCGTGATTCGGAGCCGATGGTGCGTCGGGTGATATCTTCGTAGTCGCGGATGCGCACGAATTTTTTGGCGAGACCGAGGAACGTCAGATCGTCGTTGATGAAGTGTCTCGCGAGGTTGACGCGTACGCCGAACAGGTCCGACGGGTCGAGATGCAGCTCGCCGAGGGGGAGGGCGCAAAAGCGTTCCAGACGATCCGCCAATACGCGGAATGAGACGTTGGGCAGGCTGACGACGTCGGCGAGGTTCTGGGCCTCTTCGCGTTTGAGCACGAAGTTGACGATTTCCATGATGTCGGAGGCAGAGAGATGCTTGGCTGCGTGTTCGCGTGCGAGGGACTTAACCGCGTCGTTCTCGGCTTCATCGAGTCTTTCGGCGCCGGATTCGTTGGGGTTATCGACGACTCTTCCGGGTGGGCGTCCGATGCGTTTTCGGGCTTCCTCGGCGATGCCGCCCATCGTGATGAGTTCTTTGGTACAGAGGTAGATGATGAGTTGCCGGTAGATGCGGTCGCGCATGGTGGGGTGCATGGCGAGCAGTCGGTCGAGGCATTGTTCGACGGTTTCGTTCGTTTCGGGCGCGATATCGGACTGCGTTTCAGGATTCATGCAGGTCAACCCCTGTGAAACCGTTGTTGATCCATCGCCGACCTGTACCGCGACAACTCCGGTGCCGGGTTACTTCGGTCCGTCGCATTGATCGACGATCCGTATAGAATACAGCAGTTGGTGTTTTGAATCGACGGGTGGGCTTATTGATGTCGGATATGGCGAAAAATCCTACGGAACGCGTTCGTTGCACGCCTCGCGGGGCGGGTGGGGACGTTGCGCTGCCGGTTTCGGGGGATGGTCGCCCGGGGAAAATGAAGCGGTCCAAAATGGGCCCCAGGCGGGCGGCGGTGCTCATCGGCGTGCATGTGTTGATGGTGGGCCACTACGTTCACTTCAAACTAGCGGGGACGACGCTCTCGCCGGTCGAGCCTTCCGAGGCTATGTACACGCTGCGACAGGGGCAGCTCAACGCGGGATTCATTTTTTTCGCGGTGGCGTTATTGTTGACGATTCTTCTTGGCCGGTTTTTCTGCGGCTGGGCGTGCCATCTTGTTGCGGTTCAGGATTTTTGCGGCTGGTTAATGAAAAAGGTCGGGATCAAGCCGAAACCATTTCGCTCGCGTTTGTTGATGTTCGTGCCGCTGGGGTTGGCACTCTACATGTTCGTTTATCCGTCGGTGTATTTTTGGCTTTCGCCTCGTTTTCAGGCGAGTTTTCCGGGATTTTCGAATCATCTGAGTACAGATGATTTTTGGAAGACTTTTCCGGGGCCTGCGTTCGCGATTCTGACGGTGTTCCTGTGCGGATTTCTAGCGATTTACCTGTTGGGTGCGAAGGGCTACTGCACGTACGGCTGTCCTTACGGGGGGTTTTTTCTGCCTTTGGACCTTGTCTCGACGGGCAAGATTCTGGTCAATGACGATTGCGAGCAGTGCGGGCATTGTACTGCCAACTGTACGTCGAATGTGCGGGTGCATGAGGAAGTGAAATTGTACGGGATGGTGGTGGATCCCGGGTGCATGAAATGTCTCGATTGCGTGAGTGTCTGCCCGAATGATGCGCTGCGTTTCGGGTTGGCTAGGCCTGCGCTTTTCAAGGGTCAGCCTGCGGTTCCGAAGAAATCGCGTTCGTTTGATTTTACGTGGACTGAAGAGATTGTGCTGGCGGTCGTTTTTTTGGGCAGCACTTTGGCGATGCGCGGACTTTACGACGGGCCTCCGCTGTTGATGTCGGTGGCGTTGGGGTCGATGACGGCGTTTGTGACGTTGAAGCTGTGGCGTCTGGTTCGCGATCCGACCGTGCGTATACAGAATCTCAAGCTCAAGACCGCCGGCAAGCTCGGTTTGAGCGGCGGCGTGTTCTCGGCGTGTGTGGTGTTGTGGCTTGCGTTCACGGTACACAGCGGATTCGTGCAGTGGCAGCATGCGGCGGGCACGTACCATTTGAATCGTACGGAGGTGTCTGAAGAAGATGTTTACAGCGGGCGTTACGCGTCGATGCCGCTTTCGGACGATCACCGATATCACGAAGCCGCCGCCCGGAAGGCGTTTGAGCGGGCTGACCGTTGGGGGCTGCTTGGTTGGACCGACGTCAAGCGTGGAATGGCGTGGATGAGTATTCTGGAGGGCGATTACGAGGCGGCTGAAGAACACATTCGCGAGGCGATCGCACTGGAAACTGAAGCCGGTTCGCTCTATGGGGATATTGCGAAGTTGCGCGTGTTTCAGGGTGACGTAGCCGGTGCCATTGAAGCGATGGAGCAGGTGTTCGAGCAGCGCGAGCCGACGTCGATGGACCATTTTCAGATGGCAGGTTGGTTGATCGGTGCCCGGCAGTATGACGGGGCTGTCGGCGAATACCGGGCCTGCGTCAAGCTGAATCCGCAGCACGCGGAAGCCCTGCACAATCTCGGCGGCTTGCTGGGGCGGATGGGCCGATTCGCTGAAGCCCTGCAAGCGTTGCATCAGGCTGAGGCTTTGGTGCCGGAGGATGTATCGACACAGATCGAACTAGGCATGGCCTACGCCGGCTCGGGCGATCTGAACAAGGCGGTTCAGCATCTTCAGCGTGCGTTGGAAATCGACCCCGGGAATCAGTCGGCGCGTATGCAGCTCAATTACATACGTCAGCAGTTCTCGAATCCGCCGCCGTCGCGGAACGGACAGCCGGGCGGGGGCTGAATTGAAATCAACAGGGGTTCGCGGTAGGTTCGTTGTCGCGTAGGCCTATTCGCAACACGATTCAACAGTGGAGCAGTGCAATGTCCGGCGTCACACCGATTATGAGTAGGCCGATCGTCACCCTTACCCAACACATCCACGAGCAGCAGCGGCGGTTTCCTGTGGCGACGGGGGACTTGAGCTGGCTTCTCTCGGGCGTGGCGCTCGCGACGCGGATTATTGAATCGTATGTGCGTCGGGCGGGCATAGCCGAGGTGCTCGGCGAGGTTGGTACTGATAATGTTCAGGGCGAGCGTGTGCAGAAGCTCGATCTGCTGGCCAATGAGACGATCTTGCGGTGTTTGGGGTATCGGGAGATCGTGGGCATTCTTGTGTCCGAGGAGGACGAAGAGCCGACGCTGGTCATGCAACCGAGTGACGGCGGCAAGTACATTGTGCTGTTCGATCCGCTCGACGGATCGAGCAATATCGATGTGAATGTCTCGATCGGGACGATTTTTTCGATTCTCCGCTGCGATGAAAATGACCAGGGGCCTGACAGCGCGGTGCGGAATTGTCTCCAGCCGGGGGTTCGGCAGGTGGCGGCGGGGTACGTGGTATACGGCAGCAGTACGGTGATGGCTTACACGACGGGCGAAGGTGTGCATATGTTCACGCTTGAGCCGTCAATCGGGGCGTTCGTGCTTCAGTCGGAAAACGTGCGCATGCCGGAGTCGGGAAAAACCTACAGCGTCAACGAAGCCTATCGCGATTCGTTTTCGCGAGGTGTGCAGGACTATCTCGCATGGACCAAAACCAAAGAGGCTGGCGGATACGGATCGCGTTATATCGGTTCGCTTGTGGCAGACTTTCATCGCACGCTTTTGAAGGGCGGGGTGTTCCTTTACCCAGCTACAGCCAAGAACCCCAGCGGCAAGCTGCGTCTGCTCTACGAAGCCAATCCGATCGCGTTCCTAGCGGAGCAGGCTGGCGGGGTCGCGACGGATTTTTCGGGACGCATTATGGAAAAGAAGCCGGATTCGCTCCACGTGCGCACGCCGCTTCTGATCGGCAGCAAGAACGAAGTCGAGCGCGTGATGGAATTCGTTGGCCGAGAGTGATGGCCGGGGTTTGTTTCAATGCATGACTTCAGGCGCGTGCAAAATCGGATGGCCGAAAGCGAGATTGGAGTGAGACGCTGCCGTGCGGACGCAATGATCGCTCTCTTTCTCCCCTCGTTTATAAGGAGGGACTGGGGGACGTTCTTCTTGCGAAGCGAAGCGATACGTTGGTCCAAAACCCCCCTGTGTCCCCCCTTCGTAAGGGGGGACAGAAGACGGGTATACATTGCCCAAGGCAGAATATCCGCGTCTCTAATACACGTCCGGCTACGGTGATCGGAATGCAGCCATACCTTGATCTTGTGCAGCGTGTTCTTGAGGAGGGCGAGCCGAAATCGGATCGCACGGGCGTGGGTACGCGAAGCCTGTTCGGTGCGCAACTGCGCTTCGATTTGGCGCGCGGATTCCCTCTGCTGACGCATCGGAAGATTCACGTTCGTTCCGTGGTGCATGAATTGCTGTGGTTCATTCGCGGCGAGACGAATATTCGGTATCTGCGTGATAACGGCGTGCGCATTTGGGATGCGTGGGCGGACGAGCATGGCGAATTGGGGCCTGTGTACGGGAAGCAGTGGCGGGCGTGGACGTGTCCGGATGGGCGTGTGGTCGATCAGTTGTGCAGCACGATCGAGGAGATTCGTAAAAATCCGCACTCGCGGCGGATGGTGGTGAGCGCGTGGAACGTGTCGGACCTGCCGGACATGTCCTTGGCGCCTTGCCATGCTTTGTTTCAATTCTACGTTTCGGGCGGTGGGCGATTGTCCTGCCTACTGTATCAGCGGTCGGCTGATCTTTTTCTCGGCGTTCCGTTTAACATTGCGAGCTATTCGCTCTTGACGCACATGATTGCTCAGGTGACGTCTCTGAAAGTGGGTGAGTTTATCCACACCATCGGCGACGCGCATCTGTACGAGAATCACATCGAACAGGCGACGGAGTTGTTGCAACGTTCGCCGCGACCGCTGCCGACGTTGCATCTCAATGCGAACGTGTGCGATATTGACGATTTTTCCGGAGCGGATATCGAGATACGCAACTACGATCCTCACCCGGCTATTCGCGCCAAGGTGGCGGTGTGACTACGCAGTCGATCGAGTTGATCGCGGCTGTCGCCGCCAACGGTGTGATCGGGCGGGACGGGGGTTTGCCCTGGCACCTGCCGGACGACCTGCGTCGTTTCAAGTCTTTGACGATGGGGCACGCTATCGTAATGGGCAGGCGGACGTTTGAGTCGATCGGGAGGGCACTGCCGGGGCGGATTTCGATTGTGGTCAGTCGATCTCTGGACGATTCTCCGACGTCGGGTATCAGGTTTGCGCACACCATCGACGAGGCCCTTCGAATTGCTGCGGAATGTGAACCGCCCACGTTTGTGGCCGGTGGGGCAGCTATTTACGCCGCGATGCTGCCGTTTGCCGGGGTGTTGCACCTGACAGAGTTGGACGAACCGGTCGCGGGCGACACTTTTTTCCCGAAGTTCGACAAGTCCGACTGGAATCTGATCGGCGACGAACCGCATGCGGCAGACGCGGATCATGCAATCGGATTCCGCTTCCGCAGGTATGAGCGAATCTCTGCCGATTGATGTGTCTTGGCTGCGTTTCAGCCCCGTCGTTTTTTTCGGCGGGTTGCCGACTGCCCGAATGTCATCCATGATGAACGCGAAAGGGGTTCCATTTTGCCTGCTAAGAAATGTGTTGGGTTTTTGAGTGATTTGATTTTCGAGAGCAAGATTCGGTCGACGGCTGGCGTGTTTAATGTCGAGTTCAAGAGTGCGCGGTCGCTCGGCGATTTTGAAAAAAACCTGGATGAATGCAGTCCGGAGTGGACCATCATCGATCTGAACGCGACGCGATCCGATGTGTTGGAGGCGGTGGGGTTGGCCAAGCGTCATGCGTCGGCTCCGCGTGTGCTTGCGTTCTGCTCGCATCTGGACTCGGAGCTGATGGAGTCCGCCCGTCAGGCTGGCGCGGACGATGTTTGGCCGAGGTCGCAACTTGCATCGCAATTGCCGCTGGTGTTCGGGGGTAAGGTGTGAGTGATTTTGGGGTGCGGGCGCGGAATGGACCGAGCTGCTTCAGTGGACGATAACTAAAGCCATGACACGAATACTCGTAGCGGACAAGTTGGCCTCCGAGGGGATCGAAAAACTTCGGTCGGCGGCGGGCGTGGAGGTGGAGGTACGCACAGGCCTGAGTCCGTCGGAACTTGGTGGGATCGTCGGTGAATTCGACGGCATGATCATTCGGTCGGCGGTCAAGGTGACGGCTGACGCGCTGGCGAAGACGGGCCGGTTGCGGGCGATCGCGCGGGCGGGCGTCGGTGTGGACAACATCGACTTGCAGGCGGCGACGGGCGCGGGCGTTCTGGTTATGAACACGCCCGATGCCAACACGATTTCGACGGCGGAGCACACAATGGCGTTGCTGTTGGCGTTGATGCGCAAGATTCCGGCGGCGCACACGCATGTGTTGTCCGGCGAATGGAAGCGTGCGTCTTTTGTGGGTTCGCAACTGGCTTCGAGGACGCTTGGGATTGTGGGGTTGGGTCGCGTGGGCAGGGCGGTGGCGCGTCGGGCGTTGGCGTTCGACATGCGTGTGCTGGGCTTCGATCCGTTTATCAGCGGCGACACGATTTTTGACGGGGCGGTCAAGGTCGTTCGCGATGTTGAGGAACTGTTCAAAGAGGCGGACTGCCTGACGCTGCACGCCAAGGTGACCGACGAGACGCGCAACCTTATCAATCGCGATGCCATCGCGCTGATGAAGCCGACGACGGTTTTGGTCAATTGTGCGCGGGGTGAACTGGTGGATCAGCAGGCGCTCGCGGACGCTTTGAACGAGGGGAAACTGGCGGGGGCAGCCATCGATGTGTTTCCCGAAGAGCCGCCGGTGGGGAATCCGTTGCTGTCAGCCGCGAACGTAACGCTTACGCCGCATCTTGGGGCTTCGACGGCGGAAGCACAGGCGGCGGTCTCTCTGGAAGCGGTGGATACGCTGCTGGATTATCTGGTCCGGGGCGAGATGCGGTCTGCCGTAAACGTGGTGGGGCTGCCCGCGCATTTCAGCGCGTACGATCGGAGTTTTCTGGACTTGGCCTGTCGCATGGGCGGGATTCTCGCGCCTTGGTGCGCGTCCGGGGTCCGGCGTATCCGGCTGGCGACTTATGGTTCTGATCTGCGTAAGCTGACGTCAACGCTATCGCGTCAGGTCATCGCGGACATTCTTGCTCCGCATATCGGCGCGCGTTTGAATCTGGTCAACGCGGACACGGTGGCGAAGGAGCGCGGTCTGGAAGTGGATGCGGTGGCGCATGAGAACGCGCTGGACTATCCCGACACGGTTTCGGTGACGGTAGAGAGCGGCGAGGGGGAACGGTCAGTCGAGGGCACGGTTTTCGCCGACGGCAAGCCGCGGATTCTTGCGATCGACGGCTATCGCATGGAGATGACGCCCGAGAAGCGGCTGGTGCTGATTTACAACGACGACAGGCCTGGCGTGATTGGGTTGGTGGGCAAGCTGTTTGGCGATCACGGGATCAACATCGCGGACATGACGCTGTCGCGGCGGGAGCGGAAGGCGCTCATGGTGCTCAAGCTCGACGAGGAGGCGGACGAGTCTCTGCTGCGCTCGCTGCGTGAAGCCGACGAGATTCTTGATGTACGGACTATTCTCCTTCCGGCGCTGCATGTGGAACCATGAAAGAGCGGTTGGCCATCGGGATCGACCTTGGCGGTACTGCGGTCAAAGCCGGCTTGATCGACGAGAAGCTGCATATTGTGGATCAGCGCGTCTGCCCGACCGAGGCGTGCAAGGGCTTTGAACACGTTCTTGGCACGTTGGCTGGTTTGGTGGCGGACCTCGCGGGCGATGGGCAGTCGATCGTCGGCGTGGGTGTGGGGAGTCCCGGGCCTCTGAGTCCGTCGCGCGGTGTCATTTTCAAGAGCGTGAATCTTCCGGGCTGGACCGATGTTCCGCTGCGCGACTTGTTGGCCGATCGCACGGGGCTTTCCGTCGTCCTGGAGAACGATGCGAACGCGGCTGCCTATGGCGAATTTCGCGCCCGTCATGCGTCGGATGATTTGATTCTTATCACGTTGGGGACGGGCGTTGGTGCGGGGACGGTCATCGGCGGGCGCGTGTTCCACGGTCATTTTGAAAACGGTTCCGAATGGGGGCATTTGATCGTTCAGCCGGGCGGGCGATCTTGTAAATGCGGGCAGATCGGTTGTCTGGAAAGTTATGCGTCGGCCACGGCTGTTGTTGAGAGTGTAACGACCGCGATGGCGGCGGGTGAGACTTGTTCATTGAGCGGGCAGTCGTTGTCCATCACGGCTGACGTTGTGGCGGAGGCGGCGCGATCGGGTGACGCGCTCTGTCTGCGTGTGTGGGAGGACGCCTGTCGCATGTTGGCTGTCGCGTGCGTGGGCATGCAGCACGCGGTCAATCCGCGACACATTCTCATCGGGGGCGGGATGAGTGCGGCTGGCGCGATTCTGCTTGACGCGGTGCGCCGGCATCAAAAAGCGTTGACCTGGCAGCTTCACGCCGACGCTCCGCTGATCGGGCTGGCGCGACTTGGTAACAAAGCCGGCATCATCGGAGCGGCTGCGCTGGCGTTCGAGGAATTTGGTCCGTGAAGGTGTGGATCGCCGTGTTACGGTCGCGCGGGCAGTCGCGCGCCCGCCCATGATCGCGTGGCTGGCATGACGCCTCGGATGAGCTGTCGAAGCGTTAGCACGTCGTTGGGTTCTATGATGCCGTTGCGGTTCATGTCGGCGAAGTTGGTTCCGGTGAATCCACCTGCCCCGGAGTCGATGTTTTCCGGGGCGTTGATGATCGTCCGGAAGCGGAGCACGTCGAAGGGGCCTGTCTTGCCGTCCTGATCGACGTCGCCGGGCAGAAACCCAACATCGATGCGATCCGGCTCGTCGGCGGTCGGGCCGAGGTCGCCAGCGGTTTCGACGGGATTACCCGAAAGATCTTCTACGTTGGCCACAATCGTCGTCCACGCGCCGACCGGGATCGGGCTGGTCAGTCGCACGCGAATCGATGGGTTGGCGGATGCGTCGATGAACGAGATTTGCGGCGCGGTGTCCGACGTTGACCACAGGCTGAAGGATGAGGCCGTCAGCGAGCCGTCCGGCCCTGCGCCTCTGTCGCGGACTGGCTCGTTGAATGTGATCGCGAATTCGACGGTGCCTTCATCGACGTTCAGGCCGTCGGCGCTTTCATTACGCGGGTCGATGTAGCCGCTCGCGGGCCGGGTCAGCAAGCCGCCGTCGTGCAGAATGTAGGGCCGCAGTTCGTCAAGCGGTACGGCGGACAGTGCAGCCATCGCATCAACGCGGCCAAATCCGAATAGCTCATCGAAACCCGGGGCGCCAGCGTCCACAGCCGTCTCGCGCAGTATCTGACGAACTTCTGTAACGTCAAGGTCGGGGTTGAGGCTGTACATGAGCGCGACGATCCCGGTTACCTGCGCACACGCCATCGATGTTCCCGTCATGTAGCCGTAGTCATCGCCGTTTCCCCAGAGCGTGGACCAGATTCCGATGCCCGGGGCGGCGACGTCGATGTGCGGCCCGGTACCGGATCGCACGTAGTGATTGTCGGTCATCCCGGATGCGGACACCGCGATGGCCTCCGGGTAGGCGGCGGGGTAATAGGGCGTGCTCGATTGATGATTGCCCGAAGAGGCTACCACTGTGACGTTGTTCTCCCATGCGTAACGCACTGCGTCGGCCAGCAGACCGTCGCCGCCGGCACCGCCGCCGCTGTAATTTACGACGCGGGCACCGTTGTCCACCGCGTAGACGATGGCTTCCGCGATGGACTCCCAAGTTCCCACGTCTCCGTCGAAGACCTGAAGCGGCATGATCTTGCATCGGGCAATTCCCGCCACGCCGAGCGCGTTGTCGATGTTGGCTGCGATGATGCCCGTGACGTGCGTTCCGTGTGCGCTGCTGGCCGCCGGGTCGTTGTCCTGGTTCATGAAGTCCCAACCGATTCCGTCGTCGATGTATCCGTTGGCATCGTTGTCGATGCCGTCCGGTGGATCGTCGTTTTGCCAGAGCACGCCCTGCAAGTCTTCGTGCGTTGTGAGCAGTCCGCTGTCCGCGACCGCGACGATGATCTCGTCCGAACCGGTGGTGATGTCCCACGCCTGGTCGAGGCCCATGACGATCGGTGCGTATTGTCTTGACGCGTAGTATGTGTCTTGCGGTGTGTAGGCCGGCGTCATGATGTAGTTCGGGTGGGCGTACAAGACGCCGGGCAGTTGTCCGATAAGCTTTGCGGCGCGGAGGACATCCGCATTATCGGGCAGTTTGACGACGCGGGCACAGGCCAGCGGGTTGGGGCGACCGATCGCGCGGGTCGCTGTATTGCATCGCCCTACGTTGCGCCAGGAGGCTGCGTTCGGAACGGTATTGCGGACGCGATTGAGGTCACCCGCCGCGGGATGCCGCGCGTAACCCACAATAAGCTCCCCCGGTACCCATTCCGGGCTGGCGGACGCATTGGCTACGCCCGCCATGACGGTGATCAGCATTCCTGCGGTTGCGGTTCCTCCTGCGCTCCATCGGTTTTGCATCTTATCCCTCCGTGTCCGCCTCGATACTTCAGGCATCTTCCACGCCCTCGGTCAGATTGTAGGCTGGTGTAGCAAGCGTAGTCACCGTGGAATTTGAGGCCGATAACTACCGTTGCGAAGTCGGAATGATCGTCCGTGCGCGGTTATCGCGACTTGCGGATCAAACCGCGTCCGCTGTGAGACGATATCCACAACAATTGGGGAACCGACGCAACGAGAGGATCATTACATGGCTGAACAACAGCAGACCGCCGTTCAAACGAACACCGCCGAGCAGATTCTTTCGCAGGTGAAGATTCCGTCGCTGCCGGAAGCCGCTGTTAAACTGCTGACACTCTGTCGCGATGAGTTGGTGGGGGCCGGTGAGATCGTGCGCGTTGTCGAGCTGGACCCTGCGCTGACCGCCCGTGTCTTGAAGATTGCCAACAGTGCAGCTATGGGCTTGCAGCGGCGTGTCAATACATTGTCGCGTGCGGCTGTCGTGCTGGGGAACGAGAATCTCAAGGTCGTGGCGTTGGGTTTTCATCTGACGGCGGGTTGGCGCAATTTCGGTTCGGAATGCTTCAACATTCGCGAGTTTTGGCGGAACAGTGTGGTGCGTGCCTGTCTAGCGCGGCGTATCGCGCAGTCTGTCGAATATCAGCCTCGGGAGGAAGCGTTTCTCGCCGGCATGCTTCAAGACCTTGGTACGCTGGTGATGGGTGTTCATTTCGGGGCGGGGTATGTTGAGGCTGTTCAAACGTGCCCAGCCGACCTGGCTGCGCGCACCGCGATGGAAGAGGAGCAGTTCGGCGTAAATCATTGCGAGATCGTTAAAGCGCTCGCGCACAGCTGGAATTTCCCCGAGCAACTGACCAACGCCCTTGGCCAGCAGAGCGTTCAGCCGACGATGATGGCCTCCAAAGACGCGTCGGAAGTTCTGTGGCAGATCGCCTACTTTTGTGCGGCTGTTCCTTTTTCGCAGGATCGTCAGACAGCCAAGCTTGGCGAGGACATGCGCAACCTTGCCTACAGTGCCTTCGGAATGTCGATGGAAACGCTGAGCGACGTTTTTTCCGACACCGTCGAGCAGTTCAACGCTTTGCATAGTGTTTTCGCGCATCTGATTCCCCGGGACTGCCAGATCGACACGATTATGTCCCAGGCCCGCGACATGCTTGAGTCCGGTGACATCGAGTTCAACGAGGAAACCTCGAAACAATGATCTCGGACTCTTCGTGCGGGCGGGCGACCGTGCGTTCCAGTGCTTTGTCAAGCGTGAAACGACGGGTGGGGGAGTTGAACGGTCCTTGGGATTCGACCTCCCACGGCTAAAGCCGTGGGGCACGCGTGGTTGTGCGTTCTATGACGTGATGACCGTGCCGACATCCTCGCCGTTAAGCGCGCGTGTCAGATTGCCTTTCTTCAAACCGTTGACGATTTGAATCCGCCGGCGGTGCTGGGCGTTGACCATCATTTCGAGAACGGGACGCTCAACGACCACGTCGTTGAAATCCTGTTCGATCAATTCCTGCGCGGTGATTTTCGGAATGAACTTGGCGTTCTTGTCCTTTTTCGGGTCAGCCGTGTAGAGGCCGTCTTCGTCCTTGACGTAGATCATCGAGCGTGCCCCAAACGTTTCGCTGACCAGGTACGAACCCGTGTCCGTGCGGTGCGGCGGGATGCGGCCGATCTTCGGATTCTGCTGCCAGAATGTGTAGGGCGGCATGCCGAAGAACACGACGGCTTGACGTTCGCAGAGGTAGAGCGGCAACTGCGGGAACTGGAGCGGCTCAATAAAGGGTATGCCGTGCTTGGCGAGCAGATAGTGAACCATGCGCGCGTTCTGCATGCTCACGAACGTGCCCAGCACGCTCAGAACACCCGTCGGCAGGCCGAGGTCGATCCCTACGCTGTACGCGTGCCGTGCGCGCGTTCCCGCACCCGTTCCGACGATCATCTTGTGATGCGGGAGATTCTCGACGATCTCCTCAATGACCGGGTACAAACCGGCTCGCCCTCGGTCGATAATGCTCTGCCCGCCGATTTTCAGGACGTTGGCTTCGGGGAGAACCTGAACCGACGGGTTCTCTCCCGAGGCGGTCATCAGTTTTTCGTCGGTCAGCGATCCGGCGATGAGCTTCTCGCCCAATTCGGTCAACAACTTGTCGGCCATGCTTCTATACTTCCCCGCGGTGTAAACCGCATATGATCAACTAACATTGGACGCAATAAAGCGGTGCGG
Organism: Phycisphaerae bacterium; assembly: GCA_029260215.1. Taxonomy (GTDB): domain Bacteria; phylum Planctomycetota; class Phycisphaerae; order UBA1845; family UBA1845; genus OFTM258. The sequence continues at coordinate 24,248 of JAJDDQ010000055.1, forward strand.
CTGAGGACACGATTCACGATCGCCGAATCGTCGTTCACGTTCTGACGAATCGAACACCCGTCAGCACATATGATTCCGGCGAATCCTGTTCCGCGTCAAGGTCGCCAAACCGCTGCTCCGCCCACGCCTGCACGTCGCGTAACACATCGTCACGCACGTTACTCGAAACCGTCACGCCCGCCAAACCCGACTTGCTCCGCCACGAATCGATCGCGTCGATAGGCCTGCCGCGAGAAACCCAGGACGTCGCTACGGTCGGCGAAATCAGGCTGATCTTCAAATTCGACGTTGCTTCGCCAGCTCGATCGCTGTTCGACAGCGATTCAAGCAGGCGGTCGACGTGCGATCGGCCGTCGCGAGGCTCGATACCTCGCTCGCGTGCTGCCTCCTGCATCCTTGTCCGCAGAAGTTCTTTGTATCCGTTCTTGTCGCGGTGTGTTCGCCCGAGAACGAAATACATGGATGTGTCGGCGATACGCCGGAGTTCGCGAGCGATATGCTCCGTTTCCATCAGGTGTGCTGAGCGCGAGGCGAATACGCACGCGATACGCCGGTCCGCGACAGGCCAACGGGCATCGCCGTTAGCCACCACGCGCCGGTCACGCTTCGACCAGTTGGGCGATTGGAGCATACGCGGGGAGGAATCGATCGCGACGTAACGGCGTGACTCCGACAGATGGCGACCGATCTCACCCGTGCCGGCACCCAGTTCCAGGAGCCAATTGCGATCGCCGAGGTCCGCCAACGTGAGCAGCGCGTGTGCGACGGCTGATGCGACGGAATCCCCCAGCCCGGCCCGCGTGTCGAAACGCTCGGCCTGACCGTCGAAGTCTGCTTGTCGTGAATCGCGATTATTTCCCACGAGTTCGCGCGTTAGCGAATCCAGTGGTACTTACGTCCGCGACTCAGACGGAACGTCGCCATCATGAACATGCTCATCACCACGGCGGCCATCATGCCCGCCCCGCACATGCCCTGCGCGGGCGTATTGTTACCATCATCGACCGGTGTGTCGTCGGGTTCGTCGTCGTTTATCATGCCGTCGTCATCCGGCATGTCGTCGACGGGGGTGTCATCCATATTGTCCATGTCGTCGGGCATCATGTCGTCGACCGGCATGTCGTCCGGCAGAGCATCTTCGCCGACTTCCTGAGCGGTCACCGTCAGTTTCGGGCGTTCATCGGGCATGGTCCACTGCCGCGAATGAAAGGTGTATCCCAGGTTCGCATCGACCGCGACGAGCGCCAGCGACACGCTCCGTCCGGAGGCCAGGTCGGTTGCGAAGCGATCAGTCACCGCCAATTCAAAAACGACCGTGCCGTCAACGCCCGCGTTGCTGAACGTACCCAGTGCATCGTCAAGCTCGGAGTCGCGTAATTCCTCGCTCCTGGCGAAGGAGAGCGAATCTCCAGTGGCTGTCCCCTGACCGTTGGGACGTCCGAGGCCTTCGGTCCAACTGTCGTCCGCGACCCAGAACACCTCGAACATTCCCACGCCGACACTGAAAATGCTGTTTCGCGGTGCCCCGACCTCATCGAGCGCAATCGTAACCGTGACCACTTCCCAATCGCCGCTGCCAAATTCCGCGTCGAACGCGGTGATGAACGGTGTCGTGTCGAACTGCATCCATGCGTCGGCCCGCTCGCGAAGATCGCCGTCTGCATTCATGCCCTCCACACCGGACACACTCAAGGCGGCAGCCGCCCCGAGCGTTGCCGTCGGTGACACCTGCCTCGTGAACGTGTCCTGAGAAGCGTCAATCGTCACGCTGGTCGTATCCTGCGCGCTGGAAACGCTGCACACGATACTGAAAACGCACACCGAACCTGCTTTGACTATTCGATTCATCATAGGGTCTCACCTCCGAAACATGTCGCGAAAGGGTCGCCGATTATGCCCGTATCGGCCTGCAAAATAACCGCATCTGCGCGCGGTGTCCAAGGCTATTTCGCGGTGCCGCGCCCGTCTCGATTGTGTTGCGCAAAACGGGGCCGATCAGCCACCACGGAAAAGTTAAACAAATTCCTTCACGAATCGCTTTAACTTTTTCGCGATAGATTCCGAAAAAAAAGAAGAACATAAATGTTACGGCGCTTTCGGCGGCTTCCCCAACGTTCGTGGAACGCATTACGCCCAAGGACGCCATTGCTCGTATCAGGAGAGTCAGTGATGCCAATTGCCAAGAAATCCAAATCCTCCGCCCGCAGCGCCAAGCGTCCGACCGCGAAGAAGAAAACGGCCGCACGCAAGAGCGTGAAAAAGCGCGCGTCAGCCAAGGCGTCCACCAGCCGTGCCTCCGCTAAGGCTTCGGCCAGCAAGGCAACCGCAAAGCGGACGACAAAGACCGCCGCCAAGAAGAAAACGACGGCCAAGGCAGCCAAACGCTCAACCGCGACAGGTGCTCGGCGAACCACCGCGTCCGCGACCGCCCGCAGCGGATCGAAGGCGGCCGCTTCCCGCAAACGCGTGCCGAATGCCGCCTTCATGGCCCCCATGCAGCCCGACGGTGCTCTGTCTCCCATTGTTGGAAACAGGCCTCTGCCGCGTACGCAGGTCACCAAGAAGATATGGAGCTATATCAAACGTCACGATCTGCAGGACGCCGACCGCCGCACGGTCATCGTGGCCGACGACAACCTGCGGCAGGTCTTCAATGGCAAACGTCGCATCGACATGTTCCAGATGACCAAGCTGATCAATCAGCACCTTATCCCCATCAAGTAAGCCAAGCCCGGGATCGGAGTGAGAGCTGCCGGCGGATCGCAAGATTCGCCGGCTTCTATTTTCTTGAATTCGTTCCCAACAAGCCCGCCACTCCGTGCAGCGAACACCACTTTGTCCCCGCAAGCAGTCGATCAAGAAACGAATTGTTGTAAAAAAACCACGGGATCCAGCGCTGCTTCCTGTCGCCCCCAATCGAGGGGCGGATCGGACTCGCATTGGGAAAGAGGCTGGACCCCGTCGGCGCGTATTGTTCGCTTCGGGTGCGCTACACCCGATCAGTTTTCATTCAAACCGGCAGACTCACGAATAAACCATGCACTCTCAGCAACCGCTACGCAGGGACGGTGGGGTGTCCACGTCCGTACAAGCATGATCTTCGCGTTGAACAAGTGTCGGTCCAGCCCTTGACCGTCTTCCGACGTGTTTTCGTGGTTCCTGCCGTGGAAAACCCGTTCTGAATTCGTGCTGTCCACGGATTGCGACACAGTTTTCGATCTCGGTCTGCGAATCTCATTGAATGGAGCCTGTCCAGATGTTAGGATCAACCCTAATGTTTTGGCTCGTAGGAGTCGCGAAGAGGGGTATCTGCTTTGCAGCGCCAATTTTCGCCCCCTGCGCGTCAAACCGAGTCGGGTCTTGAGCCAACTCACCGTTTCGGAGTTGAGTCGCTATGTCTATTCACCGTACTCAGAGTCCATCTCTCCCAGGTCTTGCCTTCGCATGTCTGTTGATTTTCTCGACCACAATCATGTCAGCACAAGGGGCAGAGGGTGAGTTGCTGGGGCCGTGCGAAGTCATGGAAGGCGAACCCGTTTGCTCGGGCAGCTATGTTGATACGTTCAATGGAGGTTGCGAAGCGGATGAGCATATGTTTTCGACTATCGAGTTTGACCGTGTCCTGTGCGCGCGCAGCGGCGTGTTCAAGGCTGGCCTGGAGGGTTCGAGGGATTCCGATTGGTATCAAATTCAGGTCGATGAACCAACGCGATTGACCTGGGTCGCAGAGGCTGCGTTTCCCATCGACGTGTCCATCATATCCGCTGCCTATTCATGCGGGGAAGGCCCACCCACGCTGGCTTCCAAGGAGGCACGCGGACAAGGCCAAATCGAGCGTGCGACCGTGACGGAGCCGGTTCAGCCGGGAACGTATTGGCTGTTCGTTGCGCCATCGACCGCGTCGGATTTCGCACAATGCGGCGCATCGTATAAGGCGTTGCTCACAAGAGAGGACTACGATCCGCCCCTGCCCGTCGCCGCCGTCTCAGACGGAATAGAAGTTGAAGTCGTGTCACACTGGGACGAGCACCCTGAGGACTATCAGGCAGCCGACCTCTGGGCGGATGATCGCGGTTACGCGTACGTGGGAAATCGCCTGGGTGCGACGGTTGATATCATGAATGTTCAGAACCCAGCCGCTCCATTTCTTGAGGCTGTGTATCAGGTCCCGCCCCCCGATAAAGACTCAGTGGCCAAGGACATCAAGGTGTTCGACGGAATCATGTACGTCGCGCTCGACGAAGGCGGATTCGCGGGGGCACAGATCGTCGACGTTCGCGATCCATCCAACCCGACCTTGCTTACCAGTATTTCGATCCTGGAGTTTTCCAACGTCCACAATCTGTTCTACGACAACGGCTACCTGTACATGGTCAACAGTTTCTTTCGAACGGTTGTCATCGTGGACCTGTCCGATTTCGATCCGGATAATCCGCCGGCTACGATAACGCAGTTCAAGTGGCGCATAGACGACATAGGACAGAGTTTCGTACACGATGTGACTGTCCTGAACGGTCTGATGTACGCCAGCGCGTGGGACGGCGGCCTATGGGTTTACAATGTCACCGACGTAGCCAACACGATACCGACTTTCGTCGCGTCGGTACCCGGCGACAACACGCATGCAGCTTGGCCTAGCGAGGACGGGCGATGGATCGTGACCAATGAAGAGCGCATCAGCGGCGGCCCGGTGAAACTCCACGAAATGACGCCGACCGCCGACGGGTTCCATCTGGAACACGTTTTTACCTACGCGATCCCAACGTCTCAATCAATCAGCTCGCACAACGTGTACGTGGTTGGGCGTCGAGTCTACGTTGCCTGGTACGCGCGGGGCATGATGGTGTTCGACATCGTCGAGGAGAGTAAATCACTCAAACTCGTCGGCCACTACGACACCTCTCCGGAGCCGACGGAAGGATTCCTTGGTGTTTGGGGCGTCTATCCGTTTCAAGGGCGAAGCCGTGTCATGGTCAGCGACAAGGAAACACAGCTTTGGATATTCGACGTGCGCATCCCCGGCTCGGGTGATTTCGACGGTAACGCGGTCGTCAACACGCTCGACCTGCCAGCCATGCTGGAGTGTGGAGCCGTTCCGGGTGCCGCGTTTGTGACACCGGATTGCGACGTGTTCGATTTTGATGGCGACGGAGATGTCGATTTCGCAGACTACGGTGCTATGCAGATTCACGTAACGCAATAATCCGGGCGCATTCTCGCCCAAGCTTGTGACGGGTGTACGAATCAGGACGGGCAGCATGCCGCAACGACAAACGCGCGCATGCGTTCAATATCTTTGGCTCCGACGCTTCGCTCAACGCCCGACGACACGTCGACCGCATCAGGCTGCACCACGGCGATCGCCTCGGCCACGTTTTCAGGCGTCAATCCGCCGGCCAGCACGATCGGGCATCGAGAATCATCCGGCACAGCCTCAATCGCCCGACGCAAGAGTTTCCAATCGGCGGCCTCACCCGTCCCGCCGAGTTGCTGCGTGTGGAAGCTGTCCAGCAAAACCGCGCTCGCCCCAGCCTCTCGAAATCGCGCTACGCGCCCTGCGATCGCCTGAGCGTCGTCCCCCGGCTGCGGGCGATCAACGCAGATCACACGAAAACCGTCACGACAAAGACCACTGATTTCGCCATCGCCAGCCGTCCCGTAAAGCTGGATGTCGAAAATCCGCAATCGTTGCAACATATCCCGGAATTCCGCAGGGATGCCTCCTCGGTCGTCCACGGCCGCCAGCACCACCGGCGTCACGAACGGTGGCAGGACCGATACAATCGATTCAGCCGTCGATGCGTCGATTTCTCGCGGTCCGGACGCGAAATTCAGACCCACCGCATGCACGCCCGCCGTTGCAGCCGCCCGCGCGTCGGCTTCGTTCGTGATACCGCAAACCTTTACTTGCATGGGCCTCTAACCTTCTTAACCGAGCTTTGTCCGTACGTGTGCTGAACGAACGAAACGAGAGTATATCATGATCTTGAACTATCTTATCAGCGTCCGGCCTGCATTGTCATTGCTACTTGACCGGACAAAGCTGTATCGTAGACTCGATTTGGACGGTGGCGGTCGGCGCGATAATCCGTCCACGTATCGGCCTAGACAGCTTCAGTTCGGGGAATCAGTTATGACACGCAAGCACCGTATCATCGGCGCTGGTCTGGTCTCGTTGTTGGTGGCGATAATGTCGGGGTGCGCTGCACCGGTGGATCGCACTGCGGAACGATTCGGAAAAACCTTCTATCTCGACGGTGCGGGGAACTGGGGCTTCGGCTCTGCCAGCGTGCCCAAGGGTCTCAAGGAAGCGGGCTACAAGGGTGACGTCGAGATTTATGTCTGGACGACGTCCTTCAATCCGCTGATCGACCAGCTCAATATCATCGGTGCCCGTCTTAAGGGTGAGGCTCTTTCAAAGCGCATCACTGAGTATCGGAAACGGTTTCCCAACAACAAGATCAACATGATCGCGTTGTCCGCCGGAACCGGTGTGGCTGTCTGGGGCGTTGAGGGGCTTGAAGGGGATACCAGGATCGACAATCTGATCCTGCTCGGCTCATCCCTTTCGCACGATTACGACGTGCGTAAAGCGCTCAGCCATATGAATGGAAAAATATACGTCTACCATTCGCCGCACGATGCGGTGCTTGGCGGCGTGCGCGTCATTGGGACCATCGACGGCAAGCGCGGTGTCGATTCAGTTGGCCTCGTCGGCCTCACGCCCCCGCGAGGCCTGGAAAACCGTGTCGTCAACATCGCTTGGAACAAGGGCTACATGGCTGCTGGTTGGACCGGTGCCCATACGGATACGACCAGTGAGCGATTCGTGCGGCAGTTTATCGCACGCCATGTCGCAGGCTCTCCCCGTGCCCCCATTCGCAAGACGGTTTCGGGTTCGCAGGCTGTCTACCACACGCTCGTGAATCGCCTGCCGCGTCAACACGAAGCCCGCCGAGCGCGTCGCTACGGCGGATAGCGCAGGATCAATCCAACTGTAGCGAACCGTGAACTTCAGTTCGCGCGGATTCCCAATGTGCAATCATTGTCGGCTGCGATGTCTATGCATTGGGCCTGCTCGCTTCGTTGTCGTTTGGCGTATCCATCAGTTCAAGTGTGAACAATATCCGCAACGCTCCCGTTCGCGCCCAATAGCATTCGTCGCTTGGATTCAGAAGCGTGACATTACCGGCCTGATGTGTTATATTGCGCCAGTTCCACCGCTGGTGTGAATGCAGTTCATCCGTGAAACAGTGCAAAGACGAAAGGGCGTTTCTATGAATCCCAAGGCTATCACCGGAGCGTTTGCCGGGGCTGTTGTCGGTGCGATTGTCTGGGCGGTTGTGGCTGCGACCGCCAATGTTGAGATTGGTTACATCGCCTGGGGAATCGGCTTGGCGGTGGGTTTGGGCGCGAAGTTTGGAGGCTCTGAAGGACAGAAGGCCGGTGTTATCTGTGCCGTATTGGCTCTGGCATCGATCTTCGCCGGCAAGATGTTCACGGTGGATTACGCGATTCGGGAGGAATTGGGCGACATATTCGCAGGCAACCTGACTCAGGAATACTACGATGAGGTGATGGTGGATGCCGCCGATTTTGCGGAAATAGAGTCGACCAAAGACTACGCCGAATTCCTCGTGACGCACGGATATACTGATGCCGCCATCCCCGAAGACGTGACCGTCGAGGAATTGAACTGGTTCGAAAAACACACCGTTGAAAGACTCCGCGAGCTTCAGCAGGATCAGCCTTCGTTTGATGAGTGGCTGGTGCTGGCGAGCGACCATAACGAAAAGAACCTCGAAATCGCAATGGCGGAGATCAGCGTCGTTCCCTTTGTCGTGGAGGTAACAGGTCAGCCATCTGCAATGCAAGGCACGGGCGCGGAATGTTAAGATAGGTAGTTTGCGCGATTATCCTTGCGCTGGTATGTAGACCGTCATGCAGCCACGGAAGGCGAAAATCATTGCGGCGAAGGGATTGGTCG
>JAJDDQ010000056.1 GCA_029260215.1 Phycisphaerae bacterium
CGACCAATCCCTTCGCCGCAATGATTTTCGCCTTCCGTGGCTGCATGACGGTCTACATACCAGCGCAAGGATAATCGCGCAAACTACCTATCTTAACATTCCGCGCCCGTGCCTTGCATTGCAGATGGCTGACCTGTTACCCCCAGAGAATACAGTTGGTTAATATTGGGCTACTCTTGGAGGTATTGAACATCCCGCCGCCTCGGTAACTTGCCGAGTTCCTGCTAAACGTACAATGGGTCAACGTCGGACTGCTGTAGAACGTGTTGACCATCCCGCCGCCATCGCTGGCTGTGTTTCCGCTGAGAGTGCAGTTGGTCAGCGTCAAATTGCCCCCGCGATTGTACATCCCGCCGCCGCGACTGCTTGCCATATTCCTGGTGAACGCGCAGCCAGCCAGCATCGGACTGCCTTCGAGAATGTACATCCCGCCACCGTCTTTGGCCGCATTTGCGATGAATTCGCAATCGGTCAGCGTCGAGCTGCAACCGGACCCGCTATACATCCCACCCCCCTTGTCCCCGGCCGTGTTCCCGATGAACGCACAGTGAGTCAGTGTCGGGCCGGCGAAGCTGCAACTCACGGCTCCACCTTCGACGGCGTAGCCTCCGGTGATGGTAAAACCAGTCACCACGGAGTCGGCACGCTCGTTAGAGTGGAACCAGAACGCCCTGTGCGGATCCGCCTCCGTGCCTCCGCAGTCGATCACAGTTGCCGACACAACATCGGAATCATCGGGATTGATGCTTCGCAGGGTTATTGCTTTACCCGAGAAGTCGAGGTCGCGGTTGCCGACGCCGGTGTACGTGCCGGGGGCGACAACGACGAAATCACCCTCCTGCGGGTCGGCGACATCGATCCCCGCCTGGATGGTGGCTTTGGGACCGTGCTCGCCGTCCCATGTCGGCGACAGACCGTCCCAGTCGTCGTTGCCCGCCAGATCTACATGGTAAGTTCGCAGCGGTTCGAACGGATTCGTATCCCCTGTGTATTCGGTGAGGTTGTTTCGCCCGTCATTGTCAGGGTCCGCGCTCGCGTCACCGTCCGTCGGTGAACCGAATTGAATCTGTTCCCACCAGTCCGGCATTTCGTCGTCGTCCGTATCCAAGAACTCATCAGATCCCATGTCGACGATGTCGTCGATCTCACGCGGTTCGCCATCGACATCGGTCTGCCCGTCATAGTTTCCCTGCGGATCACCGGCATCGACACATGGGGAACCGGCTGGCAAATGTATGGCATTTCCCGTCAATAATGGGTCGTCACCGATATTGCCCTCGCCGATCAGCGTGGAGAGCCCTTGAATGCAACTGTAGGCCACCGACGGCGACCCGCCCGACATCTGGGCCGATTCATCCGCCCCGCCTGCATCGATGTTTCCCCAAAGGATGCAGTTGGCTAAAGTCGGACTGCCAGCTAAACCATTGCATATCCCGCCGACGTTGACGTCGGCCAAGTTGCCGATGAAGCTGCAATTCGTCAGAGTCGGACTGCTCTCGCGATTGTACATTCCACCCCCGCAACTGGCCGAGTTTGCACTTATTGCTGTGTTTTGGATGAATGTGCAGTTGGTCAGGCTTGGGTTGCTGTTGGAGTCGTTGAGCATTCCGCCGCCACGGTTCGACATGTTTTGGCTGAAGACGCAGTTTGTCAGCGTTGGGCTGCCGGAAAAGTTTTGCATTCCGCCGCCTACGTTCGCGATGAATGTGCAGTGGGATAGCGCCGGGTTGCTGAAGTTATTGCGCATCCCTCCACCTGGGTTTTCGCTGAACGCGCAGTTGACCAGAGTCGGGTTGCTGGAGAAGTTGCGCATCCCGCCGCCCGTGTTCCCGCTGAACATGCAGTCGGCTAGTTCGGGGCTGCTGGAGGATGTATTGTACATCCCACCGCCGTCGCCCCAAGTGCCGGCCATGTTCTCGTGGAACGCGCAGTCTGTCAGTGTCGGCCCACTGCCGGAGTTGTTGTACATTCCACCGCCGTCGCCGACGACTGAATTCCCACTGAACGTGCAGTGGGTCAGCAATGGACGGCTGGTGAATGTGTTGTACATCCCGCCGCCGCGCCCTGCTGTATTCCCGTTGAACGCACAATGGGTCAGTGTTGGGCTGGCGGCGCGGCAGCTGATCGCCCCACCCTCGGAGGCATAACCTCCGGTGATGGTGAAACCAGCCACGACGGAGTCGAAAGCCTCGCCGGAATGGAACCGGAACGCCCGGTGCGGATCCGTCTCTGTACCCTCACAGTCAATTACTGTTGCCGACACCATTTTCGAATCGCTGGGGTCGCTGCCTTGCACGGTCATCGCCTTGCCCAGGAAGTCCAAATCACGGTTGCCGGCGCCGGTATACGTGCCAGAAGCAACGATGACAAAATCGCCCTCGTGCTGGTCGGCGACATCGATCCCAGCCTGAATCGTGGCCTTCGGACCGTGCTCGCCATCCCATACGGGAGCCAAGCCGTCCCAATCGTCGTCGCCCGACAAGTCCACGTAATAGGTTCGTACTGGCCTCAGTGGATCTGTGTCTCCCGCGTACTCAGCCAAGTTGTCTCGCCCATCGTTGTCAGGGTCCGCGCTCGCAACACCAGCCAAGGGTGAGTCGAAGTGAATCTGCTCCCACCAGTCCGGCAAGGCGTCCCGATCCGTATCAAGGAACTCGTCAGCACCCATGTCAACGTGGTCGCCGATCTCGCGTTGTTCACCGTCGAAATCAGTCTGCCCAATGTAGTCTCCGAGCGGATCGCCGGCATCGATGCAAGGCGAGCCAACTTGCAGGTGTATACCATTCCTGGTCAGCAGAGAATCGTCACCTATGTTTTCGTTACCGGCCAATGTGTCGAGTCCCTGAACACAACTGTAAGCCACCGATGGTAAACCGCCGTCGATCTGAGCCGATTCATCCGAACCGCCCGCATCGAAGTTTCCCCAAAGAATGCAATTCGTCACCGTCGGACTGCCGGAGTAAATGCCGCCGCCACGCTTACTGGCCGAGTTTCCTCCGAAGGTACAGTTCGTCAGCGTCGGACTGCTGGAAGATTCGTTGAACATCCCGCCGCCGTCGCCGTCGGCCGTGTTGCCGTTGAACGTGCAGTTGGTCAACGTCGGGTGGCAGGAGTAGACGTTGGACATCCCGCCGCCGAAGCTGGCTGTGTTCCCGCTGAAGGTACAGTTGGTCATCGCCGGACTGCTGGATGACTCGTTGTACATTCCACCGCCATCGCCGTCGGCTGCATTTGCGTTAAAACTGCAATGGGCTATCGTCGGACTGCTGGAGAGGATGTTGTATATACCACCGCCACGTTTGCTTGCGAAGTTTTCATTGAACATACAGTTGGTCAGAGTCGGGCTGCTTGACATGTTGTACATCCCGCCGCCGTAACTGAATTGGCTTGACGCTGCATTCCCCTTGAACGTGCAGTTGGTTACCGTCGGGCTACCCGACTCGTTATGCATGCCGCCGCCGACATTGTGCGGGGAACCGCCATCGGCATTGCCGCCCGCAACGGTGAATCCATCCATAACAGCCGTCTCGTCCGTGCCGCTGCCCGTGACGACATGGTAACTATTCTCGTCGTTGTTGCTGAATTCAACGCCGTCGTCGCCAGCCAAGTCGCCGGAGAGAATTGTCTCGTTGGCCACAAAATCGCGATCGTTCAGGTCGAAAGTGGCTGAATCCTCGTCGCCGGACAATCCGCCGTAGACTGCCACACCGCTGATGAGTTGAAAAGTCGCCTCCCGATCACCGGGGGTTTGGTCGGTGCCCAAATCGGGCTGGTATGTACCGGCAGCGGTCCATATCTCATCACCCGGGACCGAATCTGCCAGAGCGTGCTGCAACTGGTTGAAGGCGGTAGCCCAAGACGCCCCGTCGCCACCAGCCGGCGCGTCATCGTCGACGAATACCACACTCCGGGCTTCAACGGGAGCCGCCGCAAACCCGAGACCGATCAGCACAACGAACGCAACCGTCCAATCCATGTTGACGCGCATATTGAACACTCCCTTACAAAAGTTGTGGATAGCTATCGTAGTCGTCCCTGAAAAAGCCGCCTACGCGGCGGCGAGATGTTTTTTCGGCTGGAATTGATAGTCCCGATTTGTGGTCTTGGCCCAGCCGGCCAGCGCGAGCACCGTCTGGAGCGCGGATGCGCGCAGCGCAAAGACAAACCACCCGGCGGCCCGACGGTAAAGCCCCAACAGTTCTCGCAAATTCGACCCGGCGGCGTCCAGCACAGCCATGATCGCGTCACCGGGCAGTCGTGCTGCATGTGCGTGTAGCCGCAGAAGTATTGCCAGTAGGGATTCTCAACCCAGCGATCCACCACCGATTCGTCCGACCCGTCGAAGGTGTACTTGAGGTAATGCAGGCCGACCATCAGGCGGACCGCCTTCGCGGGTGCTCCGACATCCGGGCGGTAGCAGTTCGAAAAAGCGGCGTCGAGATGCGTTCAGTCAATCTTGTCAGCCAGTCGAATCAGTGCGAGCTCGGCATCGAGCATCTGGTCGAAGTGGGCCTGAAAAAGTTCAAACGAATCGCCAGGTTGAGGCTTGGGCTTCATGGAATCCGTTCCGTTTTGCAAGGTTTCGACCGTCCATCCATAGCTTCCTTGCAAAGGATACCACCAATCACCTCGATTTCAGACTGGAAAAATAGTGGATTCGTGGTTTTTGAGGGACGACTACATACGAATTCCGATTGGAAGCCAGCAACCTCGCGGGGCAGGTCTTGGCTGACGTCGATATGAGCGTGGTGGTGATTCCCGCCCCGGTTGTTTCGGGCCTCGTGCTTTGCGCGTTGCCCGTCATGGGATGGGTTCGCCGGCGCTTCCAGCGATAGCCGGATTCGATACAGCCAAAAGGCTATTCAAGAACCAAGCGTGGCTATCGAATCGCAACCGACGGGCACGCTTGTTTTGTTTCGGCTTTGGTCGCGAGCGACCGTGAAATCGAAATTCGTCGTTTCTACCGTGAGGACATGGTGAAATACGAACTGTCGAACTGCTGATTGAATTCGACCTTCAGCAACTCGTAGCTGCCCAGGAATCGCGTGCCCTGTTGGTCCGAAAAGTTGTAAACCGCCACGGGCACAAGCCACTCCTTGTCGATGTGCAGGATGAGCTTGCCATCCGTGTAGTCGTCGCGGTTGTTCGCGTAGGGGAGTCTTCGCACGATCTTATGCGTCGGTCGGCCGTCGATGCTGCCCTCGCCCGCGTACTCGATTTCCAACTCGCCGCGTGAATCAGCCAGCTCGTTGACCGCGATAACGCGCTCGAGGATCGAACGAAAACCGAACTGGTCCATCGTATGTTGGCCGGCCTTGCGCGCCCGCTTGCCGTGAATCGGAATATTGACTTTCGGTGCGAACAAACGTGCGATTGCCCCCTGCGGCTCAACCACAGCACACTCGACACCGTTTTTGTCGCGAGTCTGCCCCTTCACGTACAACGCCCGGCGAATCTTCTGGGGGTTGTCCACCCAGGTCATCAGGATGCTCAGCGGCTCCTCGCGATACAACACCTTGATGGCTTGCTTGGGTTTGTGCCTACCCTTGAAGAACTCTCGCTTCACGAACAGGCAACTGTAATCGCGGACGTTCTCCCGATAATTCCTCAGGGCGTCGCGAAGCAATTCCTGTGGATCAATCGCGTCGGGGTTGTCGGTCAAAGCCCGCGTGACATCCGACGGTTTTTCCGGAAAACTGGCGGACAACACCCGCTTGGGTGCCTCGCCCCGAGCCGACCCCGCCGGATAGCTCGCAACCGCTGCGAGGATGCAGATGCCCCAAGTACCTCTGCGAAAGAGGTTTATCATACAAAATCTCCGTAGCCCCTAATTACCGGCGGATTCCACCCTGTTGCGTTGCCAATCTTGTGACTACGGGTTTCTTCCACTCCTACACATCCGCGACCGTAAGGAGGCGGTCTTTCAGCCCACGCAACCAAGAACAGCCATGCGCCAAAGACTGCTATCGGTATTCGCGTGTTCTGGACGTTAAGCGCGAACGCCCCTCAGTCGCTCAAATACGAAATACCCCAATCGATTCCGCTTGGGGCCGAAGGCTTGGACTTGGTTCGTTTTTTTCGGGACGTTGCCATCTGCGCCCACCGTCCCACGGGGTTTCCACGCCGAAACACCCGTCTCAAACCATCCGGCAGCCAAATTGTACACAAACCGCACAACCGCCGCCTCAGCCTCAATCGCGGGGCTTTCATCCCCCGCACCCCGAATCCATGAGCATACGTTCGCATGTCGATACGGTCAACGAAATCAAGAACTTCCGATAACGCGAACCGTCAATTCACAGCCGTGCGGGAGGATGATTTTCGCTGGCAGGGGATTTTTCTGATCCCCCGTTGTGCGGTCGCGGTGTTCCCGGACGGCCGTGTTAAAGTGCTGATTTAATGGATTTGGGGCGCCGCCTTCTATCTCGGACGTAAATTCGTGTATAGTTGTGGTGCGGAGCGGGCGGTGATGATCGCCGGTCGCGTGTCGCGCCAGCCGGATTCGATTGCGATTCGGCTGGCATACGCGATGGCGGCTGGAGGAAAGTCCGGACCGGGCAGGGGACGGTGGTTGGTAACGCCAACCCGGGGCAACCCGAGGGAAAGTGCCACAGAAAATACACCGCCCAAGTCGATTTCGATCGACCGGTAAGGGTGAAATGGTGCGGTAAGAGCGCACCGCGTCGGTGGTGACATCGGCGGCAGGGTAAACCCCACCGCAGGCAAGCCCAAATAGGCGGCGAGAGATACCCCGTCTCGCGAACGATCGGCTCCCCGTCCCTGCACGCCAAGCGAGCACCCGAGCACGACGGCCACTCGTCGTCATGGGGCACATTTGCTTGTCGTGCAGGGGCGGGGCGCGGGGGCACGCGGCAAACGCGCGTGATTCCGTTATGCCGCTGTTCACAGCCGCGGGTAGGGTGCATGAGTCGGCGGGCGACCGTCGGCCTAGATAAATGATCGTCCGCCGTTCGATTTTTCGGGAACGCGTCGGCCCGTCGCCCAAGGCGAGCCGGGCTTGGCTGGCCGGTGCTTGGCCGCCGATCGATGCTGGTCGCCGATCGGCGCCCCCCGAAATGCGAGCGGTGAACAGAATTCGGCTTACAAGCCCGCTCCGCTTATTTTTTCACGTCACAACCCGCCACCGGTACAACCTTCCGCAAACGTGCGGCTGTCCGGGGTCGGCAGACTTCGAAATGGGCGATCCGTGATGTTTCGAGAGCGACGATTCAAGCGCTCCGGCGACGGGCCGGAATTGCCGAACGGGGTTGCATTGAGGCGATTTCTCTCATGGATTTCCATACCGTTGTTTTGTCATGTCGGTAGCCGGACGGGCAGCGACGCGATTACTGTTGCGGCGCTCATCGCGGCAATTCTGCTCGTTTTCGGGTACTTTGTGTCGGAATATGTGTTGCTGGAACTCGGTCTCCGGCACACGCTGTGCTCCAATTGCTATTACAGTCTCAAGCATTTGGAGAGCGAGTGGTGTCCGGAGTGTGGCCAACCCCTGGAAAAGTCAGATCGTGCGTGGGCTGCGTTTGAACCGGTCCGATGGGCGAACCTGTCGGGGACGCTCCTGGAAGGCCGATGGTTTCGCCGACTGCTGTTGCACGCCTTCATAGACAGCCGTGTGCTCCACCGCGAACGAGCGTAGTAACAGATCGTTGAAGCCTGAGTGTCTCAAGTCCGGCACCGGTTTTCAACCGGTGCCGGCGAGGGCGCTTTTCGTAGCACTGATTTCTTGAGCAGCGACAACACGGATTGAAAACCCGCGCCATATTTTTCCTAGGGATTTCCTACATCGGTAGACCGAAGAATTCGATTGTGTTGCGGCGTGTCTGGTCTGCGAAGGTTTCGTAGTCTACCTGCTTGAGTTCCGCCAGAAATCGGGCGGTGTGTGCGACGTGGGCCGGCTCGTTGGGTCTGACCGAACGCACCGGGACGGGCGACAGGTAGGGCGCGTCCGTCTCGACCATCATCGCGTCGAGCGGGTAGGCCTGTGCGATCGATTGCAACTCTTTGGCGCTTTTGAATGTCACGATGCCGGTAAAGGAAATCCGCCAGCCGTTGTTCGCGATGTCGTCGGCCTCCGCCTGTGTGCCGGTGAAACAATGGAACACGACACGCCTCCCCGAAAATCCGGCGTTCTTGAGCATGGAAACCGTGTCCGCATGGGCTTCGCGACAGTGGATGACGACCGGCTTGTCGATACCGGCTGCTATGTCGAGCTGCCGGGCCAGCACGGTTTTCTGCGTCGGGCGATCTGAGAAATCGTAGTGATAATCCAATCCCATCTCGCCCAGCGCAACCAGTTCCGGTCGTTTCAGGATGGATTCGATGACGGGCCAATCGTCGTCGGAGATTTTGCTGGCTCCGTGCGGATGGATGCCGGCGGCTGGGAACACGTTGTCGTGTTCCGCCACAAGGTCGAACAGCTTTTTCGCGTCGGCGATATCCGTCGCGATGGAGATGATGGAATCGACGCCCGCATCGGCTGCCCGTTTCAGAACGTCGGCGGTTTGGGACGACAGGTCGTCGTAGGTCAGGTGCGCGTGCGAGTCGATCAGGCCCATCTCGACGTTTATCCGTATCTGGGTGGGAAGGCGTTGATGAAATGCTCGATTTCGGGTTCGGCATCGTAGCGCAGGGTGATGGCAACGACATCGAATCGAGCCGGTCGATTCTGCATCTTTTTCGCGGACAGAAACATCCTGGCGGTACGGGTCAGGCGACGCTGCTTTTCGGCGTTGACGTTTCGTTCCGGGTAGGCTTTTGCGGACGAGGATCGCGTCTTGATTTCGACGAATACCACGGTGTCGCCGTCCTCGGCGACGAGGTCCACTTCCCCGGTTGGGCCTTTGTAGTTACGGGCCAGAATTCGGTAGCCGGTTTCTTTGAGCGAGCGCTCCGCAAGCCGCTCGCCCCGGGCTCCAAGCTTCACGCCGGCTCGCCCGCGACCTGGACCGCCTTCAT
The DNA here is from genome assembly GCA_029260215.1 of Phycisphaerae bacterium. Lineage (GTDB taxonomy): Bacteria > Planctomycetota > Phycisphaerae > UBA1845 > UBA1845 > OFTM258. The sequence goes on from JAJDDQ010000056.1 coordinate 8,974, forward strand.
GCTCTCAGGCGGTGCGCTTGCGGCGGGGGTTTTGTGGTTGTTGTCGCTCTGTTTGCCGTGAGCCGTCGAGCGCTTCGTGGACACGACACGACGCTCTTTCAGGCGGCGAGCCTTGCCGATGCGGTCGCGAAGGTAGTAGAGCTTGGCCCGGCGGACTTTGCCATGGCGTCTGGTCTCGACTTTGATGACGCGTGGCGAATGCAGCGGGAAGATACGCTCGACACCCTGGTTGGCGACAATACGCCGCACCGTGAACGTCGCGTTGATTCCCCGGCCGCTCATTGCGATGACCACGCCGTTGAAAATTTGAACGCGTTCCTTTTCGCCTTCGATGATGCTGACATGCACGTCGATCGTATCGCCGATGCGCATCTGGGGCGGATCCGATTTCAGAAGTGCCTTTTCTACGTAGTCAAGTATAGCGCTGGTCATGGCAGTAACTCCTCAATCTTCTCCGACGCCTCATTCGCGGCGACGGTCACTTTCATCTCGGTCAGGCTTGTTCGCCCGATTCCGATTCGCGATCGCTCAACAGATCCGGCCGACGCTCGGCTGTTCGCTTCAGCGATTGCTCACGTTTCCACGCCTCGATCTGGGCGTGGTGCCCGGAAAGCAACACCTCCGGAACGTCCATCCCGCGGAACGAGCGGGGCCTGGTATATTGCGGATGCTCGAGCAATCCGTGCGAAAACGAATCGTCGGCCGCCGATTTTTCATCTCCCAACGCACCCGGTTGAAGTCGTACGATGGCGTCAATCAGCACCATCGCAGCCGATTCCCCACCGGACAACACATAGTCGCCGATGGAAACCTCGCGAGCCTTCAGCCCGATGCGAATTCGCTCGTCGAAGCCTTCGTAGTGGCCACAAAGCAGCACCAGATGCCGCGATTCAGCCAATTCTTCGACAAGCCGTTGATTCAGCCGTTCGCCCTGAGGCGTTAGCAGAATCATCGTGGGCGGTGTTTCACACCCTTGTGTGACATGCTCGACCGCGTCAAACGCAGGCCCGCACATCATCACCATTCCCTGTCCGCCGCCGAAAGGTCTGTCATCAACGGAGCGATGCACGTCGTGCGTGAAATCCCGGTAATTCGTCAGGGAAATCTCGACCAGACCCGACCGTACCGCACGTCCGATGATGCTCGATTCAAGAAACGGCTGACACGCCTCTGGGAACAGTGTCAGCACGTCAACGCGCATCGGCGAATTCACGAGGATATCGCTAGGATGCGCTGGCCGCCGCGTCACATCGCCTGATCAAGCCGCGAACCGTGTCTGAAGGCTGAGCACCTACGCTGATCCAGTAGGCGATACGCTCGCGCTTCAAACTATACTGTTTCGATTCGTCCGCGTTGATCGGGTCATAGTAACCCAGTTCCTCGATCACGCGGCTGTCGCGAGCCTTGCGACTGTCAATCGCAGCCACGCGATAGAAAGGCCGATGCGTGCGACCCAAACGTCTGAGCCTGATGCGAACCACCGGGCGACCTCCTTTGCCGTCAACGACGAGTGAAACTTACCGCTCACGCCGCAACAGCGTGAATCGGCCTTTATACACGATTTCCGCGAGACAGCAAGCACCTGAGCGAATCGCCGTCCAAATAAATCCACAGGCCCCACCGATTACCGAGTTCGTAAAATGTTAGGGATTGGGGTCGGCGGGATTCACGTTAGAATCCCCTCATGGCAACGAAGACCTGTACTTCCGGGAAGAAAACAACAAAAAGAGGGGTGTTCGCCGTGATTTCATCGCAACAATCGTCGTTACGCAGACTGACTGTCGTCATCGCAGGAATCATCACTCTCACTGGATGTTCGGCACCGAGGGCGGAAACCATAAAGCCCAAGCTCGGCGTGGTGATCGTCGTGGACATGCTCGGTTCCGACGTCCTCGCCCGCGCTGAGGGTCATCTGTCCGATCGCGGCTTCAAAAGGCTCATGCGCGAGGGTGCGACGTTCACCAATGCCAATTTCTCCCACGCCGCCTCGAACACCTCGCCCGGACACGCCACCATCGTGACCGGTGCCCCGCCGTCGGCCCACGGAATCATCGGCGACCATTGGTTCAACCCATTCTCCGAAACCGTCGTGGCGAGCGTGGCCGATCCGCAATTATTCGTCACCGGGACAGCTCACGCAGCCGTCATGACCGCGTGCTCCCCGCAAAACCTCGATGCCGAAACGGTCGGCGACTCCCTCAAGCAGAAATACGGCCCCGAATCCAAAGTATTCAGCGCCGCACTCAAGGACAACGCATCCGTCCTCATGGGCGGAGCCAAAGCGGACGGAGCATTCTGGTTCACGCGGCGCTCCGGCGAATACATCACGAGCAGCCACTATTCCGACGCGCTGCCGTATTGGGTCGAACAGTTGAACCGCGAGCGCTACAGCGAGTCATTCTTCAAAAGCTCGTGGAAGCGAGCGCTGCCCAAAGAGGCTTACGCCAAGTGCGACGACGATGATGTCCCCTACGAGCGTGGCGATATGTCTCTCTGGGACAACACCCTGCCCAAGACGATGGGCCGATCCATGCCGTCCCCAACGTGGATATATTTCTCCAGAGTCCATTCGTCCCCCTTTGGAAACGACATCGTTCTCGAATGGGCGAGACGCGCCGTCATCGAGGAGAAACTCGGCAAGGATGACACGCCTGATCTGCTGTTCGTCGGATTGTCCAGCCCGGACTATTGCGGCCACACTTTCGGCCCGGACAGTCACGAAATGCTGGACATGATCGTGCAGACCGATCGTCAATTGGGTGATTGGCTCGATTTTCTGGACAAGCGCGTCGGGCTGGACAATTGTGCGATCGTCCTGACGGGCGACCACGGCACGACACCGACGCCGGAGTTCGCCAAGAAGAAAGGCAAGGATGCTGGCCGAATTGAGTTGACGGAATTGGTGAAAAAGCTGAACGGAATCCTTCGCGCCAAGTACGGGACACCCGAGGGCGGCGGCAACATCATTAAGAGCATCGTCCCGCCGTGGATTTACATCAACGAAACCACCGTCAGCGCACTGAAACAGGATATCGACAAAGTCGTGCCGCAGGTCGCACAGATCGTGAAAGGGTACGGCGGAATCCAAGACGTGGTAGCCGTCGACGCGCTGGCCGCCAAACCGAAAAAGGAACTGACAAAACTGGAACGCGCCGCGCTTCAGAGCGCCTTCCCCGAACGCAGCGGGCACATCCTGTTCCAAACGAAGCCGAATTGGTATTTCACCGACAACTGTGCGGGGCACGGCAGCCTCCACGCCTACGACACCCACGTGCCGCTTATTTTCCGAGGCCCGGCGTTCAAGGCAGGACGATACGAAAAACCGGTCAACATGATGGACCTCGCCCCGACGCTCTCGCGCGCACTCGGCATCAAGCCGCCGTCGAAGTCGCAGGGCAGAGCATTGACCGAAGCGCTCAAACGCTAACCACGCGCGTTTGTCACGATCGAGGTTGCGTAACGCACACGCTTACGATGCAATGTGTCGGCAGCTTGTCGAAGAACAGGACCTGTCCGTGTTGAAGAACGCAGGCTATCTGTGTGGCACCGGTTTTCAACCGGTGCAATCGGTGATGTTCCGCGCGACACCGGTTTTTGGCCGGTGAGAGCACGAGTTAAAAACCCGCGACACACTTTTTCAGCAGCTTGTCAGACATGAGTCGGCCGCCATTCGATCCCGCGAACGTACCCGCTCCGCGTGAAGAGCCGCGCCCCAACCGTGCGCGAGGCCTCGTCATGACGGTGTCGCAACTGACGCGCATGGTCAAACGCGCTCTCGAACAGAACGTGCCGACGACCGTGCATGTCGCCGGCGAGCTGAGCAACTTCAAACGACCCTCCAGCGGGCACTTGTATTTCGTCATCAAAGACGAGCACTGCGAGCTTTCCTGCGTCATGTGGAAAGCAGCCGCAGCCAAGCTCAAATTCAGCCCAGCCGATGGCCTCGAAATCGTCGCCACCGGAAACGTTGACGTTTTCGAACGCAGCGGCCGCTACCAGCTTTACGTCCGCCGCATAGAGCCGCGCGGCGTGGGCGTTCTGGAACTCGCCTTCCGCCAGATGCGCGAAAAACTCGAACGCGAAGGCCTCTTCCGCACGGAACACAAGAAAAAACTCCCGCGCTTCCCGCAACGCATCGCCATCGTCACCAGCCCGACCGGTGCGGCTGTCCGCGACATTCGACAGACGATCGCCCGACGCTGGCCCGCCGTCGAACTCCTGCTTCTGCCCGTTACCGTTCAAGGGCCGACCGCCCCCGGCGAAGTCGCAGCCGCAGTGCGCACTCTAAACGATCAACGCAACGCACTGGGAGGCATCGACTGCATGATCGTCGGGCGCGGCGGCGGATCGCTCGAGGACTTGTGGGCGTTCAATGAAGAAATCATCGCCCGCGCCATCTTTGAAAGCGACATCCCCGTCATCAGCGCCGTCGGACACGAGGTCGATGTCACCATCAGCGACATGGTAGCCGACGTGCGGGCCGCCACCCCAACCGCCGCAGCCGAGTTGGCTGTCCCGTCGAAAGAAGACGTACTCGAACAGCTTCACAATCTCGAACGGCACATCGCCCGCGTCGTGGCCCATCGCGTCGCGCTCGCCGCCGCCGAGTTCAACAACCTCGCTGCCCGACCCTGCTTTCGCGATCCCATGACGCTCGTGCTCCAGCGTGAGCAGGCCGTCGACGAAACGTCATCCCGACTGCGGCGGGAAGTGAACGAACGCGCCCACCGCATCGCCCGAAAGCTGGCCCGCATCGAATTGGCTGTGCAGGGCATTCGCCCGGACCTTTTCACGGCGAAAATGGGGCGGGCGATCGACGCAGCTGAGGCAAAACTTCGCTGGGCCGGCTCGCGAAACGTGATTTCTGCGGAACGAAGACTCGCCGCCTCCCGCGTTAACTTGGCATGGAAAAATCAGGTGCATCGCATCGAGCGGTCGCGCGATCGCGTTGACGCCTTCCTGGCCCGACTCGACGCCACCAGTTATCAGGCTACCCTCGCACGCGGGTTCAGCATCACGCGGACCAAGAAGGGCCGACAGGTCGTGCGATCAAGCGATCAGATCGCAGATGGCCACGTCATCGTGAGCGAAACCGCGTCCGGTTCGTTTGAGAGTCGCATAATCAATCTGGCCCAGAAGGAGTTGTTCGACTGACCATGAGTGAAGACGACGTCAAAAAACTCAAATTCGAGGAAGCACTGTCCAGACTCGAAAAGCTGACCGAGACCATCGAACGCGGTGAGATCGGCTTGGAGGAATCCATCGACCGCTACGAAGACGGCATGAAGCTCGTCGCCCAGTGTCGCAAGATTCTCGCCAAGGCCGAACAGCGCATCCAAAAGCTCACGCCGAAACCATCCAGCGAGCTGGAAGCCGAAGACATGAAAAAGGCCGACCCATTCTAGCATGGTGACGACGCAGGTTGCCTTCTTTCAGAGCCGCGACCGTAAGGGAGCGGGAGACAAGAGAAGCGCCAAATGCCTTGAAGGGGCGTTGATCACGAGGGGCACAAATTGGCAAGCACGCTTTCTGAGTGATGTAATGCACCTTGTTTTCCGCATTCTTGCGTCAGGAGAGGATCAAGCCGTTTTGACTCTGCGGATTCTCGGGATAACGGTAAGCATACACTCGTCTATTGTGGTGGTCGTATTTGTGTACTTGACGCCGCCATCTTCTGGCATGCCCTTTCCATGTCTCGCAATTCTGGATCTTCCGGCGATCATTGTGTGGTACTATGTCATGGGCGCTATGCAACCATTCTTCGGGTCACTCGAAACTGCTCTTGGGCGCAACTCTCAAGTCGCCGGGTTCTTGATTCTAGGGAATCTCCAGTGGATATTTATCATTTGGGCGGTCAATCGAGCTCGCAACAGACGCAGTTCTCGCGGCCAGCCATTTGAGGGCCACGATCACGATAAGAGACACGAAATTGGCAGACACGACACGAAGTAACACGACTGCCGGTACCGAGACTCCCCCACCCGACGTCACACCCTGGCTGCCGCTGGATCGATCCCGCACCGTTGCCTTGGTCATAACGCTCTGCGTCTCGGCTGCACTGTTGCTCCCCCAGGTCGTGTGGGCACCCCAATTCGGCGACCCCGGCGAAGTTCAGGTCACCGCAGCCGTCGGTGGCGTAGGCCATCCGCCGGGCCAAGCGGGCATTATCAACATCATGCGCCTGCTGTGCGTTGCCCTTCCCCTGCCGCCATACTTCATCGTATGTCTAGCCAACGCCCTGTTCGCATTGGCCGCCGTCGGTGTGTTGACGTTGATACTGTTGCGCACATCTGTCCATCCTGTAATCGCGATACTGTGCTCGCTGCTCTTTCTCACCGACGATCAATTCTGGCACGCCGGGATTCTGCCCGAAACCTATGCAACTTGTTACCTTCTACTGTTCACGGCCATCTACAGTTTCCTGAGCTGGCTGAACCATCGCAGAACGTTAAATCTGTGGCTTGCCATAGGATTGTATGCATACCTGATCGTCAATCGCGCACCGACTGCCCTCATCGCCGTCGCGTTTATCACAGTGATGGCCGCAGACGCCGCATCACGGGACTATTGGAAACAGCACTTCGCACGGAAGGTGTCATCCGTGCTCGGCATCGTTGCCTGTCTTGTGTTATTCGTGCTGGCGAGCCTATGGGTACGCGATGTACCGGGGCCGATATACAATTATCTGGATCAGTCTTACCCCAGCCTGCCCGAGTTCCCACCGACCAACGACGACCCCGGCGACCGCTTCCAGCGCATCAAGTGGCTTGTGTCAGCCACCCAGTACGACTACATGTTTCAGCCGACTTGGCGCACGATCAGAGGTCAAACGCGCTGGCTCCTCTCGGAACTCGGCGGGCGACGACTGTTCAGTTTCATACCAGCCGCAGCCCTCGTCGTCGTCGGGTGGTTTTTCCTGAAGCGCCGCGACCGGCGCCTCGCACTGTTTGTGCTCATCATGATCCCCGCGACAATCCTGCCCATCTTGCTCATCCGCGTCATCAGCCACACCGCCATGCTGCCCAATCTGCTGTTCCCGCTGACCATTCTCATGTCCCAAGGCCTGTCCGCACTGTACATCTGTCATCGAGGCCCGTGGCACAAAATGCTGATCGTCTCGGTTATTGGATCATGGGTATGGTGGACCGCCGACGCATCGTTCCTGCACACGCGCCCCGAACTCGACGCCCGCCCGCACATCGCACGCTACGATCTGGAATCGCTCCCCAAAGATGCGATGCTCATGGATTTCGACGTCCTTCCACTGACATACATACAACAGGTACACGGCATTCGCCCCGACGTCAGCATTGTCATTCCGTTAGGCCGACTCAACTGCGAATATCTGAATTCCGTCCACCGCCCGGTCTTTGTTACCGACGCAGTTACCGTCCCGCCGCACTCCGGAATCAAAGCGATAGGCCAAGCCCCACTCCGCGAATTGAACTGGTCCGCCGACTAAGCGCATTGCCGATGTCGAACAGCGAACATCCACTTTCGCAAAGCATTTAGATCGATTTCACCCACGTAGCAACGAGCCGCGGACTTCAGTCCGCGCGGACGTTCCGACGCGATCACGCACGTTTCGCAGATGCGGATATTGGCGGGTGCCCCACGGCTTTAGCCGTGGGGAAGTCGAACCCAACGCCCATTCACGTCCTCCACCTCCGCAAAGACGCTCCACCCGTCCGTCGCCCCAAGACCGACTCTGTGGCAATGCGGTTTCAGGCAGGTCTCAACGAGCCGTGGACTTCAGTCCGCGCGGACGTTCCAACGCGATCACGCACGTTTTGCAGATGCAGACGCCGCAACACGGCGCCCAAACACAACCGTTCCGACAATAAGGAGGCTCAGGGTCATCACGACCAAGCCCCATTCGGACGCGGTTGGAATACCACCAGCAGGAAAGATATTGGCAGTCAGCGTCAGAACAAGCGGTGTACCAGCCAGACCACCGGGGATGTCCTCATCCGAAACGTTGAAGGTATACACAGCCGAATACGCTCCGGCTGAAACGTCGGAATCGAGGGTGGCGGTGAACATGAACGCGTCGCCAGCCTGCAATCCGCCGGTCGCGACAACGTCGGTGAACAGCACGGCTGAGTCGCCGGTAGCGTTGATCGAATCAATATCGAGCAAAGCGGTGAACCCGGAAAGAGCTTGGAGATTGTTCACCTCGAATGGCAAATTCTGCAAGCCTGACCCAGCCGTCACGGTTCCGAAATCGATCGTCAACGCGTCCTGATCGGTCGCGACGTCGAACGATGCGTTCGAGCTATCCATCACCTCGACGGATACGTTGACGACATCGTTCAGATCGGACACGCCCTCACCGGCGGCAGCCGAGGTGATGTCGGTGTTGTCGATGGAGATGGTGCCCGCGAACGAACCAACCGTCGCCGTCGAAGGCGCGTCCATGTCGATGAGGACGCTCTGCGTCCCCGCGATGAACGCCAACCCCGTACCCTCGGAGGGAGAAGAAACATCGCCAGCCACAATTACGTCATACGTTGTCGGCGCCGATCCCACCTTGTTCAGCGTGAACGACTGTGCGCTTGAAGGGGCGCCCACGATGAAGCGCAAATCGGCGGCTTCAATCGAAGCGCCGTCCGGAGGCACGGACATACCGAAGTAAAGCGTGGAATCGTTCGCCGTGGACCCGAAAATCGACCAGGCGAATTCAGGATGATCGATGAAGGGGTTGCGGTTGCCCTGAAAGTAGAGCGGATTGTCGGCACTCGACCAGATCAGGTGGTTGCGACGAAGCTCAATATCGTCGACCGGATCGGAGTAATGCCATTCGAGCAAACGATTCAAATCGCCCATCTGATTCGTGCCCGGAAACCCGTTCACAAGACCCAGATTCACGGTGTTGACATCGGCTCCGTCATACCGCACAGCCATGTAAAACATGGTTCGCGCGCAATCGCCGCGATCATTCACACCGGGAGGGGCGAGCGCCTGCGGATCCCAAAGCCCGCCGCCGATCCCGAAGGGCTGATTGCCCCGACTGCTGTTGACCGACGGGTTGCAGGGCCGGAGATGGTGCAGATCGGTGTTGTCCGCACCAGAGGTGCCCACGCCCCGCGACCGAGGCCACTGATGCTCCCGATTCCACGTGGCACCCGAATCCCAGGTGCCCACAACGGAAACGCCGTTGTAAATCAGGATGATCCGGCTCGCGTTGTTGGGATCCCGATCGAGAATCTGAAGCGCGTCGCGAGCATTCCCGTACGAACGTATCACGTGCCCGTCGATAATGCTGTTGAGTTGGCTTTGCAACGTAGCCCCCGTGCCGGTTGCGGTGGCGTAGTAGCCCGCGGGCGGGTCATACTGGGCAAACGACAACGATTGAAACGCGCAAACCAAAACCGACGAAAACAGGACAAGGTTGAGTTTTTTATTCATGATGGCAGCTATTATACCGGAACGGCCGATCCGTTACCATGCTCTTCGATGATTTGCGAGACGTTTTCGACGCCCGCAACCATCGCAACAGAGTGCAGGAGTCCTCGCGATTGCCGCCAAGTAACGCCAAAAAGTCGACTGACAGCGAAAAAACCGAGATCGTCGACCACATTTCCGATGCCCGGCAGCGGGCCAGAGAGATGCTCAGCGGCGAACTTCACCTGGGCCACGTCGACGATTGGCGAAGGTCGCTGGTCAGCGCCCGGGATGGGGTCACCTTCGTCTGGCTTGTATGGGTTTCCCTGTACGGGCTGGGCCTGCAAGCCCGGACAGGTCCGATACTTGTCGCGGTTTCGCTCGGGGTCGCGCTTTACATCGGCATATCGACTTCGATCGCGACTCGCGTGCGATTGCGCTACCACGAAGAGGAACTCGATCGCGAAAGACACGAAATCGAAGAGCGGCCCGAGCAGGAACGCGAGGAAGTGCGCGCGCTTTACGCTGCCAAGGGCTTCGAGGAGCCGTTGCTGACCCAAGTTACCGACATTCTCTGTGCCGATGACGACCGCCTGCTCAAAGTGATGATGGAAGAGGAATTGGGGCTTTTTATCGGACACATCAATCATCCGCTGCTCGTCGGGCTGTGGAATTTCGCGGGCGCTGCCATCGGAGGATTGGTTCTCGCAACGCCAGCGTGCTTCCAAACAGTGGGGGCAACCTGGTGGATGATCGGCGCGACGATTTCGCTGCTGGTAGGCCTGGGCGCGACCAGTGCCCGCGTGACCGGGCGAGACGTCGTCCCCGTGGTATTTAGCTGGCTTTTCTTCGCAACCGTGACCGGCGGAGCCACGCTTTACACTGCCCAATGGCTGGCGGGAGTGCCCTGATGCATGATTTAGGCGATTCACCTTCGCGCGAATTTCGGCGTCCCCGGCCCATCATCAGCCCGGTTCCGCACGCGATGAACCCGATTCTCATGGATCGCCCGGTCGTGTCGCCCGACGGCTCGCGCGAGAGCGTATTCCTGACGCCCTCATCGACCACCATCGAACAGAAGATGCCGTTGATTACGGTAACCTTCGCCGGTGTGTTTCTGCTCGGATCGTTCGTCTCGCGACGATTGGGGGCACCTTCCCCCCTAGTGAACCTGCTCACGCTTGGGGCATTTACCCTAGGGTCTATTCCGGCATTTCGATCGGCTTGGGACACGATCCGTCGCTACCGCCTCGATATCGACACGCTCATGCTGCTCGGTGCGGGATTGGCAGCCTTCGTGGGCAGCCCGTTCGAGGGTGCCCTTTTGCTCTTTCTTTTCGCGCTTTCAGCCGCTTTGGAGGAATACTCGCTCAAACGTACGCAGGCTGCGATCATCTCGCTCCACAATCTCGTACCCACCGAAGCCATCGTTCTCGACGGCGAAGACCAGCGGCGGGTGACGCTCAGGCAGGTACGCGTCGGCGACCGCGTGCTGGTCCGCCCCGGCGACCGCGTCCCGCTTGACGGTGAAGTCATCGAAGGGGAATCGTCGGTCGATGAGGCCGCCATCACGGGTGAATCGCTCCCGGTTGAAAAAGCGAGCGGGTCGGCCGTCTTCGCCGGGACCGCGAACATGCAGGGGCGACTCGTCGTGCGCGTCAGCAAGCTGTCGGCTGACACCACGGTGGCGCGTATTCTGAAACTCGTCACCGAAGCCAAGCACAAGACCGCTCGCGCTCAGCGGCTGATCGATCGGATCGGGCCTACCTATTCGGTCGTGGTCATATTCGGTTCGATGGCAGCCGGTTTGGGCTTGCACTTTCTCGGGGGTGTTGCGGGGCGGGAAGCTGCCTACCGCGCCATCGCGCTTTTGATTGTGTGCAGCCCCTGTGCGCTGGCGATTGCCACGCCGGTGGCCTACCTTTCTGCGATCGCAGCCGCTGCCCGGCGCGGGATCGTTATCAAGGGCGGTGCGTATCTTGAAACACTGGCCGGCGTGCGCGCGGCGGTGTTCGACAAAACCGGCACGCTCACAACGGGCAATGTGCGCCTTGTTCGCATCAGAACGCACGAATCGATCAACGAAGACGACGCGCTCCGAGCGGCAGCCGCCCTCGAAACATCGAGCAGTCATCCGCTGGCCGGTGCGGTCATTGCGGAACTGAAGCGACGCAATCTGGACGCTCCGCAAGTGTCGCAGTTGAAAAGCGAAGCCGGGCACGGCATTTCCGGGACAGTGGCTGGCGCTCCGGTTTGGATTGGCAGGCCTCGATTCGCTCGGGAGCGTGTGAAGGAAAACCTTCGCGATTCACTGGCAGAGCAGCTCGATGCACAAAACAGTGCGGGGAAAGCTGCGGCTGTTCTCGTTATGGACGGGGTTCCCAGTCTATTTGAATTCGAGGACGTCCTACGCGATACCGCGCGCGACACGGTGGATCGGCTTCGCCGCAACGGTCTGCAACGAATCGAGATGTTCACCGGTGACAATGAGGGCGTCGCGTCTGCCATCGCGTCGCAACTCGCCCTAGACGGCTACCGTGCGGAATTGCTGCCGGAGGAAAAACTAAGTGAGGCTGAATCGTTCCGCAAAGAGCACGGAGCCATCGTCATGATCGGCGATGGTGTGAATGACGCGCCCACGTTGGCCACTGCGGACGTCGGCATCGCCATTGGTTCCATCGGTGCGGACGTCGCGCTCGAAGCCGCCGACATCGTGCTGATGAATGACTCCATCGAGGGTGTGGCTTGGCTTCGCGAGCACGCATTGCGCACGACACGTATCGTGCGGCAGAATCTCGCACTGGCCATCGGTGTTATTATCGTTCTGTCGGGTTTCGCACTGACGGGACACATTCCGTTGCCTCTCGCCGTTGTAGGCCACGAAGGCAGCACGGTTGTTGTCGCACTCAACGCTCTGCGACTGCTGCGACATCGCGACTGAGCCAAATTCAGTCAAGTAACTCTTCAGCCATGTGCAATGCGAAGCCACGTTCTGCCCTCGCCTTGCGACAGAATACGATCTTTTCCCCCCTTGCAAAGGGGGGATACAGGGGGGTCTGGATCGGAGTGACGCTTCGGTTCGCAAGAAGAACCTCCCCCGGCCCCTCCTTCTAAAGGAGGGGAGGAAGAGGGCAATCATC
>JAJDDQ010000057.1 GCA_029260215.1 Phycisphaerae bacterium
GTTCAATCCTGGAACCCCAAAAAACCTGTCACACATCGCACACGATTTACGACACGCATGCAACGACTATTTCAAATTTCCATCAAAACACCGAACACCAAATTTACCCATCTTCACAAAACCAGCCGGACCGAAAAAAAACGCTCGACTCGCCGAGACTCAACGAGTGAGGCCCAGCTTCGTTCCACCCGAAACGTTTACTTCCACCGACGACGACGAAAACACAATTCGGCCATTCTGCGACGCGATTAGATACGTCTGGCCTGCCAGCGGTATCGAAACTTCAAACAGGCCTCGCGCCGTTTCCGATGCGCGGTAACGGAACGTTGCCAGGTAGCCGTTCGCCCGCGTGCCGACGCCCTCGATCGATGTCAGGCCACGCAACATTCTACTCTGCGTGAGATTCGTCGCATCCAGCACCGACGCATCGCCAAAAGCTTTCGCCGGTTCGCCAGACACGAAGACATCGATCAACTCCATCGCCCCCGCATTGCCGCCCTTTGCCGACAGCTCAAGCTGGTAGCTTCGCAGGTCTTTCAGCGCTTCTGTCACAATCACACGCACGTCCACCGTCTCACCGGAAAGGATTTCCTTGCGGTCCGCAACCAACCTGAGAGAGGCGGAACCAGCCGACCGCGTCGCGGCGAACGACGGCGACGGCCCCGCACCGTCCAACGGACAGGAGCAAGCCGAAGTTTGCGCGAATGCTTCCAAAATGTGGTTCACATCGAAAATATTGCAGAATCCGTCGGGACCACAGTCACCAAACTGGCCACCGACGTCTATGTTGATCGCGTCGCAGGAATTCACCACGGCGAAGCAACCCAGCACGTGATTCGCGTCCATCAGGTTGGCGAAACCGTCGATCGCACATTCACCAAACGGCCCGCCGACATCGCCGAAAACGCGATCAGCTTCCGAACAAACGTCGTTCAGGCAGGAATACCACAGGCATCCATCGTCGGCGATGCCGTCGGGCAGCAGGAAATCGCCACATTCAGCGCCACTGGCACAATTGAGGCAGAATTCACCGGCTTCGTCGCAAACCGCCGTGGAAAAACAAGGATCGGGACCGTCCGTACAAAGACCGCCACTACACGTTTCGTCCCCGTCACAGAATACGTTGTTCGGACACGGCACACCGTTCGTTTCATAATTGTTGAGGCAACTCCCCATCCCGTCGCATGTGTCAGGGTTGTCGCACGACGTATTCATTGAATCACCGCAGGATGTGCCGACAGAACGCGGCGTCCAGGCGTCCGGAGTTAGGTTCGGAATGCAGTATTCGCAATCGTTGGCGGGATTGACGGCGCCGGGGTCGTAGCACACGCCGCCGATCGGGCACCTGGTGGCCTGAGTCACGATGGAAAGCGTGCCCGTTCCCACAGCGGCCTCGCCGGCTCCACCTATGCGAACCAGGTAGCACGTCCCCTCGGTCGTCGCGACTTCCACAAACGATGTGCCGCCGCCACAAAAGGCGGGATCGTCACTGCAACCAGCCAACACAGTCGGGGAACAGGAACACCCTTGATAGACCTCGATTCGTGTGTCGAAGTCCGCCTGATCGCAGGTGCTGAACTGAACATTTCCGCCGCACACGGAAGTAAACGCATACCACACATCGGCACTGAGAACGTCCAGTCCGTTGTCGCCACAAACGCTGTTGCCCGGCCCGCCGAAGCCGCCGACCGGCGCACCACTGACGGCCAAGCGTGTATCGAACGCCGTGTCGCCAGGACCTATCGCCGCTTGGTCGATACATTGATCATTGGGCGGCGCGACGCCGACCTTGATCACCAACGGCTGATATTCCGCAATGATCTCGTTGAGTGCCGTCGAATCGACAAGTGATGAACCACCGTCGGGCTGGGCGCCGAGCGGCAGAAAATCCACAACAAACGTACCAAACGCATCCGGAGAAACATCAAGCGTGAATTCCGCAGCGTACCGGGGGCCGGAGACGAAGGGGCCGTTGCCGGGCGGCAAGAGTCCGATGACTGCGAATCCAGCAGGAAAGCCCGAATCATTGAGCTGCGTCTGCACTCCGCCAAACCCCTGAAAAACCCAATCAGGCCGGCTCGTATCGACGTCCACCGAGCCGCCAATACCTGGAGTGTCAACATATGACACTGAACCGGAGCCAGCGGCAAGCGCTGCCACTCCCGGGAATGCGAGCTGATAACTGCCCAGCCGCTCCGGGCTGGTGTTGGCAATCCAGACCTCTATTTGAATGGTCGCGCCAGGTACCGCAAAAATCGTGTGCGGCCCGCTCTGAGGAACCATCGCCTGTTGCCCCAGGGTCGCCATGAACACACGGGCCAACCCGTATGTAGTATGAGGCCCCGCGAAAACCAATAGCGAAACACACAATCCAGCCAGTGTTCGGTTCAAAGCTTCAAACCCTTCTAACGGCACCGAACCGTTCCCCCCACGGGAACATTGCTAGCGTATTCTCGTCGATCGCGGCGACGTGACCACGACGACAGCCGGCGAAGTCGACATAACATCGACCTTGCCATTGAATCCAGAAACAAGATAGGTCTGCCCGTCGGCTGCAATATCGAACACGAATGTACCAACCGCGTTCGGTGAGGCCTTGAACCGGTAGGTCGCAAGGTAACCTCGCGGACGCGATCGAGCGACCGGGGCGGCAACTCCCGCGAGCATCTGACCTCGCTGCACATTGGCAGCGTCAAAATCGGCAGGCCTGCCGAAAACACCGTCGCTTCGCGATTCGACGGTAACATCCACGAGCTCAAGACTGCCGCGACGTCCGCCGGAAACGACGGCCTCCAACTGGTAACTCTGGAAATCCTGCATCGCATCGACGACGAAAATACGGATATCAACGGTTTCGCCGGACGCGATTGCCCTCTTGTCGGCGATTGCGTGGAGCGTCGCTTCACCGGCATCACGCTGCGGACTCGCCACCGGACTCGGGCCGCCGCCTTCGGCGGGACAATTGCTGCAAGCATTCACTTGGGCGAACGCCTGAAGCGCATGATTGGCGTCAAACAGGTTACAGAACCCATCGGGGGCACAGTCGCCGAATGCTCCACCGTAGTCGTGATTGACCGGATCACAGGGATTGGTCAACGCGAAACAGGACAAGGCGTGATTGGCATCGAAAATATTCGCGAACCCGTCCAGCGGGCACAGGCCAAACTCGCTGCCGCCGTCGGCGTGAATGCGCGGTGTGAAAATGCAGATACCATCGCACTCGTAGAAAATGCAGCGATCGTCGATGATCATGTTGTTGTCGACCAGGTCGCTGCATTCGGCAGCGGTTTGACAGGGGATTCCGCAAAGCAGATTCAATGTCCCCGGCCCCGTCTGCCCCGCGACGCTGCCGACGCGAATGAGCAGCGGCTGACCCTGGGTCACGTTCACCGACACCGATTCGCAATCGCCCGGCGTGTCCGCACATTGAAGTAGATCGCCTCCACCCGGCACGCAACCGCCACTAGCATCGTATACCGCGACAGATGTGTCGATCGTGCAATTCTCGCTCAAATCCACCGTCAGTTCCCCGGTGCAGGCAGCTGTGTACGAAAACCACAAGTCGGATTCGATATTGCCGCATGCGTGGGCGACACCATCGGTCTGGGCACAGACGGTGTTGAAATCAACACTGAGCGACGGACCACTCAGAACTGTCGCATCCGCGCAATCATCGTTGAGCGAACCGACAACGATATTCAGCGGTTGATACGTTGCGGGAATCTCGCTTAATCCCGTCTCGTCGGTCAGGCCGCTTCCGCCGTTGGGCGGCAGGGGCACGGGAATGAAATCAAGCTGGAAATCACCGCAGGCATCCGTGGACGCCGCGAACGCGAATTCACCGGCATAACCCAACCCCGGCACGACAGCACCAACGCCGAACGGCAGGCTCGCAATCATCGCGAAGCCCGCAGGCAGGCCACCTTCGCCGTAGGCAATTTGTGCCGACACGGGCACGCCAGCGAAAACCCAGTCAGGATCAGCCTCATTGACAATGACCGATCCTCCCGGGGCCGCCGTGTCGACATATTGAACAGTCCCGCTGCCGCCGGTGGACGAAGCCGTTCCCGGTATCGAAATCTGGTAGCCTCCAAGCTGTCGGCCGTCGGAATCATCAACCCATACCTCGATGGTTGCGACATCGCCAGGCAAGACAGCCAATCGCGTGGGAGCGTCGCTGGTTGCGGACGCTTCGGCCTCGGGCGCGACCATGAAGACGCGCGTCACGGCGTTGTCCGGTGTACAAGTGATACGCAGAGTCTGAGCGCCGGAATCACCCGAAACGCTGCCGACGCGAACCAACAAACGGTCGCCGATCGCGGCTGCGATAGTCACCGACTCGCAAGCCCCGAGCGTATCGGCGCAGCCGAGCAGGTCGGCTTCACCGGGTATGCACGATGCACCGTCGCGATAGACGGCAATCGCCGTATCGAATGCACACCCGCTCGTCGTGCTGAGATCTACCTGTCCCGTGCATGAGGCTGTGTACGCCAGCCAGACATCATCCTGAATTTGCCCGCACGATGCGTGGGCGACGCCGTCCGTTGTCGCGCACACCGTGCTGATCGGCGCGAACACACTCGGGCCTGTCACTTCCGTCGCCTGGGTGCAGGCGTCATTGCCGGAGCCGACACTGACGCGCAAACGTTGATAGGTCGCGTCCACAGAGCCAAGCCCCGTCTGATCCGTCAGCACGCTTCCGCCGTTGGGCGGGGCGTTGATCGGAAGAAAATCTATCAAGTGTTCGCCGCATGCATCGACCGAAGTGGCTATGTCGAATTCACCGAGGTACGCCAAACCGGGTACCACGACACCCTGGCCGAAGGACAGCTGCACCAACATCGCGAACCCCTGCGGCAGGCCGAACTCGCTGTAAGCCGGCGTCGGAACCGGGATCTGCCCTAAAAGCGCCCAATCGGGGTCTGCCACATCGATGAACACCGAGTCGCCCGTCCCGGGCAGACCGCCATCAACGTACGTCACAGAGCCGGAAGCCCCCGCCACAAGCGTGGCCACTCCCGGCAAAGCCATCTGATAACCGCCCAGAAGCTGACCGTCTGTATCGTCAAGCCAGACTTCGACACGCTGCGTTTCGCCGGCATTCATACTGACGGAGGTTTCGCCCGCAGCCGGTGCGGCAAACTCGTCGCCTTCAGCCACCATGAACACACGCGTGACCGACGAGGGAACGCAGTCTATCGTGAGCGTTCCATTGCCGGATTGCCCCGCGACGCTGCCGACGCGAACCAGCAACTGCTCGCCAAACGTCACCGGGAGCGAAACGGACTCACACGTGCCCACATTGTCGGCACAGGCTGACAATTGGCCGTCGGACGGAGTACAGGTCGCACCGTTCTGATAAACCGCGATGGCGGTGTCGAACGAACAACCGGATTGCGTGCTGATATCCAATTGCCCCGTGCATGCAACGGAATAGGTAAACCAAACGTCATTTTGAATCGAACCACATGCGTGCGCGACACCGTCCTGCGTCGAACAAGTGGAGCTGAACGGCGTGGAGACGTTCAAGCCCGACAGGTTGATCGCATTGCCGCAATCGTCGTTCTCAGCGCCCACGTCGATTTGCAACGGGATGTAGGCAGCCGCAACCTGCCCCAGACCAGTCTCGTTCGAAACGCCGCTGCCGCCGTCCGGCTGCGCGCCGATGGGAAGGAATCCAAGGTCGAATGATCCACAGGCGTCCGCGGAAGCCTCCATCGCGAACTGCCCCAGATAGACCGGGGCCGTTACGAGCACGCCCTGTCCAAAAGACAATGCACTTACCATCGCAAACCCGGTGGGCAGACCACCTTCCGCATAAAAGACCGCCGGCTGCTGGGCCGAGAAAATCCAATTGGGGTTCAGCGTGTCGATGCGCGCCGATCCGCCCGGCGGAGGCGTATCGAGATAGGTCACGGTTCCGGTCGCGCCGCCGATCGGTGTCGCTACGCCGGGCAACGCGATCTGATAACTGCCGACCAACTGCGGATCCGCCTGTTCGATCAGCACGTCGAGCGTGATCGAACTGCCCGGTGCGAGCAGCACCGTCGGCGATTCCGCTGCGTTTTGCTCCGTCATGAACACGCGCGTCGCGCCGGGATCGAGTTCGCACACGCCGCTCGTGCAAATACCAAGCCCCCCGTTGCAAGACAATCCTTCGTTCGCGGGTGTTTGGGTCGCACAATTCCCATCGCCCCCCGCGGGATTGCAGGATGCCGTCGCGCATTCCGTGTCGAACGGAGTGCAATCGACCGGCGTCCCCGGCACACATGCGCCGGATACCGAATTGCAGGAGTCACCAACCGTACAAGCGTTTCCGTCGTCGCAATTCGTCGGCACGCCAGCCACACAATTTCCTTGAAAACAGGAGTCGCCGACCGTGCAGGCATCGCCGTCTTCGCACGGTGCCGTGTTGTTGGTGTTCTGGCACACGCCGGCGACACAAACGTCGTCGGTACACGGATCCGCATCATCGCAATCGGCTGGAATGCAGGGCGCACAATCCGCACAAAGCAGTTCCGCACCACAGCCGGGCACAAACCCCGTCCCAGCGCAGGAAGCATCCCAGTCCGTATCGCAGCAGAACGGATCGCAGGCGCACACCAACTCACAGCACACACTGTCGTCACAACCCGGTGTGCCGTTCGCGGAGCAACAGTCGCCCGTCCCCGGGCAAGCCGGATTTCCGGTCGGACAAAGCGTATCGCGTGCCGCCAGAAAGCTCGGATGGTCCCACCGCGTGGCTACGTTGTTGCAGGGGCAATGTGTCGCTATGCCAAGAATCTCACCGGCGCGAATGATGCTCGATCCCGAGTTCCCGCACGTCGCGTCCACGCTGTGGTTAAACGACAATGTTGACACAGATGTAACCGTGCCGCCGGATGTCTGCTGCGTCTGCGTCTCGGTACAATCCGGGTCGATACCGAATCCCCAAATATCCAATGCCTGCCCCGTCGCGGGTGGCGTCGTCGCGATCGGACGTATTTCGCCGTAGCGATCAAATGGCGTCTCGCCGAGATTGTTCGTCCCCACCGTCATGACGGCCCAATCGTTGCCCACGCCGCCGTTGTTGGAATCCGAAGCCAGGATCGGAAATTGATCGGCGATCGGCGGATTCACAATGGTGCAACCAGCTGTCGACGGAGGCACGTTGAACTGAACCATCATCGAACCGCCCATGCAATGACCGGCTGACACCATGCAGCTATCTGTGTTGTAAACCGACGCGGTGCAACCAGCCGGCAGCAACCTTGCCGAAAAGGTCTGAGCCGACGCGACACGATCGTCGGTGCCGCAGATACCACACGGGTACGCGCAACCGACCGTCGGAATCTCGGGGATGCGCAGCTCGATTTTTTCCACTTTGATCCGGTTGGCTTCGGTGCGCGGGCCGGCGATCAACTCGATCGTGACCTCGTCGCCGTTGAAGTAGGCCGTCGAGTTGTTCCACATACGCAGCGAACGGGCGTTGAGTTCCTGCACCTCGCCGTCCAGCTTGGACGTGATACGCAGGACGCTGTCGCGATCAAGATTGGCTTCGCCAAAATAGAGACGCAGCCAGACCGCACCGTCCACCTTCACCTTGCCTTCAAAAACACGGACCGTTCCGTCAAGCCCGTTATTCTTCCAGCCACTATCCAGTTCGTAAGCCCGCTCCATTCCGACCGGTGCGGTCGGATTTGTCTGACTCAGGCCCAATTCAGGTTGCAACACGAGCGCAACCGCCGCCGCAAAGAGCAAAACGCGCATCTTGGTCTCCACCATGAAATCCAAAATTTGACTCAAACACCACGCTCACAATTTACGGCTTGTGCTGGACATACGCTTTTCCGCCCTTCCGCCCCGTGCAGAATCAGCGTGGCTTGAATTAGGTTACCAATACACGGACGCAAGAGCAAGGAAATGACACGCCGATCAGACGATTCACACGCGTGCGGTAAGTTCAGCAAGCCACGGATGTTAGGAACGCAGTCGCTACCCGGAAAAACGCCACGACCTGCTTTCGCAGCGCCCAATTCCGGTCCGCAGCGCCGTTGAACGCACGATCGTCAAGGCCTGTTACGCCGCTCGCGGTCCAGTTTGACGTAAAACAGGGCGTCCTCCCGTTGGCCTTTGGCGTTCAAAACCCGCGCCAAAGCCTCAAAACTCCGCCCCGTGTAGTAGTACCACCGACCCGGAAACATGCCCCGTTTGTGCGTGGGAACGGATCGCAGACCGAATTCGCCTGCGTCCGCCAGAACTCGATCCACGGACACCGGCCCCAGATAAATCACCTGGACCGCACCATTTTTGTCGACCAACAAACTCGCGGGCAACGATACCTCGCCCGGCTTGGCCACAATGTGACGGATGATCGCCTCGAGCGCAGTCCTCATTGACTCCGAAGGCGGACCGGCACTCAGGCCATCCTTCGACGCTGCGGACAGCACACGCTCGTCAAAAAACACCGCCGCCTTTTGCACGTCTGCGGGCTTGTCAAACGTCAGTGCGATAATGTCCAACCCCGACGCATGAATCCGATCGTAAGCCTTTGCGAATTCGACCAACTCAGCCTGACACGTCGGACTCGACTGCGTCCACAAGTTTATCAGCATCGCCCTGTCAATCTTTGCACTGCCACCCAACGTACCCGACAACGACGGCGGAAGCGGAACAGGCTCGCGCAGGACAATGCGGGCAGCCGACTCCCGCGACGGCAACGCAGCCGGCGATGGCTTGAGTTCAACATCTCGCGAAGCGACCGGCGTAAGCGACTCGCCCTGAACGAGCCGATACCGACGATCCACATCCACGCCCGAAAGCTCCTGCCGCTCCGCCCCGGGCCAATACACCACGATCCGATCCACGCGATCGCGCACACCCAAACCAAAGTGAACCCACTTGCTCGATTGCGCGAGGTACCCCGACCCGGCGGACACCGCACGAATCAAACGCTCTTGGCCAAGGTGGACTTCGACAACCGCACCCACCGCATCCCGGTTGCACGTTTTGCCTACCAGCTTGAACGCCACAAAATGATGCGCGCCATACCCATTGTTGCGCATAACACGCAACTGCGGGCCGGTGCGATTGCGGAACCAAATATCAAGGTCACCGTCGCCATCCCAATCGACAACGCTCATCGCCCTGCCATCGTCCGGAAGGTCCAGCCCCGTCACGGCCGACGCGTCCACGAAGGTGCCGTCTCGAAGATTCAAAAACGCACAATTCCGCTCATGACCGCTCCACGACGCACCGGCCTCCATCAATTGCGTCGTCGCAGCCCAGCCATTGACATATTCACGCGTCTCGCTCGATTTCGCCGGTGAACGCGACGCCACGCTCCGCCAAAAGAAACCGTTCAAATCGTCGGCTCGTTTGTTCGTAAGAAAGCCGTTCGGGACAACAATGTCCTCGTATCCGTCGTTGTCGATATCCACAAACTCCGCACCCCACGACCACCCGCTCCCACGCACACCAGCCGCCGTGCTCGCGTCCGCAAAACGCCCATCCGCATCCTGTCGCAGCAGCGAATTGCCGAGGCTGTGGTGGCGAATTTCCCCGCGAAGTGCGTCGTTTCCCTGTTTGAATCGAGGCTGATCCGCAATGCGCTGACCCGCCGACGAAAACATGTTGCTCACATAAAGATCGAAATCGCCGTCGCCGTCGTAGTCCGCCCAACTAACGCCCATCCCCGCAGCCTGATCCTCAACGCCCGAAGCGGCAGCCACATCGGTAAACACCCCGTCATCGTTACGGTAAAGGTTGTTCCGCCCGAAATCGTTCGCAACGTACAAGTCCGGATCGCCGTCACGATCGTAGTCCGACCAACTGATCGACAAACTGAACCGGTCGTTGTTCTTGTTCAAGCCGACGTCGTAGGTAACATCCTTAAACCCCTCCGCACCGTCGTTGCGCAGCAGATGATTCGGCGGGCCGTTGGTCGCGTCGTGAAACGGCATGGGCACGCTGGCCCCGTAACGCGATTTCACATAGCGCACCGCGTAGATATCCAGGTCGCCGTCCAAATCGTAGTCCGCAGCCGCCAGCGAATAAAACGCGGCATCGGTCGCGGCGCGCAGTTTGCGCACAGGCGTAAATCGGCCAGCGCCATCATTCTGACACAGCACGATCGTCGGCCCCATCGCACACAGCAAATCCTGATCGCCGTCGTTGTCAATATCGACCAGCAGCACGCCCTTCGTATCATCAAGCCACGCGACACCAGCCTCATGCGCCGTGTTGACCGTCGTGCCGTTGGCCTGCTGAACGTACAGTTTGTTCGGCAGGCCGTTGCCCATCGCAACGTAAACATCCTCCAATCCGTCACCGTTGACATCCCCGACAGCCATCCCGTTATGACCCAGGAAATTCAACTCCCCGACAGCGTCCATTTTGCCATACCAATACTCCCCGCCGCGCAGCAATTGTTGTCGCCACTCCGCATCGTCCGCCACGACAGAGTGCGTGCATTCGGTGAACTTGTATTGGCTGGTCTTGACCACATCGGAGGCTTCGACGATAAGCGAAGCAATACGCGGACGCTCAGGCTTGTCAGTGGAACGCCAACCGGCATGCCATCGGACGTTGTGCTGAAAAGGGCCGTCTTTTGATTCCCCGGAAAGCTGGACAAGCACCGTCGTATCGAAGCGGTCCTTGTCCACACGCTGCACTTCCACGACATCAAACGCGATTCGCACCGACTTCGCCGGACGAAGCTGCGACAGCCACCGGACCAATGTTTCAGCCGGCGCGATTTCCGGCTCAACATGCCGCCCCCCCTCATGGCGACGTACGTAAAACGGCGATGTTCCGGCATTCTGCGTGATGGTGCGAATCAGCGAGCACGACCCGCCTGAACCCGGCTCAAGAATGCCGTCAATCGCCGGATCAATCGCGTCCGCCGACGTCATGTACGCCGTCACAATCTCACCCAACCGGTCCAACTGCCGCTTGGCGTGAGCGTGCAGAATCTCCGTACGCCAATCGTCGGCCAACGGATCGCCCTTGGCAGCCAACGCGTCCACCTCAGCCTGACGATCCTGAGCACCGGCCAGCGTCGCCGCCAAACACACCGCAAGCAAACCCCATCGCAAAATCAGTTTCATAACGATCCAATCACTCACTACCCAACGAGCCGCGAGCTTCAGTTCGCGCGGACGCTCTTCCCGACAAGGACTCTCAATTCACAAACACGCCCGACCCGGACAACACACCAACCCCACCAACCTCCATTTCGACCACTCCCCACCCAAAGGTCAAGGCCCACCACATCTCCAATCGATGCGGCGGGCCTTGGATTGTTCACAATCACGTCGAAGATTCGACGATTAACTACGGGCGAGCGTTGTTCATGCTCTCGCCGGACCAAGCCCGCGTAGCCGGGTTGACGCCATTGATCAACTGCCGGAACGCCAACAGATCGAACGGGCTGAGCGCGCCGTCACGGTTGATGTCCACATAATCTATTTCAACACCGCGATCGGGATTGACTACATCGTTCACCAACTGGCGGAAACGCAGCAAGTCAAACGGGCCGACCCCGCCGTCCTGATCCACATCACCCGGCAGGAAACCGATGTCCACGCGATCCGGCTCGTCCAAACCGGGGCCTTGGTTGCCCAGACTGGTGATGGGGTTGCCCGTCGCGTCTTCAACATTGGCAGCCACCGTCAGCCATTCCTGAATCGTCAAGGCACGATCCAACGTCAGCCGTGCCGTGTTGTCATCGAGCATGGTCACGTCGGTAACGTTCGGAGCCGCCCCGCCGCCGGTCTCGCTCAGCGTGAACGAACCAGCCGTCACCGGACCGCCGCCGATGGCAAACACCGACTCCGTAAACCCGATCACGACTTCGTCGATACCATTGTTCAAGTCCACACCGTTGCTGCTCTCGCGACGGGCATCGATGTAGCCGCCGAAAGCTTGGTCATCAATCGAAACACCGGGCAAACCATGCACAACAGCCGGGCCGGACTCGTCCGAGCAGGTCAACTCCAGCACCACGAAGTTATCAACACCGGACTCGGTAATCGAGTTGTTCGGATTGTCCGAGCTGACGAAACGCACCTGGACCGTGGAGGTCGGCGTCACGAATGCCCCAACACGAAACGCGTTCGACTCCCACAGGCCATTGGTACCGCCCGTTTCCGTGACGGACACCCACGGGCCACCATTGCTTACTTGTGTTTCGAGCACGTCCGGCGACTCCGGCGTCGAAGTGAACTGCCAACGGTCGTACGCAATGATGGCGTCACCGCCGCTCATATCCAAAACGGGAGACGTCAAAATCGTCGGCCCACCGTCAACATCGTTGTTGGAGGCCTGTCCTCCCGTACTCTGCTGCGTGATGTAGCACATCGTGTCAGCGCCGCTTCCGGCGTCGTCTTCGGGCTGAGCTTGATCACCACTACTCGTCGTTCCGTTCGGATTGACGCGCGTCCACGCACCAGCGGACAAAGCGGTATTCTCAACCGTCCACCCCGGGCTGGCCGACTCGAAACGATCCTCGAACACCAAGTCCGTGCCGAACGCCGCGATAAGCGACACTGCCTCTGACGGGCCGCCCTCGGGGAAAAAGAACGTGTCGCCGTTCTGCGACTCAACACTCACATAAAACGATACGACCGAAGGACAATCCTCTGCCATGAGATTGCCGGCGTAGCTCCCCCCGCCGAGGTCCGTAAGCTCCGTCGCAACGAAAGGCCCACCGTCAATCGACACATGCTGCAGGAACGATCCCGCCACAGGTGCGGACGCTTCCGCAGCGTCAATATCGATGTCCACCATAAACGGCGTGTTCACGCCGGGCACAAGTTCCGTCGGCGCACCACCGGGGAACGAAAAATCGATTCGGAACCCCGTGTTGATCCAAACCGCAGTCCCTGGAGCCGACGCGTTGCAAGTTCCGACAAAAATATCGTTCCAACCGTCCCCGTTGAAATCGAAAACGGCAACATCGTGAATACCGCGCGGAATCCACGGGACGTTTCCGTCCTGCGTCGTAAGCGTCACAATCGGCGGATTAGCCAAGTTGCGATACGCGTAGGAATTCGCATTACAGAAGCCCGCATCGTCCACGTCGATCGACCCGACAATCACGTCATTCCAACCATCGTTGTCCAGGTCCACAATGATGTTGTTGCCACCGAACTCAAAGGAAGCCGATCCCTGAAGAACCTGGCTGGAAAAATTAAGCATGTTGTCTGCGCCAAGTCCGGTCCCGATCAAGTAGCGATCGAAACCGTCGTCTGTCACAACGATATCGTTCCACTCATCGTTGTTCAGGTTACCAACCCAAATGTGGTAAGGGGACGCGGAATAAACGACATCGCGCCGCGCCATCGGAAAGTAACCCTGATCACCACCGCCGTTGGTTCCGTTGTAAGCGATCGATACATGCGTCGGGTTTTGCAACGCTGTGTCGCGAACGATGTCCATCATGCCATCATTGTTCATGTCCACAATCGCCGCCGCCATGCCAAATGCGGAAAGATTCACGCTCGGATCCATACGCGCTGCCGTTTCGTCAACAAACGTGCCGTCGCCCTGGTTCACCAACAAACGATCATCCAAGTCCCAAGCGTTGTTTTCCGGAAACCCGAATGATCCGTCGTCGTAGTCCCCAAAATACAAATCCTCGAACCCGTCACCCGTCACGTCTCCATGCCCAACCGAGCAAAAGCGCGGCGCCACGGGTATGCCACTGACCGTCATGAGTTGCGGGATACGCGGCTCTTCGTACGCAAGCCCCAACCACACACCACCGGACGAACCTAGATTCATGTACACGCGCGGGTGAGAAATCGACTTGGGCAACCCGTCGCTGATCGTCGTCGCCGTAACCACGTCCAACCAACCATCGTTGTCCACGTCCACGACTGCCACATCGCGGTCATTGGTCAAATCCAATAACTCGGGCGCCAACTCGCTGGTCCGATCCACGAACACACCGTTCACCGCATGGCCTTCGCCGACGCCCTCGTTCATAAACAGAATGTTTCGGCGTCCGCCGGGCACCGAATAGGGTTTCTTGCGCACCGCGATAAGGTCGACATCCCCATCCTGATCGAGATCGCCCCACGCGTAGTCCTTTTCTTCCGAATCGTCCGTGCTGATCGCTGGCGACGCAATGAGACGCGTCGCCGTGTCGTTCTGAAAATTCATCCAGCCAGCTTCGACAGATTCTGCCGAAACCAAGCAAAACGACAACAAACCCACAAACACCACCACCCGTCGGCCCCACCGGCCACTCAATCCATTTGAGCGCATGTCTTTCTCCGTTATGATTGGCGTGGGTATCCCGTAACGCTCGCGTACCCACTCTTGATGATGATAAAGGAATCGTGCTGAAGAACGCAACTCAAACCTTGACAACGACTTACGCTGCCTCAGTGACAGCTTGCCAATTCCGGTGTCGCTTTAGATGCAAGGGCAAAAAAAGAGACGGCGCGGCAGGTCTACGCCAGCCGACGCCCACGCACCCAAGATGGAGGACCGCGTGAAGGAATCGCGAAACCCCAAATTCCCGCCGTACAAGCTGATCGAGTCCAACGCCGATTTCGAGCCGATCTGCGCGCAGCTCGCCACCGCCGACCAATTCGCGTTCGACGCGGAATTCGTAGCAGAGGACGGCTACACCTCCGAAGCCTGCCTCATCCAAATCGCCACAAAATCAGACATTTTTCTGGTCGACCCGCTGGCTGGCGTGAGCCTGACACCATTCTGGAACCTTGTGGCTGATTTCAATATCGAAAAAGTCGTCCACGCAGGCCTCGAAGACTTGGCCATGTGCCTGCACGACTCGGGTCAGGTGCCCTGCAACATTTTCGACGTCCAGATCGCCGCGGGCTTGGTCGGACAGGATTTCCCCATCAGCCTCCAGCGACTCGTGCGCTCGACGGTGGGCATTCGGCTCAAAAAAACGCAAACATTGACCGATTGGCGACGACGCCCCCTCACCGAAGAGCAATTCCGCTACGGCGCCGACGACGTAGCCTACCTCCTGCCCATCGCAGATCGCCTCAAAGGCAGGCTCGCACGCAAGAACAGAATCGAGTGGGCCAACGAGGAATTCGCACGCTTCGAGGACCGCGAATTGTACGTTCGGGCCGATCGCGACCTGTTCTGGCGCATAAAAGGGGTCGGCTCGCTCGACGGCAAGGGGTTGGCCATCGCACGCGAAGTCGCCATCGAACGTGAGGCTCTCGCCAAGGACTACGATCGTCCGCCTCGGGTTCTGCTAAAAGACCATCTCATGATCGCCATCGCCAAACACGCGATTTCGAGCGTGGACAAGCTCCTCGCACTCCGAGGCCTGAATATGCGCTCCCAAGCCGTCCGACGCATCGCAGCCGCAGCCAAGCGCGGAATCGACACGCCGCCGGACGCCCGCCCCAAGGTTCAGGCTGTCGACGACGATTCAATTCAGGAAACAACACTTCGCAAGCTGGTCTCCGCCGTTCTCAGCGACTACTGCCACACCGAAGGGATCGCCGTGCAATTGCTGGCCACCAATCGCGACATTCGGGCGCTGGTCCTGTCGCACACACGCGGGGGCATGCCCCTAAAGCCAGGCTCCCTGCAACGCGGGTGGCGCAAACACTCCATCGGCGCCATGATCGACGACGTTCTCTCCGGGCGACGCTCGGTCCGCGTGGTAAACGGCACCGACGGGCCTCATCTGAAAATCGTGTAATTGCGATGAAGTCATCCAGTTCGATATTCTGATTACAATCAGCGTCGAAGTTCCGACAATCGCAGCGCATCTGGCCGACGATTCTGACATAGGCCAACTCTCCGACGACGCTCGGGGGCGTATGAATCGCTCGCTGGAACGCTGAGATTTTTGCGCATGATGCGGACACGGTTACATCTGAATTCACGCCGACGACAGAATCGTGACGTGCTCGTTGACAATAAGGTCCGCCAATGAATCGCGCGAGCGGTCGCGAATCTCCTGCACAACGCGGGTGTGGTTTTCGGAAGAGACGAGCGCCTCGATCCGCGTACATTCGCGCACCGATTTTTCTTGCACGCGAACGGAGCATTTCATCGCTGTCACATGGTTTGCACCAACTGCCAGCAACCTCTCTTGAAGCATCCCAATGTCTGCACCGTTTGACACTTCGAACACGATCAATTCCATGTGCGTGTCCGTTCTCTTACGTGCCGCATCCACGTGCTGGGCAAGCGGTTTGTGGCCATCAAGGCCGACAATCGTAAGGGACAGTCCGGCTTCTGCGAAATCGCTCTCCATTAAGTGGAGTTTGTCCATTACCGAGTGATCAACAAGCCGCGTGTCGGAGAAATCGAGGCAGACTTTTCTTCCGGGGAGCAATCCCAACTTCTCGACTCGTCGCCGAAACGGAATCCAATTGCTAAAAATAGCTGACTTTTTGGCGCGAATTACGACAGTGTCGTCCGGGCCATCCTCAACGACAAGATGAGGCCAGAACAGAGATTTCAACGGGACGCCGTTGGCGATATGGATTGCCAGTTTGGCCAGGATGCCGATCCCGATACCTATCAACAGGTCCGTGGCAAGCACGGATACAAGCGTGACGATAAAGATCACGAGCTGTTCGCGTCCGATTTGATATACATGCTTGAATTCGGAAGGATGGGCCAAGCGGTATCCGGTGTAGACAAGCATCGCCGCGAGTGCCGCGAGCGGGATTTTATGGAGAACGGTTGGTATCAGCGCGACACAGACCAGAAGGAAAATGCCATGCCACATGTCTGCAAAACGCGTGCGCGCTCCGTTGTCGATGTTCGCTTTGCTCCGCACGATTTCAGAAATCATCGGCAGGCCAC
Source organism: Phycisphaerae bacterium (assembly GCA_029260215.1). Lineage (GTDB taxonomy): Bacteria > Planctomycetota > Phycisphaerae > UBA1845 > UBA1845 > OFTM258. The sequence continues at coordinate 16,795 of JAJDDQ010000057.1, forward strand.
CGACCATTGCGCACACGAAATTCCCCGCCCCGACCGCAACTATATCGCGATCCAGGTTGGTCTTGCGCTTCCAGGGATCGATCATGTCTATGGCTTTGGCGCTGAGCAATGATTCCAAACTTCCGATTATAAAAAACATGAATACCCACTTCCACGCGCCCAACTGAAGCAATGCGGAGAAATCCGGAAGCGTGATCTTGTCGAAAAGCCCGAATGCCCGATCCGGCATGGAGACAAGATAATGCTCCCCGACAGAATATACGCCACCGTGGAACATATATTCATGCTCATGCATCAGGTCGAAGAACATTCCGAGCGGAACTGCCACGAGAACCACAACCAGCGCCGAGGGGATCGCTCTGAGCATCGCGACTTTTCTTGAGATCACCGGCCAAAGAAACATGATGAGCAAACTTATCATTCCTATGACTGCGATCGCCGGGTTGGCTTCCATGATAAAGTGAGGGATTTCCCGCAGGAGTTCCAGCGGCTCACCCTTCGCGTCCACGCCGAGAACAACGGGAATCTGCTTGGCGGCAATGATCACCCCGATGGCGGCGAGCATGCCATGTACTGCGGCGAGCGGGAAAAACTCGGCAAGGATTCCCGCGCGGAACAATCCGAACACAATCTGAAGCACCGCAGCAGCAACACCGACAGCCAACACCATACGGTAAGCGGAGTAATCTGCATCGACGAAGCCTCCCGTGGCTCCGTCGCCGCCGAAGTACTCAATGGCTCCGATCGCAATAACGATAAGACCGGCCGCCGGCCCTTTGATGGTCAACTCCGAATCGCTAATGATCGTGGCTAGAATCGCCCCGATAATCGCGGTAAAAATACCTGCGATCGGCGGGTAACCACACGCCAATGCGATCCCCAGGCATAGTGGCAGTGCAATTAGGAATACCAGGAACCCTGCCAGCAGATCGTTCTTGAAATATTTCCGAAATCCAGCCGCATTCCCGCGCGGCATGTCCATTCTTTCAGTTGCCATGTGTTTGACCTCGTTTCTCTAATAGCGCGTGGCCTGAGAACAGTATTGTGTTGGAAAACCTGTGCGGCGTAGACACTCCAACGTCTGCAGATGCCTGAATCGGCGCGCCGTGCGACTCGTGATCGACCGGCGACAACCCCCGGCCGGCCCGCAGGTCGGTAAGCTGTCTCGCAGCATGGTAGCGCGAAGTCACTCCGGGCTGTGGATAGAGCCCGCCGCCGAGAATGAGCACCGTCAACAGAATGACCGCGTATCGCTCGCGGGGGCGGGCGTGTAAGTTGACCGAAGCGATGTGGTGTTGGCCTGTAAACACTCTAAAAAACACCTTGAGGATTGCCACACCGTTCAGCGCTGCGGCGATGACGACCAATAGCCCCACCATCGGAGAAGCGCGGACAGCGCTCTCGATGAGAAGCTCGGCTCCGACGAACCCCAGGGTTCCGGGAAAACCAATGCTCGCAAGCCCGGTAAGAAGAAACAGAATCGCCAAGGTGGGGATGTGCTCGTACAAACCGTGGAACCGGTCGAGCAACAGTCTGCCGATCCGAGACTCAACTGAGCGGAGCGTCAGCCCCAACCCAGTCAAACTCAATTCCACTGCGATCCACGTGCAAAGCGCGCCCGTCAGCCCCAGAGGTGTCGCGAGTTCCAATCCAACGAGCACGAGCGAGGCGTGGCTGAGAAACAAATAGGCGAAAAATCGCCGCGAATCCACCTGCACGAGCGCCATGCCGGAAGCGTAGACGGCTGTTATCAGCGAAATGTTGGCGACTCCATTCAGCACCCATAGTGGTGCAATCGGCAGGACCAACCGAATCGCGGCGTATGCACCAACCATCGGCGTTGCGAAAAGCATCGCACCACCGAAACTGGCGTGCTCGAACAAGTCGGTCAACCAGCAGTGCAGCGGAACAATGCCGGTTCGCAGCAAGACGGCTGCGGACAGACACAACACACCGACAATCGCAGCCGTTGAACCTACTACTGCGTTTGAAATCAGAGACTGGCCAGCCAGCAAGAGGAGGGCGAAGATTCCCATGTGAAACGTGAAGACCCCAATAGGTTTTCCACGCTCACGCAGTTCCAGATAGGGCGGAATGACACCGACGATTAGCAGCAGAACAATCGTCCATTCGCGATCACAGCATAACGTCGCCAACAAGATACTCTCTGCGATCAATGCGCTTGTGAAAGAGAATCGCCGCACCTTTGTGCGCATGGTGGCAAGGATCGTCAGGAAGTAGATCAGCGCAGCCAACGGCAGTAGTATCGCGCTCAATTCATCCACGAAGATGAAATGGCGGTGCAGGAATCGGCCGAAGGACTCCTGGCCTGCCTGCGACTCCAATCCGATGAATTTCAACCAAACCACAGTCGTCAAGACCAAGGTGAGAATCGCACTTCCCAGAGCGCACTGCCGCGATCGATCGGCATCCCGGCTACGCCAGCAGAGGCACGCACCAAGCAGCGGCGTCAGGATCGCACATTCGACCCAAGGCCAATCAAGTCCAACCGTCATAAGTGGTCCTCCGGAGATTGCGCGGGTTGAGTCCGGGTTCGCCGTTGGAAGATGCCGCCCGAAAGTCGATCGGTCCACCACCGCTCGTAGCGATCGCATCGACGAAAAATCCCAAGAAACGGTTGAGCGATGAACCGATCGAGACAATCGTCGAGCTGGCCGCGTTCAAACGCGAGACGGTAAGCCGCTGTGTACCATCTCGAACGTGTTTGACTGGCGGACATTTCAGGCGCACCGGGTAAATGCCCTCCGATTGCGTTTTCCAACTGGTGATAGTCGTGCAACAGGGACGGCGCTCTCAGGAGCTGTAGTGTTCGCAGACACGCATGACCAATGATATGCACGAGCGCCAGGTAACGAAACCCCAGGCCGATCTCGACCGCGATGATTCCGACCTGCGTCAGTGACGCGAATGCCAACGCGCTCTTCACGTCGGATTGCACTCTGGCCGCCATTGCGCCGAAGATCGCCGACGCCAACCCAAGCATGACAATGGCCGCCTGCAGAGCGAAAGACAGTTCGATAATCGGGCTTACACGCAGCAAAAGAAACACACCCAAATGCACGGACAGCGCTCCATAAAACACAGCACTCGAAGGCGTTGGGCCTTCCATCGCCCTCGGCAGCCATCCCGAAAACGGCAACAACGCCGATTTGCCGGCGGCTGCGATCAGAAGCAGTGATCCAATCAGCAGCGCCTGATTTGATGTCAGAGCCGCCTCACCCAACGGCCATGCGCCTGAACCCATAAGGCCGGAGAAATCGCCCGTGCCTGTCAGGTGGTGCAGCACGACTGCCGCGATCAGGAATGCCGCGTCCGCCACGCGATAGACCGTCCACACACGCAACCCGTTTAGAACCGGTGCCGTTCGTTCGTGAAAATAAGCAACCAGCAGTGCTGATGAAAGCCCGACCAGCTCCCATCCGAAAAATAGAGTCTCGATCGAGCCAGCAAGTGATGCGACGACCATACCTACTAGAAACACCGCATACAGGATGAAAAACCGCCCATAACCCGGATCCCGATGCAGATACCGATTGGCGAATGCTCCAATCGTGCCGACGAGAATGAACGACAGAATCACGAATGGGACAGACAGTCGATCGAACACGAACTTGAGATGGAATTGGAAATGCTCATGCGGGATGGCAATCCAGTCACCCACCTCGATGGGGACCTGCCGAGTATCTGTCCAAAGCATGAATGTCAAAATAGCGACTGCACACGACAATCCAGCAATAACGCCGGCAGCGGTTGCACGTCCTATCCATTGTTCGCTCAAGGAACGATGCATAAGCGTCGAGATGCCCAGCGTCGCAAGCAGGAGTGCTGGAAAGCAGATTACGCCATATCCCAGGATATTGAATAGATCGCTCGTCATTTTTGGGGCTCCTGTCCATTCGAGCTTGCGTGCCGAAGGCCCATACGAACCGAAGCGAACCCCAAATGTTCGCTATGCCCCAGGTACCAATCCAATGACGACTCGACGGTAGGAATAGCGACATCACCTGAAGATACATAGGGGGCGAATCGGCCGCCGGAGTATACGTGAATCGCCCCGTTTTCTGCGTCCAACGTTGCGAGCTGAACCCATTCATTGCGAACCAACTCAGCTATCGCCGGATCGCGATCGATTATTCCCTGCATCGCTGCGGGCGACGTTTCAATTACGAACAGGATTCTGACTGGCTCGTGAATTTCCACCATCTGCCAAGGCAGACCGGGCCGAAGGTCGCTGCCGGCACCGTCCATCACACCCAAGAGCGATGTGATATTGTGGGGCAACTTCGTGCCGCATCCGTACCCGGTTTCGTCTACGTAGGAAAAATAGTACTCAAGGTTTATGCCCGCGCAGACCGGAATGACTGCCTGAAGCAACCCGGCTAAAACCGATTTTTCCATGTCGTCTTGTGACGGGTCGTAGGATGTCAGGAATGATCGACGGTCCAGAAACAAGCCCCGACTCCAGGACCGTCGTCCAACAAGACAAAGCGCGTTGGTCGCATGACCATACTCGGGACGAACCTGAGACAGATCCTCACTTCGCCCCTCCACGTGGCGTAAAGCTGCTTCGCCTGTCGTGGGTTCAGGGTATGCGCTGAATCGTCTGCAGCGTTCGTGTGCATTTAGCCTGCCGGCTTCCTGAAGTGCTTCGCGAATATCCACGAATCTCCGTCGATGTGATGCAGGCAATCGGTCAAGATCGTAGTATGACATGCTGTCGTCACAGGTATTGTGATAGGCGCCGACAAAATGAGTATCGGCAGGAATTTTCAACCCCTGAGACTCAAGGATTTGCCTGACCCTGAAATCGTTGGCCATTTGCGCAAATGCCCGAGCATTGGGGCCACCCCGGCCGCCACCGCACGCCCCGCAGTCGTGTGCGGCTTCGTGCGGGTTGTTGAGGCTCGAGGATCCGTGCCCTACCACAACCACTAACGGTGCCGGTTGGTCCACAAGACCTGCCGAGCGAAGCACGCCAGCCACAATCACGGCCATTTCGTCCACCGAGAACCCGAGTTGACCGTTTTCGGAACCGGGATCACGATCAGCTCGCTCCAGGCGAAGTTGAGTCGCCGGCGGGTTCACTATTCTGCTGAATCGCCGCCTCAGCCGTGACGTCGCGCGCGGAAACAGAATCCTCATCACGAGGGGAAAAGTGGCCAACGTGCCGAGTAATCCCGTCACCGCCCCCCCCAATAACGTTTTCGTGCCAAGGTGGAGGCGGTGCGTAGCGCTTCCGATTCGCCGCCGAGCCTCCGCTTGGATACGGCTTGATTCCTCGAATGAAAAAAGAGGTTCTTCGATGACATAGTGCTTCGGCTTGGCTCCAACCGGACACAGTGGACGAAAGTGGGCATCTGTCGCGCCTCGATAGTACATAGCCACCCCGTAGAACCCCGCGAACCCGATGGTTTCGCACGATGGGTCAATCTCTTCCAGGTGACGACGAAACGACTCCTCCCGTTCGTCGATGCAGCACATGACTTGATACTTTGGACGCACCGTGGCCTGAGTTGATTCTCCGTGACGACCGGGCTTGCGTAATTTCCTGTTCCGAATGTGGCAGGATATCGCGTCCAGTGCCTGACGGCGATAACGTAGCTCGAACGCTCGATGAAATACCCACCTCCGCCGCCGGCTGTCGAATGCGTTCATCTCCGACACAAGTTGAGATCGCTGATCCGGTGAGCATTCAAACAAATCTCTCGGATGCCAACCGCATGCCCGGGCAAGTTGAAACAACTGGAACGCACCGAGGTCAATCGTCTCCCGCGATTCCTGTTGCGGTTGTGCGTCAATGTGGCTGCGAATCCAGTACCGCGTGATTGGCCGACCGAGTTCCTGCCCGCACAGATGCGTCAACGCGATACGATCCAGGATTAGCCGCACCGCAAGGAATTCCACCAACGAACCATCAGGTGCGGGGCGAACGATCCACTCCACGTTCGACTCCATTTGCCAGACCATCCCGGCCCAACCTCGAAGCGCGATCAAGGACGCTTCGATAAACGCGGGCCACTCGCTTTCTCCGACTCCAAGCAACCGCAAAGATTCTTCGATCGACTCAAGCGGGGACATCTGCGCCCGACGCAAACGCCGCAACTCGCCGGGGAGCGATCTCATCCAAGGCGCGACCAGAGATGCGTCCGCGTACAGCGAGCAAAACGCCTCGAACAACCCCTGATTCAAATGCGGCAATCGCCAGGCGCAAACACCCTGATCCAGAAAAGCAGCGCAGAACCTGATCAGAACCGGATGAACAAGCGCATCTGAATCATCCCCCCCCGTTTCGAGCAGAACATCACGATGCCGAGTGTGACTTGGCTCAGCCTCCGACGATCGGGGAACCCCTCGCACCGAACGAAGGGAGATGAACCAAAGCAGGTGCAGAGTAAGCGCCTCCCAATCCGATGAACGCCATTGGTGGGACGGTTCTTTCCCAAATTGAGCAAGGGCATCCAGGAGCAATTGCCTGTTGGGACTACTCTCAGCCGTTCCGGGCGAGTCGATAGCCTGCTCAACCCATCGCCGCGTTTCGGAGACCAGCGCATCCCGAGCCTGAGGAGGCGTGTCTTTGGAGAACGTGCGGAGCGCATCGGTTTCGTCAATGAGCCAGTGAAGCTCCGCAAGGGTTCCCACATGCAACGGATTCGTCAGCATCGCCGACAGCAGCTCAATGCGTGTGCCTGCCACGCCGATCTTGCGACTGGCACGATCACCAAGGTCTTCACGAAGCACCGCCACCAAATCTTCAGTCTCAATGCGCCCCTCTGAAATGTAGGCTCGATAGTTCTCCTCGCGCAGATAGGGATGACACCCGTACTTCTCCGCTCCCAACTCGACCGCCTCGTGAAACGGCAGGTCTTCGAATGCATGCAGGGTATTGTGATGCACGAACACGGTGATCGGCCCTTGCGAAGGCAGAAAATGTGCCGCGTGCGAGATTGAACGCAAGAGTTGGTCCCGCATGTCACGAGCATGCGCCTCGGCGTTGTCATTCAGAGTCTTGTCTACTTGCACAGCGGTCATCGTGGCATCCCACATAACGCGGCCGGTCGGCCATTTTCCACGGCACGTGAAAAACAATCTGTAGGGAAAATCCCACCGTAACGGCAGAAATGAATCCCGAATGTTTAAGAATCGATTACAGGGAGGCGCGTGGAGGACCGCGAAGAAAAACGATACCGGGTGTCGAATTGGGGGTGCTGGTCAGGCAGGCGGTCGATGGATGCAACCGCAAATCCCGAGCGTGCTCGAAGCTGAAACGAATGTCCGCATCCAGTTTCGGATTGGATGCGGGCAGCGTGAATCCGAAATCACCAAACTCTGATTCGAACTCCGTGATGACGGAATCCGCCAAGACACCCGTGAAAAAACAGGGTGCACCGTCAGCCAGCACAGGCGAAGGCATTGCGACAATAAGTGCCGGCAACCCAATAAGCATCCTGCGACGGGCGTGTTTCCACATCCGATTGATCTGACCCCGAACCATGCTGGAATCTTAGGCACCATTTGCCTCACGTCAATTCGCATCGCTGAAATCGCAACTCCCTGGCACACGCGTGACGGGATTCCTGGTTTTCATCGTTGTCACCGGCGGTAGGGCTCGGCCTCGGGTCGGGAATTACCGGGAGCCGCCCCTTCCGTCCAGTCGCCTCGACGTCGCCCAGCACCGGATGAGGCGACGCCGCGGCGACGGAACTACAGGGGCTTTCCGCTTCGCACGTTTGAGGGCGACTGCCCGACTCCGATACGCACGACGCACGCATGGCTTGGCGACGCTTGCGACGCGCTTCACGAGCGGCGGCGAGTTTGCGATCACGCTCGGCGTGAATCGTTTCGGCTCGTCCTTCGAGTTTGTCGCGCGGCGTGACATAGCCAATGGCACTGTGCAAACGTGCTGTATTGTAGTGCGTCACGAAATCGGAAATAGCCCGCTGGGTGTCATCAAGCGTCAAGGGCGTCTGACGCCGAACGCACTCCGTCTTCAACGACTTGTGCCATCGCTCGATCTTCCAATTGCTCTGCGGATAATACGTCGAAGTCCGAACGTGCGTCATACCACAGAACCGGATGAAGGCGTTGAAGTCGTTGGCGATGAACTGCGGGCCGTTTTCCGAGACAACTCTCGGATGCACATTCGGGAACGTCTCACGCCCTCGTTGCAGAATGATTTCAATATCTCGTTCCTTCATCGCTTCGCGATTCTCCCAATGCACGATGTATCGGCTGAAACCGTCCAAGACACTACACAGATAGTAGAATGTGCCGCACACGTTGATGTACGAAACGTCAACGTGCCGGTGTTCGTGGGCCTTGATCGGCTGTTCAAACCCGGTGCCTTTCTTCGAGTGCTTGCGATTCCACAATGCCATCAGCCCGACACTCTTGAGCACGCGGTACACACTGGCCGGACTGACTGCGACGACGTCGGCATCCATCATCATGTACGTCAAACGGCGATACCCGTCACCGGGATGCTCCCCGGCGTAGTCCACAATGGCTCGCTTCTTTGAGTCTTCGAGCCAATGATCGCGCGGCACTGTCGCATTGTGCTCATTAACCTTGCCATAGCGACACTTCCACGTGTGATACTTGCTCCGGCCGATGCTCAGCCAACGGACCATGCGGTCCGCCGAAAGCCCAGTGCGACCGGTTCAATACCCAGGGTCAGCGCACATTAGCACTACAGCGCAAAGTTGCTTCCTATACAAGTCCGCGTTTGCTCCACGTCAATGCCGCGTTTGCGGAGCTTCTCCAGCGTACTCTTGCGATGGCTGGTCTTGGCGGCGGCGTTGCGGTTTCGGGTGTAGCTGATGCACCATGCCGCGTGCTCCAGAAGACGTCTACGGCCAACCCACCCCGGGGGCCATGCGCGGCACCAAGCGGCCAGGGCATCGTGGATATGATTGAGCGTAAGGCTTTCGACGGGGTTTGTCGGACGATCGTCGTCGGCGTCTCGATAGGGAAAAAATGCCGGCTTGTTCTGCCGTTTGTTC
>JAJDDQ010000058.1 GCA_029260215.1 Phycisphaerae bacterium
CAAAACTTCCCTGTCCATGACTATCTCCCGATTGAATAAAAGATCGTAACACGCCCGGAATTCTGACAGCCCCCCGCGCCCTGCGCAAGTAAAGTGAGGCGCGAATTATTCCACAGCGCCGAAGGAAATAGCCACACCCGAGTGATGATCTTCCTCGTCCGGCGACTGTGCCGAATCAGCCAGGGCAGCTTTCGCAGGTCGTCCGTCATCAGCCCGATGTCAGCCGTCTCAAGAGACGCGTCCGTACCGCCACAGCCCATTGCAATTCCAACGTGCGCGGCGGCCAACGCGGGCGCATCGTTGATCCCGTCTCCGACCATGATTACGTGCGTTCCCCTTGCTTTGTACGCCTCTACGGCTCGAACTTTGTCGGCAGGTAGCAACTCGGCCTGGTAATCGGTAACACCGCATTCCTGCGCCACGGCTTGAGCGGTTCCTACGTTGTCGCCGGTCAGCATGACAATGGTCGAGACGCCGCACGCGCGCAGTTTCTCGACACTCTCACGAGCCTCCTCACGTGGTGAATCCGCGAGGAGAAACACGCCGAGCGGATTGCCATCGGAACTCAATGCAATCACTGTATGGTGGCAGTCATCGTGTTCGAGAATGGCTTGATGGGCTTCTGCTGTACAGTTGTTCTCCTCTTCGAGGAATCGATGGTTGCCGATCAGATAGGTCTTGCCTTCAATCTGCGCTTTCGCCCCTTTGCCGGATATGGCTGTGTAGTTGTCACAAGGTGGGGGAGCGACACCCTGATCTCGCGCGTACGCAACGATCGCCTGTGCGATCCAATGCTCGCTGCGTTGCTCAACGGCGGAAGCTAGTTCGAGCAAACAAGAGACCGAGGTGTTGTTGATCGGGATGACCTTCTCCACGATCGGGCGACCACGGGTCAAAGTTCCGGTTTTGTCCAACGCGACAACCTCAGCCTTTCCAACGGATTCCAAGTACTCGCCGCCCTTTATCAAGACGCCGTTTCGGGCCGCCGAAGCCAGCCCGCTGACGATCGTAACGGGCGTGGAAATAACAAGGGCACAGGGGCAGGCGATGACAAGCAGGACGAGCGACCGGTACAGCCAAGTCCCCCAGTCGCCCTCCAACACGGTGGGAGGAAGAACGCACACAAGAATCGCGCCGCCGATGACCGCCGGCGTGTAGTAACGGGCGAAGCGATCGACGAAACGCTCCGATGGAGAACGTCTCCCCTGGGCTTGATCGACCAGACGGATCACGCCCGCCAACACGGAGTCGCCGGCTGGTTTTGTCACGTTGATAACAACAGCACCCTCTTGATTGATCGTACCGGCGAATACTCCATCGCCGATCGCCTTGTTCACTGGTATCGACTCTCCGGTAATCGGGGCTTGGTTGGCGGACGTACTCCCTTCGATGACGCGTCCGTCGAGCGGGAATTTCTCGCCGGGCTTGACGATCACGTGATCGCCGATGACCACTTTGGATGCGTCGACTTCGACTTCGATCCCGTTTTCCATTCGGACGCGAGCTGTGGGGGGTGCGAGATCTATCAACGATTGGATCGCTCTTCGCGCACGGCCGACGCTCCAACCTTCGAGCCAATTGGAAAGCATGAACAGAAACGCGACAGTCGAGGCTTCGAACCATTCTCCAAGCCCAATGGCCCCAGAGACGGCCACAGTCATCAACACATTCATATCAGGCTGAAATCGCCCGGCGGCGCGCAACGCGTTTGGAGCTATGTGCCACCACGCGGCGGCAATCGCTATCGAATAAGCGATGGCGGAAGGCCAAGTCGTGTGATGAAGGGATGTTGCCGGCACCCAGGCCATCGCAAGCCCGGCGGCAGTGCCAAGCCCCGACACAATGGTCAATCGAAGCGTCTTTCGCTCGTTGCCGCTCTGGTTATCGTTCGGCATTTCACGATCGGATGCCGTTGTCGCGTTCATCCCGGTTGTTCGGATGATCGAGATGATAGCCTCGGGGCCAACGGCGGATGGATCGAAGTCGACGGTCATCGTGCTGCGTATAAGATTGAAAGACAGGTCGAGGACGCCCGTCTTCCCCGCAAGGGCTCGTCGCAGATCCTCGATCTCGTCAGGACAATCCATGCCCGCGATTTGGAGACAGACTGTTTGCGACTCGCTGAGGTTAGGCTTCATCGTTCTAATCCAGGATTGAGGTATGCTCCGAAAGTTGTGCTTTCCACGATTGTGTTACGCGGGATTCACCGCAGCTTCCTTGCCTCCGAGGAGCGAGTAGAACACCGGCAGCACGAGAAGCGTCAGCATCGTTGATGTCAGAATTCCGCCGATGACCACCGTTGCGAGAGGGCGCTGAACTTCGGCGCCTACGCCGGTATTGAATGCCATCGGCACGAACCCCAAAGCGGCGACCAGCCCGGTCATCAATACGGGGCGTAAGCGCATCATGGCTGCCCGCTCGATGGCTTCGTGCATGACCGCGCCCTTGTCGAGCAGGCTTCGAAGGTACGATACGAACACCATATCGCCGAGGACGGAGACGCCGGACATAGCCACAAATCCCACACCGGCTGATATGCTGAACGGCATGTCGCGAAAGTACAGCGCAAAGATTCCGCCGACAGCCGACAGCGGGAGTGTGAGGAAGATACGAAATACATCTGTGACTCGTCCGTAGGTGATGTACAACAGGACGAAGATCAGGCTTAGGGCGAGCGGTACGACGAACATCAGGCGTGTCGCGGCACGCTCCAAATGTTCGAACTGCCCGCCGTAGCGGACGAAATAGCCCGGTGGGAATTCAACTTCGGATTCGATTCGTTTTCGCACCTCAGCCACCAGCGTGCCGACGTCGCGACCGCGTGCGTTGCACTGAACGACCACGCGGCGCTTGCTCCATTCGCGATTGATGGTGGATGGCCCATCGACGATCTCAATCTCGGCCAAGCGCGTGAGCGGCAGGAGTTGGCCCGAGGCGGTGGGAATCAGCAGGTTGGCGACGCGCTCCGGGTCCGTGCGATACTCATCCGGCAATCGTACGGAGAGCGGAAATCGAATCTGCCCCTGCCTAATCTCGCCGATGCGAATGTTGCCGATGGCTGCGATGAAATCCAGCACTTCGCCAGCCGGCACGCCGTGTCTTGCGAGCTGATCTTGTCGCAGGCGAATTTTCAGCATGGGCAAACCCGTGATTTGCTCCGTCACCGTGTCGGCGCTGCCGGGAATGGATTTCAGAATTTCCTCGATCTGTCCGGCGATGGACTTGAGTTGATCGAAATCATCCCCGAATACCTTGACACCCAGATCGCTGCGAATGCCGGCCACCATTTCGTTCACGCGCATCTCGATGGGTTGCGTGAAGATCGCGCGCATGGCGGGCATGGTGCTCAATCGGCCTTCCATCAGCTCCACCAGCTCTGCCTGTGTGCGGGCACGCTGCCACTGGGCGCGCGGGTGCAGTGTGATGAACACGTCGGTCAGTTCGATTCCCATCGGATCGGTGGCGACCTCGGCTGTTCCCGTACGCGACCAGATGTCGTTGATTTCGTCCGGAAAGCTTTGCAGCAACACGCGCTCGATCTGTGTTCCGTAGCGTACGGATTCATCCACGGAGACGCCCGCGAGCCGCACCGTATTGATAACGATCGCCCCTTCGGAGAGGCGGGGGATGAAAACGGCTCCAAGCCCCATCGCGACCCAGACCGAGCACACAAGGGCGACCACCGTGGCGGACAGGACAACGGTTCGAGCGTTCAAGAAAGCACGCAGCAAAGGTGCGTACACCCGTTTCGCAAGCCGGACTATAAGCGGCTCGCGTTCCTTCAGCTTCTTCGGCAAAAACAGGCTGGCCAACACGGGCATGAGTGTCAGCGATGCGATCAACGATCCGATCAGCGCGAAAATGACTGTAAGCGCCATGGGCGAAAACAGTTTTCCCTCGATGCCTTCCAGAGTCAGGATCGGCAGGTACACAATCATGATGATGAGTTCGCCGAACATTGTCGGCCTGCGCACTTCGATTGCGGCGTCGCGGACCACCTCGATCCTGGATCGGCCGTCCTTGTTCTCCGCTAGATGACGGACGCTGTTTTCGATCATGATGACCGAGCTGTCGACGACGAGACCGAAGTCTATGGCACCCAGGCTCATCAAGCTGCCGGCGATCCCGGCTCGAAGCATCAGGTTTCCCGCGAAGAGCATCGAGATGGGGATGGCGAGCGCTACGATCAAGCCGGCACGAAAATTCCCCAGGAAAAGGAACAAGATGACGATTACAAGTATCGCGCCTTCGAACAGATTCGTCTTAACGGTGTCGAGCACGCGATCAACCAGGTCCGTCCGGTCGTACAACGTCTTGACGGTCACATCCTCGGGGAGCGACATCCGCGCTTCGTCCAATCGCGTTTTCAGCCGCCCGGTGACGTCACGACTGTTCTCGCCCATGAGCATGAAGCCAAGCCCAAGCACAGCCTCGCCCTGCCCGCCGTAGGTGACAGCCCCGCGGCGCACCTCGTGCCCATCGATGACATCGCCGAGATCGCGCACGTAGACCGGCACGCCGTCTTCGGCCGTAACGACGATGTTGCCGATCTCTTCAAGCGTGGTGACGAACCCGATGCCCTGAACAAGCAACTGTTCGCCCGAGCGCGTAATGTTGCCGCCGCCGACGTTGGCATTGTTGCGACGAAGCGCGTTAAACAAATCCAGGAGCGACAGGCTGTACTTGTTCAGCTTGGCCGGATCGACGACAACCTGATAGTGACGCTCCTGCCCGCCCCAACTGTTGACCTCCGCCACACCGGAAACACTGCGAAGCTGAGGCCTGAGAATCCAATCCTGAATCGAACGAAGCTCGCTGAGGCTTTTCGTTTCGCTGGTAAGTATGTAATGGAAAACCTCACCCAGGCCCGTGGCGACAGGCCCCATCTCCGGCTGCGACAAGCCCTGTGGCAGTTCGACCGTGCTTAAACGTTCCATCACCTGCTGCCGGGCGAGATAGATGTCCGTGTCATCGTCGAAGATAACGGTGACTTGGGATAGGCCGAACTTGGAGATGGAGCGAACTTCCACAAGCCCCTTCAGCCCACTGATGGCCTGCTCGACGGGGAACGTGATTTGCTGTTCGATCTCGACGGGCGACAACGCTGGTGCGACCGTGTTGACCTGCACCTGTATCGGCGTGGTATCGGGGAATGCGTCGATCGGCAGCCGCGACAGGGAAAACAAGCCCGTCACCGCGAGGCCCAGAGCGATCGCGATTACAAGAAAGCGATGCCGCAGTGACCAGAATATGATGGCATTGAGCATAAGGGTTTTCCAGGCCTAGTCGACGTCGCAGCATCCCGCGCCGATGTTGGACTTGAGGATCTCCGTTTTCATCAGAAAGCTGCCAACCGTAACCACGGATTCACCCGGCGACAGGCCCGCGAGAATTTCGACATGACCGTTGGCGCTCGTACCCAGAGAGACTTTGCGCGGCTCGAAAAGAGTATCGTCCTGCTTGACGAACACGAGCTGACAGCAGCCGTCGGTCTGAACGGCTCCGCTGGGGACGGAGACGATTTCATCGTTGTCATGCACGATGATCCGCGCAAGCCCGAACATGTTGGCGCGGAGCAGGCCTCTCTCGTTGGGAAGACTCGCCCGAACTTTGACGGTACGCGTTTGATCGTCCACGACACTGCTGATCCACGTGACGGTTCCGTCGAAAGAGTGGCCGGGCAGACCATCCACCGTGAACAGAATCGGCAAGCCTGTGCGAACGACCGCGAGGTCGCGTTCGCGCACCGCCATCATCAGCCACATCGTCGAGAGATCGGCGACCGTGTAGAGCGCGTCTCTCTGCTCGACGACTTCACCGACCACCGCCCGACGCTCCACGATGCGACCAGCCACCGGGCTGTGCAATGCGTAGCGGGTGAGTGCGGTGTCCGGTTCGTCGCCCAAGGTCGCCACCTGCGCCTCGCTCAGGCCGAGAATGTGAAGCTCACGCTCGACCGCATCCAATCCGCTCTTGGCCACCTTGAGCGTGCGCACCGCCACAAGACGGTTTCGCTCGCTGTCGAACGCGACCGCCTCGCGCGTGGCGTAAAATGCCGCTTCGGCTGACACCAGCCTGCTCCTGGCTGTGTCGAAAGACTGTTCGCTGCTGATCTTCTTTTCGAGCAAAGTCCGCTCGCGCTCGAGTGTCGTGCGGGCCAGCTCCAGCGCGGCGTGCGCCTGCAACAGGCGGCTCTTGGCGTCGCCCACCCGGACATTCGCGATTTTCCTTCTAACCTCTTCGGACGCGGCTGACGCAGTGCAAACTTCCAGCATGTGCAGAGTCCCGCGATGGATCGTGTCCACACGCTCGAAATCCGCAATGGCGAGAAAATGCCCTTCGCGCATCCTGATGTAGCGGCTCTTCGCTTCACCGAGCGCGGGGCTTTCCAACACCGCCAGCAGATCACCGGCGTTGACGAAGCTTCCCACCTCGACGGACGCCTCCGTCACGAAACCGGGCACGCGGGGCGTGATTCTGACGAGCCGCGTCTGATCGAAACCCGCTTCAGCCGGGCACTCGATCGTGTCGGATAAACGGCGCGTCCTGACGATCTCCGTTTCGATGCCGGCGTCGCGCGCCGTGGTCGCATCGAGGAAGCGAACCTTCAAGCGATCCACCTGACATTGGCTGTCGTTACTTCCCGTGAGCAAACGACGGTTGGCTACCAACTGAATCGGCAGGTCCGCGTCGATCATCGCTTCGCCGACCGGTTCGTCCTCCTGCCAATCCGGGTCGAGCCTAGCCCATCTGGCCTCGACCTCCGGATGACAGGCCACGCACTGCGATTCCGGCAGGTCGTGTTCTGCGCACCAGTCGCCCGCCTCCTTGAACGCTTCAGCCGAAGCGCCGCATCGCGTGCAGACGGATTCCGGTACGCCATGTCCGTTGCACCAGCCCTGATCGAGCGTCGGCTCCACGGCACTCGACGCAGGACCGGGCAGCGGACGCGCGTTTTCGCTCGCGGCGGTGGACACGGTTCCATCGGGAACATCCGTCGCGCCCGCTGGGTTCAAAGCAGCCCAACGTTCGCGGACTTCGGGGTTGCAGATCGTACACTGCGTCTCGGGCAGCCCGTGTGCCCCGCACCAGTCGCGTCCATCCTTGAACTTCGCGATCAACGAAGAGTCGCATCGTGTGCAGACGGACTCCGGCACGCCGTGTCCGTTGCACCACCCTGCGGACATGTCGATCGGCACCGCGCTGGTATCGGGACCGAAGTCGGCATTACTGACCAGCTTCGCCGGTGCGGCGCTGTTACGCTGGTCGTGTAGCTCGCCGGTTTCGTCGCACCCGCTCGCAACGACCAACGCGAGCATCACCCCGGCACAAACCGCGCGGGATGTGGAGTTGAAAGTCGTCTTCATTATTTTCCTCGGTTTCAAATTGGACGAACGCGCACCGATCACCGGCAGCGTTGGCGGAATAAGGAAACGCACTGCGCGCACAGAGGCTGCGTCGCACTGACGGGCTGGGAATCAGATCAGGAGTGGTCGATCGGAAATCGGGATGGGGAGATGTTCGCGCAGCCTCGCCGTGCTCAAATCGCGTGTACGAATTTCGTGTTGCGGCAAGGCATCGTTCGGTGCTTGCATTGAGACGACACCCACCACCAGCAGGACCGCGAAGTCGTCGTCCGATTGCTTCGAGTGCGTCGAGACGACGTTGCACGATTCCGCACAGGAATCACAATCGCGTGGCTCGGGCGATTCCGTATTATTGGAACACCCGTCGCCGTCGCACGGGCAACCGCTGGGGTACTCAGCCGGCGCGTCGCGGGAACCTTCATGCGCGGGAATTCCCAACGCGCAGCACTCGACCAGCACGCCCGCTCGGCAGAGCGTCGGCATGCCCACCAGACTCCAGACAACAGCCGCAAGTGCAAGAACCCGCATGAATACAAGCTTATGTCACGCGTCCACATGCGTCAACGAAATTCGACACGACGCTGAATCCGATCGCATAAGGGGGTGCTATTTCTTGTGGCATGGCCTGGTCAGTCCCGAAAGGATCAGTAAGTGCAACCGTGGCTTGCCGTTTAGCGGACGCTACGATGTCAGAGAGCGTTTCCGGTGGCAGCAGCGCCCGCTAAACGGCATGCCACTACCGGTTCGCAAACCGTAGTGGGGCGGGCGGGAGGCTTCACCCGCCGCACCACCCCGAAGCGTTTGAAGTCTCAAGAGACAATTCCTCCGATGCTACGATGTATGGCCACACTTGGGGGAGTCAGGGCAGTCACTTATTTCTTGGCCCTTGGCAGTCAATCGGGTAGGATTTCGGCATGCTTCACGTCGCTCGAATCGTTGTCGCAGGTTAGCCGCACCTCGTGACCCAGCATAGACGAGGCCGAGTTGTCTTCGATCCGCCTCGCCAAGGAGAGCAGGAGGACAGATAAATGCGTGGCTGCCCCTCGTTTTCCCGTAGCGATATTGGGGCTGGTATTGCTGATGTATTACAGCAACTTCAAGATCACGGATGTGGATCATGTTAGATTTGGCTGTTGTTTATGCTATCGTCGGTGCGTTTGGATGGGGGCTATGCTCAGGCCCTCCTGAGAATTCATCTCGTGCGTTGAACAATGATCAGTTGAACGAGCAATCGGGTTCGGACGCTTCGGTCGTGAGGCGAATGCCGCTCGACAAATCGGACGTAAAGTTGGATCATGATGTCTTGGAAGTCGTCTTGGGCGATCTCCTGGCCTTCGATGGAACGGACTCGCCCGTTGTGGTTGGCGGCTCACCACCTGAAAAGATTCTCTTTGCTGAGAGAGTAAGACAGTCATCTCAAACCGTCGATCAAGTGTTGTTCCGCCACCCCGAGAACGCTTGGGAAAAGCTGACATCTTCTCAAATCAACGCGTCCCGAGAAGCGGCGGAGTGTCTCGTGCGGCGAATCCAGAAACACAATTCTTTTGATGATTTCGCACCGCAGGATAAGAGGATAGTTATTTACAAAGAGCAGGTAAATCAGACTAAGGGCGTTTCGAGGCGAACGAGGATGGATCGCGTAATTCAGGCTTGGGCGCCCGGCTACTCCAAAGATAAACAACTTGCTGTCGTACGGCTGTTTATGGTGTGGGGAAGGCATCACATGTCGGGGACGTACGTTCTTACCTGGGATAATGGGAAGTGGTCCGTGTGTTTGCGTTAATTTGCTTATTATTTATGAGATGCCGGCAACAAGACACAGATATTGCCTCAAGATCGTGGAATACATCGCACAGCGGATGCCAAGAAGACGCAATACTTTAGGAGCGGTTTGGCGAAGGGGCTGGGGTGCGGAAAAGGTGTCACCCAGTTAGCCAGGCTCCTGTCAAGGGTAACTGTTCGGAAGAAGGTAAAAAGGTAAAGTAAAAAGGGGGGCAGTCATCTATTTATTGCCCATTGGCGGCAGATCGGGCAGAGTTTCGGCATGCCTCATGTTGCTCGAATCGTTGCCGCGCGTGTGACCGAGGCTTGCCGTTTAGCGGACGCTACGATCTCAGAGAGCGTCCCTTGTGGAAACAGCCCCCGTCAAATGTCGGCTGTCGGTTTTCTGCTTTCGACTTTCGAAGGCTCGCAAACCGTAGTGGGACAGGGGGCTGTTCCAAGAGATTTCACCTGTCGTACCGACACGATGCATTCGAAGTCTCAAGAGACAAATCCTCCGCCGCCACCATGCAAGGCCACACCCATGACGCTGAATCCGATCGTGTGGAGTGGGTATTCGGACCGTATTGACATCGACTTTCGACTCCGCGTAAGCTGGCGCTTCGTTTGGGCCGATAATTCCCATGTGAAACGTCATGAGCAGGCTTGGCATTAAATCAACATGGAAGAAAGCGGTGGCGGCGGCGCTGGTTCTCGTGCTGCTCGCGCGCGTACCGTCTGCCGACGGGTTGCTGCTGCACGATCACGGCGATCATGGCCTGCACGCGCATGCTGTGGCGCTCGACGACCTGTCCGGCGGCGGTTCTCGCCTTGCCTGGCACCACCACCATCACCACGATGACGGTCGCCACGAAAAACGCGACGATACGGACGGTTGCGAGCATGCCGATTCACTGTTCATTTTCGTCAATGCCCCAGCCACTGCCACCGGCACCCATTGTGCATCGGGTGCAGTGTTTAGTCCGACGCAGCGTTTCTCCCCAAGCGCGTCGCCCCGGTTGATTCAATCGAGCGATTCGATCGAAACGCGTCGTTTTTCAGTCGCCCGCCAACCTTGCGCGCACTCCCTGCGCCCGGTTTCCGCGCTCGATGCGCTGCTCAGTAGCAGCCACGCACTCCTGCTCTGATCCATTCGTGTTAATCGACTTGCTTCGTTTCCTGTCAGCCGTGTGGGCTGTGGGAGTTGTCCCCGTGCGTTGTGTACGGGGGCCGGCACGCGAATCGTAAGAGCACACTCATGCAAAACTGTTTACGAATGTTGGCGATGGCGGCCTCGCTCTCGCTGGGTGCGATGGTTGGATGCGACCGTCCCACGCAAGGCATGCCCGATACCCACGAGCACGGCGACGATGATCACGGCCACGGACACGACGGCGAGGATGGCCTTGAGCCGATCGGTATTACCCTTTTTACCTCGAAGATGCTTCTGTACATGGAGTATCCGCATCTTGTGCAGGACGAGCAGGCGGAATTCCTCGCGCATTTTTCGGTGTTGGCCACCGGGGAACCCGTCCGTTCAGGATCGCTCACCTTCGAGGTAACCCCGCCGGGGGGTACGCCCGTAAACCTGACAATCGAGGCACCAAAACGCGACGGTTTGTACGTACCGGAATGGGTTTTCGAGTCTGCCGGTGTGCATCGACTGCGGCTGCTGCTAAATGGCCCACAGGTGCAGGACACGATCGATGTCGGCAGCGTGATCGTCCACGCCACCGTCCACGACGCCGAGCACGAAGCTTACGGGACGGAGGGCGACGAACCCCCCGATCTCGTGCCGTTTCTGCTGGAACAGCAGTGGAAGATCGAGTTATTGCTCGAATCGGCTTCGCTGCGCACATTGACGCACCGCATCAAAGCCCCAGCGCGGATCGTTCCCAAGCACGGCACCTCAGCCGTGGCTGGCTCACCGATTGCAGGCCGCCTGTCGCCGCCTCACGATGGGCACTTCCCGCGCGTCGGAGAGCGTGTTGAAGCAGGAGAGGTGTTGGCATTCGTCGAGCCGCCTCTGCCCGTTACAGACGCGGCTCAACTCACCGCCAATCGTGCGTGGCAGGAAGCGCTGGAGTTGGAAATTGCATTCCGCAAACTCGATCTCGACATGAGAGCAGCTGAAGTCGAAAGAAATGTCCGCGCCGCGTCCGCCAAGCTGGATTTCGCCAAACGCGCGAAAGCCCGCGCGGAAGAACTGCGTCAAAAGGGCATCGGAACGGACCAGCAATTCGAAAAAGCGATGCAGGATTTGCAGGTCGCACGCGCGGAGCATGAGGCTGCCATCGCGTCGGAACGCGCCAACAACGAGATAAGAACGCATCTAAGTCAGCTTCACGCAAGGGCGGATAACGATCTTGATACGGGCATCAGCCAAGCGTCGCACAGACATATGTCGATCAACGCACCCATCGCCGGCCTCGTGGTGGAAACGACCGGCATCGAGGGTGAGCACGTCGAGGCCCACGCGTCCGTGTTCAAAATCGTCAACGCCGACCGCGTCTGGGTACGCGCCAACGTGTCGGAGTTCGATCTCGGCTCGCTGAGTGACAATCCCGGCGCGACGCTGACCCTGCCTGCGTTTCCCGGTTGGCGGACCGACATCCTGACCGAAGCCGGCGGTCGTTTCGTGCATCTGGGGACTGTCGTGGACGAAACGTCCCGCGTTGTCCCGATAATCTATGAGCTGCCCAACCCGCAGGGTCGATTTCGCATCGGAATGCTGGCTGAGGTTCTGGTGGCCACCGAAACAGCGGACGAGGTCGTGGCGATTCCCGAAAACGCCATCGTCATGGACAACGGCAGGCCGATCGCCTTCGTCATGCTCGGAGGCGAAACCTTCCAAAGGCGGGAGATCGAACTCGGCATCCGGGACAACGGCTTCGTGGAGATCAAAAACGGCGTCGAGGTCGGGGAATATGTCGCCACCAAAGGCTCCTACGCGCTCAAGCTGGCATCGCAGTCCCCATCGTCTTTTGGAGCGGGGCATGTTCATTAGGCGGCGCGCGTCAAATGTCCCGGCGGGCATTGCGGGTTGGAACTGATGAGGCTAGGATGCCTCGAATTGAGACTCGGTCTCAACTAATAATGACCCCTTGAAGACAGCAGGAGAACGTTTCGATGAGGATTTTTTCACTCTTGATGGTCGCGAGCATCAGCGCGTGTTCCGCCCCCAAATCCGGCGTATTGTTGATGGCACACGGTGGCAGCGCCGCCTGGAATCAGAATATTGAAGCGACGGTGGCGCCGTTGCGGGACAAATATCCGATCGAAATCGCCTTCGGGATGGCCAAAACGTCCACCATCAGGGAGGGCGTGCGGAAGCTGGAGGATCAGGGCGTGAAACGGATCGCCGTGGTCCGCATGTTCGTTTCCGGCGACAGCTTCATCGAGCCGACCGAAGTCATCCTCGGGATGCGCGAAGCACCGCCCAAATCCGCCCACGCCTCGCACGGTTCCCACGGCTCGCACAGCATGGTCGGCGGCGGTGGTCATCACATGGAAACGCCCGAGCGAATCGACACGAATGCGTCGTTCATCGTCAGCCGTAAGGGCGTCGGCGAGTCGCCGCTCGTTTCGGAAATCCTGGTGGATCGCGTCAAAGCGTTGAGCACCAAGCCGACCGAAGAAAGCGTGCTGATTCTCGCCCACGGGCCTGCCGACGAAGCGGAGAACGAGCGCTGGTTGGCCAACATGAGGTTGCGCGCTCAGCAGCTTCATCAGCTTGGCGGGTTCAGGCACATTCAGTGCGAAACGTTGCGCGAGGATTGGCCCGAAAGACGTGCCGAAGCGGAGAAACGCATCAAGGAGTACGTGGCATCCGGTAATAAGAATGGCGGGCGCGTCATCGTTGTGCCGTTCCGCATCGGCGGGTTCGGGCCTTACCGGGAGGTTCTGGAAGGGCTGGACTACGTAGCCAGCGAACGTGGATTCTGCCCGCATCCCAACATGACAAGCTGGATTGAGCAGACCGCCGAAGAGTGTCTGAACAAAGGTTAAGTAAGCCCCGCAGCCGGGCGCAGCAGATACAAGTACTGCGCGCCCTGCTATGACCTTTTCCATACCGGTGTACCGGTTCAAGGCAGAGGTTCTGGTCGCAGGCGGGGCGGGGTATGGTTACCTTGGAAGGGTTGCGACGATGATTAACGGGCTGATTCGCTGGTCACTCGCCAACCGCCTGGCCGTCGTTGTTCTGTCGGCGATGCTCGTGATTGTCGGCGTTTTCGTGACCACCACCGTTCCCGTGGACGTGTTTCCCGATCTGACGGCGCCAACCGTGTCCATCCTCGTTGAGGGCCACGGAATGGCACCGGAAGAGATGGAAACGCTCGTAACCTTCCCCATCGAAACCGCCGTCAACGGGGCGGCTAGCGTCCGGCGCGTGCGCTCGGCCACCGCGGTGGGGATCGCCGTCGTGTGGGTCGAATTCGAGTGGGGCACCGACATTTACCGTGCGCGGCAGACGGTGAATGAGCGGTTGGCCACCGTCTCCGGCAAGCTGCCGCCGCAGGTCGAGCCGCCCCTGCTCGCGCCCATCTCGTCCATCATGGGCGAGATTATGTTCATCTCACTCATCTCGGACAAACACGGCCCACTACAACTGCGGACGGTCGCGACGACCGATCTTCGCAGGCGACTTCTTTCCATCCCCGGCGTTTCGCAAGTCACGCCCATCGGTGGAGACGAAAAGCAATATCAGGTGGTATTGTCTCCGCAGCGACTTCGAGCCTATGGTTTGAATATGCGGCAGGTCGCGGATTCGTTGCGCGGTGCGAACGAAAATGTCTCCGCAGGGTTTCTTGTTCAGGGCGGCGAGGAGTCGATTCTTCAGGGCATCGGACGAATTCAGACGACGCGCGACATCGCCGATACCGTGGTCGCGTTACGCGGGGACAGGCCCGTCAAAGTATCCGATCTCGGTGTTGTTCGGATCGGGGCAGCCATCAAGCGCGGTACGGGGTCGGCCTCACGACGCGGGCCTGATTGGGAGCCGATCACCGAGCCAGCCGTCATTCTCGCCATCCAGAAGCAGCCCGGAACCAACACGCTGACGCTGACGGAACAGCTTGACGCTGCATTGGACGAGATGCAGGCGTCGCTGCCGGACGGCATGTACATCAACAAGAATCTCTTTCGGCAGGCGGATTTTATCCAAATTTCGATTCACAACACGATCGAAGCGCTCCGCGACGGCGGCATCATGGTGATCCTCGTCGTCGTCGTGTTCCTGGCGAGCATGAGATCGAGCATCATCACGCTGTTGGCCATCCCCATCTCGCTCATCGTCACCGTGCTGGCGTTGAAGGCGTTCGGTTCGAGCATCAACACCATGACGCTCGGCGGGATGGCCATCGCGATCGGTGCGCTCGTCGACGACGCCATCATCGACGTGGAGAACATCGTGCGCCGTTTGCGCGAAAACGCCGCGTTGCCGAGCGAGAAAAGACGTACGCCCGTCGAGATCGTGTTCAAAGCGAGTGTGGAAGTGCGGGCGTCGATCGTTTTCGCCACGCTCATCATTCTGCTGGTTTTCGTGCCTCTGTTCTTTTTGTCCGGTGTCGAAGGTCGTCTGCTGCAACCGCTCGGCATCGCATTCATGGTCTCGTTGGCTGCGTCGCTTCTGGTCGCCCTGACGGTGACGCCTGCGTTGAGTTACTACCTGCTGCCCACAAGCTCAGCCGTTACCCGAGCCGATGAGCCGTGGCTTGTGCGATTTCTCAAACGAATCTATGACAAACCGCTTCGCTGGGCGATGCGTCATCCGTGGCTGGTAGCTGTGCCCACCGCGCTTTTGCTTGCTCTGGCGATCTTCGTCGGCGCCTCCCAAGGCCGAAGCTTTCTGCCGGAGTTCAACGAAGGTGCGCTTGTGGTCGGCATTGTCACGCTGCCCGGCACGTCGCTGGAAGAGTCCGACAGGTTGGCCAACATCATACAGACCACGCTCATGGAGCATCCGGAGATTGTGGCCATCGGTCGGCGCACCGGGCGCGCCGAACAGGACGAGCATGTTCAGGGCGTCGAGGCTAGCGAGATTGACCTGACGCTCGACATGAGTGCGCCGGAGCGTCTTGGCCTTGAGCGACGCAGCAAAGCCGAGCTGTTGAAGGCTCTGAGGAGCAGCTTGGCTGTGGTTCCCGGCGTGCAGACCACCTTCGGGCAGCCCATAGGGCATCGCGTTGACCACATGTTGTCCGGCACGCGCGCCAACATCGCCATCAAGGTTTTCGGGAGCGATCTCAAGAAGCTGCGCTCGTTGGCCAAGCAGATTGAAACAACGATCGAACCGATTCCCGGCGTTGTGGACCTCTCCACGGAGCAGCAAACGGACATCCCCACGGTGCGCGTTGAGTTTGATCGTACCGCGCTGGCTCGATTCGGGCTGACCACCGACGACGCAGCCTCCGCGCTCGAAGCCGCGTTTAAGGGTGTGGAGGTCACGCAAATTCTGGAGGGACGCAAGACCTACGATCTCGTCGTGCGCGTTGGCGGCGGTGATGGCGATGAGGCGGTGTCGTGGTTGAAAGCGTCGTCGCGCGACGTTCGCGAAGTGCTGGTCGATACGCCCGGTGGCACGAAAATTCCATTGAAATCCGTGGCGCGCATCAGCGAGGAGCGAGGCCCAAACCTCGTCATGCGGGAGAACGCGCATCGCCGGATTATTGTCCAGTGCAATGTGGCTGATCGTGATTTGGGCGGCGTGGTGGATGACATTCGCCAAGCCGTTGCGGAAAAGGTCGAGCTTCCGCAAGGTTACTACGTTAAATACGGCGGCCAGTTTGAGAGCGCTGAACAAACGCGACGCAGGTTGGCGATTCTCGGTCTGGTGGTCGTTCTTGGGATCGGATTCCTGCTTCACGTCGTGTTTCGAAGCGTGCGCGACGCGGCGCTCATCATGTTGAACCTGCCGTTGGCATTGATCGGCGGTGTGGTCGGTGTGTATCTTTCCGGCGGAGTCCTGTCTGTAGCTTCGTTGATCGGGTTCATCAGCGTGTTCGGCATCGCCGCCCGCAACGGCATCATGATGGTCTCGCACATTCGTCACCTTCAGAGATTTGAAGGAGTCACCGACTTTGCCGAGGCGGTGCGACGGGGCGCGCTGGAACGCCTGGCCCCCATTCTGATGACCGCGATGGGGTCGGGATTGGCTTTGATTCCGCTGGTGGTCGGCGGCGATCAACCGGGCAAGGAGATTCTTCGCCCGATGGCCATGGTGATCCTGTTCGGCCTGTTATCCTCGACGTTCCTGAACATGATCGTCGTTCCCGCGTTGTTCGTACGTTTCGCTCTTCCGGTAGAAGCCGAGTCGCCCGTCGAAATCGAAGGCGACATCCAGCGGATTGGCCACGCGCTTCCCGCCGTCCCGATTTGAAAATCTCCGGGTGCGGTTTCAGCCAAACACCCAGCGAGCCACGGACTTCAGTCCGCGCGGATCCCCCAGTGTCTATAAGGATAGCTCGCAGAAGCAGAAGCTCTGCTTGTGCATCGAATTCAATCTAATGTATTGTCACAACTCAATTGACGGATCGAGTGACCCACCTCTTCAGAGGTGGGAGGGTCGAATAGTCCATCGAATTCGAATCCCCCACGGCTAAAGCCGCGCGGCATCCAATCCGTTGTTCTGGGCTTGGCAATGCACTAGCGTTGGGTGTCGACGGGCACGTAGGGGCGTGCGAAGTGCCTGTCCCAGTGGGCAAACGCGGGTCGCGGCGCGCCGGCGCCATCGATCAGGCCCGCATGCTGCCAGACGCGGAAGAAGTCCGGAACCTCGCCCCGGATGCGCTCAAACGCTGCATCGAAA
This sequence comes from Phycisphaerae bacterium, assembly GCA_029260215.1. Lineage (GTDB taxonomy): Bacteria > Planctomycetota > Phycisphaerae > UBA1845 > UBA1845 > OFTM258. The sequence goes on from JAJDDQ010000058.1 coordinate 16,936, forward strand.
TCACGGGGGATGTACCAGATTACGAACTCCATATCCACCGTATCCGCGAGGGCCAAGATGGACGCCATCACGGATTCTTGCTGAGGCTCGCTTCCGGGGATCTCGACATCCAGCGCCGAGATGACGATGGGTTCGGCTGTCTCGCCGGATTCGCTGATGATGAACGGTTTGCCGAATTCGGTGAATTCTGTCCGCAACCAGATGAAGACTGATTCCACTTCGCTGGAAAGGAGCGTAGTGAATGGGTAGAAACTCACGCCGACGAAATCGCTGTAGGGCATCAGCTCTTTGAAGGCTTCGAGCATCTCCCCGCGATCTTCCCACCCTACGTTCAACATGTTCTGGAGCGAGAAACTTATGAAAATCGGCAGATCCGGATAGGCACGCTTCAGGGCGGTGTACACGGCTTGATGAAGCTCAACGTAGGCTCCCCATTCCGCTCTGGATTGATGGAACAACTCGTTGACCTCAATCCCGATGCACAGGTAGTCCGGCTCGAAGAATTCGATCGCACGCAGACAGTGCGTTAGATAGGCGCTGATGACCCTGGGGTCGTCAAAGGTGGCTGTCTCGAACGCCGGCGGCAGCGGTAGGCCCTCTGCTTCAGCCCGGTACGCTGCCAGCGTCGTTCGGCCCCAGTCGATCGGTGTCATCGCGACGAAGCTCTTGCTGTTTGGGTGATCGGCGGACCGTTCACGCTCCCAATCTCTGTCCAAGTCGGGGTCGTAAGGCATGCCAGCCAGCGCTTCAGTCCAGGGGACGCCCTCAAGATAGTGCGCGACAACGTCCGCGTTTTCAGCCAGAAAACCATTGACCCAATCGACCGCTTCGGTGGTTTGATCGTGCGGGAAGGGGGAGAAGCCCATCCGAAAACTTCGCGCGGACCCCGCAGTGGGAGTGCCCCGAAATCCGTCGTCCAGAATCGAGGTGTTGTCGCAACCACCACAAACGAGCAGCACCGCCCATACGCCCGCGATGGCGATCTGGCGGCGTAACCCGCGTACGATTTCCGCTCGTCTTACGATGAAGTGTTTGGTCACGGTTCAGACTTCCTCCTGAAGGGCAAACCCTAACATTACGATACGCCGCGACTTGGCCTAATGCAAGAAATCAACGCTCGTTCCCCGTATGGAATATCGGCACCAGTGCTTTCTCGCACAGGTATTTTGCGTTGAAGTCTGTCTTGATTCCGGGGACGCTGCCGCGTGTCAGTAGGATCCGTGTGCCCGCAGGACACTTGCGATGGTGGCCAGCACGATGTTCAGGTCGACGCGAAGGGAACGCTCCTTGACGTACTGCAAATCGAGCGCTTTGGTGGTCCGAAACCTCAGATTGCACCGCCCGCTCACCTGGGCGTAGCCGGTGATTCCCGGTTTGACGTCGAAAATGCGACGTTGGTTGGGGCGATAATATTGCGTCATTTCAGGGATATCGGGGCGAGGACCGACCAGAGTCATGTCTCCCTTGAGCGTGTTCCAGAAATTGGGCAGCTCGTCGAGGGTCATAATACGCAACCGGCGACCCAGCCGTGTGTGGCGCGGATCCTTACGCACCTTGAACCGCAATTGGCGCACCTCGTCCGGCGAATATTTATACTCGTACAGTTCCGGGAATCGTTCCCGAGCATCGACGTACATGGTGCGGAATTTGAGGAACCAAAAAAGTTGGCCCCCGACGTCGTGCTTGCGGCGCTCCGGACCGTCGTACTGTGTCTCGGTGCTCCGGTTACGACGGTTTCGCCCCACGCGCTGCTGCCGAAATATCGCCGGTCCCGGCGAAGTCAGACGGATGAGCACCGCCAGTATCAGCATTATCGGTGCCGCGCAGATGAGCGCGACCGATGACACAACGATATCGCACGTGCGGCGAATCGCTTCAGCCATCAGCACGCGGAGTTCGACGGATGTAGTTTTGACACGTTCCCGAACTGGGTCGTCACCGACCGTGCCTGCCTCACAGGTTGCGGATTGAGCCTTCATAATCCCCTGCCTCGCTTTGTACACCGAGCCTCAAAGTCCGACTCGAGTGTTCCGGACCCACAACACGACCGCGAAAGGCACAGCTGCCCGCACGCCCGCCGTTGTACCGAATCAGAATAACCCCAGAAACTGGTTCCCCGAGAATCCGCCTGAATATTGCTACCAGTATGACAAGCGTACCCCGGCGACCCCCAAGAGTCAAACAAAAAAGCCCAGCAGGGACCGCATTATTGGATTTGCGGCCCAACGAATATCGGACTGAAAAAACGGGGCTTTATCAGCCTCCGAAACCACCTTGATACTTCGATTTTTCCATCAAGTCCTTGGCGGCATCCGGTGCAGCGAGGTTTTTCCACCCCAGCTTCGGGGTGCGGAATTTTCGGCTGGTTTTGTCTTGCGCGGAGCCTGTGGGGCTCCCCGTCGCCCTGGGCGGGTGGGGTTCTCGTGTCCAGCTTGCCCGGGTGGTGGAATCCGATACGATACTATGGGTTGTTTTTCCATCTCGGGCGGTTAACTCAGTTGGTTAGAGTGCCTGCCTTACAAGCAGGATGTCACAGGTTCGAGTCCTGTACCGCCCAGTTCCCGGTTTTGAACGGACGCAAAAGAACCTCTGTTCCTCAGAGGTTTTTGCATTTCCGGGCTTGGATTGTTCGCTTCCGATTCCTGGTTTGCGCGTGTATTGCGCTGGCAAAACGGGCCTAATCGGGCGAGCAGGGCAGCCTGGTGGGGTGTCGATGTTCCTGGTCATCAAGCCATGACATGGTCTACATGGGCGATAAGGTTTTGATATTCATGAGGTTGCAAATCAGGCTGCGGATGTCGGTATCGCGGCATGTTGGATCGCGGTGGGGCGACGGGGACGAGCAGATGACGGCGCCGTGGTGGTGGTCGGCTGCTGGCGGTACGCCGTGCGATCCTTTGACGAGGGTCGCGTCGAGAGGAATGCTTTTCGTCGCCGGGTCGAAGAAGAGTTCGACGGGGTCGTAGCCGGGCTTGCGGTGGATGTCGACGGTGTGGGCGAAACGCGGAGCTTCGCTATCCTGAAGCCACCAGTAGTAAGCGAACCAATGGTCGTCCCGGCTGATGGCGACGATGTCTCCGGAACGCGGGTGATCAATCGCGACCTTCGCCCGGTCGGAGCCGCTGTACACTTCGGCGACGCCGGGCAGTTGCCGGATGACTTCCTCGACCTGTGCGATTGCGTCTTCCCTCGCGTAAATATGGGCACACTGGTGGTCGACCATCGCAAAGGCTTGGCTGCGTGCGAAATCGATGCATTGGCCTTCGTCGGTGCTTTTTGTTTCGAGTAATCCCGCTTCGTGCAGCGCTCTGTTGGGATAAACCACGCCGGAGACAACGGTCATCGCGTATTCGCTGACGACGAGGTACACCGCATCATTCGCGATGGGTGATTGTTTTACAAAGGCGTCGAAATCAGCCAGTTCCGCGTCAAGCTCGCGCAATGCGGTGACGGCCTGCGGGCTGTTGGGGCCGAACTTTTGCGAGGCGTAATCCAGGTGCGGCAGGTAGATGTAGTGGAGGTTGGGGCTGTGCTCGGCGATGAGCCACCGGGCTGCCTTGAGAATCCACTGCGTCGATTCGATGTTGGCCATCGGGCCCCAATAATGTTGAAGCGGGAAGTGCCCAAGCTCCGCGAGGAGTTTGTCGTAGAGGCCTTCGGGTTTGGCGTAGCACCACAGGTCCATGCGTCCGTCATCGTGGTGGATGGGTTCGGGCGTGATGATGTAATCGGCTGCGGCGTCTTTGATGTTCTGTGCGTGCCAAACGGCTGACGTCAGTCCGGCAGCAGCGACGTCGTCCCAGATTTGCGAACCGGTGACACAATCGTTTCTGCCGACCCAGAATTCGACCTCTTTTCGATCGTGATGGTAGAAGCCGTTGGCGATGACGCCGTGACGGGCGGGGGGTTGCCCGGTCCAGGTTGAGGCTTGGACGGTTGAAGTAACCGAGGGAAACGAAGGTGCTATGCGTCCGACGTTGCCGCCGCCGGCCCATCGGTGCAGTGTGGGCGTGACGGACGGATCGTCGATGTCGCGCGGTCTGAGGCCTGGGATGGAGAGGTAGATCAGGTGTTGGGTCATGGTTCGATTCCGTTGCGTTCGGGCCAAAGTGCGGAGAGGAATCCGTATGCTTCGCGTGAAGCATTTGGAGCGTCGTGGCTGTGTCGTGACAGCTCCACGTGTACCGGGCCTTTGTATTCGACGGCGGTCAGGACGCCGATGATTTCGGTGAAGTTCATGTCTCCCTGACCGAACATGAGATGCTCATGCGTGCCCCGGAGCATGTCTTCCAAATGTATGTTGAAGATTTTTTCCTGCCAGCGACGGGCGTGATCGGTAAGGTCGCCGTCGTTCAAGCAGTGAACGTGGCCGATGTCGAGTGTTAGACCAAAGAGTGGGTGGATTACCGTGTTGTGCAGCCGTTCGAACTGGGCCATGCGTTCGATGTACATGCCGGGTTCGGGTTCGAAGCTGAGTCGAACGCTGTGCCGTTCCGCGTGGGCGAGGACGTCGCAGACGCCGGCGACGAGCCTGCGGAACAGGTCGGGTTGTTCGGTTTCATCGTCTGCGGCTCCGGACCAGAAAGACACCGAGTCGGCTTGCATGGCTGCGGCGATTTCGACTGCCCGGCAGAGGAATGCGATACGCTGATCGCGCAATTCCTGATCGGCACTGAGAAGCGTCGGATGGTGCTTTCGTCTCGGGTCGAGCAGGAAGCGTGCGCCGGTTTCTATCGTGCAACGCATGTCGAGCGTGGCGAGTTGCTTGCTGATTGTCTCGGCTCGATGCAGCCAGTCGTCGTCGAATGGGTCGAAGTGGTTGTGATCGAGCGTGATGGCGACGCTGCGGTAGCCTAGTTCAGCCAGAATGTTCAGCGCGTCTTCCAATCGGTGGCATGCGAATCCGTTGGTGACGTAGCCGAGCAGCACTGCGAGCCTCCTTCCGCGTTGGGCGGGTTCTGATGTTGCAACGATATGCGGATTGGTGTGTGTCGCAAGGGGTGTGGTTTGGCGTTTGTGCGAATCGTGCGTTGTGCCTTTCCGGCCGCTCTCTTCACGCTTCCGCGTTGGTCGTTTTCAGTTTCTGCGGTTTGGATCGTGATCGCTTCGATTGGTGCCGTTAAATCGGGCCTAGCGTTTGGGAGAGCAGGAGGACGGCGTCCTGGAAGCCGATGGGGAACAACTCGGGTTCGTAGAGTGGGGCGCGTTTGAATATCTGCACGTCGAGAAACGTGTCGGCGGGGGAGACTGCGTCCATCAGGGCAGTGAAATCGTCAACGTGGTTGAGGCCCAGCAGATGACCGATCTCGTGGGCGGCGATATTTCCGATGGCCAAACCCAGTTCGTCGGCGGAAGGCGTGATGGTGAAGGTGAAGGGTGAGAATACATCGGTGAAAATGATGGCTACGTCGGACGTGTCTTCGTTGTATCGATCGATGCTCTCGGAGATGCCGAAGGCTTCGAAAGCGGGGGGGTGCGATCCGCCGAAGAGTACGGTTGAGAAAGGCGGGTCGGGTACTCGGTCGTCGTCGGTTGTGAAGATGGTCAGGTCGAAGCCGTCGAATGCGTCGGTGACGCGGGCGACGATGGCTTGCTTGATGGTTTCAGATTGCCCGTCGTAAATCGGGTGGATGTCGGCGGCTTCGAACGCGGGCACGAAGGGGACGCCGAGGTTGGCTGCGCTGACACTGCCACCGTCGAAATCGAGCAGGACAGTCTGGCCGGCGGGCGCGGGAATGTTGTTGTTGGGACGGACTTCGACGTCGAGGCGGTAGGAGCCGTCGCGCCGGAACGGGTCGGCGAGGGTTGAAGCGGTGACGACGAGAAAGAAACGGCTGGAGTCGTAGCGCAGGACGAAATCGATTGAGGAATCGAGGCTCAGCGCGGTGTCGTCGTTGTCGATGACGAGATTTCGATCGGCGTCGAACAAACCTATCATGGCGTCGAGGTTGCTTCCGAACGGTCGGGTGTCGACATCGATGACGACGCGGTCGCCGGCGTTCAGCGGCCCGAGGTCGAACACGTCGGTATCGCTTCCGTTTTCAATCGTGCCCTGGAGTCGCGCGCGGCTGGCAGAATCGAAGTCGGCGGCCAATGAGTCGGCAAAGTCGTCGTTGGGCTCGCCGGTGACTCTGCCCGTGGCAGTCCCGCCGGAGGGACTGCGATTGCCGTCCTCGACCGTGCGGTCGGCGGTGACCAGCCCACATCCGCTGAGCGTCGCCAGCATGAGTGCCATCGCGACGGATGATCTCAGAAAATTGTGGCGCGAATGCGGTCGCTTGAAGCGTTTCAGATTGTTCGACAAAACACGTCCCCCGTTTGCACGCCCGTTATTGGACGACGCATCGTAGGGCGTGCCTTTGTGTCGTGTCAACGCGAACTGAGTTGCTGGGCCTTGGCGCGCGTGACGAGGCAACGGTCACAGCCGCATATGGAGAAAGTCGGTCTTGATGCGGTTGCGGGAAACGTTGATTTGGCGCGAACGGTGACGTCGGCGCGTTGAAGCTCGATGCTTTGTAAAACCATGTCGAGCCGGCCGCCGACGGAGTCGATCAGCGCGGTTGGCGCGTTTTGGAAGCCGACGGGAAACGTGGAGGGTTCCAGCGGCGAACGCGTAAACGTCTGGTTGATCATCAGGTCGCGCAGTGAGGCTGTTATGTCCATCAGGCCGGTGATGTCCGTGGTGTGGGCGAGTCCGAGCAGATGGCCCAGCTCGTGGCTGGTGACATTGGCGAGGGCGACGGCGTATTGATCGAGGGTGGGTTCGAGCACGCCGAAGATTTCGAAGGTATCGGTGAAGACGATGGCTTGCTGCACGGTGCTTTGATTGAATTCGTCCACGTTTTCCGCGACGCCGAGCAGGCCTGGGTCGTAGGCACCGAAGTGGATGGTGGAGATGTTGCCGGTCGGGGCGTCGGGATCGAAGCTGGTGTAAATGTCTACGTTGAGTCCGACGTAGTTTTCGCGCACGAGGTCGAAAATCTTGTCGACGAGCGTGCGCGTGTTCCCCTCCAGCTCGGGCGAGATGACGCTCGCGTCGAATTTCGCGATGTCGATGCCGGCTCGACCGCCGAACGCCACGCCGGAGGCACCGTGGAAGTTGAGCACGACGGTTTGCGACTTCGGCTGGGGCAGGGTTGAGCCGGTTTCCAGCGTGACGGCGAGCGTGTATTCGCCGGTTGAGGCGGAGGACGGGCTTGTCGCGATGACGACGTAGCACGCGGTGCAATCGCGCGGCAGGACGAAGCTGATGTACGGGTCATCCAGCTTGGCGAAGAAGTTGCGGTCGTCGTTGGTGTACAGGAGGTTGATGTCGTCGTCGAAGACGGCTGCGGCTGCGTCGAGCCAATTGCGTGCGGAGAGATCGACGGTGAGGCGGTCTCCGGCACGCAGCGGTCCGACATCGTAAACGTCGATATCGCCGGACGATTCGATGCTGCCGGTCGCGATTTGCGTCTGGTTTTCGGTGAGCGGCAGCAGTGTGGGCGTGTTGAACGTATCGTTGAACTCGTCCTCGGTCACGCGCTGGACGCCTCCGCTGACGAAGGTCGCGAGCGGCCCGGTGGTTTCGGTGAACAGTATTTCCGTTCCGCCGCATCCCGCAGCCGCCAGCGTGCAGAACCCTGCCGCGGCGATGCGCACAGGACGGCCCGTGTGCTTCAATCCCCTCATGATGTCCCCTCAAATGCATCCTTGCGACGCGTGCCAGCTGCCCCGCATAAATCCCCTTTCATGCGGAGGCGCTCAGGCTGTTCAGCCGGCGCACGACGATGACATGGTCAAGCTACGATTCGGCTTGGCGGGCAGATGATGAGGTAAATGTGAGAATGGTCGCGTCCGCAAATAGTGTGCGTTAAAGTGCCATGACGCGGCACTCGTTGCGAGCTATCGGCTATCGGACGGTGTGATCGTGTCCGAATCTGCGCTCGCGGGCGGGTTATCGGTTGTATTTGCAGGGTTTTGCGCGGGTGCGTCGGTCGGCGGGGCGATACCGAGCGCCTGACGAAGTTCGCGTTCGAGCAATGCAAAGCCCGGATGGTCCGAATGAAGCCCGTGTGCGAGACGCACATATTCGTAGACGACGGCTGGGTTGGCACCGCGTTGCAGGGCGTGTCTTAGCGAGAGAACGGAATCATCAAGTCGGCCCGCGTCGAGCATGACCTGTGCCTGCAAGCGCAGGACGAGTTCGTCGTTGGGGTTGAGCTCGGCTGCACGACGGACCCAATCGTTGAATTGCAGCGGGAGCGCACCGCGACTGCGGCGGATCATGTTCCGACACATGTTCGCGTAAAGTCTGCCGATGTCCGCGTCGAGTTGTTTTTCGTGTGTGATGTGCGTCATGGCAGCCAGGAGATCGCGGGCTGCGTCTTCCTGACTGCCCGCGAGGTAATAAGTCATCATGCGCAGGCGGACGGTGTCGGCGGTTTGGCGACCGGGTGTCGAATCGGGGAGAAGCTCTAGGGCGCGAAGAGCGTAGGAGACAGCATCGTTCCACTGGACGGGATCGCTGAAGAATCGGTACTCCGCCATCTCCGCCCAGCAGGCTGCCTGGCCTATGGTGCCGGGTTGAACGGTGTTGGCGTAGAGGTCGGCTGCGAGCTTCGCGGCGTCGTGTGCTCGGGCGTAGTCTTCGCGAAGCAGGCGAACGAGGGCGGCGATTCTGAGTTTTTCCGGCGCGAATGGGTCTTCGGTTATGGGCTGGTCGTCGGTGGGGACGAGCGTATTCCAAAGTTGTCCGAACTGTTCGTCGAACGAATCGGCGGCGGCCAATCGACTGATGAACTCGGTGTATTCACCGGCGATGGCTTCGTAGCGCAGCGGGCGGGCGATGACGTCGAACAGATCGGCGAAGTCGATGGTGCTGCGTGCGACGTCGGCGTAGTTGAGGGCGATGAGCGAATCGTAAGGCCTGCGTTGAAGTTCGTTTGCGAGTGCTCTGCCCGCATCGGCCAGTGAGCGGTTGGCCAACGCTTCGTCACCGTCGACGCGCGCAAAGACATGTCGAAGCTGGATTAGCCTGAATTCAAGCCAGCCCGCATCGAAGTATCGCGGAGCATGCCGGACGAGTTTGTCGAGCGCAGCGCGGGCCTGGCTGAGATGCTGCTCGCTGGCTGTCCTTGCATCGTCGGCCAACCTGGACAGCGTCGGATCGGGCGGGTTGGTGGCCCGTGCCCTTGTGATGCGGTCGAGGGCTTGGTTTTGGTTCTCGCGCGCGATGAACAGATGCGTCGAACACAGGCGCTCAAAAGATTCGAGCCTACGCTGAGGACTCAACCTCGACCGGGCGGCGGACGAAGCTGCCCGGACCGCACGATCGAAATCGCGTTCGCCGATGGCTACACCGATTTCGTAGTTGGCCCGTGCGGCGCGGAAGTCTGCCACCGACGCTGTGAGCAGAATCAAGCCGACCGCGAGTGCGACGATTCCGACGATGCGCCGGCGGGCGAGCCGATTGAGAAACGGTGCCCACGGGTCGGCCTGCGGCTTGCGCGACAAAGACCAGACCAAACCTATGACAGTGAAATAGACGGCTGGAAACCCCGCGATGCGCAGCGCGACATCGGCAGATTCCTCGATCATGAGCGCAACGAGCGTGGCCGCTGTCGCGATGAGCATCCAACTGTGCAACGGGTCGGTCCGTTCCCGCAGCGCTTCGATGGCAGCCAACAGCGTGAGCACGAGCGATCCGATCGCGAGGGTCAAGCCTATGGCACCCAGATCGGCTGCGATTTCGAACCATTCGCTGTGGGCGTGGGCGATGCGTGCGTTGAGGGCCTGCGGGTCTGCCAGGACATCGCGCGAAGCGAAGGCGTCGGCGAGCATGACGTACCCGCCCTGACCCTGGCCTGCGATAGGCGCGTCGGAAATGAGATCGACCGCGTAGGACCATGCGTAATGTCGCAACCGAAGAGAGGCGTCGCGTCCGGTGTTCGAGGGCGCGGTGAAGCTGGGCCAAGCGAAGGCGAGGGCGATGATGCCGATGACGAGCACGGACCCGCCGAACCACGCACGTCGCCCGGCGGGCAGGGCGAAGAATCCGATGAGCAGAATTCCGGCGGCCAGCGCAATCACCCCGCCGCGCGATCCCGACAGCACAATGGCCCACAGAATGACGGCGATTGCGATGATGAGAGCGAGAATCGACAGAACGCTGCTTTTGCGTTTGCGAACGCTGGCAGTCAAGGCCGGGATGGCGCCGACCGCGACGACGACGCCCGGGATGAGACACGCTGCCAGAAAGAGCGGGTTGCCGATCGGATACGCTGCCCGCCGCACCGGATTACGCACGCCGTGATAGGCGATCGCGAGAACAGCAGTCAGCGCGCAGACGATCACAAGGATGACCGCACCGGAGACAGCCGTCTTTCGATTCAGTCCCCAGCCCAAAGCCAGAGACCAGACCACACCGACGGCCAGCAGAATGGAGCCTCCGAGCGCAGCGTCTGGAGCGACGGCCCATTGCGTGCTGAGAAAGGACCACACAACGTAGGCGATCATCATGACCTGAGCGGCTGCGAGCGTCGGAATCTGCCTGCGCATGCCATCGCCCGAGCCGCCGGCGTCCCCGAGCGGTTCGCCAGCGTCGCTGTAGATCGGTTTGAGCAACAAAGCGATGCCGCCGGCGATCGCAGCCAAGGTCGCCCCAATGCCAAAGACAAGCCCTTTAATCTCGACGCCCTGAGCAGTGGTCTGCGTGTAGTTGACGTTCAGAACGTGGACGATCGCACGCATCAGCGACTCTTCAGCCCAGTCTTTCGACCCCTCCAGCCGGGCGAAAGGCCCGCACGTCAGCAGGCAGGTTCCCGCAAGCGTCAAAGCCAGCAAGCAGACCATGACAACATGAATCGGGCGAATGCGATCGGGATCGTGAATGGTTGGGACGTCCATATCTGGCGCGTGCAACGGGTTAACTCTCGCCGTCGGGTTTCGGGTTCTTGCCGGTGTTCCAAACGACATCGGCCACATCGGACTGCGCGTTGGCCAACCTCGACCACGCGAACAACAGATCGGCGAGACGGTTGAGATACGTGACGGATTCGGTCGCAATATGCTCGGACCGAGCCAACGTGACGGCCGAACGTTCCGCACGGCGACACACCGTTCGGGCGATGTGCAGGCGGCAGGCACATTCCGAACCACCGGGGAGAATGAAGTTCTTTAACGGAGCAACCGCGTCGGTGGCCTGGTCGATCCATGTCTCCATAACGGCGATGTCGCCGGGTGTGACAGCCGGCGTGTCGGCGCTCGCCGTGGGGTCAGCCAGTTGCGATCCCAGAGCGAACAGTTGATTCTGCGAAACGGTCAGCCTCGAACGCATTTCGTCTTCCACACAGGCTGCGACAGCCCAGCCGAGCACGGCGTTCAGCTCGTCGACCTGCCCGTAGGCTTCGACGCGGGCGTGATCCTTGGATACACGATCCCCGCCGATCAAGCCGGTTTGGCCGCTGTCACCCGTTTTCGTGTAGAGACGCACATCTCGCTCCCGTCGAAAGTTTCGTTTTCTCAGTACTCTGCCAACCATCGCTCGGTGTGATGGGACGAACAGAGCCGCGACCGTAAGGGAGCGGTGGGCCGCGACAATCGCATGGTACGACCGTTTCGCGATCTTCCGAATCGACGCGAATTACCCTTCGACTCGCGTCTGGCACACCGCTGGCCTCGTTGCTTGTCTGGTGACGACTTTCTCTTTTCGACGTCGTCGGTCGAACACGGGACTTTACGTGTCCTTCGGACCGGACGCAACGACGGCAGGGCACGTGGTCGGGCGGGGGGTCCGTGACAGTATCGGCGGAGATTGGAAATATCGTATCGGAACGGCTGGTACGGGCGAAAAAGCGTGTAACACGTTCATGGCTTGGCCGCTCCCTTCACGCTTCCGCCTTGGGCGCGTTCAGTGTCGCGGTTCTGATAAACCGTATTCGTCCCGCCGGAATTGTCATGGACCCTCGGGCGGGGGGGCATCCCAAAACGGGTGGCAATTCGTAGTGCAGCGTGGCACGGTCTACCGGCGCAGTCGGTAGGCCGTGGGTGCTGCGGAACGTCACGGCCTGACTACGCCAGACCGTGCCACCCAGAATGGGATGCACGCAGTCACGCCGGCTCGATGCGAACAGCCACGTTGTAGTCCGGCTCGGTGCTGGGCTGGTCGTAAATGCCAAGCGGGATCAGGTCGTTGGCCAGCGGCCAAAATGCCTGCACGGACCCGCTGCGTACGTCGGCGTCGGGGCGGCAGACGCCGAGGATACTCGCTTGAGCCGGGGTCGTGAGGCGGATTTTCTGATCGGCGACGAGCGAGCGATCGGACGCATCCTGCGGGTTCATGAGAATGTCGCGTCGTGAGACAGCCGACGAGAGCGAATCCTTGTTCGCACCCACACGATGCTGCGAATTCCATTGGCCAAAGCCGCGACGCGTCGTCAGCGTGAGGTATCCCGCCGGCGTCTTCGTGCGGTCGTGCTCGACCGTGGCGAAGCGGGCGCGGTTGTCGGGCATGCCCGCAAAACCGTTGCGGAAAAGATAAGGCCCTCCCCACTGCATCTGGCGGTGTGGCTCGGACAAGTCGGCGATGCCCTCGTACACGCCGATGGTGCGGTCCATCATTTCCCGGATGGCCTGAGTGTGTGCATAGTCGAAGCCGCTCGCATCCGAACCCAATACACGCCCGGCGATCTGCTTGAGCGCCTGCCACGATTCGGGAAGGTCGCGATGGTCGCGCGGAATCGTACCGCGAAACGCGCGGATCGTGCGATCGGTGGCCGTCGTGGTGAAGACGCTGTCCCATTCATACCAATTGCGGATGGGAATGATAAGCGACGCTTCGCCCGGCTCGATGAGTGCATCGCTGTTCATCATGACATCGAGCCGGATGCGATAGGGCGTTTTGCGCAGCGTCTTCTCGATGAACGACCGATCGGGCATGGTCTCGCGCAGGTTTCCACCGAGTGACATGAGCAGTTTGATGTCCCCGCATTCTGCGGCTTCGATCATAGGCCCGGTAGCCAGACCGGGCTTGGCGGAGAGCGGCGCAGACCAGAATTCCGAAAACCGCTCAGCCGACGATTCATTGACGGGGGCGCCCCCCGGAAAAACGTTCGGCGCAACGCCGCACTCGCCGGAGGCCTGCACGCCGCTTTGCCCGCGAAGCGGTGCGACACCCGCGTTGGGCTTGCCAAGTTGCCCAGTGGCCAACGCAAGATTCACGAAGGCCTTGATGTTGTCCGTGCCCCGGCGATGCTGCGTCAAGCCCATACCCCAGCAGAACAAGGCGTTTTCCGATCGTGCGAGGACCATTGCGACGCGACGTATTTTCTCGATCGGCACGCCGGCAGCGCCCGCCAACTCATCCAGCGACGATTTCGCGAGCAGCTCAGCCACGCCTTCAAACTCACTCGTGCGCGTCTGAATGAACGTGCGATGTTTGTCGGTGAGCAGTGCGTCTTCGATCAACACCTTGAGCACACCGTTGAAAAAGGCGATGTCGCCGCCGATGCGCACGGGCACGTATTCGTCGCAGATTTTGCTGCCGAACAGAGCACTGCGTACGCTGGACGGCACCCAATAACGGTCCAGACCCGGTTCGCGGTACGGGTTGACGACGATGACGTACGGGCGACCGCCGCGCGTCGCTCTGCCACGCTCGATGTAACGCATGACCAGCGGTTGATTGTTGGCCAGATTCGTGCCGGCCAACACGAGCACGTCGGTGTTCATGAAGTCGCTGAGCGTTCCGCTGGAGACGCCGGCCCCCACGGTGGCTTTGAGCGCGGTGACGCTGGCAGCGTGACATTGTCGGGCGCAACTGTCGACGTTGTTGGTGAACCCGACCACGCGAGCGAATTGCTGGAACGCGTAGTATTCTTCGTTGCCGACGGCTTTACTGGTGGTGAAAAAACCGCACGCATCGCCTCTTTGCTCTGTTATCCAACCACCAGCGAGGGCGTACGCATCGTCGAACGAAATAGGTTCGTAACCCTTCCCTCCGCGTCGCCACAACAGGGGCGAGGTCAGCCGGCCGATACGTTCGATGCGGTCATTTCCGAGCTTGCGGATTTTCGCTGCGTCTGCGAAGGCGCGCGGCGGTGCATCTTTGCGCAGCGCTTCTTCGAGCAACCCCAGTCGTACGAGGCAGAAGTGCGGCGAGTTGGGGAGGACGTTGTCGCGCAGGCCGTCCGTCTGAACGGCACATCCGTTGCAAGGCCCGTTGAGCATTTGCCAGGCCTTGTGCCAGCTCCCGTGCGTTTCGCGCAGCGTCCGCAGAACGGCGAGAAAGTGACGCGGCTTCTTCCGCGCCAAGACACCGAACGGTGCGTAACGCTCAAAAATTGCGCGAGTCTTGTCCTGTAAACTCATACCGATCTGCCAACATCGTCAATAACCGACCGCGAACCGTTTCCAACAATAGCCGCAATCGCCCGCTCGCGAAAATCGGCGTGATTTTCCCTGCGGGATGTTTCCGTTATCATCCCAGCACGATTCGGGCCGGGGAGTTCGGGAAAACCGGCGATTACCATGAACGAGCCGCCGGCTTCAGCCGGCGCGGAGCTTGAACAACAATCACTTCGGGCGTCTCGCGTTTTCGCGGCGACCCCTTGATGGAAGGTTGCGTTATGTTTGATTTGTCCTCCACCGTCGATCGGAGATCACGTTTCTGCATGCCCGTGTTGGCCATAGCTTTCACGGTCGTCGCGGGTTGCGCGACGACGCGGGACTGGTCTCATTGGCGGGGGCCTAACGACGACTTCACCGTGGAAGTCAACGGCCTGGCAGACCAATGGCCCGACGACGGACCGCCACAATTGTGGTCCCGAAAGCTGGGGCCTGGCTACTCCGCCATTGTCGCAGCCGATGGCGATCTGTTCACCATGTACCGCGACGCGGACGCGGACGTGGTCATTCGGATGAACGCAGCCGACGGCGACACACAATGGGAATTCCGCTATGTCGCCCCAACTTCGGAAGGGCAGGTGCTCGACTTCGGCAAAGGCCCCAGCGCCACGCCACTTTATCTCGACGGGAAAATCTATACGATCGGTTTCAACACGACGATGCACTGCCTCGATGCAGGCACGGGTCGAAAACTCTGGTCGCGCAATCTCATCGCGGACTTCGGCGGGAAAAAACAGAAATTCGGCTACGCAGCCAGCCCCATCGAACACGACGGTGCGATCCTCGTGCTCGTCGGTGGAGAGGGCGGCATTGTAGCCCTCGAGCCGGACGACGGATCGGTTCGATGGAGAAGCGAGCCGCAGGATATCAGCTACGTGACACCGAAAGTGATCAATGTCGATGGCCAGGATCAGATCGTTCTGTTCTCCTCGACGGAGGTCATGGGACTCGACGCAAGCGATGGCCGGAAAATCTGGTCCCAGCCGTGCGAGAATCAGTACAAGAACAACGCGTCGGACGCGATCTGGAGCGACGACAACCTGCTGTGGGCCGCTTCGCAAATGGACGGTGCTACGCGCGTCCTGCATCTCTCCCGCCCGGACGGGGGCGAGACGAAAGTCGAACAGGTCTGGTTCAACGACAAGGTCAAGGTTTTCCACTGGAACAGCGTCCGCGTCGGCGATCATGTCTACGGTTCGATCGGCGGGAAGACCACATTCGTGTCAGCCATCGACGTGCGCACCGGCGAGATCAAATGGCGCCAGCGCGGGTACCACAAAGCACAGATCGTGTACGCCGGTGACCGAATAATCTTCCTCGATGAAAACGGCAAGCTGGCGATGGCCCGCGTTTCACCAGACGGTTTCGAATTGCTGTCCGAGACGCAACTACTCGAAAAAGTCTGCTGGACAGTCCCCACACTCGTCGGCAAGACGCTCTACGTCCGCGATCAAAACAAGATCATCGCCCTGGACCTTGGTTAAGAACGATGACGGACATCGCCCGCCCGAAACACCCGGAGCCGATGTGCAGCATCGGTTTGATATGACTTGTCACGTAACGCATCTTGAGTCAGCCATCGACGGAACCAAATTCGACGCAGGCGGTGTGCATACACTGCACGAAGGTCGGCCTCTGTGGGTGCGCTACGATCTTGAATCCGTAGCCCGGTCGTGTGGGCCTGAGGTGTTCGCGTCGAGGCGGGCGGACCTTTGGCGGTATCGCGAACTGCTGCCGATTCGCGACGAGCGGGACATCGTTTCGCTCGGCGAAGGGATGACACCGTTGCTGCCCACACCGCGACTCGGTGCGTCGCTCGGGCTGAGCGATTTATGGATCAAAGACGAATCGCAAATGCCGACCGGTTCGTTCAAAGCGCGCGGCATGACAATAGCGGTCTCGATGGCCAAGTCGCTAGGCCTGTCGCGTTTCGCGGTGCCGACAGCCGGAAACGCAGGCGGAGCGTTGGCAGCCTACGGCGCTCGGGCCGGTGCGGAAGTGTTTGTGTTCATGCCGTCGGACACCCCGTCGGTGAACATGATGGAATGCGTGTGGGCGGGCGCGAAAACGTGGCTGGCGAACGGGCTAATCAACGATTGCGGTCGGATCGTGCGCGAGGGTTGCGACGCGATGGGCTGGTTCGATTTTTCCACGCTGAAGGAACCCTATCGGCTTGAGGGGAAAAAGACGATGGGGCTGGAGCTAGCCGAGCAGTTCGGATGGACTCTGCCCGATGTGATCCTCTACCCCACCGGCGGCGGCACGGGATTGATCGGTATGTGGAAGGCATTCGATGAGTTGCGTCAGTTGGGCTGGCTTCGATCCGAGAAGCGCCCGCGTATGGTGGCTGTACAGTCGGACGGGTGCGCGCCGATCGTGCGTGCCTTTGACAATGGCGAGCGATTCGCCGAGCCGTGGAAGAACGCAGCCACTTGTGCATCGGGCTTGCGCGTGCCCGCTGCGGTGGGGGATTTTATGATTCTCGACGCGATCCGCGAGAGCGGCGGGTGCGCGATCGCGGTAGCGGAGGCCTCAATTTCAGCCGCGATGCAGCGGGCGATCTCGCTGGAGGGTTTCAGCCTATGCCCGGAGGCCGCCGCGTGCATACAAGCCGCCGAGAGACTCGTCGCGAGCGGATGGATCAAGCGTGACGAGCGCGTCGTGCTGTTCAACACCGGAGCAGCGCAGAAATACACCGATCTTCCAACGGCGGACCTGCCGCGCCTGGCTGCGGGCGAATCGATCGATTGGGACCGATTCCAAACGCAGTGATTCGGCCTCAGCGCGAAGCTCAGCTTCAGAAGATAAAATCCACGCCGAAAGTCGAGTCGCAGCACCCACCGATGACATCGACAAACACGGCATCGTCGTAGACGACGTCCGCGAAATCTTCGAGGCTGATCAACAGGTCCGGGATGTTGCACGTAATCGTCCCAAACGGCATAGCCGCCGCCATCGCCAGGTACCATTTCATTCGTCGTTTGCGCATTGGCATTCCTCGTTCTTGTGTCAATCTGATTCTGCACACATCGACACGCGCCGGGTAGCCGGGTTGGTGTTTTTTTCACGATGGATCGCAAGTCAGGAATTGTAAACGGGTTACTGCAAAAAAAAATCGGCCCGCCGCATTCGCTTGGAACACGGCGGGCCTGCGGAAACGAGGTTGCTTCCGAATTTCAATCGATCGGAAAGTCGCTACGGGCGAGCCGAATTCATCTCGGCACCGTTCCACGTTTCGGTCGAGTCGCCGACACCGAGGATCAACTGCCTCAGCTTGAGCAGGTCGAACGGTCCGATGTCGCCGCTGCGGTCGATGTCCAGATAATTCTCGATCACGCCAACCTCCGGCAGCCAGATTCCGTTAATTCCCTGGCGGAACTGGAGAAGGTCGAACGGCGTAACACTGCCGTCCTGATTAACGTCGCCGGGCAGGGCTGCGATGTCGATACGGTCCGGCTCGTTCTGGGGGCCTAGACTGCCCAGGTTCAGAACGGGCGTGCCGAACGTGCTGTTGGCGACGACTTTGATCGTGGTCCACTCCTTCGTCGAAACGGGGCGATCCCACGTCACACGGTAGACGAGTGCGTCAATCTTCTCGACGGAGATGATATTGGGAGCCGCTTCTCCACCGGTCTGACTGATGGCGAAGTTGTCGACCGTCAAAGGTCCGCCGATCGGGTTGCCCTGCACAGGCTGGCTGAAAGCTACATCGGTGTAGGTCGCACCGAGATCGACCTGGACGCCGTTGGTGCTCTCCGCTCGCGGATCGATGAAGCCGGTGAACGGCTCGGTTTCCTCGGGCGGCTCGTTGTCGCCTGCGATCGGCTTGCCGTGGATGATGATCGGTGAATCGCACGCTGCCGTCCCACCGACACTGCATGTGCAACTCTGCCCGACTTCCATGACGCTGATGCCGCCGGCAGCCGCACACTGCGCGGGCGAGGTTTCGAAACACTGGCCGTTGGCACAGCAGCAGTTGCGTTCGGTGATGGCCTCGCAAATGTTCGGGCCGCAAGCAAAACCGATCCCGAGAAATTCACCGCCGAGCAGATCGCAATCATCGGCGGTCACACCGTTGGTGCAGCCATCGGCAGTTCCGCAGCAGCCGCCGAGCAAAGGAGGCGATCCAGCGCAATCAATATCACCGCAGTCCGCGCCCGATTCGATGTACGGCCGCCCTCCCCCGAAGAGGCAGTCGTTTGCGGACATGATGCTGCACTCGTCGCCCATGCAGCACGGAAAATCCGTTTCGCCCAATACACAACCCAGAGCCGGGCTGCCACAATCCGATCCGTTGCCCAGATACTCTCCGCCCGTCGCCTCGCAGGCTTCCTGTCCGATGGGCGATGTGCACGTTCCGCCATTATTGTGGCAGCAGGCACCCGACTGGCTCAGATCGATGATCTCGCCCTGGCATTCTTCCGGCGGATCGGGCCAAGGGATACATGCCCCGGCGGAGCAGCACAGGACTTCACCGCCGACGGCGGCTTGCGTTACGAGCGTGGCACCGAGCAGCGCCGCGAAGATAGTCTTAAGAAACATTGGGAGCGATCCTCACTTTCTCTTGAGTCGAAGAGTGCATCATGACAGAACAAGCCGTCGAAATCGAGCGGAACGTCTGTCACTGCAATCTGTTCAGCCTGACGCAACATGCGCGGGCCTTACCGAAAAACACGTGTTTTGCGTTCACAATCCGTGGCGGTGACGGTTACAATGGCCGAACACGGTTCCACGGTGTCCGTTGTTCGTCCCGCCAACTAGCACCGCAACGTTTGGCCCACCACAGGGCCGGTGAATCTGAAAAAAAATGAGCGATGCAGAGAGTTGGCGAATTGAGGAAACAGAAAGCCCAAACAGTCGTCGAGCGTGAAATGGCGACTCCGGAGACGGACGAGGATCGCATCCGCACGATCCTGCCGCTTGTCTACGACGAGCTGCGCAGGCTCGCACGCCACTACATCCGCCGAGAACGGGCGAACCACACCCTGGGGCCTACCGCACTGGTCCACGAAGCCTATCTGCGTCTGGCAGAGCAAACGTCAACACTCTGGAAAAACAGAGGGCATTTCTATTCCATCGCAGCCCAGGCGATGCGCCGCGTTCTGGTAAACCACGCAGTTCATCGTCGTCGCATCAAACGCGGCGGCGGGCGGGAGGCGGTCGAGTTCGACGAGCAGCAGGTGATGTGCCTCGACGACAGTGTGGACCTCATTTCGGTGGACGAAGCGTTGCAGTCGCTCGCCGAGGTTGACGAGCAAAAGGCACGCGTCGTGGAGATGAAGTTCTTCGGCTCCCTGACCAACGAAGAAACAGCCGAAGCACTCGGCGTCTCAGTAACAACGGTCAAGCGCGAATGGCGATTGGCCCGCATCTGGCTGTTGAAACAACTGAACGCCGGAGAGCGCACATGAATCGCCGATGGGAATCCGTCGAGCGCATTCTGGAGGCTGCGCTCGAGCATACGCCCGAAGAACGATCGCGATTCGTCCGTACCCAGTGTGGTGCGGATGAAGAACTTCGCGCCGAAGTCGAAGCCTATCTCAACTGCTCCGATGAATCAGAGACTTTTCTGGTCAAGCCAGCGTGGCAGGCGTTGTCTTTGGATGAAGACATGGACGACTCTCCGGAGATTGATCCCTACCCAGGCCGGCGCGTGGGGGTGTACCGCATCGTCCGTCGCATCGCATCAGGCGGAATGGGGTCCGTGTATCTAGCCGAACGCGACGACGAGCACTTCGAACATCGCGTAGCCGTCAAGATCATTCGGCACGGGTTCGGGTCGGCTGACATTCTGCGTCGCTTCAAAGCCGAGCGCCAGTTGCTGGCCCGTCTCGATCACACGTACATCGCGAAACTTCTCGACGGCGGAGCCACCGAAGAGGGCGTTCCCTATCTCGTGATGGAGTTTATCGACGGTGAGCCGATCGACGAATACTGCGCGAAGCGCAACCTATCCGTGGAAGCGCGTTTGAAATTGTTCCTCGCCATCTGTTCCGCTGTTCAGTACGCTCATCAAAATCTCGTCGTGCATCGCGATCTGAAACCGCAAAACATTCTCATCACAAACGACGGCACGCCCAAGCTGCTCGATTTCGGAATCGCCAGGCTGCTTCAATCCGACGACGACGAAACAGCCACATCCTTCCGGACGATGACACTCAACTACGCAAGTCCGGAACAGATACGCTGCGATGTCGTAGGAACCGCTTCGGACCAATACTCATTAGGTGTCATCCTCTTTGAATTGTTGTGCGGGGAGCGTCCTTACCGGCTTGACGGTCTCTCGCCGGCGCTTGCGGAACGCTCGTCGGAAACGCCGCCGCCCAAGCCCAGCGCGTCGGTCTCAGATTCGTTCGACGATCGCTACCGCAAGTGGCTGAGTCGCAGGCTGGCGGGCGACTTGGACAACATCGTGCTGATGGCCATGCGCCCCGTGGCGGAGCGACGCTACCCGTCCGTCGAGCGTTTCGCGAACGATATTCGCCTGCATTTGTCGGGCATGCCGGTCACCGCGCGGCCCGATGCACTATCCTACCGCACACGCAAATTCATTCGCCGAAACGCAGTGGCCGTCGCGGCGGGCCTGGTAGTTCTGCTCTCGCTGTCTGCCGGTCTCGTGTCGACGAGTTGGCAGGCACGCATCGCCCAGCGGGAGCGCGACGCAGCCGATATCGCCCGCGTCGCGGAGCAATCACAGAGGGAGGCAGCCGAGTCGAACGCACACCGTGCGGAACAGGTCTCACGCTTCCTTGGAGACCTCTTCGAGGTAGCCGCCCCCGATCAATCGCTGGGCGAAACGCTCACCGCGCGTCAGGTTCTGGATCGCGGGACCGCGCGCATCGAATCTGAGCTGCGTAATCAGCCCAAAACCCGAGCCATGCTGATGACCACAATGGGCGGCGTCTACATGAATCTCGGCGCTTACGAAGAAGCGGGCAGGCTGTTGCAGAGCGCGCTGGAAATTCGTCGCGAAGAATGCGGCCCGAGCAGCGAAGAAACCGCCGAAACACTGAACAGCCTCGCGGACCTCGCGCAGCAACGCGGAGAGTACGATAAGGCTGAGCACGCTTACACAGAGGCGTTGGACATTCGCCGCGATTTGCTGGGGCCTGACAGTCCGGGCGTCGCCGAAACGCTGAACGGGCTGGGCCTGCTTCTGGAGCGAAAGGGCGAATATGAGCGATCCGAGCACATGCTGCGCGAAGCGCTGGCCATGCGGGAAAAGTTCCTGACGCTGAATCATTTCGATACCGTCGAAACGATGCTCAATCTTGCGGGCGTGTGTCATCGATTGAACAGACTCGACGAATCGTTGGAGTTGTACTCCTCGGCCTTGGCACTGGAACGGCGGCTGACGATCGATCTGCACCCCGATCTTGCCGTTATCATGAACAGCTTAGCCGCACTGCTCATCGATCAGGAACGGTACGACCAAGCCGAGTCATTTCTGAACGAATCCCTGTCGATGCGCCGCAAGTTGTTCGGAGTGGAGCATCCGCGCGTGGCATCGAGCTTGAGCAACCTCGCCAACCTGTACAAAGCCACCGATCGCCTGAACCAAGCCCGTTCGCTTTATGAACAGTCGCTCGCCATGCGGCGAAACACCCTGCCCGAACACCACCCCGATATCGCTTTGAGCCTGAACAACCTGGCCAGTTTGCATTATGCGCAAAAAAGGTTCGGGCAAGCAGCCTTCTATTACCTCGATGCCCTCAAGCTGTGGGAACGTCAACTCGGGCGCACGCACCCGACGGTAGCCGTCGCGCTCATCAACCTCGCCAATGTCCGCATGGGCCAGGGCAACCCGTCCGGCGCGGCGGCGCTGTATCGGCGAGCGCTCGCGATTCGCCGCGAATCTCTGCCCGACGATCACCCCGCCACAGCCAAGACCGGCTACTACCTCGCCCTCGCACTCGCGCGCGCCGGCAACGCATCCCACCGCGACGAAGCCAGCCAGCTTCTCACCGAATCGATCGAACGCTTCACCGGGTATTACGGCACGGACCATCGTCTGACCACCGCCGCCCGAAAGCTGCTGGCCAACCTCCAACCCGAAACACGCCCGTAACAAAGCGTTCCCCCTCGGAAACAGCGTTGTTTCGGGGGTGGCCATTTTTGCGGCAAGGCCCGTTCAGTCCCGATAGGGTCAGTGAATGTGGCCGTGGCTTGCCGTTGAGCGGACGCTACGATGTCAGACGGCGCTCTCGGGTGCATGACAGTCTCGGCGGGGTGTACGCGATCTATCAGAACCGCGACACTGAACGCGCTCAATGCGGAAGCGTGAAGGGAGCGACCAAGCCGCGAACGTGTTACACGCTTCTTCGCCCGAATCAGCCGTTCAGATACGAGGTTTCCAAATCTCCGCCTAAACGGTCACGGACCCCGGTGGACGATCCTCCCCAACTTATTAAGATACGCTCAGCAGTCTGTTGGCGAGCATGAACTTTCGGTGTGGCACCGGTTTTCAACCGGTGCAGGCGTGGTGTTCTTCGTCGCGACGGGTTCCAGATCAGTGAAAACACGCGACTGGGAACCATCGCCACACCTTTCGATGCTCTGTCAATCCATCATCGGCAGCGCGAAAACCGCGGACGCGTTTGCGTCGTAGACTTGGGAATTCTCGCGCACGCCAGTTGAGGAAGGAACATAAATGGTACAAAAAAACGTCAGCGAGTCGGTGACGCGATCCTCGGAAGAAACGGATAAAGCCGCGACGCGACCTTTTCCAGCCTCGCGCAAAACATATATTGGCGGCAAACTCTTTTCGCACATCCGCGTGCCGATGCGCGAAATAGCGCTCACCCCCACACCAGCCAGCATGACACCCGGACAGCCCGCCGATTCCCCGAATCCGAGCGTCGTCGTCTACGACACGTCGGGGCCTTACACGGATTCCGACGTGATCATTGACCTGCGCAAGGGATTGCAACCGATTCGCCAGCCGTGGATCGCCGATCGGGGCGACATCGAAACGTACGCTGGCAGAACGGTCAAACCGGAAGACAACGGCCTGTCCCGCGACGTACCCTTGGACATCGAGCGGTTTCCGGACGCGTCGCGAAGACCGCCGCTGCGGGCCAACTCCGGCGGCAACGTCAGCCAGATGCACTACGCCCGCCGTGGGGTCATCACGCCGGAAATGGAATTCGTCGCCATCCGCGAAAACCAGCGGCTGGACGAGTTCGCAAATCTGGCGGACACCCAGCACCCCGGACAGAACTTCGGGGCAGCCATCCCCAAACGCGTCACCCCGGAATTTGTGCGGGATGAAATCGCACGCGGTCGAGCCATCATCCCTGCCAACATCAACCACCCCGAAACCGAGCCGATGATTATCGGTCGCAATTTTCTGGTAAAAATAAACGCCAACATCGGCAACTCCGCCGTCTCCTCATCCGTCGAGGAAGAGGTCGAAAAGATGACCTGGGCCATCCGCTGGGGCGCGGACACGGTCATGGACCTGTCAACGGGCAAAAACATACACGAAACGCGCGAGTGGATTCTACGCAACGCCCCCGTGCCCATCGGAACCGTGCCCATCTATCAGGCCCTCGAAAAAGTGGATGGCAAAGCCGAAGAACTGACTTGGGAGCTTTTCCGAGACACTCTGATCGAGCAGGCTGAGCAGGGCGTGGACTATTTCACAATCCACGCCGGCGTTTTGCTCCGCTACGTGCCGATGACCGCGAAACGTGTGACCGGCATCGTCTCGCGCGGCGGATCGATCCTGGCCAAGTGGTGTCTCGCCCATCACCAGGAGAGTTTCCTCTACACGCATTTCGAGGAAATCTGCGAGATCATGAAAACGTACGACGTCGCATTCTCGCTCGGAGACGGGTTGAGACCCGGGTCCATCGCCGATGCCAACGATCAAGCCCAATTTGCCGAGTTGGAAACGCTGGGTGAATTGACGCAAGTCGCTTGGAAACATGATGTTCAGGTCATGATCGAAGGCCCTGGGCACGTGCCCATGCACATGATTCAGGAAAACATGACCCGCCAGCTCGACGTTTGCGGAGAAGCACCATTTTACACGCTAGGCCCGCTAACTACTGATATCGCCCCAGGTTACGACCACATTACCAGCGCCATCGGGGCTGCGATGATCGGTTGGTTCGGGACGGCTATGTTGTGTTACGTGACCCCGAAGGAGCATCTGGGGCTTCCCGATCGCGACGACGTCAAGGAAGGTGTCATCACATACAAGATCGCCGCTCATGTTGCAGACCTCGCCAAGGGGCATCCGGGGGCACAGATTCGCGACGATGCGTTGTCAAAAGCCCGTTTTGAGTTCCGCTGGGGCGATCAGTTCAACCTGTCGCTCGATCCGGACACAGCCGTGGAATACCACGACCAGACGCTCCCGCAGGAGGGGGCCAAGGTGGCGCATTTCTGCTCCATGTGCGGCCCCAATTTCTGCTCGATGAAAATTACCCAGGATGTGCGGGAATACGCTGCCAAGCATGGCCTCAATGAGTCCGAAGCCATTCAGGTCGGCATGGGCGAAAAATCCAAGGAATTTGCCGATGGCGGCGGCGAGGTTTATCAAAAAGTTTCGTGAGAACGGCGTTTGAGGCGGAGGGCTTCGACCAGTTGCGGGAGGATTTCGCCCGACGGCAGGGCGAAGCGCAGATCGACGAGCGGCGAGAGCGGTGTTTCCTCCGGGTTGATCTCGATGACAAATGCGCCGTTGGTTTTGGCCCAGGTGGCGAGCGCGTTTGCGGGGTGAACGAGCGAACTGGTTCCCACGACGAGCATGACGTCGCACGCGGCGGAAGCATTCTGAGCTTCCTGGAGGGTTTTTATCGGAAGCGACTCCCCGAACCAGATCACGCCGGGCCTCATCATGGCACAGCAATCGTCGCAGTGAGGGATCGTGGCGGAGTATTCGGCAGGGTTGAGTCGGTTTTCGCGCGTGCATCGCGTGCAGCGATCCACCCAAAGGTTCCCGTGCAATTCCAGCACGCCGTCGCTGTCGGCCAATCGGTGTAGATCGTCCACGTTTTGCGTGATCAGGGTGAGTTGGGGCACTACTTCCGTAAGGGCTGCGAGTGCGAAGTGTCCGGCGTTGGGGTGAATTCCCCTTAATAGTTCGCGTCGCCAGGAATAAAACTGCCAAACCTCCTGCGGGTTGCGTAGGAATGCTTCGGGCGTGGCGAGGTCTTCCGGCCTGCGACCCGCCCAGAATCCGCCGGGGCTTCGGAATGTGGGAACGCCGCTTTCAGCGCTGATACCCGCGCCGGTGAGACAGCAGACCGCGCGTGCAGCCGCGAGTTGGTCGGTCGCGATGTTCACTGCGGTTTCGGGTTTGGAGGCGGTCATGACAACATTGTACGGGCGAACGCTTGACAACGGCAGGGCGGTTCGGTGACGTGAGGATTATGAAAAGTAAGAAAATTGTCAGCCTGGCGATTGCGGCATCGCCGTTGCTGCTTGGCGGTTGTGCGCAATGGTTTATCGATGAGGCTGATCGTGAGGTGGCGACGCTGATCGAGCAGCGGCAACGGGAGTCCCTGGGATTCACGACGAACTCGAATATCGGACGTGAAAGGGGGATGGTGACCCGTGGGGGTGATCGCTACAGTTTCTCCCCGTCGCCGGTGGCTCCGGACGTTCCGGACGAGTTTCGTCGTGCTACGTTCGGTTCGGAGGATGAGGCAGCGGCTGAGGATGGAGTGTCAGCCGGTACGGAGGACCAGGGTGAAGCACCGATCGTTACGATGGACCGGCGGCAGGGCGGTGCGACGAAGTTCGTGTTGTCGGATGTGCTGGCTTACGCTCAACGTCACTCACGTCGCTACCAGACTGAAAAGGAGCTTCTGTATCTTTCGGGTCTCGATCTGACTTTGGAGCGATTCCTCTGGACCCCGCGATTTGTCGAGGATGTGTTGAGGCTTGATTATCAGAACGCGGGCCAGTCGGGGAATTTCGATCAATCGCTTTCGGCGATCGCGTCCTTCGCGGTCGAGCAGCGTCTTCCGTACGGCGGCGAGATTACGGCTCGCGTTGTGGACTCGTTCATGCGGGACATCACGCGCAGTGTCACGACGGGCGAGTCGGGGGATGTGACGCTGGATGCGCGCATACCGCTGTTGCGCGGTGCGGGGCCTCCGGCGTATGAGCCGCGCTATCAGGCGGAGCGCGATTTGGTCTATGCGATTCGCAATTTCGAGCGGTTTCGACGTTCGTTTCTTGTTGACATATCGAGCGATTTTTTCGACCTGCTTTCGCAGCAGGCACAGATCAAGAGCGCCGATGCGCAGGCTGAGAGTTTGAAGCACGTCTATATACGCGAGCAGGCGTTGGCGGACGCGGGCCGGCGGTTGCAACTGGACGCCGATCGCGCGCAGGTCAGTGTGCTTACAGCGCAGGACACCGCCCAGCGGACCCGGGCGCGTTATCGCACATCGCTGGACGGGTTCAAGATCAGGCTGGGCATGCCGACGGTGGAGGAGATCGAACTGGTTGCGGATGACGCCGTGGAGCTGACGGATCCGAGGGTGGAGCCTGGGGATGCTCTTGAGACGGCGTTGCGTTATCGACTCGACCTGGTGAGCGCGCGCGACCGTGTGGACGATGCCCGGCGTGCGGTAACGGTGGCCAAAAACAATCTGCTTCCGCAATTGGATATTCGGGGCGGTGTGGCGATGGATACCGACCCCACGGGGCGGAACAGGCGATCGTACAATTCTGAGCGGGCACGCTGGAGCGCGGGCGTTGATCTTGAGATTCCCTTGAACCGGAAGCGGGAGCGTAATGATTACCGTAGCGCTTTGATTTCCCTTCGCCGTGCCCAGCGTGACTTCGATCAGGCGTCTGACAACGTCCGTCTGGACGTGCGGCGTGCGATGCGCGGCATAGCGTCGGCGTTTTCTTCGATGGAAATTCAGCGTGAACAGATAAGAATCAACGAATTCCGCGCCGAGATGGCCGATGCACAGTTAAAGGCTGGGCAATTGGCATCCACGCTGAATGTCGTGGACGCCCAGGAGGATCTCAGCCGTGCGCGGAACGGTTTTGCTGAGGCTGAGTCTGTTTTTCGTAGGGCTATTTTGGAGTTCCTGCGTGATACGGGCACGTTGCGGGTGAGCGATGCTGGCAGATGGGTCACGTTTGACCGGGAAACGGGTGAGCCGATCGTCTCAAACACGGACGCGACCGGTTCCTGACAACATTACACGCATGAAACACTTATAATCTTTGTCGTGCGGGGCTGGGCAACTAGAATGATGGGCATCGGCCCGTCGTATGGCCCCTCTTGATCGCGCGTTGCTGCGCCAAACGAAATGTACCGCCGGAGATAACCGACTGATGTCTACCACCACGACAGCCGTTCTCGATTCCGCGCCGGCAGCGCGCCCGCCGGTTGCGAAGAAACGAAACGGTGGCGGCGCGCGCCTTTTCTGGATCGCCGGCGGGGTGATTGTAGCTGTCGGCGTTGTTATGGTGCCGGGCCGAAATCTTCTGATGCCGGCGATCAGCGATACGCGTCCCGATATCTACGCCGTCACGCGTCGTTCGTTCCCGATTATCGAACAGGCCAAGGGCGAACTTGAAGCGAAGAAAACGACGGATATCAAGAGCAAGGTCGAGGGTCGATCCACGATAATCTGGCTCATCGACGAAGGCACGAACGTCGAGGAAGGCGATCTGCTGGTCAGGTTGGCCAGCGACAAGATCAAGGAGCGAATCGTTCAGCAGGAAGCTCAGGAGGCTAGCGCTATCGCCACGAAAACGGCGGCGGAGAAAGACCTGGAAATTCTTTTTGACGAAAACAAGAGCAACATTCGCAAGGCTGTGCTGAAGCTGGAATTGGCTGAGATCGACCGCGACAAGTACATCAACGGTGATGCGGAGGTTCGTCGGCAGGAGTTGAATCTCGAGTTGGCGCGTGCGGGGCAGTCGTTGGTGCAGGCCATAGACAATTACGAGATAACGCAGCGTCTGTTCGAGCAGGAGTTCGAATCGGAGCAGAAGCTGAAGGAAGATCGATTTAAGAAGGATGAGGCGGAGCGGTCGAAGAAAAAGGCCAAGTTGAAACAGACGACGTTCGAGACCTACGAGTACCCGAAGGAAATCAAGAAGCTCGAGTCGGATGTGGCTGAGGCGGAGCAGGAGTTGGAGCGTGTTCGGAAGTCCTCGTCTGCGAAAGAGGACCAGAAAAAAGCCGAAGTCGAGTCCAAGCGGGCGCAGCTTCTCAACACGCAGAATCAGTTGAAGAAGCTGCGTGAGCAGTTGGGCTACTGTGAGATGAAAGCTCCGGGGCCTGGGATTGTTGTGTATGAGACCGGCAGCCGGTGGAATCCGCAGAGAATCGCAGAGGGGGCGGAAGTCTACGAACGACAGACGCTGGTGAGTTTGCCGGATCCGGCGGCGATGCTGGTCAAGGTGCGTATTCACGAAGCCAAGATGCATCGCATCGAGATCGGGCAGAAAGTCGAACTCGAAATCGACGCCGTGCCGGAAAAGGTTTTTACGGGCGAGGTGACGCGGATTGCTCCGTTGGCGGATTCGCGTAATAGTTGGCTTAACCCGGATCTGAAAGAATACGAAACTGAGATTGCACTGAACGAATCGGGGCCTGCGCTGAAGCCGGGTATTACCGCTCGGGCCAGTATTCGTATTTCGTTTCTGGAGAATGAACTTTGCGTGCCGTCGCAGGCAATCTACACGAAGGGCGGCAAACACTACGTCTTCGTCGACGATGGAAGCGAAGGTAAGGTGCGTGAAGTCACTCTGTCCGAAGCGAGTTCCGAATATGTCGGGATCGAATCCGGCTTGTCGGAGGGCGAGGGCGTGCTGCTGAGTGTTTCCGATATCGTGCGCTCCACGATCCCCGAAGCGAAAGTGGATGAACGCGGTAAGCGTCCGGAAGCGTTGGCGGGTACGACTGTGGCTGAGCAGAAAGTGTCGAAGCCGAAACGCGGCAGTCACGGGAAACGCGGCGGGTCGCGTCGCGGCGGGCCTTCTTAACCTGTCGTTATGGGCAATTCCATCGCATCGGTCGTCAACCTGACCAAGATATACGGCACGCCCGGCACGAGCGTTGAAGTATGCGCTTTGCGCGATATCTCCATCGAATTTGAGACCGGCCACATGATCGCGATTTGCGGTCAGAGTGGTTCGGGCAAGAGCACGCTGATGAACATTCTCGGCTGCCTCGATCGGCCGACGGGGGGGATGTATTGGCTTGGCGATCTCGATGTGGCCCAACTGGACGACGACGAGCTATCAAGTCTGCGCGGTCAGCGTCTGGGGTTTGTGTTTCAGAATTTCAACCTGATCCCGCAACTTACGGTGCAGGAAAACGTCGAGGTGCCGCTGTTTTACCAGCACGTGCCCGCAGCCGAGCGTCGTGAGCGTGCGACGCGCATGATCGAGATGGTCGATCTGGGGCCGCGCGGTCACCATCGCCCGATGGAACTGTCCGGCGGCCAGCAGCAGCGCGTTGCGATCGCCCGCGCGCTGGTGAACGATCCGCTGGTCATCCTGGCTGACGAGCCTACGGGAAATCTGGACAGCAAGACGGGCGACGTGATCCTGCGTATGTTCGACGGTTTGCGCTCCAAAGGGAAAACGATCATACTCGTCACGCATGAAGATGAGGTGGCAGCCTGGTGCGATCGCGTGATTACGCTGCGCGACGGGGAAATCGTCTCCGACGAATCGAACAGCCAGCCCATCGGAGCGGGGTAGCGCGCCTACGGATTGGCTGCGCACCATGCGACCTGCGCGGAATCATTCGCGACCAACCACTGCACTTTGCGTTCGATCATGCGCAGGAACTTGAATCCGGTCCAATGGCCGAAGGAGCCGGTCTGCGCGATGGGCATGGCGGTCTCGCCGATGATGGCTTCGATCATCAGGTTGGACAGGCAGTTTCTTTCGTTTTCGCTTAGCGGTGACAGGCTTGAGTATCCGTTGATGAACGCGGCGAGACGATTTGCGTCGGGCTGATCGGGCCAAGTGTCAGGGTCGCCGCCGGTGATGAGGGAGAATTGCAATGCGCCGTTTGCGATGTCGATGGCTCTGCGGGCGGCGCGGCAGGAGTCATAGTCAATGACGCCCAGGACGCTTTCGCGCTTGAACAGCATATTGCCGG
The DNA here is from genome assembly GCA_029260215.1 of Phycisphaerae bacterium. GTDB lineage: Bacteria > Planctomycetota > Phycisphaerae > UBA1845 > UBA1845 > OFTM258. Next base: position 47,423 of record JAJDDQ010000058.1, read on the forward strand.
GGTGCCAGTCGCCGTGGATGATCTGCATGGGCAGGTCCAGAAAACCACGATCGTTGCATGCGTCGGCGGCCCGATCGTATTCGTCGAACAGGCGATCGGTCAGTTTGACCAGATCGGTTTCAAAGCCGACAACACTGTCGTGGCTGGAGATGGTTCTTGGGATCGATTGCAAGGCGGTCCGCACATTGTTGACGTCGTGGAAGCTTCCCGCCGGCGTGTGTTCGTCCAGCGGGACAGCCGATGTTATTTCGTGAAAGCGTGCCAAGGTTCGCCCCGCGTCGTACGTCTGTTCGATTGTGCCCGAGTAATCGTGCCCGGATACGAACATGAACAGTTCGTACAGTTGGTCCTCGCGTCGCAGGCAGGTGTCGCCTTCGCGTGTGGGGATGAGCTGGGCGAGTGGGAAACCAGCGGCTGCGAGTTGTTCCTGCGCGGCGTGGGCGAGGTTGACGCGCCGTTCACTGCTCCGTCGGGTGGCGCGTCGTTTCAGCAGGTACTTGCCGTCCTTGGCGACGATGCCGACTTTCGGACTTCGCCGCGAACCGCGCTTGAACGGCGTGATGGATTCGATCACGCCGAGGTCGTAATGACTGAGCACGACCGCGAGTTCGTCGGCGTCAAATCGTTGTCTGCCTCGATCTTTCACCGGGCTTCCTTATAATGTCGGGTCGCCGTCACGGGATCGATCCTAGTGGAACGGCCTGTCCCATGAAAGCAGTTTTTCGGTCAGCGGAGATTGTTCGTGAATCGAAATGAAGCCCTCGCGTTGCTTGGCGAGTATGTGAAGAATGAAGCCCTTGTCCGTCATATGCTGGCCGTCGAGGCTGCGATGGCTCGCTATGCGAGACGTTTCGGCGAGAACGAATACCAATGGCGGCTGGTGGGTCTGCTTCATGATTTCGACTACGAACGGTTTCCCGAACCACCAGACCATACGCAAAAAGGGGCGGAGATCCTCCGCGAACTTGGCGTTGACGAGGATATTATCGGGGCTGTCCTTTCTCATGCGGATTGGAATCTCGACACGTACCCGCGTGATTCGCTGCTGCGCAAGACGCTTTTCGCGGTCGACGAGCTTTGTGGTTTTGTTTATGCGGTGGCGCTGATGCGTCCGAACCGGCTCGATGGGCTTTCCGCTCGGAGCGTGAAGAAGAAGCTCAAGCAGAAATCGTTCGCGGCGGCGGTGTCGCGCGATGACATTCACAATGGTGCGGAAGCGCTGGGGATTCCGCTTGACGAACACATCGAAGAATGTGTGGCTGCTCTGGCTGACATCAAGGACGCGCTGGGATTGCAAGCCGACGAGGCGACGTGATCGGCGCGTTTTGAATCACGATTTTCCACAGTTATAAGAAAAGCCCGGCCGACAGGCGACCGGACTGATGTTGTAATTATGGTTGGACGGGCGGCTCGCTAACGATTGCGCACTTTCGGAGCGTTCTCGCTATCGCGATTCTGCTCGGCGGCAGCGACCACCAGATCACGCTCACCGATGAGATGCAGCCGAAGCAGCAGCAGAGCGGTGTCAAGCTGTAGATCGATCTCGGGGAATTCGTTGGGGTCTTCCGCGAGATTCAACTTGTCCTCTTCTTCTTCGTCATCCTCCTCGTCGTCGCTGTCATCGTCTTTGGACTCGGAGTTTGCGTCGTCGGCCTTTGCGTCTTTGCCGTCGGTTGAGGTCAAGTTTTCATCGTCGAGTTTGTCCCCGTCGGCGTCCTCGTCCGCATCGTCGTCGGATTCTGCGGACTTGCCGAGCAACTCACGCGCTCGCCACATCTCGCGTATGCGGTAAATCTCCTTGGGTACGACGCGGTGCTCGACGTTCGGCATAACGCCCCATTCGGTGCGTCCTTCGTCGTGGTGCATCTCCCGCCCGCTGGGGAGGTAGTAGCGGGCCGTCGTCAGCTTCAGGTGGGCGATGCCGCCGCCGAGTTGCATGAGCTTCTGCACGCTGAACTTGCCGAACGTTCGCTCGCCGACGATCAAGGCTCGCTTGTGATCCTGCAACGCGCCAGAGACGATTTCGGATGCGCTGGCGCTGTAGTCATTGACCAGCACGATCAGCGGCAGATCGCGGAAAGGCCCGTCGGTCGCAGCGTCAGGGTTACGCCACTGTGGGTCGTGCATGCCGCGCGTGCTTACCACGATTTCGTCCCGGCTGAGGAACAGTTGGGCCATGTCGATGGCGGCCTTCATCAGTCCGCCGGGGTTGAACCGCAGATCGAGAATCAGGCCTTTCGCGTTTTGATCGAGCATGTCTTCGATGGCAGACCGGAGTTGATCGACGGTGTTTTCCTGGAAGGAGTTGACACGGGCATAGCCGATGCCGATCTCCGTGTCGATCATGAAATTCCACTCTTCCGCACTGTCGCGGTCGAATCCCTTGACCGAGAAAATCTGAACGCGAGCGCGTTTGAGTGTCACATCGAAAGGGTCCGATCCGTGCCGGTCGATGGTCAGCGTGACGTCCGTGTTGATCGGGCCTGTAATCGTCCGCACGACTTTGTTGAGCGAAAGGCCTTCGATCGTTTTTCCGTTTACATGTGTGATGACGTCGTCGGGGAGAATTCCGGCGCGGTAGGCGGGCGTGTCTTCGAGCGGTGTCACGACGGTCACGGGGAACTTGTCGCCGCCGGAAATACTGATGCCCACGCCGACGAAATCGCCGCGCGTGTGCTTGTCGAACTCGCGAAATTCGATGGGCCAAATGACCGACGTGAAATCGTCGAGCGGATCGAGCGCTCCGAGCATGTATTCGTAGACCATCAACTCTTCGGGGAGCTGCACGGTTTCCTCATTGATCTCCATCGCGCGACGGAAGAACTCGTTGGCTTTCCGCGAGCGAAATCCAGCCGTCCCAGAACGCTTCACCCTGCCCAATAGAGCCGTGAGGCGATCGTTAAAGTGGCCTCGGAGTTCGACATCTCCAAGCCCGTCGAAGACCTCGCGCATTTTTTCCGATTCGCCCAGCAACAGCAAATGTTCGAATCCGGATTGGGTGATCCCGCGGAAGTCCGCCTGCTCGACGTAAAATCGTTCGATGCGAATCATCGCGTCCGTCGCATTGCGCGGGTCAATTCCTTCGAGCATCTCCGTCCAGCGCGATTCGTCCTCATAGATCGCGTCGAGTCGGGCGATGTTCAAGCACTCGCCACGCCGCTTTTCGTATTCCTTGTTGTCCTCAAACAGGCCGGCCAGATCCGAATAGAAGGCGAAAGCTTTGTTCCAGTCCTTTTCCGCCTGCAACTCTTTCGCTTTGGCGGCGGCCAACCCTTCCAGCTCGCGTACCCAATCACTGTTGAGCAGAGCGTCCTTGTCCGAGGCGTAGAGCGTCGCCCGGGTCGTTTCGATGAGGGCTTCGCGAAGCTCTTTATCCTTGAGATGCCCCTTGGCCCGCTCGACGTAGCGCTCGTATTCACGCTGCTTGGCCTCTTTTTGCTTGGCGTAGAGTTTGTGGTAGACGGACAGCCAATGATCGACGCGTTCAGCCGTTTTCGCGTCGGAGGCGAGGGGTGCGAGTTTTTGGGGTAGCGGTGCTGACTCCGCCTGTTCGATCAGTTGCTTGTTACGCTGCCAAAGCTCCCAACGATCGCTCCGGGTGAGCGACGCCATTTTTCCGTCGCCGGCAAACGTGGCGACGGTCTGGAAAGCCATCGCCAAAACCACGACGGGCGTCACACAGCGCAACAAACGGTTCGCGCGGGTCATAACCACTCCTTGTGCATAGGGATGCATCACGCGGGCCGCAACCACACTGGATGCGAAAATCGGACGCATCGATTGTCGGTCCGCTAAATGCGTATCGGCAACACCGGATTATACGTTTCGCCCCCGCCGGGGTCCAACGTGTAACCACATAACACATGAATCGACAAAATCACCCCGCCAATCCTCCCAACGACGACTTCGGACGCTCCGCGTCGGGATCCTTCGCGTCGAGACCCTCCGCGTCAAGGCCCTTCGAATACGATCGCAGGTCCATAACACCTCCAGCGTGCCGACCGCGCCCGATCAGAACCGCGAGGCTGAATGCGACCACAGCGGGAGTCCGAGAAGGTCGGCTTCCCGCCGATTAAGTCCGCGTCCGCGACGGAAGCGGGCTGTCCAGCGTGGTCGGTGGTGTTTACAACGCTTTTGTTGCTCGCATTCGTGCCACAGCCAGCAACCTACGGACAAGCGCCGAACGCAACCGTGTTAGCACAGCCGGTTTGCGTGATGCTTGTCGTGCCGCTGGTCGCGCCCGCGATTTCCAGGCCGAGATAGGCCGTCGTCGCGTGGCAGCCCACCACTGTAACGTCACCGTTCAAATCGCCGGTAGTGATCTCGACACAGCCGTCGTAGGTAATGCTCGGCAGCGGCGGGATTCCCACCGAGGCCGGTCCGACCAGAATGTCGCCGTTCACGTCGAGGACGAAAGTCACCACCCCATTGGCTCCAAGCCCACCTTGCAGATGGATGAGTGACAGTACGCCGGTCCCGAATGGCAAGGACATGAACCCGTCGTGTAGTCCTTCAACCACAATATCGCCGTTCATTATCTGATTCTGGATGACAATACGACCGTTGAACTGTGTGACATTCCCGCCTACGCGAATCTGTCCGTCGAAGTTGTTATTCAGAAAGATTTGCCCGTCGAGGTTTCCGTCGACGTTGATCGTACCGTCCACATCGAAATCGACGAATATCTCGCCAGATGGCCCGATATCGCCGTCAATGTCGATCGAGCCGACAGACAAAATGAAGGAGTCGGACAATATCTGGCCGTCATGGTCACCGAGGATATGGATCGTCCCGGAGAAGCCCGCAGCTGCGCCTTCATAGATGATTCCATTGGACGACCCGCCGATTGAGCCACCAATCGAATCGAGCGTAAGCGAGCCGGTGAACCCGAAGGCTGAATTGAAATCGGCCAACCATATCTCGCCATTCAGTACACCGACGTCAACAATTGCCCCACCACCGCCTCGATGCAATGCCATCCAACCTCCGAGGTCCACGTCCGAACCACGGAAGTCGATCGACGCGGTTGCGGTCGTTCGCCGGAGAAACCGCACCGATGTGCCCGCCGGAATCCCGCCCGGCAACACGAGGTCACCTGCGAACAACGCGCCGGGGGTTTCCCCGAAAAGAACGAAGAGGATATTACTCAGATCGGAATCGAACGACGCGATTTCCACGCTCCCGCGCACGCCGACATCACCCCACACGCGGAATTGCGACCGGCCGCGGAGGGCGACCTTAACTTCGATCGGCCCCGTAAGGTTGCCACGCACATTCAGGCTGCCGTCAAAGGCGACCTCCTCGACGGCGATGCTGCCGGACACATTGCCCTGAATGTCCAGGTATTCGACAATGGGCACGGAGATGTCGTTCGGGACGTCGCCCCCGATGGTCAGATTGCACGTTCCACCGTTGCCGGCACTGTCCCTGACGACAACAAGATCCCCAGCCAACGCGCCGGCGGTACTCCCCGAAACGCTGGAGAACCCGGTCCAGTTCGCGTTCGGGTCTTTCAGATTCATTGATGCGACGTTGACAGCCCCGGCTCCGAGCGTTGTGCCGTTGGCAATCCTGATCGGGAAATCATGCGTCAGAACGTCGGCGTCGATCGTCAGATCGCCGAGGTTGTCCGGCGTCGTGTCGGTGTCCGTTTTCTGCGACCAGACCCGCCAGTTGCTGTCGCCGACCTTGAATTGCACGTCCGGGTTGGCGGCGTCGCTGAACCCAAACTCGAAATCGAAGTTAGGAAGGGGATTGGTTCCCTGATTCCATTCCACGCAAACGTAGGGGCTGTTGCCCCCGTTGTCGCTGCAAGTCCGGCCTCCACCGTAGGTTACCTGACTCATGGCGATCAAAATACAACTGAACATCATGGCTAAAAAACGTGTTTTCATCTGATGAATCCCTTCTTGAATTCTTCGTGATTTTCTGTTCATTTCTCGGTACAATCGTGGCCGCACAGAACCGTCGGAGACGTACCATGCGATATGCAGCAATTTGTGTTCTCGCCACCCTGTTGGCGGCGAGCGCGCGCGCTCAGGTTGTGTCATCAGAGTTCCTTTCCGATCCGGCTAGCGAGGGCTGGCCGCTGTTTCAGCAATACTGCGATCCTGACTTGTGGATCGAGGATGGCGTGTACCATCAGAGCCTCGATTTCGACGCATGCGGCGCGCCTCCGCCTCCCGGCGGGGGAGAGGACACATACCTGCGCGACGTTTCCCGGTTCAACGGCTCCGCAACGTGGTTCTACGAATTTCGGGTTGAAACGAACGGTGATCGGTCCGAGATACCCGGAGGCGGCGCGGCGGGGCTTGCCGCTGGAAATTTTTTCGGCGAAAATTACAAGGTCAACGTCGCACGTGATCAGGTGAAATTTCATCGCGACAACCTGATCCCAAACGTGTTCGTGGATGTCGAAAGCGGCGTGCCGCACACCATTCGCCTGGAGTTGAACAACGAAGAAGCGCCCACGTTCAAGTGGTTCCTTGATAGCCAACTGGTCGACGCCGGCGTGGGCGAGGGCGTCTTTCCTTCCGACGATGCCCGCGTTGTTTGGCGAGGTAAAGCGTGGATGCTGCCCTGCGAGAACGCCTGGTACTACATCCGCTACGGCGTGATTCCGGTCGAGTCGTCCGGCGATTTCGATTCCGACGGCGACCGCGACGGACGCGACGCCTTCTACTTCGCCGAGTGCATCGCCGAGCGCGGCAACGGCCCCGGTATCACCACCGACCCCGGCTGCCCGTGGGCCGACATGGACGCCGACGGCGACGTGGACTTCGCCGACTTCGGAACGTTCCAACGCACCTTCACCGGGAGCGACGAGTGATACGGCGGGAGACGAGACTATGCGTTTGGGAATCATCCTATTCTTGTTAACGCTTTCGGCGGGCCAGGCGCGCGCGCAAATATTTTCATCCGAGTTTTTCTCCGATCCCGTAAGTGAGGGTTGGCCGCTTCTTCAACAGTATTGCGGCCCGATTTTGTGGAACGAAGACAGCGCGTACCACCAGCAACTGGGGTTCGATGCTTGCCCGGAAGATCCTCCGCCGGGCGGCGGTCAGGATGAATACGTTGTGAGTGTGTCCGAATACAACGGCGTATCGCGGTGGTTTTACGAGTTTCGCTTGACCACAAACGGCGACCGATCGGAGATACCCGGCGGCGCTCCAACGTCGTTTGTCGCATTCAACTCCTTCGGTGAAAGCTACGGGGTCAACGTCGCGCGCGACCAAGTGAAGTTTTACCGCGATACGTTGATCCCCAACGTGTTCGTGGATGTCGAAAGCGGCGTGCCGCATACCATTCGCCTGGAGTTGAACAACGAGGAAACGCCCACATTCAAATGGTTTCTCGACGGCCAACTGATCGACGCCGGCATGGGCGAAGATTTCTTCCCTTCCGACAACGCCCGCATCACCTGGCGGGGCAAAGCGTGGTTTTTGCCCTGCGAAAACACCTGGTACTACATCCGCTACGGCGTGATTCCGATTGAGTCGTCCGGCGATTTCGATTCCGACGGCGACCGCGACGAGCGCGACGTTTTCTACTTGGCCGAGTGCATCGCAGACCGCGGCAACGGCCCCAACATCACAGCCGCCCCCGGCTGCCCGTGGGCAGACATGGACGCCGACGGCGATGTAGACTTCGCCGACTTCGGAATGTTCCAACGCACCTTCACCGGCTCCAACGCCGATGCAGACGATGGCGGCGGCAAGTAGTCTGGCTAGCCAATACCGTCCGCATCGCAAGTTTCCCGTTTTGATTCCAACGCCCTCGTCCATGACGCATTCCCCGACGTGCAGCGATTTCCCCGCGTCTGACAGAACATACTCCCTACTACAGTCGCGTCAGAAGCATCAAGAATAAAATCATTAAATGCCTTGAGGGAAGTGACAGATTCTGACACCGTTGTTTTTCAATGCGTCATTCAGACTGTCCGGCACGGGAAGTGCATTGCGGAAAATTCGGGCAATAGGCGAACGGGGAAAGCAGTCCAGGCGGGATCGATGGCCCAGAACAGTCGCGCCGCGATCGCCGCGGGTTCGATTGTCGTGGTGGCTCGCTGCGGCGACGAAAAAGTCGTCCCCGGCTACAGCGTGTTTGGGTGTAGCCGGTGGGGAAGCGTGCTGCGCGCGTTTCCGAGCGCGTCGAAGGATTCCAAATTTCGGATTTTCGCTCCTGCGCGTGCTGTCACGGGCTTTTCTGATTCTTCCAAACGCCGCCAACGTTGCGTTGGTCTGGGGTCGGCTTTATGGTCGATAATTCAGCGTATCGCGACGGGACGTGTGTGCAGTGTCGAACGAGGGGTGCCGATGGCCGCCGGAAACGAGATTCGAATCGTCGGTGCTCGCCAGCACAACCTGAAGAATGTCTCCGTCCGCATTCCCCACGACGCCATGACTGTCGTCACAGGTCTCAGCGGCTCCGGCAAAAGCTCTCTCGCGTTCAACACCCTGTACGCCGAAGGCGAGCGCAAGTTTGTGGAGTCGCTCAGTGCTTACGCGCGGCAGTTCCTCGAACAGATGCCCAAGCCCGATGTTGACCGCATCGCCGGATTACGCCCGACCATCGCCATCGAGCAGCACAGCGGATCCTCCAACCCCCGCTCGACGGTCGCCACCACGACGGAAATCTATGACTACCTGCGTGTTCTGTTCGCACAGATCGGCACACCCCATTGCTTCGTCTGTCGAAAGCCGATTGTCCGATCGAGCATCGCCCAAATGGTCGATGCCGTGGTCGATCAGCCCGAGGGCACGCGCGTGGTGCTGGCTGCCCCGGTGTGGACGGACGGCGGCGATGATCGGCTCGACCGGTTGGACCTGGCTGTGCGAAACGGCTTCGTACGTGTGCGTGTAAACGGAACGGTCTATGCGGTGGAAGAAGCGGCTGAGATGAGCATCTCGCCGAAGGACCGAATCGATATCGTCGTGGACCGGCTGGTGGTACGCAATCAGATCGGTGCGCGGTTGGCGGACAGTCTTGAGATCGCGCTCAAGCTCGGCGGCGGCAGGGCGATCGCAGCTATGGGCCCCGACGTGAACAGTCTTGAAGACCACGCGTTCAGCGAAGACTTTTGTTGTGCGGAGCATCCCGACGCAACGCTGCCGGAACTCTCCCCGCGCATGTTCAGCTTCAACTCGCCGCTCGGAGCCTGTCCGGATTGCAACGGCCTGGGTGCCAGACTCGAATTCGACGCCGATCTCGTCATCGCCGATCGCGACCTGTCGCTCAAAGCCGGCGCGGTCACCAGTTGGCCGACGTCGGCCAAACGCACCGCCAACGGCAAGAATGGTGCCGGAGCCGAGCAATTTTGCAAGCATTTCGGCATCGAACAGGACGTGCCGTTCCGCAATATCTCGGAAGACGTGCAGCGCATCATTCTGCACGGCACGCGACCGGCGGACGTCAAGACGTTTGGCCACCAGTTCGAGGGAGTCATTCCGAGTCTCAAAAGCCGCTGGGCCGCCACCGATTCCGAAAGCGTCAAGCAGCGTCTGATGCGTTTCATGAGCGAAGCACCGTGTCTGGCCTGCGGCGGAGCGCGTCTGCGCCGGGAGTTGTTGGCTGTCACGATGGACGGGCGGAGCATCGCCGAAATATGCGCGCTCGATATCGCAGAGGCCCGGTCATTTTTCAACCACGTCAAATTCAAGGGTGAAGCGTCGATCATCGCCAAGCAGCCGGTCCATGAAATCCGCAACCGGCTGCGTTTTCTGGAAGATGTCGGGCTTTCTTATCTCACGCTGGACCGTGCCAGTGCGACGCTTTCGGGCGGGGAGGCGCAGCGTATTCGCCTCGCGACGCAAATCGGCAGCGGGCTTGTCGGCGTGTGTTATGTTCTGGACGAACCCACGATAGGCCTGCATCAACGCGACGGTCTCAGGCTGGTAGGGACGCTCAAGAAGCTCGCTCAGGAAGGCAACACCGTCGTCGTCGTCGAGCACGATGAGGACATGATCGCAGCCGCCGATCAAGTCATCGACATGGGCCCCGGTGCGGGCGCTCATGGCGGCGAAGTCATCGCCGAAGGAACGCTGGACGATATTCTACGCTCGCCCAAGTCGATCACAGGCCAATATCTGACGGGGAAACTCGAGATTCCCGTCCCCGAAAAACGGCGTCGAACCGTGGCGACGAACCGCGTCGAAATCCGCGGTGCGAAGGAAAACAACCTCAAGAATATCACCGTGAGTTTCCCGCTCGGATGCTTCGTCTGCGTCACCGGCGTCTCGGGAAGCGGCAAGAGCACTTTGGTCACGCAAATTCTGCAACGCGTGCTCCACCGGCGCATCTACGGCACAGGCCGGCGACCGGGTGCGTACGATCAGATCGTCGGAGCCTCGCGCATCGACAAGATCATCGAGATCGACCAATCGCCCATCGGCAGGTCGCCGCGCAGCAACCCCGCCACCTACGTCGGCGCGTTCGACCTTGTCCGCAAGCTGTACGCCAAGACGCGCGACGCAAAAATTCGCGGCTACGGACCAGGCCGATTCAGTTTCAACATCAAGGGCGGTCGATGCGAAGATTGCCAGGGCCAAGGCACAAAGCGCATTGAGATGCACTTCCTGCCCGACGTGTTTGTCGAGTGCGGTTCGTGCAGGGGGTCACGCTACAACCGCGAAACGCTCGAGGTTCGCTATCGCGGCAAGACCATCGCCAACGTGCTCGAACTGCGCATCGATGAAGCCTCCATATTTTTTCAGAACTTCAAGAAGACCAAGCAGCTTCTGCGCGCCCTGATCGACGTCGGCCTCGGTTACATGAAACTAGGCCAATCAGCCACCACACTCTCCGGCGGCGAAGCCCAGCGCGTCAAGCTCGCGGCTGAACTCGGCAAGAGCGCGTCCGACCACACGCTGTACATCCTCGACGAACCGACCACAGGCCTGCACTTCGCCGATATTCAGAAACTCCTCCGCGTGCTCGATCGGCTCGTATCGATGGGCCATACCGTGCTGGTCGTCGAGCACAATCTGGATGTCATCAAAATGTCCGATTGGATCATCGACCTTGGGCCCGAAGGCGGCGACGAGGGCGGCGAAATCGTGGCCCAGGGCACGCCCGAAGACATCGTGAAAGTCCGCAAAAGTCACACCGGTCGGCACCTCAAACCCCGACTGGAAGGTAAGCCTCCTCTAACGCCGACGCCCAAAGTAGTCGCACGCAAACGCCGCGCCCGCGTCAAGACATAACACCCCGCACATTTGAACGAAACGACGCTCCGAGCACGTTGGAGTTGCACATTTCCCGTTTCATTCAACAATATATTTGAATCGTGGGGCGTCCTTCTTTCACCAATAGCGAGCAAGACATGAAAGCGTCGGACCTTTTCGTCAAATGCTTAGAGGCTGAGGGCGTTGAATACATCTTCGGCATACCGGGCGAGGAGAATGCCGACGTGATGATGTCGCTCAAAAACTCATCGATTCGGTTCGTCCTCTGCCGACACGAACAGGGAGCGGCGTTCATGGCCGACGTTTACGGGCGACTCACCGGTCGTGCCGGCGTCTGCTTGGCGACACTCGGTCCGGGTGCGACCAATCTCGTGACAGGTGTAGCCGACGCGAACATGGACCGTGCCCCGGTCGTCGTGATCACCGGTCAGGCGGATACTCGGCGGCAGCACAAAGAATCGCATCAGAACATGGATGTCGTGGGCATGTTCAAACCCATCACAAAGTGGGCGGCTCGCGTCGCCCATCCGGACAACATTCCGGAAATGGTTCGCAAGGCGTTCAAGCTGGCTGAGATGGAAAAACCCGGCGCGTGCATGATCGAGCTTCCCGAAGACCTGGCCCACGCACAAACCGACAAGATGCCGATTCCGAGGCAGCGCTTTCGCAGGCCCGCGCCCGATTACAAAGCCGTTGCGTCGGCAATCGCACTGATCCGCGAAGCCCGCAATCCCGTCGTACTGGCCGGCAACGGCGCGATTCGCAAGAGGGCCAGCAACCAGCTTCGCATTTTCGCCGAGCGCACCGGCATCGGCGTGATCAACACGTTCATGGGCAAAGGCGCCCTGCCACGCACGCACCCGCAGTGTCTGTTCACGATGGGGTTGCAGGCCCGCGATCGGATTTCCTGTGTGATGGATCAGGCTGACCTTGTCATCGCCGTTGGCTACGACCTCGTGGAGTACCATCCCAGCCTGTGGAATCAGGGCAACGCCAAGAAGATCGTACACGTTGATTTTCTACCGGCGGAGGTTGACGAGAATTATCGCGTCGATGTTGAACTCGCCAACGACGTCGCCGACTCGCTTTGGGCGTTCAATCAGGCGTTTGAGAATCTTGACAGTCCCATGTGCGACGGCGGGCGGCATGAGAAAATTCGGAGCGAAATCCTCGATGATTTGAGCGAATTCAAGGACGACGACACCGAGGGCGTGATCAAACCGCAAAAAGCCCTCTGGGACGTTCGCGAAGTGTTGGACGCCGACGATATTCTTCTTTCCGACGTGGGCGCGCACAAAATGTGGGTCGCCCGCTACTATCAAGCCGACGAAGCCAACACCTGCCTTATTTCCAACGGTTTCTGCTCGATGGGGTTCGCGCTGCCCGGTGCCATCGCAGCCAAAATGGTCCACCCCGATCGCAAAGTGCTCGCAGTCTGCGGGGACGCCGGTGTTCTGATGAACATTCAGGAGCTGGAGACAGCCTGCCGCTACGGTGTGAACATCGTCGTTCTCATCTGGGAGGATCGCGACTACGGGCTAATCACCTGGAAACAGCAAAATCAATTCGGCGACCACTTCGATATGACCTTCACCAATCCCGATTTCGTCAAGCTGGCGGAGAGTTTTGGTGCCGCCGGTTTCCGCGTCACCCGCTCGCGCGATCTGAAGCCGACCCTCGAACGTGCCTTCGCGTCGAACAAACCCGCCCTTGTGACGATGGATGTCGATTATCGCGAGAACATGAAGCTGACCCAGCGGCTCGGAGAAATCACCTGCACGATTTAGTGCATGGTCACGACTCAATTAGAGGTTTGGGTGCCCCATGGCTTTAGCCGTGGGGAAGTCGAATCCAAGGGCCATTCGCGCTCCCACCTCTGAAGAGGTGGGGCACCCAACGGTCATTTCAGGCCTGACGAAGAACTGAACGCGCCGTCGAAGCGTTCGCATCAGTTGTGATTGATGCTCGGCGGCCAATCCGGACGCTGCGCTTGTCTGTCCGCCAACAGAGCGCGTAGCTCCGTCGCCAGGATTTCCGCACGAACCTCGACCTCCGGCTCCGAAAGGATGCGCTGCTTGAGGTCGCTTTTTTCAGGGCCGAGGAGATGAAAAGCTGCCACGTCGATCATCCTTTCCGGCGACGCGCACGGCTGGACGACGGCATCGACCACCTGACGCTCGCGTTCGCCCATCGCTGCCACATCGCCGAGCAATGATCGCACCTGCTCGACAGCGTCGCTCACCGAATCCAGCAGGTTGACCGGTTTGCATGCGAATGGCTTGAGTGACGCCGAGCGGTACGGACCTGAGACATCTTCCAAAACGACGCGCGCCCGAGCCTGCCCCGCGAGCAGGATGTTGCAACAACCGTCGGGCAACTCCCGATGCTGCACGAGCCGCCCCACGCCCACCACCGGCTCGATCGGGGCTTCGTTCGTGTGATAGAGGGCTTCACAATTGGGCTGAAGCAAGGCGACCGCCAACCATCGTTTGGACGCCGGCTTATAGAGGATATCTTTCACCATCACCCGGTAGCGATGCTCGAAAACGTAGAGCGGCAACATCGCTCCGGGAAGCAGTACGCAGTTCGGCAGCGGAAACACGGGCACCGGCTGAGCCAGATTGGATGGATCGAACATCTGCATCATCAATAGTTTAGGCCAATCCCCCCCCGGAGACGAACTTTGTTGTTGATCGACGGGCGGTTGCCCCTATCATGCCCGAAACGCACTCTAATTGGCCGGAGCTTAGCAATGTTTGTCATGCCCAGATGCATTCGTCGAGTCGTTCTCGCTGTCGCCGCGGTTCCCATGCTCCAGATCGGCGGCTGTACGCTGGGGACGTTCCTGGGCGATACCGTGTCCACCGCATTCGACCAAGCCGTCGTGGGCGGTCTCGTCGGGGGGCTTGGCACCGTTGTCAGTCCGTTTCTCGCAGCGCTGTTTTAGACGCAGCCGGAATCGAAACCGGGCGGCGACGCCACGGGCTTGGCACCCCCATCCCCGGACGATTCAACAGCCGCAGCAACCAACAGTAGTTCGGATCGTTTGGCTCGAAAAGGTGAATTCTTCTCTTGCCTGAGCCAACGGATGTTGTATCATTCCCGCGAATGGACCTTTTTTGACATGGAGTCAAGTTATGTTTTCAATGCCTAAGTGTGTTCGGAAGTTGGCGATTGTGGCGGCTGCGTTTCCTTTGATGCAGATGGGTGCGTGTTCGATCGATCAAAATCTCGTCGCGGCGCTCACCAACGCTTCGAACCAGCGTGTGATTGCAGGCCTGAACGCGGGGATCACCAATTTGACCCGTTTGTTCACCGAGCTTCCGCCCCAGTTCCAGTTTGGCTTCTTCAACTAGAGCTGGCGGTTCTCACTCCCGCAACTTCACCCGATCGGTGCTCCGGAATCTCCGGGGCCCGGCGGGTTTGTTGCGCGCCCTTGCCGAACCCGACCGGGTTTCAAACCAAGCTTGTCGTTTCTGCGATGTACGTGTCGTCGCCTACCGGATGCCCCCCTGGCGGCGTAGCGCGCTGCTCTGAAATCCGTAAAGACCCCAACCCTCGTCCTGCCACCAGTCGCGCACGCGCCCTATCGCTTTCTTGCGTAAAACCGGGCTTCCATCGGGGTCGAATCGGAAGTCCCGCCGCGTATGTTCCTGAATCACGTAGGCGCTCATGTCCGCCCGGGTGGCTGTCGCAGGTAGATTCTGTCGCAGATTCGTCGGCAGGGAGGTTTGTAGCGGTCCGTCGTTATCGTCGTGCGTCAGCGCCAGCGCGAGCAGCGGAATCGACATCGGCTCCGCCGGGCGCGTAGCCGCCGCGATGAGTATCACGCGACTGTTCGATTTGCGCGAATTCGAACCCGAGAAAAAATCCGCTTCAATCAGTTCGGATAACTTGTCAAACTCGCTCCGCCCGCCGTAGCGGATCATGATGTCGGCTTGGCGATTGGAGATATTTTCGCTCGCCGAGATGGATTCCGTGATCCGTCGCACACCCGAGAGGTCGCCGAGCGTCGCCAGCCGTTGCGTGATGTTCATGCGATCGTTCACATTGTCACAGCGGTCCAGCAACTCGCGCAGGTGCGCGATCGCGCGGGCCGTTTCGTTGTCCAGGATCATTAGTTCGATCATCCGGTTGGCTTGGGCGTAATTGATCTTGCGGATGAGCCACGAGCGAGATTCCAAGTTGCCGAGAGATTGGGTCTCCTCCCACCATTGGCGGGCCAACGCCGTCGTTTCGTCGCGAAGAGCCTTGTCGAGGTCGCTGAACCACGTATTTCGATCGGCTGTGTAGAACTTGCACCGCGACATAGCCTCCAGAAGCGCCATCGCAATGTCGCAGCGACGAAAAACCATCGACGGAATGTTCGTATTCTTGGTCATGTTCGTGCAGCGTGTCGCGGTGCGATCGTCGAGGGCGGCGATCAGGTGCGGAATCATACGCCGCCCGCGTTTCAGGATGCGTACGGCGGGTTCTGTGTACTCGAACTCCTCCTGCCGCGCGAATGCGTCCCAGTGCAGTTCCCGGTTGCCGTCGCGTCCCATCTGGAGGTGCAGCGGTGCGTAGATCAGCTTGCCGTTCTCGGATTGAATCACGGGAAGGCGAGATTCCATCAGCAGCGCGACGACGCCTTCGTCCGAAACGTCAGCCCCGTTTTTCGGCAACCCCGGAGCCTGATCGACTGCTCGCAGGATCGAATCGTATTGATTCTGGATCAATCCGATGGTGATCGCCGGGCCTTCACGCTCCAGGATGTTCTCCACCTCGCTCGCGACATTCAGCCAGCTTTCACCGTCTCGAATGTGCTCGCATGTCTTGTTCCAAGCCACAATCATTTCGCGATCATGGTTCCGCGTCGCAGGCCTTTGTGCGGTCGCAGCATCGGTGCACAGCAACGCGGCTGTGGCAGCCATGACACACAGCACACGATTCCACCGGAGTGGGACAGGGGGCAATAGGGGATTTTGCTTACAGGTTGTCGGCTTCGGTCGGCGCGAACCCCGAGCGGCGGCGTCTCTGCGTCGCCTCACGCCTTGACGATTTTCCGCCGCCCGCTCTGGCAGTCCACTGTGGCGTTGCGCGTATCGACGATCAGGTTGGCGTGCTTGACGATCCATGGGTAGTCGTAGGCGCTGTGGTCCGTTGCGATCAAAACGCAATCATAGCCGGCCAACATCTTCTCACTCAGGCGTTTGCTGCGCATGCCGAGGTTGTGTTCCCGCTGCTTGTGCGTGGCCGGCACGTGCGGGTCATTATAGTCGACTTTCGCGCCTTTTGCCTTCAGAAGCTCGATTAGCTCGATTGAGGGCGATTCGCGGATGTCATCCACGTTTTTCTTGTACGCAAGCCCCAAAACCAGCACCTTGGAGCCGTTCAGGGATTTCTTGACCGAGTTGAGCGCGTCACCCACTCGGCTGACCACATAACCGGGCATTTGCGTGTTGATTTCGCCAGCCAGCTCGATGAATCGCGTGCTCATGTCGAACTGCCGCGCTCGCCACGTCAGGTAGAACGGGTCGATCGGGATGCAATGTCCGCCCAGGCCCGGGCCGGGGTAGAACGGCTGGAAACCGAACGGCTTGGTGGAGGCTGCGTTGACGACCTCCCAGACGTCGATGTTCATGCGGTCCAGCAGCATTTTCAGCTCGTTGATCAGGGCGATATTGACGCTGCGGTAGACGTTTTCCAGAATTTTTGAACATTCCGCCACTTCGCAGCTCGAAACCGGCACGGCGCTGGAGATAGCCACCCCGTACAACGCTTCCGCCGCTTTGAGACTCTTGGGGCCAATTCCGCCGACCACTTTCGGGATGGTCTCCGTTGTGTGATCCTCGCGGCCGGGGTCTTCACGCTCCGGCGAGTACGCCAGGAAGAAATCCTTCTCAGCCTTCAACCCCGACGCTTCGAGCAGCGGTTGCAGCAGTTCCCGTGTGGTGCCGGGGTAGGTTGTGCTCTCCAGGACGACGAGTTGCCCTTTTTGCAGATTTTCGGCAATGGTTCGGGTCGTGCTTTCGACGTAGGACATGTCCGGATCGCGTGTTTTGGTCAATGGCGTCGGTACGCAGACCAGGATGGCTGAGCATTTGCGCAAGTCCCGAGGATTGCTGGTCGGGCGGAATTTTCCCTGCTTTACCAGTTGCTTGATGAGCGAAGACGGGATGTGCTTGATGTAGCTCTTGCCGCGGTTGAGCTTCTCGATCTTGGACGGGTCCACGTCCAGGCCCAGAACCTTGAAACCAGCCGCACAAAACGTCCGTGCGAGCGGCAGGCCGACGTATCCCAAACCCACGATGCCGACCAGGGCTTTGCGCGATCTCACATTGGACAGGAACGATGCAAGTGACAAGGAGGAACCTTTCATGATTTTGTCGTACCCCGAAGCAGGGTGCGACATCTTAGGGCCGATGCCTTCCATCACGCAACCTCCGTCCAATTTGACCGGTTCCGAAACCACTTGAAACGCGACAGCCGCGTTCCATTTCTCTATCGGCAGCGAATACCCGCCGATCAAAGGCTGTTGGCGGAAGCACTCAACCCGTCGCCCCGGTCTTTCCGAAGGGATCGGGAATCGAGCGTTCGTATTGAACGGTGCGTCGCGCCCCGGTAGCCTGCGGAATATGAGCATGAACATCCCTCTGGCCCAACCCGACATCACCGATCGAGAGATCGATGCCGTCGTTTCAGTGCTGAAAACCCCGAATCTCGCGCTCGGGCCTAAATTGCCCGAATTCGAGGCGCGGTTCGCCGAGCATTGTCACACCAAACACGCTGTGGCTGTCTCCAACGGAACGGGTGGGTTGCACCTTCTCGTCCGGGCGATGGGCATCGGTGAGGGTGACGAAGTCATCACCACGCCTTTTTCGTTCGTAGCCTCTGCCAACTGCATGCTCTACGAACGGGCGAAGCCGGTGTTCGTCGATATCGACCGGGCTACGTGGAATATCGATCCTGCGCTGATCGAGGCTGCGGTCACGGCCCGCACCAAAGCTATTATCCCGGTGGACGTGTTTGGCCAGATCGCCGATTTCACCCCCATCCGGGCGTTGGCGGACCGTCACAAATTGCGGATTATCGAGGATTCCTGCGAGGCGCTTGGCAGCACCTATCGGGGCAGGCCTGGGGGGTCGCTGGGCAATGCCGGCGTGTTCGGATTTTACCCCAACAAGCAGATCACCACGGGTGAGGGCGGCATGATCGTTACCGACGATGAAGACCTCGCCAGCCTCTGCAAATCGCTGCGTAATCAGGGTCGCGATTTTATGGGCGGATGGTTGGATCACCCGCGATTGGGCTACAATTACCGTTTGAGCGATATCAACTGTGCGCTCGGAATCGTCCAACTTGATCGGCTGACCGAGATCGTTGAGACGCGAACCCGCGTAGCCGCTTGGTATGACGCTATTTTCGCCAGCGACGCCCGTATCGTGCTCCAGCAGCCGCATCCCGATGTTTTCTGGAGTCGATTCTGCTACGTTGTGCGTCTGGCTGACGAGTATGATGTTACGCATCGCGATCGGGTGATTACCGCGTTACGCGAGAAGGGCATCGGGTGCAGCAATTACTTCGCTCCGATCCATCTGCAAAAGTACATGGTGGAACAGTTCGGTTTTTCACGCGGCGATTTTCCGAATTGCGAGTTCGTTGCCGATCGGACGCTGGCGTTGCCGTTTCATAAACTGTTGTCGCAAAAGGACATAGTGCGCATTTGTGATGAGTTGGGCGGATTGCTTTGATCTTGCAGGACTTTACAGACCGCTCGACCTGCGGAAGGTATAATCCCGTTATGGGTGATTTAACACGCAAAATGGTGAAAGCGTGCCTGATCGTCGCGGCGGGATGGTGTGCTGTTGTGCCCGTCCGGTCGTCCGTCGGCCAATCGCGCGAGCGGACCGCCACGCCCGATCATCGGGAAATTGAGCGGTTGATCGAGGAGCTTGGTTCCCCCGATTACACGGTGCGCGAGGGGGCTGACCATGCTTTGCGTGAGATCGGCCTGCCCGCGACCGAGGCGCTGGCGGCTGCGTTTCACGCGACCGATGATTACGAGCAACGGCTGCGTATCCGCATCATCGCCGAGCACATTTTCTTTTGGGACCGTGTGCTGGGCAAGAACGGGTTTCTGGGCATCCAGCATCGGAGATACGACCAGAGTCAGTTTTATCGCCCAGGTGATACGCGCATTCCCAGCGATGTCGCCGCCTTCGCAATCGAACAAGTTATCGCCGACACCGCAGCCGAGGAGGCTGGGCTGGAAGCGGGAGATATCATCGTCGCCGTCGATGGTAATCGTTTGCCGGCGGGTTCCGAAGTCACGGCATTTGCCGATCAGATTCGGGGCAAACTGCCGGGTACTAAAATGACGTTCGAAATCTGGCGGGGCAATAAGGAAATGACCATGCACATCGCCATCGGTCACAGGCCCAGGGAATACTACATTGGCCGGAATCTGACTTCGAACTTGAAGGTGCAATACGATTCGGCTGTGGAGGAATTTCCGAAGTGGTGGGCGGCGCGGTTTGGGCCTTGGATGTCGGCGGGCGCGGAGAAGGATCGTCGCTATCTTCCGCTGCCCGATCCTTACGACAGCAGGGGGCGTTAGTGCGGCGCATTGATGGGTAATTCAAATTGTGACTTTGCGTGTGAGAATGGGCGTAATGGGCGGTTGTTTTGGTCCACCGCTTCCTTACGGGCGCGGCTCTGTTTGTCTGTTCACGTTGAACGATGGATGACGAAGTGCTGGCGGGCTGTTGGAAAGGTTTGACACGGGTTTGCAACCATGAATGACTCGGCAGCGCCCGAACTGACAACTGGAATCCGTAGTCGTCCCGCTTGGCTGAACCAGCTTGTGCGCAGCCGGCCTGAGATTGCGTACATGGCGCCGTTCATGGCCTATCTGGTTCTGATGAGCGTGCAGTCGTTCGTTGAAGATCCTTACTATACGCTGCATTTCTACAGTTTGCGCACGGTGGGCGGGCTGGCGGTTGCGATTTTGTTTTGGCCTTACTACCCGCCGATGGGCAAGCTGCATCCGGGCAAGTGTGTGGTTTTTGGTTTGGCTGCTGCGTACGGCTGGGTGATGATTCATCGTCTCGTCGCGGGGCAGTATGTGGACGGCGAGTGGGTGCGCGAGTCGTTGAGTTGGTACGTTCAGCCGCTGGGCAAGGACGCAAGCCCTGAGAACTACTTCGTTCCGCAGGAGGTTTATGGGGACGGCTTGCTGTATTGGGTTTTTCTGGTTTTGCGTATCGGCGGGGCGGCTACCACTGTGCCGATCGTTGAGGAGATTTTCTGGCGGGCGTTCCTGCTGCGTGCTCTGATCGACTGGGATGAATTCGACAAGGTTCCGCTGGGCAAGTTCACGTGGGGATCCTTCCTGTTGTGTTCCTTCCTTTCGGCGGCTGAGCATCCGCAGTGGGAGGTCGGAATCCTGTGCTGGTTCTTGTACAACGCTTTGTTCTACTGGACGCGCAGTATTTTGTGTCTCATCGTGACGCATGGGGTTACCAATCTCGTTCTCTACATGCACGTCGTGGCCCGCGGGGATTGGGTGTTCTGGTCGTAGGGCGCTGATGTGGTTCTTATCGCGGATCGCCGTTCTGTTGGTCTCCATCCATCGAATGTGATTGTGTGGCGTATCGCGTTCCTCTTTTCAAAACTCGCTAATCGCGCCACCATGTGGTTGTCATGGCTGATGCGAAGAAAACCAAGAAGCCGACTGTTGCGCGCGGGCTGCTTGCTCGGCCGCTTGATTCGCTGATCTTTCTGCTGCCTTTCATTCTGTTTTACGAGGTTGCATCGTGGACGACGGGGCACGCTGCGCTTGTGTCGGCTGATGATCGCGTGGTGGCTTTTCAATTGATGCGCATATTTTTCGAATTATTCGGGGCGACGGGGATGGTCATGCCCGGGCTGGCTGTGGTTGTGATTCTGCTGGCCACGCACGCGGTCAGCGGGCAATCTTGGCGGATCAAGCCGCGTTCCGTTGTTCTTCTCTATGCGGAGTCGGCTGCCTGGGCCGTCCCGCTGATTTCGATGAACCGTTTGATTCGCATGTCCGCATCGGATTGGCCTATCGAATCCTGGGTGCGGGATGCGACGCTGGGCATTGGTGCGGGCGTGTATGAGGAGCTGGTTTTTCGGCTGGTGCTCATATCCGTGATTGTGATTATCGGTGCGGATTTGCTGCGTTTTTCGCACAATGCGACGCTGGTGGCAGCCGTGCTGATTGCGGCTGGCTTGTTCGCCTTGCATCATCATCCGCCGCTGGGGGGGGAGCCGTTCGACACGTTTCGATTCTGCTTCCGCTCGATGGCAGGCGCGTATCTTGGTGTGATTTTCGTGTTCCGAGGGTACGGGCCTGCTGCTGGTGCGCACATTGCGTACAACTTGATTGTTGTTTCGATGACGTGATGCGATATCAAGAAAAGGGGGCGGATCGCGGTGTCCGCCCCTGAAAGTTCCAGATTGTTTGAGTCGAAGATTATTCCGTTAGGGCTGTCACACGGATGACGGCCTCAAGTTTGGCCAACTCTTCGAGCTTGCGCACGTCGATCGAACCTATGTACATTTTGATCGATTTGCTCTCGGCTTTGATGGTGAATCCGAGGTCTTTCAGTTTCTTCAGTGTTTCTTCGCCGGCGTTGTTGAGGTAAACGCGGACGTCGATTTTGTATGCGGTGACGCGGAGCTTGTCGTTTTTGAGGTGGCCGTCCTTGCCTTCGGTTTCGACGCGCTTGGCCAGGTCGCGCAGTGCTTCAGACAGTTTCGTTTTTGGAGACTGGGCCTGTTGATCGAGGCGAATTTCATCGGTGGCCATCTCAGTCGTGACGCGCCGCATCGCGCCGCTGACGCCCGGCGCTGACTTGCCGCGTTCGCGACGCGCGGGTACGGCGGAATGGGTTTGAACGACACCTGACGACGCGGGCATGGCGGATTGAATCTGGGTACTCCATCTCCCCCGCTTCGAAGCTGGGAAGACCATCTGCTTACTCGCTATCGCGAGATTTCCACCAGCCTGGCCGCCGCCGAAGACGCCTTCGTAGCTTACACCGTCGGGCATCTCGACCGGCACGTCGATGGTGACGGACTCGCCGCCGGAGGTTACGGTCATTTGCTCCACGGCTACGAAACTCGTGAATTGTGTCATCAGGCGATACTCGACGCCGATGGACGTGATTCGGTTCTTGAGTTCTTCCGGTGGATTTCCACGCTGCAAGCCTGCGTAGTTTTCCATCATCAGGTCTTCGACCTTGGCTCTGGCCCACAGCGATGCCAGGGCGTCGTGTTTTTCCTGCGAGGGTGCGACGTGGATCGAACGGGCGAACGAACCGCTTCCGGTGTTGCCCTTGAGCGTGATCGCGCCGGATTGCGGTCCGTTGATTCGTCCGTGAATCATGATCGGCTTCACGCTGAACAGGTCCGGGATGTGTGTCGGATGCACGTCGGAGATGCTCAGGTTGCCCCAGTCGATCTCGATGTCCGTCAAGACCGGTGCGGAGATGCGTTCGCAGAATCGCTTCACCGTTTTTGTTGGGTCCGAGCCTAGCGTGACGTATTCCACTTCGCCGCGGCCTGCTTTGGCCATCCCGTCGAGCAGGAAGCGGTTGACGGAATTTCCCACGCCGAAGCTGAACACGCGCGTGGTGGCGATGTTCTTCTTGACGGCGTTGATCAGGTCCATGTCGTTGCCGACGTAGCCGTCGGTCATGAACATGACGATGCGAATCGGTTCGACGGTTTCGCCACCGGTGGTTGCCCATTGATCGACGATCAGCACGCGCTGCCCGTTTTCGAGCGTCCATCGCCCGATCGCGATTGGTGTCATGTCGCCGGGAAGACCGAGACGCCGGCCTGACGCTTTGATCCAAGCGGACAGGCGTCTCGGTTCTTTTTCGTTTGCGTCGCGAATCATCGGCTCGGGGTCGGCGCCGGGTTCGAGGGATACACGTACGGTCCGCCCGTCGTTGGGGATGTTCATCAGGTCCGACGGTTTTAGCGGTTTTTCGATGGACCTGTTCTGTTTGACGAGGGCGGTTTCGATCGCTTTCATCATTTCGGTTCCGCCGCGTCCCTTGAGCGAGGCGAGGAAATCCTGGGCTGCTTTGCGGTTTTCCGGTGTGCTGGGTCGAGGTTTGTCCCAGAGAATGCTCGTTGTGCCGGCGAATGTGATCAGATTGAATGTGTCGTTGGCCCGCATGGCATCGATGGATCGGCTCATGACTGACTTGGCTGCTTCGATGGGGGCGCCGCGCATCGATCCCGAGGTGTCCAGAACGAAGATCAACTCGCGCGGGACGACGGCGGCTGGCGTCACGCGTCGCGGCGGCTGCAATTGCAGGGTGAAGAAGGCTCCGCGTTCGTCCTGGTGGATGAAGAATGCGTCGCCGATGTCTTGTTTGCCCGTGCGGTAGCGCAGTACGAAATCGCGATTGGGGATTGTGGCTTTGTTGGTGAGTTGGATGACCGCTCGTGATGTGCCGTCGCGTTGGGTGGTGACGTTGTGCAGGATGCTGTTGAGGGAGACGAGTTCCGCGCCGGCGTCGAGGCGCACAGTCAGGTCTATGTCGTGGCCTGCTCGCGTGCCGGGGGGTGTGACCGGCGGGGTGATGCGGCGGCCGTCCGGTACTTGCGGTGTGGCTGACCCTTTGGTGCCGGGTGCGGGAGCGCTGCCGCCGCCGGGGATGTAGCGTGGGCCGACGACCATCGGGAAAACGAATTCGAAGTCACCGGCGTCGTATCGGATCGTTTCGACATAGCTGATCTCGATGATCACTTCGACGCCCGGTTCGATGTTGGCGACGGACTGCGTGAAAATGTTGGGCCGCTCCTGATCGAGCAGACCTGTGACGTGGCCGGCGGCTTTGGCTGCGTCGTAGATTTGGCGTGCTTCGCCGCGTGGTTTGATTTGCCCGACGACGTGCCGATCGCCGACGGTCATGGTCATGTCGTCAACGGCAGCGTGCTCGGGCAGGGGGAAGGTGTAGATGGCTTCGATTTTGTAGTCGAGCGGGTTGTAGAAAACCTGTCTGACGCGGACGCGTGCGACGAATCCGGCGATGTCGGCTTGTACTTCGGTGTGACGCAGCGGGCAGGTTACGCTGGTTGTTCCGTCGGGTGCGATAATGTGCAGTTCCCCGCCCGGCTGGGGGGCCTGGCGGTCGGCCAATCCGGGTGCTGTTATGGTTGCGAGGGCTGCGAGCGTGAGCGTGCAGACGGCGGTGAGTCTTTTGATGGGCATTTTCTGAGTCCTTTGCCAAGAGTGTTAGCAGTTCCACCCTTTTAGACACGTTGGCCTGTGAGCGGTTCCCGGTAATCGTACGCGAAATGGATTGGGGCGTTATGGGAGATTGGCGGACGTTGTCGCGGCGGGCTGTTGGCGGGGTGGGGGAGTATCACACGAAGCGGTACAGGTCGGCGAATTCGTCGACGCGCGGTGGCTGGATCGCGAAGGTGTCGGCCATCTGATTCCACTCGTTCCGCATGTCGTTGAAGGTATTTTCGGCTGTTTGGGGGCTTATGCCATTTTGATTGGCGACGACGGAGTACCGTGACAGTGAATCCTTCGTAAGCGTGCGTGGCTGGACGATTTGTGCGACCACGCCCGCTAGATTCAGCGCGTGCGCGGCGCCTGCGGCTTTGCTGTCCAAGTCTTCGGGGAGATTGTCGGCGTTGTCCTGGTGTCGGATTGCGAGGCTGAACCAGGGCGGCATGTGCCAGTCCGCGACGATTCTCGCACCAAGTTCGCGGTGATCCAGGTCGAACGCGTCCCGCTCCTCTCTCGCGAGCACTTCTGCGCCTTTCCAGCCTGCGGTGCGCAGAACTTCGTCGTACGTTTCCGGGTAGACCGTCGCGAAGGACAGTCGCCCGATCTGGCTTAGCAGGCCGCATGCAAAGGCTTCGTCATACGGGACAGCCTTCGACGTGGCAGCGACGTGTCGTGCTGTTACGGCCCGCACGAGTGATTCCGTCCAAAACCATCCGTCGCCGAAGGTTGGGCACTGCTCTGTCTTGTGGCTCATCAGCGTCAGGCTCAGTGCGATGATTTTGACATTGCGCGTGCCCAGCATGGTGACGGCTGTGCGAAGGGAGGTCACCGAACGGTGCAGTCCGGCGATTGGCGAGTTCACGAATTTCAAAGCGCGGCCTGCGATGGCCGGATCGGTTTCGACGATTGCCAGTAACTGTTCGATCGTGGCGGACGGGTCGTTGGCCAGTTCGCAGATCGACAGGGCAGCGCCGGCTGGAGAGGGCAGTGCGTCGAGTTCCTTGATGGTTTGATACGCGGTGTCCTGGGCCCGGTTCTCGCCTGCGTCGAAGTCAAGTTCCTGGTTCATTGAGTTGGACTCCCCCGAAGCGGCCGCGGATTACGCGGCATTCAACCGTTCACCCTACGATATTCATCGCTTACCCCATAGTGTTACTTGAATGGGTAGTCGCTCTGAAGAGGTTAGGCAACTACGAATTGTCGCAGTTGGGGGGTGATGACACTAAGAGGCGTTTGCCAGGAATGAGACTGACGGAAGATGGGCTTTGCGGAGTGCTTGACTGTACAGTTATTTCGGTGTTCGCGAAAGGCTTGCCTGCTGGGGTGATTACACCCGTTGGCGGAGGCCCGCGATCGTTGCGAAGCCCAAGACTGCCATAGCGATGGCACCGGGCACGGGGATCACGGTAATCGATCCGGTTTCGAAACTAAGCGTTCCGAATCCAAAAGGATCTAGGGCGAATCCCTCCGTGAGGTCGCCTGTGGTCGTGCCGAGGAACAGGTCGGTTTGGCCGACGCTGTCTGCGGTGAAGGAAAGTGTTGCGAGCAATACGCCCGTACCGGAGACGCTCCCGAATGAGTTGACGAATGGGCTGGACAGACCGGTGAGTCCGTCGCCGTCCAGGCCGCTCAGCCCCATCCACGTTGGCCCGACGGTGGGCGCTCCATTGAGCGAGGCGATTGTGGGGGTGTCGATCGTGAGGTCCAACCCCCAGGCCAACACCGGCTCGTTGGCGGGGACGTCGGCCACGATGTCCACGACGAATGTGTCGCCCAGTTGCACGATACTGCTTTGCGGTGCGAAGCGAACCGCGATGTCGGCTCGGACCGCCGCAGGCCAGGCTGCACACAATGCCACGAGCGTTATGATTCGATGTGAATTCATATCAATACCCTAATCTTGCGGTCGCTTTTAGACAGTTACGCGTTACTGCGGCCCCGTGACACTCGCACGGAATCCATCGTAGTCCGTCAAGTCCAAGGTCTGGTTGGAGTCGTAGTCAAATTTCACGATGCATGGGAATTCCAGCCCGGCGGGCGGGCCTGTCATGCATATTTCGAAGAATCCGTAGTCAGCCAGATCGACATCCTGATCGCCGTCGAAGTCGCCGAGCAGCACGTCCTCGATCGGTGCGGGCGCTTCGGGAACGCCCACGAAATCCCGATAGCACTGAAGCCAATTCTGATAATCGACGAAGGTTATCACGTCGTCCATGTCGTAGTCGGCACAGGCGTTGAACATCGGATGCCCGGACGATCGTGCGAATGTGGCTAAGAACATGGAGAAGTCGTCCGCGTCCACGTCGCCGTCGAGGTCCAGATCGCCACATATCTGTCCGCAGCCGTCGTCACATGGCTGCTCGTTGCATAGTTCGCATTCCTCGAGTGCTGGGCATGGGAGTCCGCCGTTCATGGGCGGCTGGACAATTCCGCGTGTCCGGCAGCGCACCCCGCCGTCGCACTCCGCCGAGCATGCAGGCCAATCGCTCCACGGTCCCACCACGCAATCGACGGCATCACCAGCCATTGTTGCGGCTGGCATGGCGAGGAACGACCACACGGCGATGCCGCAGAAGAGTTTGCACTGTCGAGAGGTGAATCTACCGATGGACCAGTCCTTGTTCCTGTTCATGAGCAATTCCATTTGTCTACGCTTTCTCTCAGCAATCCCTGTACTCTACGCTTATCCCCGCCAGCGACGTGGAGTTGCCCGTAATCACCCAGACGCACGTTTTGTCGAGTCCGGATGAGGGCGTTCTACCGATCCCTGCCGAGGATGGCCAATTGTAGGCAGAGTTTGCGGCTGGGGGGCGGATAGAACCTGGATTGAGGGGAAATCGATAATTGCATCGCGTCGCGTCAATCGGCGGTGTTTTTTTCGGATGGTTTGGGATTCGTCGTTTGAACGACAATTTGGTTGTCCGATAACGTGACGCTGATGGATGTTCCCTCCAGTATGCCGCCGGCGATGAGCGTGCGGGCGATTCGTGTTTCCAGTTCGCGCTGGATGAATCTTTTGAGCGGACGGGCGCCGTACACGGGGTCGTAGCCGGCGTTCGCGATGTGCTCGACGACGTCATCGCCCAGTTCGAGTGTGATGCGCTGGAGGGCGAGTCGTTCGCGAAGTTGTTCGGTCAGGAGGACGACGATGTGCTTGATCTCTTCGTGGCGAAGCGGCTTGAAGAGAATTGTGTCGTCCACGCGATTCAGGAATTCCGGGCGGAAGTGGGCGCGCAACTCGGCCATCACACTGTTGCGGGCCTGGTCGCTGATGTCACCGCTTCCGGCTGCGACGGCATCTTCCAGCAGGTAGTGGCTGCCGATGTTGCTGGTCATGATGACGACGGTGTTTTTGAAATCGACCGTGCGTCCTCGGCTGTCTGTTGCGCGGCCGTCATCGAGGATTTGGAGCAGTACGTTGAAAACGTCGTGGTGCGCCTTTTCGATTTCGTCGAACAGGATTACCGCGTAGGGTTTGCGTCGGACCGCCTCGGTGAGTTGCCCGCCTTCCTCGTATCCGACGTATCCGGGCGGTGCGCCGATGAGCCGCGAGACGGCGTGTTTTTCCATATATTCGGACATGTCGATGCGGATGAGATTTTCTTCGGTATCGAACAGTGCTTCCGCGAGCGTCTTGGCCAACTCGGTCTTGCCGACGCCGGTAGGCCCGAGAAAGATAAACGAACCGATGGGGCGGCGGGGGTCTTTGATGCCCGATCGCGCCCGGATGACGGCATCGGCGACGAGCTGTACTGCTTCATCCTGACCGACGACGCGCTGGTGGAGAATCTGGTCGAGCTTGAGCAGTTTCTCCCGCTCGCCCTCGACGAGTCGCGTTACGGGGATGCCGGTCCACTGGCTGACGATTTCGGTGATTTCGTCTTCGGTGACCTCTTCGCGCAGCAGGCGGTCGGTGCTGTCCTTTTCATCGTGTATCGCGGTCAGGGCGGCCAGTTGTTTCTCCAGATGCGGCAGGCGTCCGTGTTTGAGTTCGGCAGCTTTGTTCAGGTCGTAGGCCCGTTCAGCCTGTTCGATATCGCGTCGGACCTGTTCGATTTGCTCACGGACGGTTTGGAGTGTGTGAATGCTCTCTTTTTCCGCGTCATATTGGGCGCGCAGCGTGTCGCCCTGGGTGCGGACTTCCTGCAATTCTTTTTGAATGGCCTTCAAACGCTCCCGGCTGGCTGCGTCTTTTTCTTTCTTGAGGGCTGCCTCTTCGATTTCGAGCTGCATGACGCGGCGCATGGCTACGTCCAGCTCGGTGGGCATGGAGTCGATTTCGGTTCGGATTTTCGCACAGGCTTCGTCCACGAGGTCGATGGCTTTGTCCGGCAGGAAGCGGTCGGTGATGTAGCGTTGTGAGAGTGTGGCTGCCGCGACGAGGGCGTTGTCGTAGATTTTCACGCCGTGATGCACCTCGTAGCGCTCGCGAAGCCCGCGCAGAATTGAGATCGTGTCTTCCACCGTCGGTTGTTCGACGAGGACGGGCTGAAAGCGTCTTTCGAGTGCCTTGTCTTTTTCGAGATGCTTGCGGAATTCGTCGAGGGTGGTGGCGCCGATGCAGTGCAGCTCGCCGCGGGCGAGCATCGGTTTGAGCATGTTGCCTGCGTCCATGGAGCCTTCGGTCTTGCCCGCTCCGACGATGGTGTGCAATTCGTCGATGAACAGGATGACGCGACCGTCGCTTTCTTTGATATCGTTGAGGACGGCTTTGAGTCGCTCTTCGAACTCGCCGCGATATTTTGCACCGGCCAGCAAAGCGCCCATGTCGAGGGCGAAGATGGCTTTGTCACGCAGGCCTTCGGGTACGTCGCCGCGTACAATGCGATGAGCCAGCCCTTCCGCGATGGCGGTTTTTCCGACGCCCGGTTCGCCGATGAGCACGGGATTGTTCTTGGTTTTTCTGCTTAGCACGCGTATGACACGGCGAATTTCCTCGTCTCGTCCGATGACGGGTTCGAGTTTTCCGTTGCGGGCCATCTCGACCAGATCGCGCCCGTAACGATCGAGGGCTTCGTAGGTTGCTTCCGGGTCGGCGCTCTGGACGCGCTGGCTGCCGCGAACCTGAATGAGCGCCTGGAGGAAGTGGTCGCGTGTGACACCGAATTGTGCCAGCAATCGGCCGGCGGGCGTGCGCGTTCCTTCCTCGATCAGGCCCAGCAGCAGGTGCTCGACCGAGATGTATTCGTCTTTGAGGCGTTTGGCCTCTTTTTCGACTTTGACCAGCATTTCGGAAAGGCGGCGCGAGATGTACACCTTGCCGGCTTCCACTCCTGGTCCTGAGACGCTGGGTCTGCGTTGCAACTCGCCTTCGACGGCTGATGCGAGGTCTTCGACGGGGGTGTTCATCCTGGTCAGGAGCCGTGGGATCAATCCGCCGTCCTGCTTCAAGAGTGCGAGCAGCAGGTGCTCGCCGTCGGTTTCCACGTGACCTGCGGTGAGGGCCAGGTTTTGGGCCTGGGTGACCGCTTCCTGTGATTTTTGTGTGAGTCTGTTGAGGTCCATGATGTTTAATATCTTAGGTGGCCAGTGTTTGGGAGGCCAGTCGTTGGGCGGATGTGTACAGCGATAGCCGACGGTGGGAATCGAACCCACAACCTCAGCTTTACGAAAGCTGTGCTCTACCGTTGAGCTACGTCGGCGTCGGTGGGGAATCATGCGCGACATTCAGCACAAAATCAACCGATCGGTCGGCTCATTTCGCCTGGGGCCTTGAACTGCGCGGGAACCGGCCCATGATGGTCCGTGGCGTGTGTGATTTCCGGGGGTTATGGTCGGGGGCGAGGTGTGATGGCTGGAGGCTGCTCAATCGAAAAGACGGTCCCGATTATGCCGCGGACGCGGTTTCAGGGGAGCAAGCGCAAGCTGGCTGGGTGGATCGGGGATCGGCTTGATCGGATCGGTTTCGACTCCGTTCTGGATGTGTTTGGCGGGACGGGGTCGATGTCCTTTGAATTCAAGCGTCGCGGGAAATCCGTTACTTACAACGATGTCTTGAAATTCAATCATCAGATTGGTCGGGCGCTGATCGAGAACGGAAGTCGGGAATTGACTTCGCAGCAGATCGAGGGTGTCGGCCTGCGACGGGCCGATGCGGATTATCCGGATTTCGTTGAGCGAACGTTTGGCGGCATCTACTTTACCGACGCGGAAAACCGATGGCTGGACGCGGCGGTGTGGAACATCCGAGCCATTCGCGACCGTCATAGCCGTGCGGTGGCTTGGTATGCGCTGTTTCAGTCGGCGCTGGCCAAGCGTCCGTATAATTTGTTTCATCGGAAGAATCTCTACATGCGTGAGGCGGCGGTTCCGCGCAGCTTCGGAAACAAAGCCACGTGGGATAAATCGTTCGACGCCCATTTTCGTTCGCATGCGGCTGAGGCCAACCGTGCGGTGTTCGACAATGGGCGTCCGTGTCGGGCTG
The DNA here is from genome assembly GCA_029260215.1 of Phycisphaerae bacterium. Classification (GTDB taxonomy): domain Bacteria; phylum Planctomycetota; class Phycisphaerae; order UBA1845; family UBA1845; genus OFTM258. The sequence goes on from JAJDDQ010000058.1 coordinate 78,294, forward strand.
TGTGTGGTAGTGCGGTGGATGTTGAGGGTGCGTACGATCTGGTCTACATCGATCCGCCGTACGTCAACGCGAAGGGCGTTGGTGTGAATTACCTTCACTTCTACCATTTTCTCGAGGGTCTCGTCGGCTACGGGCGGTGGGGCGGGCGTATCGAATGGGAGTGCAAGCATCTCAGGTTCAGGGCGGGTGACGATCCGTGGACGTCGGCACAGCGCATCGGTGGCGCGTTCGACGCGGTCTTCTCACGGTTCGCGGAGAGCGTAATCGTTGTTTCCTATCGCAGCGACGGCATCCCGTCGATTGACGATCTCGTCCGCGCTCTGCGGCGATTCAAACAACGTGTGCGTGTACACCGATTCGACACTTACCAATACGCGCTGTCCAAGAACGTGACGTCTCGCGAAGTGTTGATCGTCGGTTCGTAGGGCCAGCGCCCGCGCGTTTGAAATCGGGTGGGAGGGTATTTTGTACAGCCGAATTTTGCATCCAGTCCGGTGGTTGGCTGGTGACGGTTGACCGGCTGGTGGCGAAATGATAGTCCTACGGCCCGCGATGGGGCTATTTGATCCTGGACGGGTTGCAAGCATGACACTGAGTACACGCGAAGCGGAGATTGTTCTGGATCGCGATTTTCTGGAGCTGAGACATCAAATTCTTGGCGTGGCGGCGACGCTGGACCGTATCGACCGCGCCGATGGGAGCGTCAAAGGCGATCCGCGCATGGAATGTGTACGCCGGGCGTTTGAGATACTTCGCTCCGACGATCCGGGCCGGGCGGAACGCATTCAGATGGCGTTTTCGCGCGAGTACGAAGCGAGTTGGCGCGCGTGACGTTCATGCATGATGCTACATTGGGCCACGGTTGGCTAACAGGCGTTGCGGAAGTGTGGCGAGAGTTTCCAACCCGTGTTGTCATCGACCGAGAAACCTTTGCTACGTAGAACGCGATCATTTGCACCGGTTGGAAACCGGTGCCACACAAAGAGCCTATGTTTTTCAACTGGTTGCTAAGAGGAAGGGTATTCGACGTTGGATTTCATCGACCCGCACATTCACATGGTTTCGCGCACGACGGACGACTACGAGCGGCTGGCTCGTTCCGGGTGCGTCGCTATTTCCGAGCCTGCGTTCTGGGCCGGTTTCGATCGCGGATCGGCGGAGGCGTTTCGCGACTACTTTCGGCAGCTTATTGACTTTGAATGCAAGCGGGCATTGCTGTTCGGCATACAGCACTTTTGCTGGCTGTGCATCAATGCGAAAGAAGCGGAGAACGTGAAACTTTCGCGCGATGTCATTGCGATGATCCCGGAATTTCTCGACATGCCCGGCGTGCTGGGTATCGGCGAAATCGGACTCAACAAGAACACGCCGAACGAATGCACAATTTTCGAGGAGCACGTCGATCTTGCAGCCTCGCGCGACGAGCTCATGCTCATTCACACGCCGCACCTCGAAGACAAATATATGGGCACGCGGATGATTATCGACATGCTGCGCGCGGACAGCCGCGTGCAGCCCGATCGCGTGTTGATCGACCATGTCGAGGAGCATACGGTCAAGTTGGCGTTGGAGGCCGGCTACTGGTGCGGGATGACGCTGTACCCCACGACGAAATGCACGCCGGCGCGTGCGGCTGACATTATCGAAGCGTGCGGTACGGATCGGATCATGGTGAATTCCGCCGGCGATTGGGGTGTTAGTGATCCGACGGCTGTTCCGAAATTTATATTCGAGATGCGCGCCCGAGGGCACAGCGAGGACGTGATTCGCAAAGTTGTTTATGAGAACCCCAGGACGTTCTTTGGCAAGTCCAAGCGATTTGACTTCAGGCCGCGGGGGTAGGCACAAGTCTCACGGTTCAACACCGCTCTTGGCATATCAGGCAGTCAAAGGACTGTGGCATGGGTTTGTGACCCGTGAATGCACCGGTTGCAAACCGGTGCCACACCAAAAGCCTATATTCTTCAAAAATCTGTTACGCGGCCTCTGCGTTCTTGCGGCGTTCGGGTCGTGCTGGGCGGTGGCCTACGCCGTAGAACGCCCATTGCAACAGCTCTTTGACGTTTGCGCCCTTGCCGTTCATGAGGATTCCCACGCGAAAAACGCGCGACGCGAGGAACACGCAGCACAGGGCTGTGCATAGGACGATGATGATGCCGAGGATGGGCTGCCACACGGGTATCGAACCCGGCAATCCTTGGCGCAGGATCATCAACATCGGCGTGGCTGGCGGGAAGAACGATATCAGAGTCGAAAACGTGCTGTTCGGTTCGAGGATTACGGGCCTGATGACGAACAGCGGTACGCACGCGACCAGCGACGCGGGGGCCATCAGGTTTTGTGCGTCCTTCATGTCGTTGCAGGCGGCACCGATGGCGGCGTACAGTGAGCCGAACATCAGCACCGCTCCGGCTTGATAGAGCAGGAACCAGTTGATCAGCGCGCTGGGCATGAGATGGGCGTAGCCGTTGACGGCCGCCACGCAGAATCCGATCACGATGTAGATCGTCATGATGGTTACGGAGACGCCGACCATCCCCAGGATTTTCCCCATCATAAACTGGAACGGTGTTACGCAGCCGAGCAGAACTTCCGCGCTGCGTTGCATCTTCTCTTCCAAGACGCTGTAGGTGAGTGGGATGGCTCCGACGAAAATTATCAGGAACATGAGCACGGCCAACCCCATCGCAGCCAGCACGCTGACGTAATGGTCCGTTTCCTCGGCGAGGCGCACGCCGCCACCGGCCACGCTTACGTACAACGGTTTCTCGTCGATGGAGACGGGCTTGGTGAGTCGCTTCGCCACTTCTAGGGACAGCCCTTCAGCCTGGGCCCGTTGCTCGCGTGCGATCTCGTTGACCTGTCGTCCCAGCCAGTGCGGGAAGTCTCGATTCATGGGGTTGTTTGTGTGGTACTTCACGGTAGTCAGCAGTTCGTCGGACTCGGCGGACGCGGATTGACCCGTGCCTATTTCAGCGAAGCCGAACAAGTCGCCCTTTCGCACGCGGTCGGAAAGTCGCCCCTGGAGTGCAAGCGTGTTTGGCGAATCGGTTTCGACTTGCTCCAGCCGAACGCGCGGTTTGATCTGTTCGATGCCGTCGTCCGCGAATATTGAGCGTTGATTGTGCGCGTCGGCTGCGTCGGCCAATTCGTCGTAGTAATCGCCTGTCCAGTCGATAATCGCGTAGCGGCGATCGTCGAGGTTGACCTCGTCCTTCAGAAGAAATGCGACGATCAAGCCGGCTGACCCCATCAGAGGCATCAGGCCCAGGCTTATGACGAATGTCTTGGTCCGTACGGCTGCGTGGAATTCCCGTACTGCGAGGACGAGGGTCTTACGCATCCTGAGCCTCCGCTGCGTCAGTGTTCGCCAACCGGACAAAAACATCGTGCAACGACGGGTTGGAAACCTCGAACTGCAACACACGGCCTCGTTCCATAACATCACGTAGGACGCGTTGCGATTTGTAGCCGGCGGTCATCCGCAACTCCTGAACACGTCCGAAATCTCGAATGGCTGCGACGCCTTCGATACCGTTCAGGCTGACATGGTCGTGGTCGAGGCGGACGCGAATGGTGTCCGTGCCGAATTCGCGTTTGATGTCTTCCAAGCGTCCGTCGAGAACTTTGATTCCGCGGTAGATCATGATGACGTCGTCGCACATGCGCTCGGCCATGTTCATGTCGTGCGTGGAGTAGATGATGGTCGTTCCCTGTTGGCGCAGATCGAGGATGACGTTGTGCAGCAGGTCCGCACTGACTGGATCGAGGCCGGAGAACGGCTCATCGAGAATCAGAAGCCGCGGATCGTCGATCACTGCGGTGATAAACTGAACTTTCTGGGTGTTGCCTTTGGAAAGGGAGTCGACACGTCTGCCGGTTGCGTCTGCGATGTGCATGCGCTCGATCCACGCATCGACGGCTGCGTTGACGTTGGCTACACCTTTAAGTTCCGCGTAGAAGCGGAGGATGTCGCGTACCGTCATGCGATTGTATAGGCCCCGCTCTTCGGGCAGATAGCCGACGCGCTTCGGCGGTGCGTCCAGTTCTTCCTGCCCCAGTACTCGGACCAGCCCTGCGCCTTCGTCGGGGCGGTAGATGCGCATGATCATGCGCAGCGTTGTTGTTTTGCCGGAACCGTTGGGGCCTATAAACCCGCAGATGGACTGCTCACGAACCTTCAGCGAGAGATCGTTGACAGCCACCGTCGGTCCGAAGCTCTTGGTCACATGTATGATTTCGACGGCGTGACGCCTGTGGGGCATCGCCGACACGTCGTCCCGAGGGGGGGGCGGCGTTGTGGCGATTTGCGAACGGCGTGTTGCGGACAGTGTGGTCATGAATCCCCCGAGAGGTACTCGGACGTGTTCGAATCGACGTCATCCCCGTACTCCAATTCGACATGCAGCGCGCACAGCATTAGCCGCGGATTCGGTCCCGATATGCTTGAGCAAAGGCAGTTTAGGACTTTGCAGAAGGCGGAGAGCCTTGCGGGAAATCAGAGCGCTTCGGGTTTGTCCCGAAATGTTTCCTGAATGATCTCGATATCGTCGCGGGCGGCGACGAAGGCGGCCACGATTCTAGCATCGAAGTGCGTGCCGGCATCTTCCTGGATGATTTCGTAGGCTTTGTCGGAGGTGAACGGCGGTTTGTAGCAGCGACGCGAAGTCAGTGCATCGTACACGTCGGCGACGGCTGTGATGCGTCCCTCGATTGGGATGTCCTCGCCCGCGAGGCCGCGCGGATACCCTTTGCCGTCCCACCGTTCGTGGTGGCTGTGGGCGATGCGTTGAGCCGTCTGCATGAGTTTGTGCGGCGAACCGGACAGAATCTTCGCGCCTTCGGTGGTGTGCGACTGCATTGCCAAGCGTTCTTCGTCGGTGAGTTTGCCCGGCTTGGTCAGGATCGCATCGGGAATGCCGAGTTTTCCGATGTCGTGCATGGGGCTGGAGCACATCAGGTTGTAGGCGAAGTCTTCGCTATACCCGAGCTTGCGCGCGATTGTCTCGCAGTACATGCTCACGCGTTTGATGTGTTGGCCTGTGTCGTCGTCGCGAAGTTCCGCTGCGGTGGCCAACCGCATGACCGTTTCGAGTTGTGCGAGCTTCAATTGCTCGTTCTTGTGTCGCACGCTTTCTATCAAAATCGCATTGCGCACGCTGATGGCGGCCATCGACGCCAGGGCCATCGCGATCTGCTCTTCGCGCTCGGAGAACGCGGAAATCTTGCCGTCCGTCGCTTTGTGATTGATCAACTGGAGAACGCCGACCGGCTCCTCCGACTGATCGAGCATCGGAATGACTAACATGGATCGCGTGCGATAACCCGTGGACTTGTCATACTTGCTGCTGAAATGATAATCGGCACCGTCCGGCAGATCGTACACGTCATCCAGGCGTAACGGCTCGCGACTTTTCGCGGTGTATCCTGCGAGTGAAGAGTTGTCGATCGGAATGGTCACGGTTTTCAGTTCCGAGCGGGACTGGTCCGGGGAGGCCGGTTCGACGACGAGGTCAGGTCTTGCGTCATTTTGCGCACAGGCAAAGTGGAGCATGTTGCCTGGTGCCAGCCGAAAGACCGTGCCCGCTTCCGCGCGGACCAACGCCCGCGCATATCGCAGCAGCTCGTTCAGCAACACCCCTGGCTGAAGCTCGGAAAGCTTGCGACAGACGTCCAGCAGCGTGTCGAATTCGAGCTGGGCCGAATCCGGCTCGCCGGACGAACTCAAGGTTAATGACGACTGCGACATGACAGGCTGATCCGAGTTTACCGCAAACCCTGATGATAGCAGCCGACCGATCCACGTTCAAGGGAGCACCGTTGTCAGACGCTGTAGGCAGCCGATTCAGTACTGTCGCACGGGGCGGGTTTGTCGTTTTTGGTCGCGGACTCATTTTCCGCTGACCAGCCGGGCGGCGGCGGATCAAGGTCTGCGATACGCTCGAACAGTGCGATGGCAACCGGTTGAAAGGTATCATCCGATTCGACCAGGCGAATAATCGCCAGCCAATATTCCCGCGTGTCAGCCTTGCCGACGGACGCCAGCCGCGATCGCAACTGCGCCTTGGCCGACTCAATGAACTTTTCATCGAGGATTGTCTCGGCTTTGCACTTCGGGTTCTCGGAGATGTCGTTCGGAGCATCTTCCGTCTCGACAGGCACAACGCGGGTCAGCAATTCGGCGACCGAAAGCTGGCCGATGTGATTGATTTCGATCTGCGCCGCGGCGCATGAGTCCAGAGCTTCCAGCGGAGTTGGGCCGAAGTCCAGTCGATTGAGCTTCAGGACAGCCCTCACGCGGCCCCACGCTCGGCAGTCGTCGAACATCTTCAGCCACGGACTGCCTTCAAACTGGGGGATATTGTTTTCCGCCACCAACTCGATCTTCTGCCCGCGTAGCGATCGCGTCGCTTGATTCGTTATCGGGCCTGTGACGTTCACCTGCCGTCGTCGTGCAAGCGTGAATTTCAGGCCGATCGCGAAGCTGCGTTGCCGCCGAATGAAGTGCGGCACTGCGAGGGCAGCCGCTTCGACGACGGTGCAACCTTCGTGAAGATCAGGCATCAACACGCCGGCAGCGCGACACGATCGATCGATCAGCAGGCGTACGAGACTCTCTCCCGCAGCGTCGCATGCACGCGAAATTGTTTCCGCGTTGCCATCGTCGATCGCTTCCACACGCGCCGGGGCGATCACGCCTGCAACGGATGGGTCCTCTATGTATGCGCTGGCTCGATCGATTGCGCGTAACACGCTGAACGCATTGCAGCCGAACAGTGCGAATTGATCCGGCGACAGCACGAACGTTTGCGTTAGCACGCGATGCCCGCCTCGGGCAGTCTGCTCGCAACCGGCGTGGATGGTTCGCGCGATACAGAATCGCCCGCTCGGCAGTTCATAAAACGCCAATCCCTGCGCCTCTGCGGAGTCGTCGGCCAGTGATTGATGAGAAGGTGAAGACGTGGCGATTACCCGCGTCTCGTCCGCGGTTACGCCTGCGGTCGACGCAGTCACACGGTATCCCTGGCTGGTCCGCGTCCGAGCCGACGTGAAGATGGCCTGGTCGATTTCGATCATAGTGCAGTCAGCAGCCACTCGAACGGCTCGATGATTCCGCGCGGGGCTGAGTGCATGGGAACGGTTACGACGTTTTCGTCCTGATCCGTACCGTACCCGATCGAGCCGATCACGCTGGCCGCAAAAAAGCCGACGTTCTCGAACCGATTTTCACACAGATTCCAGAGACGATTCAGGTTCGTTTGTGCGAACAACAACGGATGATCGAACGCCTGCGGGCAGCAGTCGCTCTTGCACAGCACGATAGCGATCGGTGTCGCAACTTTGTCACTGATGCGCAGGCGGGACAACTGATCGATGTAACTCATCAGTTTGAACGCGAAGAAGTCGGCCTGCACGTTACCCATAGCAGCCTGCGCGGCATCGATAAGCAGCATGATGCCCGAACTCCGCTGCAGAAGCCCGCGAATGACGGCGTAGCTTTCGGGCACGTCCAATTCGGTCGCGATCGCCTCGCCAGCCATGTCGGGCATGACCAGATCGTACCAGGTATTGGGATCCCGGTGGTTGGCGACCTGTGCGTACGCCCAGTGCCATTGATCGACTTCGTTGGGCGTTTTCGTTGGAAACATGCGGGCGGCTAGATAGGTCATGACCGTCTGCTGAAGGTTGATCGAGAAGGGGCCTTTGGGGACGGATTCGTAGTCTCCCGCCCGCCGACTCAGCATGTCCAGCAGGTAGCCGAGGTACACGGTCTTGCCGACGTTGCTCTCGCCGATAACACTGATCATGCACGGTTCGCGACCTTGCGCCACGGACTCTTGCGTCAGTGACATCGGCGCTAGGCAGACCGAGCAAAACTGAGCCTCTTCTTCGTTGTCCGTGTGACAAATAAGGCATTCGGTGGCGGCTGGTGACGCGCTCATGTCGTATCCCCTCTAAGACGCCTCGGGCGTCGGCATGTCGGCTAAGTCCAGGGCGCATCGCAAACCAACATTGTGTGCCCTTCCCAGCGTAATCTGTCCCGTCCTGAAAACACTGGTGGCCTGGGCTTCGAAATAGGTGTCGAACGCTCCGCCGCGTACGCCCATCATCGGCATCTCGCCGACCACCGGAGATTGATCGTCTGCGAGGACGTCGAATTCGGTTGAGACCCACTCCCAGACGTTGCCGATCAATTGCGATACGCCGTTCGGAGCCGCCCCCGCGAGGTATTCATCGGTGGCCGCTGTCGTCCCAACACCGGAATTCCAGAGATTGCACCGCGTGCTGTCCATCGCATCGCCCCACGGGAAACGCCGGAACAGGTCCGCGGAACTCCGAATTCGCCAGCTCGCAGCCATCTGCCATTCCGCTTCGGTCGGCAAGCGCAAACCCGCCCAACCTGCGTAGGCGATCGCTTCATACCAACTGACGCCGGTGACCGGGTGTTTCGCCCGACGCGCGTCATGCCGCCCGTCGCGCCAGAATCGCGGTGCCGGCGTGCCGGTCAGATCGTCGAATTCGATCAAGTGAGGCCAAATTTCCTCGGGCCAGAGATCGAGGTTTTCGTAAGCGCCGTCGTCAACGAAAAACTGAAAATCAGCGTTGGTCACCGGATAAACCGCCAGGTAGTAAGGCTCGACTTCGACCTCCTCCTGCGGACTCTCCGGCTCGTCGTTCAGTGTTTGGGATAAGGTGGCTAACCCCGCCGGAACGAGTGCGAACGTTTCCTCCAGCGATTGCACGCATCGGCTTCGCAAGTCCGACCAGTTTGGATGGTTTGCGACCGACTTGCTGTTTTGGGTGACCAGTGCCCATCGCTTTTGGAAGACCATGCGCTCGACAGGGTCGTCCGGCAACGGTGGTGCCGGGGAAGCGTGAAACTCAGCCAGGAGCGAGTCCGGCGCGGGCGCGGGCGGCTCCACGCGGCGTGGCGTTTTGACCGACACTTCCGGCTGCTGCGGCGCAATAGGCTTGGGCTTCTTGCGGTTGAAAAGTGTCAATGCCATCGTCGTGCCCCCCGTGGTTCCATAACCGTCTTCACGTTCCGATCAATTTTTCGCGCACGCAGTCGAAGCGGCGAATCTATCCAAGGCCCTTCATCCGGCGACGCGCATCCCGACGCAGCTTCTGAAACTGATCGCTCATCGGCGAGGATTTCAGTGCGTCACTTCTGCGCGGCTTCATGGCGACCGGCGTATACTCCCGCTGCTTCGGTTGCGGCGGAGGCACGGTCACCTGAACCTCCGGTGATTCGAGTTCTGACGGAGCCACGCTCCGCGGATCGCCGCCGTTCGCGCTCAGACGCGACACCAGCTCGACACGCTGGTCAGCCACTTCCCGCCGCTCGCGCTCCAACTGGTCCGTGATGACGCTGATACTCTGGCGCATCTGCTCGATCTCGTCGGCCTGCTCTGTCAGTCCGCTTTCCAGGTTGGTGTGGGCGGCGATGCGCTCTGCCAACTCAGACTGCCCTTTTTTCAGCCGTTCGCGTTCCGCAGCCAATTCAGCCTGCGTTCCGGCGAAGGCGGCCTGCTGGGCCTCCAATTCGGACTGACGCTGTTGGAACCCGGCAGCCGTCGCATCAATAGATGCTTTGGTTTGCCGGAGTTCTTCATGATCTTCGGCCAGTTTCTCCTCACGCTGAGCGACGGCTTCGCTTTGCGTCTCCAGCTCGCTTATCTGGACGCTGATACGACGGTCTCTTTCTTCAAGCGTGGCTGTTCTTGCATTCAGTTCGCTCGTCTTGCGTTCGATTTCTCGGCACTGCGTGGTCAGTTCTTCCTGCCGATGGAGGAACTCTTCGGTGCGCGTCCGAATAAGCGCGAATGCTCGGGAAAGCTCCCCGATCATTTCGTCTGCGCGCTTCTTCAGTGGTTCGATAACCGGCGGCGCACGCAGCGCGTCGATCGTTATCGACTTTGACATTTCTTGTCGCCTCCCTGCATGGACTTCCAATTCGCGTGCTTTTGCGAATGCCCCCATGCGTATTCCGCTCGAAAACTGCCGATTGGATGACACAGGACGTCCTGTACCGCAAGCCTACGATACGCGCGGGCAGAGACGAACCAAAATGCGCAACGCGGCTGCGAATCGTATTAAGAACAGAGTGTCGCGGAAGCAAAGGGCGGATTCGACAAACGACGCGCGGTACCCTTAGATGCCACAAGCAACCGATAATAAATCCTTGCAGGAAAACCCCGAAACCGACGTCACTCAGGACGAACAGGTTGCGGAGGTTCTTTCTTCTCTCGAAGACAAGATCGCCGCGTTCGATCAGGATATTCGGACGGCTTGGTCGGACTTGGAATCGTGGCACGGGCAGGTCTCGGAGTTCGCGCAGCAACTGGCCGACGAGTCGGACGCGACGGACGCAAGTCGCGGTACGCTGGACGAGCGCGAGCAGAAACTCTCGCAACTGGCTTCGCAACTCGACGAGCGCACGTCCGCCCTCGCCCGGCAGGAATCAGAACTCAACACACGTCAGGATTCGCTCGCGGAACAACAGGCGGAGTTGGCTGACAGAAACGCGAAGCTGTCCGACGCGGAATCGAGAATAGAAAACAAAGCCGCAGATTTCGACGCCCGCGCCAAAGGCCTCCAGGCTGAGGCTGAGCAACTCCACGAACAGCTTCGCGAGCAACGCCAACGGTTGCAGGCAGAATCGGAGAGAATCGAAGCCGAAGACGCGCGACTCGCGGAGCAAAGTAGGCAACTGGACGCCCGTACGCTCGAAATGACCGAGGACGAGGAGTCCCACGCCCAGTCGCTCGCCCAACGCGAAGCCGACATCGAAAACCGGCACGCATCGCTGCAACAGCTTCAGGTGGAAATCGAGGAGCGCGACGCCCAGGTTGAGCAGAATCTCAAAGATGCGGAAGCGCAAAGCGAAGCCGTGGCGGAACAACGCGCTGAGTTGGAGCGGGCGCAGCTCGAGCTTCGAGAAAAACGCGAGCTTCTCGATCGGGGCAGGGACGAGCTTGACCAGCGCACGTCCGCCCTGGAGCAACGCGAGCATTCTTTCAAGCAATTGGACGAAGAGCTCCGGGGTGACCGCGATTCGCTGATCGCCGAAATCGACAAGCTTGAAGCCGAACGTCGATCCATAGAATCGCTGAGACAGGAATTCGACGTCGACCGTGCTTCCTTCGAGGAACAAAAGGGAATCGTCAGCGCAGACGCGCAAACGCTGTCCGAGCGGCAGGAGCTTGTCTCCGAGCGCGAAAAGCAGCTCGCGAAACGCGAAGAAGAGCTTCAAACCCGAAACCAGGAGATTGACCAACTGCACGCCCGTCTGGCTGCGGAGATCGGCGAACTCGACGAGCAACGCGAGCAATTGCGGGATACTCAGGAAACCCTCGCGAACGATCGTTCTCAGTTTGATGCCCAACGTGCCCAACTACAGCAGGACGTTGAAAACCTCGAACAGCAGCGCACAGAATTCCAACAGGAACGTGCCGAGTTCAGCCAACGATCCGAAGCCATCGAAGCACAGCGGGAACAACTCGAAACGCTCGAAACGAGCTTGCAGGTCAAGCGACAGGAAATCGCATCCCGATCAGCCGATCTGGACGCCCAGCGCGAAGCGCTCCACCGTACCGCAGCCCAGCAGCAAACCGACGCCGCGGCCCTGACGGAGGAAAAATCCCGCGTAGCCGACGAACGTCAAGCCATCGAATCCGAACAGCGGCGACTCAGAAAAGCAAGCGAAGAACTCGGGCAACTGCGCGCCGAAACACAGGCTGAACTCGCGGGACTGAAAGAGCGCGAAAGCGATATCAAAGACAAGCAGGAGAAGTTGGCCGACGCCCGGAATCAACTTCAAAATGACACGCAGTCGCTGAAAGCTGAATCGCAGAATCTCGACAACGAACGTGCGGCGCTCGCACAGAAGTACGACCGCATCGAAGCGGATTCTGCCGATCTCGAACAGTCGCGACAGGCGATCGAACGGGGCCGCGACGAGCTTCAGCAGCAGGAAACATCGCTCGAAGAACAACAAGACCGTTTGAACATCGCACAGGATTCGCTCGCCCGCGACCGATCTGAAATCGAGCAACAAGCCGAAGCTCTGGCATCGGAACGGGCTAACCTTGACGCGCATCGCGAAGAATTGAACGCGGATGCAGAGCGCCTGCGCAACACCGCCCAGGAACTCGGTGCCCGCGAAGTCAAAGCCGGCGCGCTCGAGCAGGCACAGTCGGAATTCAAACGGGCGCTCAACGAACGAAAGCAGGAGCTTGATGCGCAAAGCCAGCGTATCGAAGGCGATCGCGCCTCACTGGCGGAAACCTACGATCAGCTTCAGCACGAGAAGAAAGAGCAGACCGAACGTCAGCACGCGCTGAACGCCGCCGAACGCGAGTACACAGAATCCCGCGTACAGTTGTCCGCCGAGCGGGAATCGCTCAAAGCCGAGCGAAAGCAGCTTGATTCCCGTCGCAAACAACTCGACGCCGAAATGGCGGCCGTCGAAGCGCGCAAGGGTGAGGTCGGCGACGAACGCAGCGAGATGCGTGCCTTCCAATCCCAGTTGGGTGAAGCCCAAAAACTACTCGATACGGAACGCGAGCAGATCGAGGCTCAGCGTCTGGAACTCGCAGAGTCTCAATCCAAGACCGCACAGCTTCGCGAGGAGTTGGCGCTCGAACGCGATCGCGTTTCCTCCGCCGCTTCGGAAATCGAGGAACGCGAACGACAGTGCGCCGCCCGGCAGGAAGAACTCGACGCGACCCGCCAAAAGAATGAGCAGCAGCAAGCCGAACTCGAAGCCCAGCGATCAGCCCTCGCTTCGGAACGCACGGAACTCGCCGTGTCGCTTCAGTACACACAAAGTGAAGGGGCAGAGCAGGACGAAGCTCGGAAATCTCTCGCCACGGAGCGGGCCGAGGTTGAGAGAGAACGCGGTAAACTCGACGCACACATGGAGCAGATCAAAGCCGAGCATGAAGCGCTTGAAAAAACTCGAACCGAGTTGGCGTCACTCGAAAAGGAACTCGAAAACAAACAGATTGAACTCACCGACGCCGAGTCTGAACTAAGAGAGAATTCCACCAAAACAGCGGAAGCAAGCGAGTCACTCTCCCAGCAACAGGAGACGTTGGCTGCCGCCCGCCAACAGATCGAGTCGCAGCAGGAGGAATTCGAGTCGGAGCGTGCGATGCTTCAAGAGCAGCTTGAAGAGATGCGCGCCCAACTTGACCAAGCCAAGTCCGCCCACCAGGCCGATGTGTCCGACGACGCGGCGAGCTTGGACGAAGTTCGCACGCAAATCGAAGCCGACCGCACCGAGCTGGCAGAGATTCAGGAACTCATGGAAGAGGACCGCACGAAGCTGGAGGCCGACCGGGCTGCCGTCAATGCACAGCTTCAGAGTATCGAAGACGCGCGGTATGAACTCAAAGCCCTTCGCGAGGCGATGGACACCGAGCAGTCAGCCACCCACGACGAAAGCGCCGCGCCCGCTAATGTTGAATCGGAGGAAGTTGAACGCATTCGGGCCGAGTTGGAGACCGAACGCGAATCGCTCGAAGCGTGGCGCCAGAGTCTCGAAGAATTCCGCGAAACGCTAGACGGTATGCAGGCTGAGATGGCATCGACGACATCCGTGGAGCCGCCCGTCGCGTCGTCTGATATCCACAAAGAAACTGAAACCGTCACCGAAGATTTTACACGCGAATCAGGCGACGAAATCAACCCAGTCGCCGACGATGCCGACGTCGAGGTACAGCAGGACCAAATCGAGGATTCCGCAGAAACGTCGGCCCCGATCTCCGCCACCGATCAGGTCATCGAGGAACCGCAGCCCGCACAGGCTGACGACGCCGTCGATACAAACCTGCTCGACGGTTTGGACGAAGACACGCTCGCACGTTTCCGCATGCTCCGCCGCATCAAAGGCCCCAACATGAGCGATGCCGACGTCCTCGAACTCGTCAACAAGCAACAACCGACCGACCGCAGCGCGTCCTCGCAGACCAAAAAACGCTGGTGGAACCGATAGCCCGCATTGATCGAGCAATCTCGCGGTAGGGGATCAATCGCGTCTACTTCGATGTCAACTCGATCGCCTGGTTCCAGTCATCCGCCGGCGGATTCGCGATATGCTTCCGAATGTTCGATTCCAGCAGATCAGCCGCGAGATCGTTCGCGCGCATGCTGCGACAGGCCGCGATCGTTTTCAGCGCCGCTTCCCACTTACTGCCCTGAAATTCCGTGACCGCCTTGCCGAAGCGATCGGCGTGCTCGACGCGATCCGCAGACACTTGCCCTGTGCGTCCGATAAGTTCGTAAACCTGAATAGCCTCTTTCTTGCCCACGACCTGCAAGCCGCCAAGGTGCCGTGTTACGAACCCTTCGCCCGCTGCTGTGAGCGTCGCCTCGGAGACCATCGCTTCGATCCCGAACGGTTTACACGCCGGTTCGAGACGAGCCGACAGATTCACAGTGTCGCCGATGCACGTGTAGTCGAGCTTGTTGCTGCTGCCGTAGTCACCGACGAACACTTCGCCCGTGTTCACGCCGATGCGCATACGCAGCCCCCGCACTTCCTCTCCCAATTCGCCGTGGCCGAGCACTTCGATCAAACGCTCGAGCGCGTCGAACGAATCCAGTGCAGCCTCACAAGCCGCCCGTGGATGATTCTCGACCGGCAGAATCGGCGGATTGAAAAATGCGAAAATACCGTCACCCATGAATTTGTTAATCATAGCCTCGTGACGAATGAGCACATCGCTCATGGCTTCGAGGTACGGGTTGAGCACTTCCCGCGTGCGTGACGCGCCCAGCCGTTCACTGATAGATGTGAACCCTTTCAAGTCGCTGAAAAAGCAGGTGACCAGACGCGATTGCGGTGCCAAATCGAGCGTGCCGGCCTGCCGGGTAAGGTTTTCCGCGAGTTGGGCTGCGATCGCCGGCGACGTGTATTGCGCGAGCGATTGACTGAAAGCACGCTTCTGACGCTCTTCGGTCAACTGACGGTACAATGTCACAAACGCCCACGACAAAAAGCAGGCCGTCAACGGTCCAGCCGCATCAACGTGCAGGGAATCGATGTCGAAAACCGTTGTCGTCAAACCAAGGATAATCGCCACCAGGATCAGCATTGCCGCCAGGCTGAACCACGGGTCACGCCAAACGGTAATGACGGTCATCACCATGCCCGCGAAAATGATGAGCGTAACATCGAGCCAGCGATACCAGCCTCGCCACGGCAATATCGTCCTCGGAAACTGATTGATGAACATGCTGTTGATGACATTGGCGTGCGCCATCACCCCCGGCACCTCGTCGAAAACCGGCGTATTCACCGTGTCCGCAACGGCTGTGGCTGTGTATCCGACCAGACACGCGCTGCCCGCGATGCGCGGTTTCAACTGAGACGTGAGCGTTTCGATTTCCCGCCGCAAGAGTGCCACCCGCCGCCGCGTATTCTCAGTCGTCTTTTTGAACTCCGGCGCTGCGCGAGCCAGCTTGTAGATCAACGCTTCGTCCGGCATCAGGTCGGATTCCTTAACGTCTTCACCAAGTGCATCGATGATCTCGTCGCCCCAACTGGTGACGGCTGCCACGCTGCGCTCGACGGTTTCGCGCAATTGCAGTTCCAAAGCAGCCAGCTCCTCACGTTCGCCTTCGTCCACACCGTCTGCCGTCATCGCGAGACGCTGGTTGGCAGCTTTCACAAAGCGGTTGATCTCCGCAGCCACGCCCCCAGCCGCCATCTCGACGTACCGCATTTGTGCGTAGATCAGTCGCGCTTCCGCCTCCTCGATTTCGCGTTGATTTTCCGACAGGTTCATGACCAGCGTAGCCGGAATGTGGTCGAAGCTCTTCTGCCACAGCTTCGGCTCTGCGGGGTCCGTGTGCCAATTGATCAGACTGCGCCCGTCCGCGTCGAGCTGAACACGCCAAGCGCGTTTGCCGCTGCGGTCCTCCATCGCCAGAATGTTTCCCCGCTCGACGCGACAGCTGGCATCGTCGATGTCCAGCATGTCGCACGCCACCGCGAACCCCAGATGCTTGATGACACGCCCGCGATCGTACGCAATCAGCGGCACGCGACGCATAATCCCGTCGGCGGCATCGGTGTCGAACACCACCAGCCCGGCGTGGGCTGACTCCGCGAATAGGTCGATCGGATAGGTCGGATTGGAGATGTTCGGCACGCGCCCGACGATCGATTTGTCAGCCTCCGGCGCGTTCGCCAGTATGTGCAACTCGCTGGTGATCACACGGTAGGCCGTCAGCACGTCTTGCCGATCGGGATTCGTCACGTCCGCAGGAAGGTTCGGCAGAACATGAGCGAGCGTCTCGAGAAACGTAGCCGCAGGTCGATCGGTACGAAACGCACGCACGAGACGCCGGGCGACGCTTCGTTTCGCGGTCGCAAGTTTCAAGAGCACCTGGTCCAACTCAATGTTCAACCGCTCAGCCAATTGCTCTTCGTCAAGACTGAAGTCGCGGGTCAGTGCGTGCTCGATGCGGATTTGTGCGAAAAGTTCGTCTCGGTCCGCCTGCTCAGTCGATCGCCCGGTACCGCTCGGCACCCAGTCTGTGTGCGGCAATTTCGCACGCAAGCGGCGCGTGAATTTCGTCCGCGTTGGCGAAGCGAGTTCGTCCAGCACGGCGTAGGCAGCCTCGCGCACCTTGCCGGGAAAGTACTGCGGCTGATACGTCCGCGCGAACATTCCCAGATAAACGTTGCCCGTTTCCGACAGCGCTGCACGAAATTTATCGTCGTCCCAAATGATGTTGACCTCCGTGCCGAGCACTTTGGTCGGCACGTCCACGCGCGCGTCGGGTTCCAGACGCGGATCGTCGCATCTGCCTCGTTCAGCCGAGTCGAACACGATATCCATCAGCACCGCCCGGGCACCGAGTCCGTTGAGCGTGCGAACCAAGTCAGCGTGCAAGTCCCTCGGCCAAGGCCAGGAGCTGATCTGTTCGAGGGCGTAGTCGTTGATGTCGATCATCACCACACGCGAGTCAGCTTCGATGCGGTTGGCGTGTTTGAATTTGACGTCGAGCAGGAAGTTGGCCAGAAACTCGAACGGCTCGGTCGGCGCGACGATCAATGTCGAGATGATGACGGTCGCACCGACCATCAACCCCCAAACATGAACACGCAACCAAAGGCGAAGTTTCCGCATGACCCGCATCTTAGCCGGGAATCACACAAACGCTCAACGCATTTCCAAAGGTTCCAGTCCAATCGCGTCAATATTGGGCTTGCCCGTTACCCTGATGATTTGCAAAGCGCCGTTCGATGGGGGGAGACGAACAGAGCCGCGACCGTAAGGGAGCGGTTTGCGCGAACCCATATGATCGGGTGCGGCCGCGCTAACGACTTCGACGCGGACTGCGCACCGCACGCACACGGGATGAAGTCCCGTGGCTGTGTCGGTCATGTCCATGAAGGTCGGCCCGCCGCAGCGGCAAACTGAACAGCCCCTGGAACGTATCCGGGATTCCAAAATCGCCCTCAGGCCTGTTCACAAAATCAAGGACGGGGACGACGCCATCGTCCAAGCCACCATCGAGCATGCCATTCGAGTTCAAATCGTTCCGCCCGCTGTTCTGGCTGGCTTCTGTACCCGAGCCGGGCGTGAGAACGGCGTTGCCCGTCTGGTTTCGCGACGAGAACTGGACTTCCGTTTCGGACTGCGACGCGTCGGAATAAAACTGCACCGTTCGATCGAACAGCGCCTGATTGATCCACAGCTTCATGATGTTGTTGGCATCGGCATATTGGCCTGGCGCGACCGTCTTGCGTCGCCCCGTCAGTTTGGACAGCGCTTCGACCAGCCCCGAACGCGACAACGAGATGTTGAAGTGAGCCGTGGACGGCTCCACCACAATCTGCCACCCCTCCGTACCGCGCTTGGCCAACGTCGCCACAGTCGATTCCACCTCGAGGTCCGTACGCAGCCGACCTTCGGACGATCCGCCCCGAACCGTGCCGTAAGCCAATCCCAGCTTGATGTCCTGCGTCGCGTCCGACTGAACGAACGAATCGATGCTGGCCAGCGTGGCCTTTTTGATCTGAACCACGGTGTCGTCGCCGAACTTCAGCGTGACGAATGAGCGAAACGAAGTCTTGATTTGCGTTCCGGACGACAGCCGATCGTTGACCGCCACATCCTTCCAACCAGCTGCGTCGTTGGCGATACCGACAGGAGCCTGACGAACTTTCCCCTGAACCTCAAGTACGACAGCCTCAACGCTCTTGCCCGCCGGGTCCGCCGCCGGTTGAAACGCGCCGGCGAAAACCGTCGCACACACCGACCATGAAATCAGCACGGAACAAACAGCGACAAAACTGAATTGGGCATGTTTCACGATTGTATACCTCGCGATCGTTGCGCTATTGAACGTCGGCGGGCGAGTTGATCTCCCGCTCCGCCGTCTCGTACATCCCATGCTTGGCCATGAAGTCATCCGCGTTGGCCAACGCCCGCGTGACCTGTCCGCCAGTCGGAATGCGATAGCTGGCTGCTCGCATCACAATATCCTGGCGAACGACATCCCACAGTGCGTAGCGTTCACACCCGATCCCGGTGTAGTCTGCCAGCGTCGAATTCACCCCTTTGGGAACGTTGGCCATCTGTAGAATCATATAAGCCAATTTCCCGTGATCCACCACAAAATCGGACGAATAGTCCCATTCCGGGCGAACGATACCCCGCGATTTCAGCTCCGAAACACGCTCCACGAACGTCTGCTGCGTGTCCTCCCCGTCTGCCACGATCAGCGTCGCCCGGCAAAGCTCGTCGTACGTAACCATCGGCTGCTGCGACAGATAATGCACGAAATCCGTCTCATCCAGTACCTGATGATCCTTGACAGGAGAGTAGGTAGTCTGGCTGCAACCCAAGACCACCAGTGTCAGCCCTAAGCTCAGCACAGCCCGAAAAGCGATGTCCGTCACCCCGGCTGAAATACCACGCGCCCGCGCTTGCCGACAAGGTTTTGTCATGACTAAAAGCTCCATGTGAAGCCCAACAGCAGATAAGTCCGTGTCGTCTGATCGGCGAACGCGTCGCCGGGAAAGAAAACGCCGTAACGAGCGGTGGCCGCAAAGTCCGACGTGACGCTCCAGTTCGCGAAGTAGTCCATCTCCCAGCCGAGATAGCCCGACGGATTCGTCGCCAGCGGGTCGGAAACGCCAGCGTGCGACTGGTGCTTCTGATATAGGAACCAGTTCGTGCCAAGCTCCAGCCGTTTGAGCGATTCATGATCCGGACAGGGGAAGTAGGTCGCACCCGCACGCCATATGTGAATGTTGCTCAGCCGCGGGGCGAACGAGAGGCCCGTGTCGCGATAGCCGAAAGCGTTGAACCCGCTGTCCTTGAAACCCTTCGAGTTGCCCCCGAGCGTGTCCGTCGGGCTGATCGTTCGATCCGGGTCGCCGCTGGCAAACATGTATTCAATGCTCGCCCGCGTGCGGTGCCTGTTCTGGAACAGATACTCAAGTTGCATATCCCATGCCCACGCGGAGATGTTATTCTTGCGATTCGTCTGCCCCGGCGAATAGCTCGTCCCCGTTTCTGCCACGAATTCCGCAGAATAACGAAGATTGCGCACCAGTTCCCCCGTCGAGCCGATGCCCGCGTAGAACGAATCGTAGTCGAACTGCTGCCTGAACGCGGGAACGCGATCATCGTTGTGATCACGCTGCCACAACACGTACGCGAACGGTTCGTGACGCTCCCAGCCGCCGTACTTCGCCTGCACACCGAGAAACGCCCGGCGCGTGCGTTTTATGGGCCTGGTGAAATCAAAATCGTTGGCACTGCCCACCGTTCGGCCAATCAAACCGGTTACGCGGAAGTCCTTGTATGTCGCCCGCAACCAGACTTGATCCAACGGCGTCGACAGAACGTAGCCCGTACCGAACTCCGTCAGATCACGACCGAGCTTCAACTCGACGTTGTAGTCGATCCGCCGGCCTTCAGTCGCCAACATCGCCTTAGCCAGGTCGAACTTGTAGAACCCGCGCTCGAGGTCCATGCCCTCGATGTCGTCTTCATCGTTGAATTGATCGCCGCTGTTGAAGTCGATCAGGCTCAGGCGCGAACGGGCGAAAATCTCGTGGGCACCCGCATCCCAGCCGACGCGACCCCACAACCGCAAATCGTGCCGCCGAAACGTCCGCGAACTCTCAACCCCGTCGTCGTAGAGGAACAGGAAGAAGTTGTACATCCCCCCGTACTCAAACGAGAACTTCTCGGTCAACGGAGCCAGTTTCTCACGCTCCGCGCGAGCCAACTCCGAAATTGCCCGCTGTTGGTTCAGAAATGCGTCTGGTTCCGATCGTTGGCCGAAGGCGTCGCCGACCGCGAACACCCCCAGCAGCACCGTCATCGAAATCGCCGATTTGAAGCTGTCCAATGGGGATTCCTCACACGATACGCGTAAAATCGCTCCCGGCCTACATCGCGCCGGGCAACACAAGTGAGTCCGATTTTCTCGAACCCTGCGTATCATGGGAGTCGCGTCCCATAAGATCAAGCACCAATCGATCATTTTTGATGATACAGCGGCATTCCCGACGATCGATCGTGCGCCGATTGAGCCGATCAGCCCCACTGCGCGTCGCGAACCAGGTCTCATGGGAGAAGGAAGCGGGCTCCTCCTTCGCGAAAAACCGTTTCTGATGTAATCTCATATTGAGTCGTCTACAGGGGTCGCGGTCCGCGTATCGTGGCGTACAGCTTGTCGAAAAGGTGAAGTCGGAACTCGGGGACGCCGAACATGCAGCAGACAGTACGAGCACCGGAACTTGAAAGCCCGCTCGGTTGGTTGAATACCGATCGCCCGCTGCGTATCGCCCACGAGCTGCGCGGGCAGATCGTCATCCTCGACTTCTGGACCTACTGCTGCATCAATTGCATCCACATCCTGCCCGACTTGAAATACCTGGAGGCCAAGTACGCGAACGAACCGTTCATGGTCGTCGGTGTACACAGCGCCAAGTTCAGCAACGAGGGCACGCGGCAGACCATTCGATCAGCCATTCATCGCTACGAAATCGAGCATCCGGTCATCGTTGACGATGCGATGAAGCTCTGGCGTGCTTACGGAGCGCGAAGTTGGCCGACGTTCGTGGTCATCGATCCGCAAGGGTACGTTGCGTCCCACATCGCCGGGGAAGGCCACCGCGAAACGCTCGACCAAACCGTGGTGGAATTGCTCGATCGCCATCGCGAAAAAGGGACGCTTGCCGATGGGCCTGTCGCGTTTCAGCGCGACGCGGTTGTCGAGCCTGCCACCGGGTTGGCGTTTCCGGGAAAGGTCTTGGCTGATCGAGACAGTCAGCGCGTATTCATCAGCGACTCGAACCACAATCGCATCGTTGTGACGAGTTGGCCTGACGCGAACGGACGCTGCGAGCGGATCAAGATCATAGGCGGCGGCCAAACAGGTCAAACGGACGGCCCGGCCGACATCGCCACGTTCGGCCATCCGCAGGGGATGGCCCTTCAGGGTGAAACGCTTTTCGTCGCCGACACGGAGAACCATCTGATTCGGGCGGTCAATCTCAGCGACTGGTCCGTTTCGACCGTCATCGGCACCGGCGAAATGGGCTACGATCGCGCCGGCGGCGGGATGGGTGTGCAGCAGGCCATCAGCTCGCCGTGGGATTTAGCTGTCGAGGGTGGGACTCTTTACATTGCAATGGCTGGCACGCATCAGATTTGGCGGGCGGAGATGCCCATCGGATTCGCCCGCGCGCTGGCCGGCTCGGGGCGGGAGAATATCGTCGATGGCCCTGCCGAGGCGGCGGCCCTTTCCCAGCCTTCGGGCCTTTGCCTGCACAAGGGAAAACTCTACGTGGCGGACAGCGAGGTCAGTGCGATTCGTGAGATCGATCTGGCGGCTGAGTGCGTCACGACTATTATCGGCGAGGGATTGTTCGTCTTCGGTGACGTGGACGGGGACCATCGCGTCTCACGCCTGCAACATCCCCTTGGTGTCGAGTCGTGGCACGACAAGCTGCTGTTGGCTGACACCTACAATCACAAAATCAAGATCGTCGATCCCGCCGCCCGCACCGTGGTGTCACTCTATGGCACGGGGAGTCCGGGTGCTCGTACTGACGACGGCCTGCCCGCGTTTTACGAACCCGGTGGGCTGGACGTTTGTGGCGACGAGCTTTTCGTGGCCGACACGAACAATCACCGCGTCGTGCGTGTCGATCTCAAGACGCATGCGTGGGCGGAGCTGCGCATCGACGGCTTGGTTGGGGCAGCCGCTCATCGTGCGGGTGAAGAAGGAGAGATCATCACAGCTGATACGGTAACTGTCAGCCCAGATCACCCAGCCAGGATTTCGATCCGCGTCGATCTTCCCAGTCAATCGCATCTCAACGGTGAAGCTCCGTGGACGATTCAGGTCGTGCGCGACGGTACGATCCTTGCCCAGGAAACAGGCATCGGCGGCGATTGGCCGCTTGAGGTGATCGTTGCTCCCGGCATTTTGCCCGAGTCGGGTGTCGTGGATGTGCATATCGGATTCGTTTACTGCACCGACGGCGACGAAGGACTCTGCATCCCAGGCCAGCTAGCTTGGCGCGTGGCGTTGGAAAAAGGCGAGGGATCGAACGAGATCGCATTGACCGCCGCCATCAGCCCGCCCAACGTGCAAAACATCGAACCCGCCAAGCCCGCGCCAGCGAAGCGCGTCGCATTTACCCGATGCAGGCCCGTGTTAAAGACGAACGACATCCGCAGCACGCTGGAATTTTACGTCAAAATTCTCGGATTTCAGGCAACCGCTCTACGCCCATCCGACGATCCCACGTTCTGCACGCTCGACCAAGGCCTCGCATCCATCACGTTCGACGCAGTGCTCGACGACTCGCCGGCGTTCAGCGGACAAATCGCGTTTGAAGTTGGCGACGTACGGGCGCTGTACGATTCAATCAAAGACCGCGTCAAAATCGTTCGCGGTCTCAGCACATCCCACGACGGCCGTCGCGAATTTACATGCCTCGATCCCAACGGCTACGTCCTTGCATTTCACGGTGCCGCAAGTACGCCAACCGCCAAGCCGTAGCGTCGGCGCATTTTCGAAACACGTCTCAATGGTGCGCGATCGCAAGTGCGGGTATTCTGCCCGTGCAGCCCGGCGGTCGTACGGGGAAGGTTGACGCAGATTCAAAACGACCGTCCGGTGTTCGACATGAGTTTCCGAACGTCTCCAACCGGGAGCGTTCGACAATGCAGGAGGAGCGACCCGGCGATGATTATTGCAGCCACCATGCCCAAACCCAATGCCCCGGTCGAGTTGCGCGAGTTCCCGGAGCCGGAACTTGAGCCGAATTCCGCGTTGATGGATGTCGAGTTGTCCGAGGTGTGTGGAACGGACGTGTATTTGAGACAGGGGCGCCTCGCAGGCGTGCCTTACCCCATCATCCCCGGGCATGTGTCTGCCGGCGTGTTGTCCAAAATTCGCGGCACGATATTCGACATCCACGGCAAGCCGTTTGTCGAAGGCGATCGCGTGACATTTCTGGACGTCCACCGCACCTGCAACGGCTGCTACCACTGCCTCGTCGCCAAGGCTTCAACGCGATGCCCGCACCGCAAGGTCTATGGCATTACCTACGGCATCGAAGACGGGCTGACCGGCGGGTGGGCGCAGAAGCTGTACCTCAAACCCGACACACGCTGCATCCGGCTGGACGATGTGGATTTCGACGTGTTCATGGCCGGTGGATGCTCGCTGCCGACGAGTTTGCACGCATTGGATCGCGCGGAAGTGTCACTGGGTGACACTGTGCTCGTCCTGGGGAGTGGCCCCGTCGGGTTGTCCTGTGTGATTTTCGCGCGCATGTCCGGTGCGTTGAGGGTTCTTTGCATCGGAGCGCCGGACCATCGCCTGACCACCGCACGGCAGGTCGGCGCGGACGCTACGTTGAGCATCGAAGCCTTCGAGGATCACCAGCGAGCCGAATGGGTGCTCGAGCAAACCAATGGCCGAGGTGCCGACGTGACCATCGAAGCCACCGGTGCCACCGCCGCCGTCGTGCAGGCCATGCGCTACACCCGCGACGCGGGGTGCGTCGTTATCGTCGGGCAGTACACCGATCACGGGGATATCGCCTTCAACCCGCACCTTGATCTCAACAAAAAGCACCTGGACATCCGCGGCTGCTGGGGTTCGGATTTCTCTCACTTCCACCGAGGGGCGGAAATCATCAAAAACGCCGAACGCAGCAAGCCGTGGGCCATGATGAAGCTCGATCGCTATCCGCTGTCCAAAGCCAACGACGCTGTGGACGACGTCGCGAGCGGGAAAATCGTCAAGGCCCTCATCGACCCAACGCTATGATCGAAGTCACGTTTTTCACCAAGGATTGCTGCCCGCTGTGTGACGCCGCCTTCTTCGTAGTCAAAAAGCTCCAGGTCCGATTCGGATTTCAACTGACAAGAGTGGACATATCGGAACCGCAGAATCGCCAATGGTTTGGCCTGTACGGCAACGACATTCCCGTCGTACACGTGAACGGTCGCGAGGTCGCCCGCCACCGGGTCAGCGAGCGTGAGTTGCGCAAAATGCTGGATTCAATTCAGACTGAATAACGCTGGATTTCACGATTCAACCCGTATTGTCCCTCAATTGAGGCTGTTTTCGCCCTCAATCGACGTCCGGATGTGATTCAGCTTGTTTTCCGGGCGTCCGCCATCTAAACTGAGTTGGGCTGGTTTTTGCTAAAACATGAGGGGATTTCGATGTCGATTCGAAGCGCATTTATCGCGACGTTGAGCGGCGTTCTGTCTATCGCCGTGACCGTGTCAGCCGCTGTGCCGGGGCATGTCGATGATTTTCCTGCGGGCGTGGGCGACTGGAACGGTGGTGCGTCCGCTGTGTGGGTTTCGACCGGTGGAGTCGGGGGCGGTGGCGACGGCTTCCTGAGCATTTCCCGGAACGGAGCCCAGCTCGGCGTCAAGGTGGACGACAGCAGCGGCGGCCAATTCGTGGGCAATCTCACGGGCGACGGCGTGATCGGGTTTTCGTTCTGGCTGAACGACGTTGGCGCGGACGAAGACATTGAGATTCACGTCGGCCTTGGGGAGTCCTTCTCGAATTTCTGGTTGAGCGTTGATGGGTTCGATCCGCCGAATGGCACGTGGGCTGAGTTCAGCGTCGACATCACCGATGCATCCGGCTGGGTTCAAATCATGGGGTCGGGCACGTTCGCACAGGCCGTCGCTAATTCGGATCGCCTGTTGTTTCGGCACGATGTGCCGCCGCTCGGTTTCTTTCCCGCCGACATTACCGGCGATTTCGGGCTTGATCGCGTAACGGCTTTGCCGGCGGCGTGCAGTGCGCCCGAACTCATGCCGGGAGAAAAGGGCGTGTCGTTCGCAGCCCGCGCGTTCGACGGATACATCGACCCGGCCCGCGAGAGCAGCAACGGTGTGGACCTTAACCAGGGGCTGAGCACGTTCATCATTGAGTTG
This sequence comes from Phycisphaerae bacterium, assembly GCA_029260215.1. GTDB lineage: Bacteria > Planctomycetota > Phycisphaerae > UBA1845 > UBA1845 > OFTM258. Next base: position 103,760 of record JAJDDQ010000058.1, read on the forward strand.
AGCGGTGAAATCGTGGACACCGACGGCTCACCGCTCAGTGCGGATTCGTTCACCATTACCGATACCGACGGAACCCCGCCGAGCATCGACAGCGTATCGACCGACGGAAACAAAGTGACCATCACGCTTTCTCAGCCGATCAGCGTCGGCCAGCGAACGACGATTGCACTGGCCGCCGGTGCCGCCTGCGACAGCAAAGTCGTCGTGGAGGAGTCGATCGTTGTTGGTTTCCTCCCTGCGGACGTTAATCAGGATGGTTGCGTTTCCCCGTTTGATCTGTTGCGGTTCCGCCAATACGTCTCCGGGGCAGCCGCGCCGAAGTTTGGCTTGGTAGTCGATTTCGTCGATATCGACCGAAGCGGCGGTTTGGGCCCGTTTGATCTGCTCTCATTCAGGCAACTGGTAAACGGAGTCAGCCCCGCTACCCAGGAATGGGCGGGCAACTGCTTGCCGTAAGGTGCCGTTGAATAACGAAGGCTATCAGTGTCGCGCCAGCTTTCCGGTGTCACACCGGTTTCCAGTGTGGCACCGGTTTTCAACCGGTGCAGATGACGATGCTCTACTTTCGCGATCGAATCCTGTAGACGCAGCGATCCCCGCCGGACAGAAGATGGCTCGTCCGCTCGATTTCGACGTCAGGCCCCATCGCCCGCTGAAACACGTCCAACTCCGCTGAGCACAAACCGATACAGGCTTCAGCCGCATCGCAGATCGGACAGTGATGTTCGATCAGCAAATACACCCCCGGCTTTTCACGCACAGCCTCAGCCATGTACCCCTCTGCCGATCGCCGGCGGGCAAGCGCTTCGACACGTTTCTTCAGTGATTCGTTCGCAGAGGGAAGCATTTTGCGGTACTCGCGTATTTGTTCCGCCGCACGGGATTTGACCACTTTTTCCAAACCGTCCGCACCGAACGCCTCCCTTACCGCCTCAATCAGCCCCACGGTCAACTCGCCGTGACGATCGGGAAACATAGCAGCCGCGTTTTCGGTAACGGACCACACCGACGACGGCCGACCGCGACCCTTGGGCGGTATCGGCTCGGACGCAACACGCTCACCCGCTTCCAGCGCAGCCAGATGCTGCCGAATGGCGGCTCCGGTCATGCCCAGTGCTTTGGCGATACGCCCGACCGTGCAAGGCCCCTCGACCTTGAGATAGTGCATCAATCGCCGCTTGGCTTCGCTGATTCCGTGTTCACGCATGAATGAATTGTATCAGCCCCCTTCGCAATAAGGCAACTAAATGCTTTGATAAATCCGCTATATGCGATGCGTGTGTATCTTCCGTCCATATAGGGGGGACAGGGCCGGAGTGGCCCGCTGCAGGAAGGCGCGGGCACGCGCAGTGCGCGTGGTCGACTATCGAGGATCGCCCGAGGTGCTTGAGTCCTGCCATTTTATCAGGAGTTCCTCGATTTTCGGTCGAAGCGCATGATTCCGTGGGGACAACAGTTCAATCGCTTGACGCAAAGTTGCGATGCCGAGTTCGACATCTCCCAAGTATTTGTATGTCGAGGCAAGGACTATCAGCATATTCGGATCCTCACCCCTTGTGAGATCGACTGCGCGTTTCGCAAGCTGCATCGCCCTCCCAGGATTACGCAAATCGGATGGTTTCACGTAGCGAACATATTTCGAAAACTCGATCAAGAAATCGGCGTCTTGCTCGGGGTTTCTGAGAATCTCCTCTGCGAATGCGATCCCCCGCGTTGCGAAAGCACGCCCTTCATCCGTGCGCTCCGTGTAATAGAGGGCGATTGCAAGCGTTCGGTAGGCGTTCAGCAGATTCGAACAGCTCTTGTGTTTGTCGGGCGCGACTTCGTACAACTTCGCAGCCTCCCGTAGCCACGATCTTGAGGACGACTCAGCAAGTTCGAATTGCTTTTGTTTCATCGCTGCCGAGGCGATGTCGGCGTGGGCACGGACGAGATTTGCCTGGTACGAGCTAACCGACGGGTCGGCCGCCACGGCCTGCTCCGCGCGATGAACAGCTTGGCCGGTCAGATCGGTAGCTACTCGAAACTGGCCGACACGACGGGCTAATTTTCCGGCATTGCGAAAACGCGACGCCGCACAATTCAAGAAGAAAACCTTGTCCGGCGCGCGATCGTACGCCTCAAGTGTGTACTCTGCCGCCTGTCGCGAGAACCCGAGTGCTGCTTGAATTTGACCGCTTTCCACTGAGACGGCCGACATACGCGACAACGCGCTACTCATGCCGTATGAACGCCCTGCGCTCTGGTCGAGCGCGTGCAGTTGGTTGGCCAGCTCCAATTGCTCCTTCGCGAGTTGAGCTGCCCGCTCGAAATTCCAACGACTGAATTCGATCGCACTCATGCGATCGTAACTCCAAAGCAGATTATCGAGAAAGAAGAGTTGTAACAGGTCAGCCATCTGCAATGCAAGGCACGGGCGCGGAATGTTAAGATAGGTAGTTTGCGCGATTATCCTTGCGCTGGTATGTAGACCGTCATGCAGCCACGGAAGGCGAAAATCATTGCGGCGAAGGGATTGGTCGAGGCTGCGTTGCGCGGCGAGTTGACCGATACACAAGCCCGATGGCTGACCAATGAA
>JAJDDQ010000059.1 GCA_029260215.1 Phycisphaerae bacterium
TGCTGTGTTGGCCGCCGCCGGGTCGAATTTGCGAAAACTGTTGGGCCTTTACCGTCGGGCCGCCGGGCGGTTTGTCTTTGCGCTGCGCGCATCCGTGCTCCAGACGGTGCTCGCGCTGGCCGGCTGGCCCAAAGCCACAAATCGGGACTATCAATTCCAGCAATTCCAGCCGAAAAAATATCTCGCCGCCGCGTAGGAGGCTTTTTCAGGGACGACTACTTACGGCTCAAAATTCGGAATTTTCCACTCGACGACTCCGCGTTCGCCGGGTTATTCTAACGGACGTTCAGCCACCGACATGTGCAATCTTCGGAGCGATATTGTGCGCAATTCAAACGCGATCCCAGTGCGAGTCTCAGCCTTCACGCTGATCGAACTGCTCGTCGTCGTGAGCATCATCGCCACGCTTCTTTCCATGCTCATTCCGTCGTTACGATCAGCTCGACAACAGGCCAAGACTTTGGTGTGCAGCGCGCACACCGCGGGCATAGGCCGGGCGGCGGCGAGCTATTATTCGGAGCAACGAGGCTGGCTGTGCGGGTCGCCGGCTACAAGCGGAAGCCCGATGTTTACCGAAACGTCGCCGTCACCCACCGAGGAGAATCTTGCCGGCGATGCGACGCAGATTTGGGATTTCGCCGGTTCGCTTGCACCGACTTACATGAAGACATCGTTGCCAGCCAACCGCGTCGAACGCATGCGCGCCCTGACGGAAGGAATATTCGATTGCCCGTCGAATCGGTTTGAGGCGGAACCGGTGTCGGGTGAGAATCCTTCAGCCGGTCAACCGGGGTCGTTCGAAACCATGCCGTTGGTCAGCTACAACACGATTCGCAATTTTCTGATGTGGCCTCGGACGATGGTCAACTTCGATCCGTCTCGACCGTGGGGTGAGCGGGCACCTTTTTACCAGGCGAGTTTCGATACGATCGGTGGGCAGACGCTTCGTCCGAAGAATTTTCGCCCGCACATCGACCGCATCGTGAATCCGAGCATGAAGGTATACCTAGCCGACGGCAACCGGCGTACCAATCTCGACGGGACGATCACGTACGACGTCGATTGGAACGCGGAGGCCGGCGGCGCGTTCAGCAACGGTGGGCCTACGCTGCCGATCGCCAGTTCGTACAACAACCACATCCTGTCGAGCTACCATTACCGGAAAGACCTCGTGCGTTACGGCTATCGTCATCGCGGCGCAGGCCAACTCGGGATCGTGGTGAATTACTTCGACGGGCACAGCGAGTTCATCACAGAGTCCCAATCGCGTGAGCCGGATCGCTGGTGGCCCAAGGGAACGGTGATTCCATTTTCGGACATGAACGATCCGACACGGAAGCTGGTCTTTGGCCGCCTCGACGCGGGATATAACTACAACGTCGGGCGGTAGTGCCCGAAAACAACTCCCGACCCCTTTTTCAGAGGGACCACTCGCTCCAGGAGCCGGGGTAGAGTTTGGGGATGGGCAGGCCTGCGACGGCGAACGCGAGCAGGTTGTGACAGGCGCTGACACCGGAGCCGCAATAGCAGGCGACCGGTGTTTTTTCGTTGATGCCCAGATCGGCGAAGTGCTGACGCAGCTCAGCCGCGGGGCGGAGGGTTTTGATTTTGTCGTCCGCGACGTTGCCGCTTGCGACGATGTCGCCTGTGAGGTTGTCGGTGAACGGAGCGTTGGTCGCGCCGGCGATGCTGCCGGCGTGTTTGTCGATGGGTTCGAATTCGCCGCGAAAACGCTCGAGGGAGCGGGCGTCCAGCAGAATCACCCCGTCTGACAGTGCGGCTGCGACTTCGTCTTTGGTGGTCAGCAGCATTGATGCATCGGGTCGCGGTGTGATGGCGTGGCAGTGGATGGTCGGCAGTGCGAACGGGCCTGATTCCACGGGCCGGTCTTCGGCCAGCCATTTGTCGATCCCACCGTCAAGCACCGCGCCATCCGTGTGGCCTATCCAGCGAAGCATGAACCACAAACGCGCGGCGATGGAACCGGCAGCGTCGTCATAGGCGATGACGATTGAATCCCGCCCAATGCCGGATTGGGCCAGCGTTTCGGCGAAGCGCTTGGCGTCTGGCAGAGGATGCCGGCCTCGGCGGAGGTCGGGGTCGGAACGATCGGAAAGATCGTCGTCGAGATCGAGGCGAACGGCACGCGGAATTCGAGCTTTGCGGAATGCGTCGCAGCCGTGGTCGGGGTCGTTGTGTTTCCAGCGAACGTCCACGGGGACGATGCGGGGATTGTCGAGTTGTCCGGCCAGCCAATCGGTCGAGACGACAGGTTGCATGATTCAATGCCTCCAAATGTTGCAAGTGACATTATCTCAAGGAATTTGGTTGACAAATAAGATTTTGCTTATATATTAAACGTGTCATGGGCAGACGACCGACCGACATCGACGTGTTCCGGGCTGTCTCGGATGAAACGAGGCGCGGGATTCTGGATGCGCTGGGCCAAGGCGAGAAGCCGGTGACGGAATTGGCGGATCCATTCCGGATGAGTCAGCCGGCGATCTCGCAGCACCTCAAGGTTTTGCGGCAGGCAGGTCTCGTGTCCGAGCGAAGGGTGGGTCGCCAGCGCGTGTACCGTCTTGAGGCGGAGCGGCTGAAGACGGTTTACGACTGGGTTTCGCATTATGAGACATTTTGGACGGACAAGCTGGCCCGTCTTGGAAGCTATTTGGATGGTCAGACTGAAGATAGGAAAGGAAGTTCGCCGTGAGTCGTGATCTGCGCATTGAGATTGAGTATCCGCACGATCCTTCGAAGGTCTGGCGCGCGTTGACAAGCTCGGCTGCGCTGGCGGAGTGGTTAATGCCGAATGACTTCGAACCGCGAATAGGTCATCGGTTTACGTTGCGGACGGACCCCGCGCCGGGATTTGACGGGATCGTGCATTGCGAAGTTCTTGAACTCACCGAACCTCGCAAGTTGTCGTACACCTGGGTCGGGGGACCTTTGGATACCATAATTTCGTTCGAACTGGCTGCCACCGCGAAGGGTACGAGGCTGGTGGTTACACAGACGGGATTCGACGGGTTCAGGGCGTCGCTGGTGCGCTTGATTCTCAAGAGTGGCTCAAAATCGATTTACGGCAAGAAGCTTCCGGCTGTCCTGGACCGCATCGGTGATGATGGCCTGTTGGCGGCGGAAGCGGTGATGGACGCGGATTGCAGCAATCGAGGGTTGTGGCGCGTGTTGGCCACCGTATTCGGGCCGATCTTGAGACGGCGTACCAGTCGTGTGCATGCGCGGGGGCGATAGTGTTCGAGCGAATCTCGGCATAAGGAGGCGATTGTGTTGGCGACGAAGGATGAGACAATACTGACGAAGAACGTGACCGGTGCGGGCGGGACGCGGATCAATCGCGAGAAATATGAGATTGTGCGGAAGGCAATCCTTTCTTCCATACCGCGCGGGCGAGCCGGGGTGTTGTTCAAGGACTTGCCCAAGCTGGTAACGCGGCGTGTTCCGGGAGAGCGGTTCGAGAAAAAGGGTTCGGTGTCGTGGTACGTCACGACAGTCAAGCTCGATCTCGAAGCGCGCGGATTTATCGAGCGCATAGAGGGCGAGTCGCCGCAGCGATTGAGACGCCGTTGAGTACGCAGTGTGTTGCACACCCAGAGTATGTTGCACACGCAGTGTGTGAACACGTTATTTGATGGGTGGCATGCCCGCCTCGGTGGCGGGCATGTTGCGTCTACACTGTTTCCTCTGGAGGGTTCGACGCGAATTCGAAGCGTCGTGCGGGATCGGGCCTGTGTTTCCAACAACCGTCTGGACAACCATTCACGCCGCCGGCGACGGTCGCGGCGATGCGCTGGAGCGGGTAGCCACCCGCTATCGCCCCGCGGTGCAGGCATTTCTGCGTGGTCGTGGCCTGCCCGATGCGGAGGCGGACGACGTCTGTCAGGATGTGTTTGTGCGCGTACTGTCGGGCGGTGTGCTTGCGAAGGCGGACCCCGAACGCGGGCGATTTCGCAGCCTGCTTCTAAGCGTCACGCGGCACGTCATGGTCGATCGCTTGCGCAAGCGGCGAGAAGACGCGCTCGGCGAATACGACGTGGCTCAAGCCGACGATCGCGACGACGCCTTCGACCGCGAATGGGTTTTGCATCTTTCGCGAGTGGCGATGGAACGGATGGAGGAGGAAGAATCGCCTTTTCTTGACGTTCTGCGGAAGCATCTCGCGGGCGTCGCTCAGGATCGTCGCAAGCTGTGGCAGGCCAGGCGGAAACTGATCGCGATGATCCGCCGCGAAATCGCCATGACCTGTGCGACCCATCAGGATTTTGAGGACGAGACCGCCTATCTCTCCCGATTCCTCGCTCCTTCGGAAAAAAAAGGCCAAAAAGAGTGAGACGCGTCCCGATCCCGCTCGAAGGAACAGCGGCGACTGCCGACTGGTACGAAACCCCGAGGAGCTTGAATATGAAGGTCACATTGATTGTCGGAACCGCCAAGGGCGCGTTCATTTTCCGTTCGGATGAATCACGCAAGAGCTGGAAGATGGACGGCCCGCTGTTTCGCGGTTGGGGCGTGACGGCTGTCGCGCGTGACGCGGGCGGCACGTTTCTGTTCGCGACGGCAAGCGATGTGTACGGTGTGGCCATGCACAAAAGCGACGATCTCAAGGAATGGCGACAGGTGCCGGAGGGGCCTGCTTATGCTGAGGGCGGCGATCGAAAACTCAAGCAAATCTGGCGCATCGTCGCAGACAAGAGCGGCTACTACGCGGGCGTGGCGGAGGCTGGATTGTTTCGCAGCGGCGACGGTGAAAAATGGACCCCGGTTCGCGGGCTGAACGAGCACCGCACGAGCAAGTCGTGGATGCCGGGCGCGGGCGGATTGTGTGCCCACACGATTCTGATCGACCCGAAAAACACACAACGCATCTGGATCGGGATATCAGCCGTGGGCGTGTTCCGTTCGGACGACGGCGGCGAGACGTGGCAGGACAAAAATCAAGGCGTGCCGGTTATCCTTGAGGACAAGGACCATTGCGAAATCGGATACTGCGTACACGCTATGGTGCCCGATCCTGACAATGCGGATATCATCTATCGGCAGGACCATCGCGGTATGTTCAAGACCACCGACGGCGGCGAATCCTACACGCGGATCGAAACCGGTTTGCCGTCTGGGTTCGGATTCCCATTGGTGATAGACCGCAATACGAAAGCGCTCTACGCCGTTCCGCTGGAGAGTGACGAATACCGCTTCGCGAAAGACGGCTGCCTGTGCGTGTACCGTTCAACCGACGGTGGCGATTCATGGTCGCCGCTTGCGGACGGCTTGCCCCAGGGGAATGCCTACGTTGGCGTGTTGCGGAGTGCGATGGCGGTGGACAATCTCGAATCGGGCGGAGTCTACTTCGGCACGACCTCGGGCGATGTTTACGCCTCCAGCGACGGTGGGGATTATTGGACCGCCTTACCCTGCCGGCTGCCCCGCGTGCAGTGCGTGGCTGCTTTCATCGAGGCCGCGTAATGGCTACCATGACGGTGGAGTTGCCCAGTGTGATGTCGTGGGTGACGCGCGATTTGAATTTTTCCCTTGAGGCTGAGACGTTGCGGGAAGCCTTGGACCGCATCCGTGCGCATCACGCAGACGTCGCGATACACCTTTTCGACGAGACCGGCGGGTTCAGGCCTCACGTGCTGTGCTTCTGGAACGGGACCAACACGCGCTGGCTTGATGATTTCGACGTGCCGTTGGGCAAGCGTGACACGCTCATGTTTATGCAGGCTGTCTCCGGTGGTTAGCAGGCAGTTGAAAAGCGGTTAGCGGGCCGCGGGAAAGCGGTTAGCGGGCCGCGGGAAAGCGGTTGACAGACCGCCGAAAAAGTGTGGCACGGGTTTTCAATCCGTGTCTTCCCCGGTCAGGAATCCGGTGCCGCACGGAATGTGATCGTTTGCACCGGTTGAAAACCGGTGCCACACCGGAGGCGGTGTTCTTCAGCAGGTGGTTAGACGCTCATGAACAATCTCGCGGATACACTCGGACGCCCCATGCGAAGCCTGCGGCTGTCGGTGACGGATCGTTGCGATCTGCGCTGCCGCTACTGCATGCCGGAGGAGGAGTACGTCTGGCTGCCGCGCGAGAGCATTCTCGAATACGAGGAGTTAGCCACTCTGGTCGATGTCTTCACCGGTTTCGGTGTAGAGCGCGTGCGTCTCACCGGCGGCGAACCGCTGCTCCGTCGCGATCTGGACGTGTTGGTGCGTACGCTGGCTGAGAAGCCGGGCGTGCGCGATCTGGCCATGACGACCAACGGCCTGCAACTCGCCCGATACGCGGAACCGTTGCAACGGGCCGGCCTGCGTCGGGTTACCGTCAGCCTGGATACGCTTCGCGAGGAACGGTTCGAATACCTCACCGGTCGGCCTCGCTTCGACGCGGTGATGGAGGGGATTCGCGCGAGCCTGTCAGTCGGGTTTGACGCGGTGAAGATCAACGCGGTCGTGATGCGCGGTTTCAACGACGACGAGCTTTGCGACATGGTGGAGTTCGGTCGGGAATCCGGCGTGGAAGTGCGCTTCATCGAATACATGGACGTCGGCGGGGCGACCACGTGGAAGGCGGACACCGTCGTCACGCGCGTGGAAATGTTGCAGTCAATCGGGCGGCGATTCGGACGCGTCGAGCCGTGCGAACGTACGGACAGTGCGCCGGCCGACCGATTTCGTCTGCCCGACGGCACGATTTTCGGGATCATTTCCTCGACGTCCGAGCCGTTCTGCGCATCGTGCGACCGCAGCCGATTGACGGCTGACGGCCAGTGGTACACCTGTCTTTACGCAGCCAAGGGCGTGGATTTGAAAACGCCGCTGCGATCTGGAGCGAACGCCCGCGAGCTTTCCGAAATCATCGCGTCCGTCTGGAAAAACCGGGCAGACCGCGGTGCGGAAGAGCGACTGAACGTGAGCGATCGAACCGCATTCGTCCCCGTGTCCGCGCTCAAAGGCGACAGCCGACTCGAAATGCACACCCGCGGCGGCTGACTTGCTCCGCTGAATTATCCGAGCCTGCGTTTCCCGCGCAGAATAACTGGTTACCCGGCCCTGGTATGGGTCGCGCAATTCCTGCGCGTTGGTCGGCAAGGATTGCGTTCATTTCCCAGAATCACGGGTCGATAATCGAATAGCGACTGTGTTTTTCAGGCGGGGTGTCGTTGTGTGCCCGAGTTGCGGGCGGCTGACGCGCGATTTTCTCGGACCGGAGAGGTGAGGGTTTCGCTTCTCGGGAAGGACGGAACATGTCCGGAATCAGTAGTGGAGTCGGATTGATCTCGGGTCTGCCGACCCAGAGTCTCATCGACCAGTTGATATCTCTGGAGGCGAGGCCTCTAACGCTGTACCAGCAGCGGATCGAGACGTTGCAGGCGCAACGTACCGCTTACGGCGAGGTAACCGCCAGGCTGCTGGGGCTTAAGGGTGTGATCTCGCGGTTTGATGATCCCGCGTTTTTCAATGCGTTTTCTGCGCAAAGCGGCAACGAGAGCGTGTTGACGGCGACGGCTGGTGAAAGGGCAATCACAGGCACGTTTCAATTCCAGGTGCGCTCGCTGGTGACGAATCAGCAGTTGATCGGCGGGGGTTTCACGGACGCCGACAGTCAGCCGGTCGGTGCGGGCACGCTTACGTTCGAGATGGGCAACGGGCGTCTGGACACTGACACGCGACTCGAAGCGCTCAACGGCGGCACGGGCGTGCGACGGGGGAAGATCGAAATTGTAGACGGGGAAGGCGATCGCGCCACGGTCGATCTTACGACGGCCATCACCGTGAACGATGTGCTGGATGCGATTAACAACCGTACGGATATCAACGTGACGGCAAGCGTGGATGGTGATCGCCTGGTGATCGAAGATGACGGTGGCGGTGCGATTCTGGTGGCGGATTTGAACGGAGGGCAGGCTGCTGCGGACCTGGGCATCGCGGGCAGCAATGTTGCGGGCACGGGGCGCATCGTCGGCCAGCGCATCATCTTCCTCAGCGACCGGTCGCCTTTGTCCATTCTGAACGACGGCAACGGTGTGAGTGTGGGTAAGCTCAACCAGGACATCGAATTCACCGTTGGCGACCAGACGTTTACAGCCGGGATGCGCGGGCTGCTCAAACGTACAACCTATTTCGAGCAGTTGAACAGCGGGAACGGCGTGCGCACGGGGACGTTCCGCATCACGAATCGGGCGGGCGCGTCGGCGGAGATCGTTATTGACGAGAGTATCAAAACAATCGGGAATCTGATCGACGCCGTTGAGGATGCGGGCATCGACGTCTCTCTGTCACTCGGTGCCGCGGATGGCCGACTCCTGATCTCCGATAGCTCCACGCCGTCCGAGGGCGAGACGGCTGGGCAGTTGGTCGTCGAGGATGTCAGCGGATTCGCCGCCGCTGATCTGGGCATCATCGCCGACACGGATACAGCCACATTTTCCGGCAACGTTGTGAACCGCGTCAATACGCTGGGGGACGTGCTGCGGGCCATCAATTTCGCTGTGGACGACAGCGATCCCGCGAACATTGTGCTGAACGAGGATATCGTTGCGAGCATCGGTGCGTCCGGGAGGGGCATTCAACTGGTCAGCCAATCGGGCGTGGATTTCACCGTGGAGGCTGGCGAATCCGGCTCGTTCGCGGCGGAGCAATTGGGGCTGCTTGGGGAATCGGCGAATGGCACGCTTGCGGCCCGCGATGTGCTGGCCGACCTGAATTCGGTGTTGCTGAGTTCGTTGCGGGGCGGCAGCGGTGTGCAGCTAGGCGAGGTCAAGTTTACGGATGCGTCGGGCGCGAGTGTGGAGCTGGACCTTTCAGTCGGCCAGCCCAGCAGTGTGCAGCAGCTTATCGATCGCCTCAACGCGGACCTGTCTTCGGCGGGCGTGGGGATTACGGCTTCGCTGAACAGTGCGCGCAACGGGATTTCGTTCGAGGATACGTCGGGCGGACCGGGGCCTACGCGGATACTGGATACGGGTTCGACCGGGACGCTCGTGGCGGACCTGTTCGGTGCGGCTGGTGGTATTATTCAATCGACCACGGGCGAGCTGAACACGGGCAACGCGCAGTTGCAATACGTCTCGCGGACCACGCGACTTGAAACACTGGGGGCGGGTCGCGGGGTTGCACAGGGTCAGTTCACGATCCGATCGGCGGCTGGCGGGACGGTGACGGTTACGCTGGGCGCGAATCAAAAGACCATCGGCGACACGCTGGACTTTATCAACGCACTGTCGGACAGCATCGGCGTCGAGGCGCGGATCAATGCGAACGGAGACGGGATCGAACTGATCGATCGGTCCGGCAGTGACGGCACGCTGACGGTTACGGATGTTGGTGCATCGACCACGGCGCGCGATTTGAACCTGGCTGGCGATGGCACGGAATCGCAGGTTGACGGCGAGACGGTGCAGTCGATCGACGGCTCATTCGAGTATTCGGTCGATGTGGACGGCGACGACACGCTGAATGACGTGCAAACGAAGATCAACGAGCTGGGCCTGGATGTGAGTGCGTCGGTCATCAATGACGGTGGTCTGGCACCCTATCGGTTGATCGTGACGTCGAACGTATCGGGAACGTGCGGCGCGCTGACCCTCGACGCGGGCACGACGGGGCTGTCGTTCGACACGCTGGTGCGCGCTCAGGACGCCGTGGTTTTCTTCGGGGGCGCGGGGGCGGACAGCCCGATCGTGCTGACCAGTTCGACCAATACGCTGAGCAATGTGCTTCCCGATGTGACGATCAACCTGACGGGCACGTCGGATCAGCCGGTCGAGTTGAACATTTCGCAGGATATCGATCAGATCGTCACGGACATCGAGACATTCGTCAGCACGTACAACGGCGTGCTGGACGCGATCGGAGAGCACACCAAATTCGACGCGGAGACGAACGAACGCGGTTTGCTGTTCGGAGAGAATTCGATCAACACGGTGCGGAACCGGCTGCGTAGCTCGATCACACGCAAGTCGGCCGGAGCGCCGCCGGGGTTCGATCGCCTGATTTTCGTGGGCGTACGCACGGGCAGCGGCGGTCGCCTGACGTTCGACGCGGAACGGTTTCGAGAGCTTTATTCGGAGAATCCGGAATCGATCGAAACCCTGTTCACGCAGGAGGAGACCGGATTCGGCGACGCGTTCGACAAGGTGCTGGACGATCTGACACGCGACATCGACGGGTTGTTAAGCCGGCGTGACGACGTTCTTTCCGATCGGGAGGACATCTTGAATGATCGCATCACCAACCTGCAAGACTTGCTGGCGCGCAAACGGCAGCGTCTGGAGCGACAGTTCCAAGGCCTCGAAACGTCGCTTTCCGGGCTTCAGGGCGCACAGAACTCGCTATCGGCGCTCGTGGGTCTGACCGGCGGTGGTTAGAGAGCGCAGGCGTTGAGTAACCCGCGTCCGCGCGGACTGAAGTCCGCGGCTCGCCGGAGCACGATCGATTCCTCGCTAAAAAGGCTTCCAGTCCAGTCCGCCCTTGCGTGGTTTTTTTCGTTTCGGTTTTGGTTTTTCAGGCTCGCCCTCGGTCGCCGAGTCTGATTCCATGCCCGTGTAGTCCGGCATCTCCGCCAACTGCTTGACGGACAGCGAAATGCGTCGCTGCGCTTCATCAACGTCGAGCACCTTGACCTGAACCTCCTGACCGGCTTCGACCACTTCGCCAACGTTGTGAACCCGATTGGGCGACACTTCGCTGATGTGTATCAGCCCTTCGACGCCCGGAGCCAACTCCACAAACGCCCCGAACTCCGCCAACCGCGTCACCGTTCCCTGCACCACGGAATTCTCAGGCCAACGCACGGAGGCACCCACCCACGGATCGTCACCGACGCGCTTGAGCGACAGGCCAATGCGCTTCCGCTCAATGTCAACCGAAATCACGCGCACTTCCACGACTTGACCCTCGGAGACCATCTCACGCGGATGTGCGATGCGCTTCTGGTACGTGAATTCGCTGATCGGAATCAACCCGTCAACGCCTTCCTCCAACTCGACAAACGCACCGAAGTCCATCAGCTTCACGGTGCGACCGCTGACCGTCGAATCCACAGGCCACTTGTTCTCGGCACCGTCCCACGGGTCGGCCATCGTCTGCTTCAAGCCCAGCCCGATACGCTCATTTTCGCGATCGATGCTGAGCACTTTCAACTCAAGCTTCTGCCCCTCGTGTACGACTTCCTTCGGGTCTTCCACGCGAGCATGGCCCATGTCGCGCACATGCAGCAACCCGTCTGCGCCGCCGATATCCACAAACGCACCGTAGGGCATGATCGTGCGCACCGTGCCCGTCACCACGCGCCCTTCGGTCAGCGTCTTGAATAACTCCTTGCGTTTCTCAGCTTCTTCAGCCGCCAGCAGCGACCGCCGGGAGACGACCAGTTTCTTGCCGCTGCGATTGAATTCGACGACCTCGCAGCTCATCCGCATGCGCGAGTATCCGCCCAGGTCGTCGCTCTCCACGCGATTGCGATCGATCTGGCTGATGGGCATGAACGCATCGATGCCGTTGATGCGCAGCTCAAGCCCGCCCTTGTTGTGTCCAGTGACGACGCCCTCCACCACTTGGCCTTTATGGAGCGTGTCCCACGCGGCGGCCATGATCGCGTTCTGCCGCGACAGCTTGGCCAACCCGTCGGCAGCGTCAAAACCGACGACGGTGACCTCGATGGTCGATCCGATCTCGGGAATCGGTTCGCCCTCGAGCTGCTTGGCTGGCAGGACGCCGGTCGTCTTGTGATCGATTTCGATCAGGATGTCCTCACCCTGGAGCGCGACGACCGTTCCACGGCGCAGATCGCCTTCGGGCGTCGGTTTCCGCGCCGGCGGCGGATCATCGACGAAATCCATCAAACTCATGTCGCCGACAGCCTCAGCGAGTTCCTTTTCCCAATCCCCGTCATGCGCTCCAAACTGGCTCATCTTTGCGATCCTCGTGGTTCTCGAATTCCGCGATTATTCTCCCTGCCACTCCCTGTCCGTGTCAAACACCCCAACGTAACGCCCCGCGGGTGCATCCCAAAACGGGCGGCAATTCTTAGTGCAGGGTGGCATCTATGAGCGAGTCTCCGTCAAGAGGGTTGCGGGAAGAATTCGGGATCTTTCCAAGCATCTATTCGGCATCGCCACCAGGGTGTGCCATTTAACGATTTCGAGCCAGCCCCATTCACGGTCGCGGCG
>JAJDDQ010000060.1 GCA_029260215.1 Phycisphaerae bacterium
TGAGGCTTGGGCTTCATGGAATCCGTTCCGTTTTGCAAGGTTTCGACCGTCCATCCATAGCTTCCCTGCAAAGGATACCACCAATCGCCTCAATTTCAGACTGGAAAAATAGTGGATTCGTGGTTTTTCAGGGACGACTAAGTAAGCTCGCGAACTTGGGCATGCCTGAGATAATAATCCGATCGTAGCGATTGCGTAGAATCAGAAGACAAGGATCGAAGCAACTGAAACATGTCGCATTGCGCATGTGCAGCCGTTTGACGTGCTGTGCGTGGCAAAGTTCGTCCGCCCGATCACCTACCCTGTTGAGTCGTCGCAGAAACTTGGACCTGTCCCGTGGCCCCGTTGTATGACTTCATCGAGCCAAGACTTTCAGCAAACTGATCGAAGAGCTCGCTAACTCTGGCTCGTCGTTCGCCGACAAGGAACTCCGGGAGTGCCTCGTTCAGAAAGGCGTCTTCGTCCTGTACTCATTGCGACATTTCCGGAGGAACCGCCAACCAGTCATCTTCGGACTTCGCCAAAGCCAGAAAAACTTGGATAAGATCAGGTAATTTCCTCGGGCCGCCGTACCCCAAAAACTGAGCTCCATCCACCTTGCAGCTTATCCAGTCCAAGGAAACATCGTCTGCGTCAGCGCATCCATATTCTACGCCGCCGAAGGGTCTATCCTCGAGAATCGTATCGGTCAGATCAACCTTCAAGAACCATCCGGGGTTATCCGTCGTGCCGATCTCTATACCAAAATAATGTTCCCGATAGCCATCGCACTGAGCGTGATACCACTGCTGCAAGTCTTCCAATGATTTCGACGCATTCATCGCCAACACTCGTCGATCGGGATTCCCCGGTTCGTCAGATATTCAGCATCTATGGTATCGGGGCGATCCGGCTGATTCAAACGGACGCAAAAAGGGGTCGGGAGTCGTTTTTCGGGTTGGGGCGTGTGAGTCGCATCGGTTTGGGCCGCATTCTTGCGGCGTGGTTTGGACGATCGTGCCTGTGTTGCTTTCGGCGTTAAAACGTGGCTGCGCTACGCTGAACGGAGGCTTGACCCAGTTCGGTTGTGCGTTCGGGGTGCTCGACCAAGAAAAACGACTCCCGACCCCTTAGAATTCCTCGTATTCATCTGTGATGTTTTGAACTGATCGGTGACAGATCAACGAGCCAGCGGAAGATCGCAGGCTTGGCCCCATAGTAGTGATTATGGAAACACCAGCCCGGCAGGGCTATCACTCTTCGGACGGAATCCGAGAGGTCGAACGCAGGGAGAGATATGAATATGGGGCGCTCGATAGCTCCGTTTTGGCGTGTCATTTCAAATTCCCCTTGACTTGAGTTCGCAAATATGCTAACTTTATGGTGGGATATCGGCAAAGGAGTGGCACGGATGCCCGAGACGGAAGTGCTATTTTACTGCGAGGCTGACGGATCGGCCCCGGTGGTCGAATGGCTCGATGAACTGGCCAAACGCGACCGACGAGCCTTCAATAAATGCCGTCAAGTCATCGTCCGGTTGGCCACGGTTGGTCATGAGCTTCGCCGTCCAATTGCTGATTTGTTGCGAGATGGGGTTTACGAGCTTCGCGTGCGTGTCGGAACCGTCAACTACCGGCTGCTTTACTTCTTTCATGGCCGCGACGTGGCGGTATTGGCCCACGGCCTGACGAAGGAAAAGGCAATACCGGAGACGGATTTGAAATTGGCGTTGAAGCGTAAAGAGTTTTTCGAGGCCGCCCCTAAAACGCACACATACAAGGAGCAGTGACTATGACCAAGAAGAAGAAAACCAACGCGATCGACATTCTTGATCGCCGCCATCCACCCTCAGCCGAGGACATCAATCTGCGGGCCGAGTTCGATCAAATGTTCGACGTGGCCCAGCAGGTCTACGACCTTCGCACTAAGGCGGGGCTTACTCAAAGTGAGCTTGCCGAGCGTGTCGGCACGACCAAATCAGTGATCAGCCGCTTGGAAGACGCAGATTACGACAAGCATTCAATGGCCATGCTCAGGCGGATCGCCGCCGCCGTGAACCACAAGGTTCAGGTGCGGTTCGTGCCGGTGGATGAGCAAGCAGTGGAGCATGCGTGATGCTCCAAAGGGGCGATGTTCGTCTGGTTGCTCAAAACAAATGCTTTGATCGTATCACGCTGAACCAGTACACCTGCCTTCACCGCTCAACGTAGCGTTGTGTGCCGGTTTCGAATTCGAGCTTGTTTCCGCTTGGGATGGGCGATGACGCAGCCGACCATCAAGAGCATCAGGGTGGACGGCTCGGGGATTGGGGTTCCCCAGAATTGGAACGTGAAATCCACATCGGCAAGGAAGCCTTCGATCCCTGGTTCCGGTTCCCAAGGCTCGACGCGCACATCGTCCACAATCAGTCGTACAAAGTCGAGCCTGTTTCCAACGAGGTCCGGAGAACCGAATCCCCACTCCGACTCCAAGGCTATCCCTCCTCCTCCAACATTGTCCACATCGAGGGCGAGCGGAGACACAAATTCGTCTACGCCATCCGTAATGCGAGCCGCGAATTCATCAAACTGTGGATCGGTGTCCGAAGTGAAATCGACGATGCCGGACTCTCCGTCCTCCCAGAACACCCCGAGTCCAAGATAGATTGAATCGAGTGAGACGTAGTCCGGACTGTGCTGCAGGACGACCTGCACTCGAAAATCAGTCTCCGGGGCGCCCCCGCCGTTACCCGTTCGACTAAACTCCAAAAGTAACTCCGGGGCTCCATTTGCGGAATACGGGAGTCCCAAGAGCGCTGCCGTTATCGTGAGGGCACATGCGAGCTTGTGCATAGCTTGCTCCTTTCTCGGTCACGATATTGCGACCTCAACATTCCGAGAACCCGCACGCCGACGGCTTCTTGCTGTTTATCGGACAGTTCGCCCGCCGAACAACAGGCTGCCCCGGCACCGCGCACACGCAAGCTGTGTGCCGAACAGGATTGCTCCCGACCTCTAATCTTCCTTACACTTCCGGCAAGTATCCTTTGAGTTGTTCGAAATGATGCTGCCGGCAGAATACGCTTTGGTCGAGGCGAAGAATGCTGCAACCCGCTTTCCTGCACGTTTCGGGGCCGACTCCCTCACTCAGAGTTCTGTACCACTCAAGGTCAAGTTCTCGTTGCGACATTTCCGGAGGAACCGCCAACCAGTCATCTTCGGACTTCGCCCAAGCCAGAAAAACTTGGATAAGATCAGGTAATTTCCTCGGGCCGCCGTACCCCAAAAACTGAGCTCCATCCACCTTGCAGCTTATCCAGTCCAAGGAAAAATCGTCTGTGTCAGCGCATCCATATTCTACGCCGCCGAAGGGTCTATCTTCAAGAATCGTATCGGTCAGATCAACCTTCAAGAACCAACCGGGGTTATCCGTCGTGCCGATCTCCATACCAAACCAATGTTCCCGATAGCCATCGCACTGAGCGTGATACCACTGCTGCAAGTCTTCCAATAATTTCGACGCATTCATCGCCAACACTCGTCGATCGGGATTTCCTGATTCGTCAGATATCCAGCATCTATGGTATCGGGGCGATCCGGCTGATTCAAACGAGAAGGACGTTGCCGGTCGCTTCGTCAATGCTCCTCCGACCTGCTCCGTATTGCGCATCAACGTCTCTCGATGTATGATGTAAATCAACGTACGCTGCGACGCTCCTTGCGGCAAGCAGCAACTGAAATTTCAGACGATGCGCGAATCTCGGGATGCAGGAATGGGCTTGACACGTTTTTGGTTTGATTTTGCCACGGATGCACGGGACGCACTACCGCCCGGTGTGTGTATGGGATGTGGGATCACAGCACGCGACATCGACGATGCCCGTTCGATCCTTCGAGAGTTCGTTCTGGGCGAGAGTCAAACTCTGCCGACACGGGTGATTGAGGACGTTGACGTGCAGACCCTTGATGCAGGCCACGTGCGTCCGAACATGCGCGCCCCGAATTCGCGAGGCGTATGGTTTCCGTTGGGATATGAACGCCCCTTACATCACTCTTTCAATATCGTGGAGCGTGCGCCGGCTGTGGAGGACTATCGCCGGTTGATCCTGGCGGTCGGGTGGAACGATCACTCGGACAAAGCCATTCTCGCGGCGTTGTCCCATTCGCTCTACTGTGTTTGTCTGGTTCGCGGCAAAAAGGTGATCGGTTGCGGACGCGTCGTGGGAGACGGAGCTATCTACTTCTACATACAAGACGTCATCGTGCTACGCGAGTATCGAGGGTTGGGGTTGGGGCGGCGCATGATGGATGCGGTCATGGGCTACATCGAGCGGACTGCGGAACCGAACGCGTTCATCGGCCTGATGGCGGCGGAGGGTGTCGCAGGGTTCTACGAACGGTACGGTTTCACGCCCCGGCCCGATGGTAGGCCGGGGATGTTTCGGGTCTGGGATTAGGATCGGACGCTCATGACGGCGCGCCCGACAGTGGAAACGACTCAAAATCAGTCGGAAATAGAGTGTGTGTCCCCGGATACCCCTATCCCCGGAATACCCTAATCAGGGTGATTTGAGGTTCGCGCTAATTGATACATGATCGTTCTCATCTGCCCATTCTGCGGCGGTTTTGTTGAATTGTCTTTCGTGGATGTCGGTGCAGGCGCCGGCGGCGAGCAGCTTGTCGACAAGCACCGCGTGGCCCAGGTGTGCGGCGAAGTGGAGGGCGGTTTGGTCGAAGGAGACGGCGCGGTTGGGGTCGGCGTTGTGGGCAAGTGCCCACTCGACGACGTCGATGCGATCATGCGTGGCGGCGGTCACAAGGACGGCGGGCATCGGGTCAGGATCTCGCGGCGGTGGCCAGGAGAATCGACCTCTTTCGGTCACGGTCGGATGCTGGTGGAAATCCATGGCTTCGGAGGTGAATTTGCCGTCACCCAAGTACCAATCTGACAATTGATCCACACGACCGAGTGCGGCGGCGGCGAGCAGATAGTCGGACCGTGCACCACGGTTGGCGAGGAGTTCGACGGCGGGCGTGTAACCAAACCCGATGGAGTGTCCCAATGGATCGCCCCATCCTTCCACGCCT
Organism: Phycisphaerae bacterium; assembly: GCA_029260215.1. Lineage (GTDB taxonomy): Bacteria > Planctomycetota > Phycisphaerae > UBA1845 > UBA1845 > OFTM258. The sequence goes on from JAJDDQ010000060.1 coordinate 5,046, forward strand.
TCGATGGCAGCGGCGCCGTCGAGATACACGTCGGCCAAAGCGTTCTGAACTCCGCTGCAGAACGTGAACCACGAGCTCAGAGCAGAGTTTAGCGGGGTGAATCCCGGGCCGTCGAAGGCACGGGCGTCTGGATCGGCTCCTCGGTCGATGAGCAGCTTGGCGAGCTTGGGCGTGTCGCGCGGTGCGGGGAAACACACTTCGTCGAAGCCGTTGAAGGCGGTATAGATCAGAAGCGTTGCGTTGGCGGGTGGATCACTTCGGGCGTGAACGAGGTCGGGATGAGCGTGCAGGAGTTGGGTCAGCCGGGCAAGGTCGCCATTAATGATGGTTTGCAACGCGTCCCGGAATTTCGGATGTTTAGCGTTTTCACTTGTCATGCCTTCAGGTTACCCATGACACATGGCCAAAACAATTGAAAATGCAAGGAGTTCGGGGGACAAACACCTCAATTATTGCAAAAACCGCTCTGAGACGCTCAGCCAGGGGCGCGCGCACCGCGCGAATCAGCACCGACGTTATATTAGTGAAGGCAGAGTCGTTTTCCTAACCCCTGGCGGCAGCCGGCACCGCATCGTAGTTCGGGTGCTCAGCCACTTCGGAGATGTATTCGACATGTTTAATCGTATCGTCCTTGTCCACAACGAACACCGCACGGCATTCAACCCGCAGCTTCGGAATCGGCGTACCCGATTCCGGAAGTTCGGGGGACACACACCTTGGAGTTCCGAATGAATACGAATGAACATATCTTGCGGGCTCGAATCGTGTCGCACGCGACGCGGCTAAGCGGGGTTGGGCGACGTGAGTGGGGGCGGCGTGAGGGGCTGCATCGGACGGTGCCCGCTTGTTCGACGCTCTATCAGGGGATTTTAGGTGCCTGGGGCTTTCGGGCAGGGGCGGAGCGTTCGTTCCTGCCGATAGATCGGGATGAGCGTTATCGATATCAACCTGCTGGCTCGGTTGGCTCGGGCGGTTTCGGGCAGCGGGGAGTCCTACCTATACACACGTCTGGTTCCGGTTCTGGCGGAAGGGGCACCGAACAGTGCTGAGTGGTTCCTTGGATATCTCAATGCGCTGGCGGGGCTTGGTCTTGGGGACGTGGCTTGCGAGCTGATCGATCGGGCGGACGAAGCCTTTCGGGCGGAGGCGGCGGTGGTGACGCTGCGCGACGCGGTCAGTCGCGGCCGATCGAGTCGTGTGGAATGGTCCGGGCGTCGACGAAGGTTTGAAGCCAACCTGGCTGCGCTGGCGAAACGCGATGCGGAGCTGGCGGATCGCGTCAGCGAGGCATGGTCGCGGGCCGGCGGCGACTGGCGGCTTCACCAATGTTCGGACGGTAATCATCAGGTTCGCCCGTCGCACGCGCTTTGGCCGCCGTCGTGGTGGTGCGGGCTTGACGATCACCGGGGGCTGTCGCCGACGCGGATCAACGCTCAAAGTGCGGGAATCGTTCCACCGCCGATGGTGTTCGAGGGCGTCGGTCTAGGTTGGGAGATACTGGAGGCGTACAAGCAGACGGATCGCGTGTTTCTTGAAGCGTCGTCGGTGATCTACATTTTCGAGTCTCGGGCGGAGGCGGTGGCGATCGCGTTTCACCTTCACGATTGGCGGGAGATTCTCGCGGACGAGCGCGTGCGCTGGTTCGTGGGAGGCGATCGATTCGAGCGGTTCGGAGCGTTGTTGCGCGGTGACAGCTCCTGGCCTCTGACGGATCGATGTTGTCGAAACGCTTTTCTTGAAGCAACCGGTGCGCCGGTGGATGGTGAGCAGTCGCCTGATGCGGTCTATGGTGCGGGGGAAGTTTTGAATTCGATTGGGCAGGAACGGTTGGCGCTGGCGGAGCGTCTGCGTGAGGAAATTACGCATCTTTACGCCGAGCGCGATGCGGATTGGTGGGCGACGCGGTTCGGTGAGGCTGCGGATGAGCGTGGGCAGGCGACGGGTCGGCCTCTGCGGGTTCTGGGTTTCACTTCGCGGCATACGACATTCTTGCAATACAGCATGCGCGATTGTCTCTCTGCATTGGAGAGTCTGGGACATGAAACGAAACTGCTGATCGAGCCGGATACGTTCCGGGCGGTGGATCCGATTCAGGCGCTGACCATGCAGCGGGAGTTTCAACCGGATGTGATTCTGATTCTGAGTCGCATGCGCTACGAGATGCCGACGCACCTGCACGAATCCATTCCGACGGTGTCGTGGGATCAGGATGCGCTGCCGTGGGTATTGGAGGAATCGCGGAATCCGCAATTGGCATGGAACGACTTTCTCATGGGCATGAGTGCGGTGAACGCCCGGCGGAAATTTGGCTGGCCGGAGCATCGGTGCAAGTTTGTGCCAATGGCGGGTGGTGTGGAGACCTACTCGGATCAGCCCGTCGATGCGCAGGAGTTGGAACCGTATCGGTGTGATGTTTCGTACGTCAGTCACGCATCGGCGCCGGCGGAGGTTGAGGCTGACGCGGTGGAGGGGTGGTTGCCGGATGAGAAGCTTCGGGCGGTGTATCGAGCAGCGTTGCCCGCGCTGCTGACGCGATGGAAGGCTGGTGGTTCCTTCACGGGGCCGACCTTGAAGGCTGTGCTGGATTCCGCGACGGCGATGGGTATTGCGTTGACGTACGACGAGCTTGCCAAAGTCAATCTGGGGCTGTTGCGTGTGGGCGATCGCGTGTTTCGGCATGTGGCGTTGGCATGGGCAGCGGATTGGGCGGACCGGACGGGACGGACGTTTCGGATTTGGGGGAACGGCTGGGAGTCGCACGAGCGATTGGTTGCCTACGCTCAGGGGCCTGCGGAGAACGGCGACGCTTTGCGGCGTGTGTATCAAGCCTCCACGATCAACCTGCAATTGACGGCTTATGGTTTCTTGCATCAGCGTGCGTTCGACGGCGTGCTGGCCGGCGGTTTTTTCATGGCCCGGCGATCGGCGGCGGATGTGGACGGGCCACGTTGGCGGGAGATGGCGGACTTGATGGAACAGCACGGCGTGTGCGATGCGCGCTCGCTGGCAGCCGTCGGTAACGTTTCCGTGCGGGCGCGGATCGAGGGGCTTATGGCGGAGCTGTTCCTGGACCCGCGCGTGTTAAGCCCGACGTACATGGAGTTCGTGCGTTTCAATGCGTCCAACGTGTACACAGCCGACGTGATTGCGGACTATGAATCTGTGACGTTTGACGATGCGCATTCCTTTGCGGAGCGGGCGGAACGGTTCCTGGCGGACGCCGACGAACGGGCGGAGCGTGTATCGAACATGCGGCGGGCGGTCGTTGAGCGGTTTTCTTATGCGTCGCGGATGGGTGAGATGGTTCGGTTCCTCGCGGACGGTTTCCTGGCGGACGCGGCTTCTCAGCGTCGCCCGGTTGCGGATCTGCGCGCCTGACGCGGGTCAGGATTTCTTCCGCTTGCCGGCGGTTTTGACGTTGGCTTCGTAGTACGCAATGAAGTCTTTGGCGGGCACGCGGGCGATGGCTTCGCCTATCAGTTCGAGGGGGAGGTCTTCGAGCTTCTTGAATCGCACGCAGGATTTGCCCATGTCGAGTTTCTTGCCGGTCTTTGCCCACTCTTTGCGGAACCATGTCTCCTGCTCGGAGCTGCCGTAGATGCACATCAGGTAGATGGCCATGTGGTTTTTTTGTGAGGCGAGACTTGCGAACGGCAGCGGCTGCTTGGGGTCGCAGTGGTAGCCGGGCGGGTAGACCCTGTGCGGAACGAAGTAGCCGATCATGCCATACTGCATGCCTTCCTTGTAGCCCTTGTCGAGGTTCTTGCGGATGACTTTGCGCACGGCGGCAATCGCAGTACGTCGATCGTCGGGAAGCTCCGAGAGGTAATCCTTGACGGTTTCGGCCTTGCTGATCATGACACGCCCCCTGCTTGCGCATTCGGTCGCATTGCAGCCATGCCGCTCGATGACCGAGCCGGCGGATGAATCTATTCGATGGTAACGCTCATATTGGAACGTGTGAATGTTACCGTCACGGTTTGGCCGCAGTCGTAGTCGACGCCGCGATCGAATTCGATCACACCGATCGATGTTGCGCCGCCCGAACCGTCGGCGAACGTAACCTCGCCGAAGCTGATGGTCGCGGTGCATTCAAAGGTGATGTTTCCTTCGGATGTGGACGTTATGTCGAGCGCGGTTTCGCCGAAGATAGGCAGCGTGGGATTGATGCTGACGAACGATTCCGCCGTGCCGACAAAGATGAGTTCGGTTACGACGACCGTGTCCGGTGTGGTGTTGTCGTCCGGGTTGTCGTCGCCGGGGTCATCGCCCTGTTGGCCGCCGCCTCCACCACCTCCGGAGCCATCGCCGGGGTCGCCGTTGTCGTCGGGGGCATCACCGTCGTCGGAACCATTCATGTTTGCATTGTCGTCGAGACCGGAATCGTCCATTCCGTTGTCATTACCATCGTCCACCGGCATCATGTCGTTGTCGTCGTCGGGCGACATCATGTCGTCGTCTTCGCCATTCATGCCATCGTCGGAGGCGTTGTCATTGACTGTGCCGTCGGCGTTATCGTTCGTGTCGCCGCTCATCATGGAGTCGTTGTCATTGTTGCCAGGCATGACGGAGTCCATGACGCAGCCGGCAGACGCGAAAATCAGCAAAGACAACAAACGGGTGAATTGGGCGGCACGTTTCACTTCGACACTCCCTTAATTCCTGACCGGAATCTGACCGGGCTAACGGACTCACCCGTTGCAAACCGACGCAGTCGCAAGACGGAAACGGTTCCCGTTTGCCTGCAAGCAATGGTAACGGAGCGCGGGCGATTGTGGCAACAGTTGTCGCGGAATTCGCTTATCGGTCCGCGAGGGAATCGCGCTGCTGTGCGCACGATTCACCCGCACCAATCCGGGCGTGCGCGACGGTAGGGCCGACGATCGTAATCATCGGGGTGGATAACGCTTCGCGATCGGCAGCGTCCGAAATTGTCGCGATGGTCGCGACAACCTCGCGCTGCCGATTCGTCCAGGCGCTCTCGACGCAGGCAGCGGGCGTGTCGGGATTTTTCCCGGCTGCGATGAGTGCGTCCATAATCGCACCCAATCTCGATCGGCCCATCATGATGACAAGTGTGTCAGTGCAGGCCAGAGCTTGCCAATCCGGTGCGTCGGCGTCGGCTGGATCGGTCTCAGCCGTCACGACGGTGAAGGATCGCGCGACGTGACGCAGTGTCACGGGTATGCCCAATGCTGCCGGCGCTGCCACGGCGGAGGTAACTCCGGGAACGACTTCGCACGGCACGCCGGCACGAATGCAAGCGTCGAATTCCTCGCCACCCCGCCCAAAAACGAAAGGATCGCCGCCCTTGAGGCGTACGACGACTTCCCCCGCCTGGGCATGGTGGATGATTTGCGCGTTGATCGCTTCTTGCGGAAGAAGGAGTCTGCCCGGCGCTTTACCGACATCGACGACAAGGGCGCCGGGGCGGGCTTCGCTCAGGAGTTCGACGGCCACCAATCGGTCGGTGAGGACAACGTCGGCTTCACGCAGCAGGCGGAGGCCGCCCACGGTGATCAACTCGGGATCGCCGGGTCCGGCACCCACGAGATACACGGTTCCGGGCTTTGCGGTCATGACGGCACCTCCGCTGGAATTGCGGCTTGAACGATATTCGCGATGACGTCGGAGATTTCGTCGTGTTGGCCGACGGCGATGTCCATGACGATACGCCTGTTGCCAACCTGTCGGACGAATGGCAGCGTGACCGTATCGTCGATATCAATACTGAGACGGGCGGGCAGATCGCGCGTCGCGTGATAGCCACCGCCGATGAGCATGGGGATGACGATGATGTTCGGCTCGCGAACGAGCGCATAGACAGATTCGATGCCCGGAGATTCGTCGAGGAATACCGCGATGCACGAAGTCGCGACGCGGTTTTCCGCGATGGCATGGGCGAGTTCGACGGTGGTTTCACGGCTTCGCGGATTGCGCGTCGTTCCGTGTCCGACGATGGCGACGGCGGTCTCAGTGGGATCGAGGTCGAATTCGTTCGCCAATCGGGCGATGCGCCGTTCGACCATGCCGGCGATGGACGGATGCGTGCCCACGGGGGCTGTGATGGTAACGCGATGGGCCGACCGCGCGTTGCCCGCTGCTATGGCTTTGGAAAGCACGGTGTCGGCAAAATAACCCGCGCTGGCCATGAGCGGGACCACGACGATCTCCTCTGCGGAAGCGTTTGCGACGGCTTCGACGTAGCTTGGTTTTCCCTGGTGAAACGCGGCGGTGACCTTGCTGAAGCCGAGCTTCTTGGCTACGCGACGCGCGTGCGCTTCGGCGATGCGTGCAGCCGTCGCGTCGTGATGGGAGCCGTGCGCGGCGATGATGACCGCCGGTTGATTCATGCTGCCGCTGCCTGCGGATTCGCCCGCGACTGAAGGATGTTCGTTCTTACACGTCGCCACCGTTCAAACTTCTGCCAATGACTCTCGACAATGCTGCGCGCTGCGCGCATGTTGGGTGCAATACGGTGCGCGCCATCGAGCAATTCATCCAGGTGCCGCAGGGTGACACCTTCGATTCGGGCGACGGCTGGGTCGATGTTGCGCGGCACGGACAAATCGACCGCACACAGCGGACGGTCATTGCGTTGGCCTATGTGTCGCGGCTTGACGATGAATGCCGGTGCGGCCGTGCAGACGATCAGGCCCGACGCGTCCGCCAGTTGGCCGGGCAGTTGCTCCCAAGCGTACGCGACAATCTTCTTTCTCTCACTCAACGCACCGCTCGTCCGTATGTTTCGACCAATTAGAATGATGTTCGTGGAACCGGCGCGGTGCAGGGCGTCAACCGTGTCGGCTGCGATACGACCGCTCCCCAGAACGAGCACCGTATCGCGCGCGAGGTCAACCGATCGGGCGCGCAGAAAATCAACAGCCAACGTGGCACACGACATCGCGTGTGCGCCAATGCCTGTTTCCACGCGCACGCGCTTACCGGTGTGAATAGCCGTCTGAAACAGCTTGGAGAGTATAGGCCCTACTGCGCGGGCATCCGCAGCAGCCAGGTACGCATCGCGAATTTGCCGAACAATCTGTCGCTCGCCGAGGATTTGCGATTCGAGACCGGCTGCGACGTTGAGCGCGTGGCGAGCACAGTCGTCGCCCGTCGCGGTCCTGATATACGCGCTTGGCACCCGATCCAAGCCAGCCGCCGCCGCCAGCTCAGCCGGCGAAACATCCGTGACAGCATAAATCTCATATCGGCCACACGTATCGAGAACGAGTTGCTCGGATGCGACACGCGCCAGGCCATCCAGCAGTGCCCGCCGACTCTCACGATCTTGATGAAATCGCTCGCGAATCGCGACCGGAGCCGATTGATGCGTCAGACCCGCGTAGACAAGGCGATCGCTCATGACGGCAACCTCAGGAGTACGAATTCCTCATTCGGCTCTTCGCCGCCGGTGACGCGCTGCCTGTTCTCGGACTGCCCGGTGATGCGGTGGTAAAAGTCGCCGATGCCCTCGTCCGGTTTGCGATGCTTCGCCCAGCTTTGCAGAAGCGGGCGCAGGCGCGAAACGAAATCCGCAGGTTTGACATCGGCGGCGAACAGGTCGACCACGCGGTCGCCGGACATGTTCCCCCCGACGAAAATCTGATAGTTCTCCGGGCCTTTACCCACAAACGCGATCTCAGCCGTGTACGGTCGCGCGCAGCCGTTGGGGCAACCGGTCATGCGAATCGAGATCGGTTCTTTTTCCAGACCGAGTCGTGCGAGTTCGGCTTCGATGTCGTCGATCGTCGCGGGCATAACTCGTTCGGATTCCGACAACGCAAGCCCGCAGGTAGGCAGCGCGGGACAGGCCATCGAAAAGCGACGTGCGTTGGAAAGTCCGTCAACCGTCGGCACGCCGTGGTCGGCGAGAATCCGCTCAACATCGGCGATCGCGCCGGGTTCCAGGTCGGTGAAGAGTAAACTCTGTTGCGCCGTGGCACACACACCGGGGCGATGCTTGGCCACGATCTCCCGGAAGGCGGATTTGTATTTGCAAACGTCGAAGTCTCCGACGCGTCCGTTTTCCACATTCACGCCGTAGAACGACTTCCCGCCGCCCTGATCGTGACAACCAAGATGATCGTGAAACGGCAGCCGCGGGAGCGGTCGATACGCTTCAAATTCAAATCCCGCACGCTTGGTGAACTCCTCGCGAAAACGATCCATGCCCCACTCTGCCAACAGATACTTGAGGCGGGCGTGCTTGCGGTCCTCGCGGTTGCCGTGGTCGCGGAAGATGCCCGCGACCGTCTTGACCGCCTCCACCGCGTGTTCGGGGCTGATGAAAATGAACTGTTGTGCGAGGGCTGCGTAGGTGTCGGGTTTTCGGTGGGTCATGCCCATCCCGCCGCCGATCACCATGTTGAAGCCTTCGACCGCGCCATCCTTGATAATTGCGATGAGTCCCGCGTCGTAGTTGAAGACATCGATGCAGTTGTCGCAGTCGATGGCGATGCCGGTTTTGAATTTCCGGGGCAGGTACAAATCACCGTAAAAGTCTTCGGTTTCGGGCGCTGTGGAGAGGTGCTTTTCGCCGTCGAGCCAGATGTCGTGATACGCCCGCGTCTTGGGCCTAAGCTGAACCGCCACCTCGCGGGCGATCTTGCGCAGGAGGATGTGGGCCTCGTCCTGAAGCGGTGCGGGGCAGGCCATCACGTTGCGCCCGACGTCGCCGCATGCGGACAGCGTGGTGAGCAGCGTTTCGTTGATGCCCGCGATGACGCCCTTGAGGTTCCCCTTAATCACGCCGTGGAACTGTATGCCCTGTCGTGTGGTCAGCCGCAGCGTGCCGTTGGCGAACGTGTCGGCGAACGTGTCCAGGCCCAAGTATTGATCCGCCGTCATGACGCCGCCCGGAATCGCAGCCCGGATCATGAAGATGACTTCCTTGCCCAAGCCCTCCGCCCGTCGCTTCTTGCGCGTATCGCGGTCGTCCTGCTGATACGTGCCGTGAAACTTGAGCAGTTGCAGATCGTCATGCCCGAATTCGACGGCATCGGAGGCCAGCACCTCCTTGATCGTTCCCCGAAGCCGATTGCCGGCGCGCTTGGCTGCCTCAACCTTTGACTCAGTTTTATCGTTTTTCGACGCCGACATTAAATCGTTATCCTTACTTATGGACTCACACGGTACTTCGCGCAAATCACATCTTATCAGAGCCGCGACCGTAAGGGAGCGGAGGGCAATAATTGCGTTAATTACCCAGAAGACACGTTTTCACAAAATGCACCAATTGGCAAACATAACAACCCCACGTCTTCACCGGCGAGGAAACCGGTACCACGCAGGACACCATCGTTGGCACCGGTTGAAAACCGGTGCCACGCGGAAAACCCAAGTTCTCCAACGGGCCGTCAGATGCCGTATCCGTGAAGCCCGCACTCGGTCTTGGACGTCCCGTTCCATCGTCCCGCACGTGTGTACTCGCCGATGCGATATCCTTCAACCGGCTTCGTGCAGTGCGTGCAGCCGACCGAGGGGTATCCCTTCTCGTGAAGTTCGTTGTAGGGGACTTTGTGCTCCTGCACATATTTCCAGATATCTTGCCGCTCCCAGTTGGCGAGCGGATTGACCTTGAGCACCTGAAAGCTCCAATCCCACTCGATGATCTGAAGATGGGCACGCGAGGGCGACTGACTTCTGCGGAGACCCGTCACCCAAACATCGACGCCCTTCATCGCTTCGCGCATCGGCTCGACTTTGCGCAGGCGGCAGCAGATGTCCGGGTTTGATTTCCAGAGTTCCTCGCCGTATTCCGCTGCCTGTTGCTCGGGTGTCAGCGTTGTGCCGCGGTTGACGAAATTCAGGTGCGGGTAGCGCTCGATCATGATCTCCCGCAACTTGTGGCTTTCGGGAAAGAAGAACATCGTATCGAGATAGATGACCGTCAGCGGCTTGCCGGGAGCGGCGTACATGTCGATCAGCGCGCAACCCTCCATACCGAACGATGTCGTGATAACCACGTTCTGTTCGGCGAAGCGTTCGAGGCTCCACGCGATAATTTCCTCGGTGGAGCTGGTCTCGCTGACCTGCCCGTTTGAATGTTGTGGGGCTGATGTTTCCACGTTTGGCCTCCGCCAAAATTAAGGTGCTTCTTTCGGTCGATCGATTCACAAAAAAAGCCCACGGGGCGAACCCGCGGGCTTTTGGCTTTTCTCGTATTCGTGCGTCTCCGCCTAAGCCTGCCGCCGGTCCCCCCCCTCATTAGAGGTGGTACAGGAACACGTACAGCTACACAGGCAGACGTCCACATCGCGGCGCGCAACATGCGGAGCCGACAACGCTTGGTTGATCTTATTCACTCGAATCAACATCAAACGCAATATAGCTACACCACGTGCAGTTGTCAACGATAAATCACAGCCCGAACGGCCAAGCACGACCACCGAAGGGCCGCTTCAAGACCGGCAGGCAAACATTATCGCCACATGAAACCCACCTCACCGCACGCAGAAGCACGCCCGTATCGCAAATCACGTTGAGCCTTCAGCCCCGCTTTCCGTACGGTATTTGTGGAGTCTGACGTTCTCAGCGAAAACGATCCAACCGGAAGGCGAAACCATGCGCCACATAGTCATTACTGTTCTAATCGGCATCGCAATCACAGCAGCCGGGGTTCGATTACAGTTGCAAACTGCATCAACCACGGATTGGATGGCGTTGTCCGATCAAGAGAAGCAGCCGGAACACTTCGAACCGTATCTCGAAAAACACGCCCAGGACGAATCAAGACGAGAGGCCGCCGTATGCTGGTACGAATACAAGAAACAGGACCGTGCAAAGCTCAAGCATCACACGCTGCTCCTTGCGAAACATCACCCCGGAAACAGCCAAGTTCTATTCGGCAACACATCAGCTTTCTACGAAGACCCCGCCTATCGGACCGACGTAGCGAACATCCTCGAAGAGCATGTCGAAGCGGGAACGGCTGATGCATGCACGTTTTGGATGCTCGGCAGAATGTATGAACGAGCAGCCGCGCCTCCGCGTTTCGACAGCGATGCCTCACGCAAACGATTCCTCACCTACTTCAGCCTGTCCGAGGACACACCGCTGCCGGTCACGCTCGACGCTGCGCAGGCGGACCAGGCTGCGGCCTACTACCGCCAAGCCATGAACAGCCGTCAGGAACCCTGGGAAAGAATGGCTGCCGAGAGTCTCGTTAGCCTGCTCGTCAGGCTCGACAAAGCCGACGAAGCCGCCGAAGTGTGCATCACCGAAATCGACGACACGAATGAATCAGACGCGCCGGACCTTCTCGTCGCCTGTGGCCGAGCGCTGCGGAAAACGGGACAGTACGCCGGAGCAAAACGCTTCCTTGAAAAGGCAAAAAGCATCGACCACGAAGGCTTCGAAGACGGTGCAGGCCACGCGACGACGGACGCACTCACCCAGCTCGGCCTGGTCGCCTTGGAACTTGGCGACATGAAAGAGGCTTCAAAAATGCTGCTCGCGTCTGCGGACGTTCAAAAATGCTGTCACAACACGACGCGAGGCATGCCGCTGAAGCTGGCGAATCGTCTTTTCGACGCCGGCGAGTTTGCGGTTGTCTTCGAGTATTGCGAACGCGTCCTCGACCGCTTCACGCCCAATCAACCCACAACGAAGGCACTACGCTCACGCGCCCGGATTGCCCTGGTACGTTGACGTCCATCAGCGGTACTGCCATCGCGCGGTTCGCTGCTCTTTTCATCGAGGCAATTTCACGCTGCGCTCTTCGGCGATCTGCTCCGCCTTCTCGTACCCCGCGTCGACGTGGCGGAAAATACCCATCGCGGGATCAGCCGTGAGCGCGCGCTCAAGACGCTTGGCTGCTTCCGGTGTGCCGTCGGCCAAAATGACCTGGCCCGCGTGGATCGAATACCCGATGCCGACGCCGCCGCCGTGGTGTACGCTGACCCAACTTGCCCCGCAGGCAGTGTTGGCCAGCGCGTTGAGGATGGGCCAATCGGCGATGGCGTCCGAGCCGTCCTTCATGCCTTCCGTCTCGCGGTTGGGCGACGCGACGCTGCCGCAATCGAGGTGATCTCTGCCGATGACAATCGGAGCGCTGATTTCGCCCCTGGCCACCAGATCGTTGAACACCAGCCCCATTTTCGACCGCTCGCCATAACTCAACCAGCAGATGCGCGAGGGTAATCCTTGAAAGGCTACGCGCTTGCCGGCCAACCGAATCCAGCGGCAGAGATGCTCGTTTTCCGGGAACGTCTCAAGGACAGCCCGATCGGTTCGGGCGATGTCCGCAGGGTCGCCCGACAACGCCACCCATCGAAACGGGCCTGCACCTTCGCAGAATAACGGGCGAATGTAGGCCGGCACGAAACCCTCGATGTCAAACGCATTCTTAACGCCGACCAGAATCGCCTGGCCTCGGATGTTGTTGCCGTAGTCGAAGGTGACGGCTCCGCGCTTCTGCAATTCGAGCATCGATTTCACGTGCTCGCCCATCGTGCGCATCGACTCGGCGATGTACTTGTCCGCATTGGACTTGCGCAGCGCGACGGCGGCTTCGAAGCTCATCCCATTCGGAACGTATCCGACCAGCGCGTCGTGGGCCGACGTCTGATCGGTCAGCACGTCGGGCGTGATGTTCCGCTCGATCAGCTCCGTCAAGACGTCGGCTACGTTGGCGACGAGGGCGACGGAAAGAGCCTCTCCCTTATTCTTCGCGTCGAAACACCATTTGAGGGCTTCGTCAAGGTTGTCGGTAAGTTTGTCGCAGTAGCGCGTTTCGATGCGTCGCTTTGCACGAGCGGGATCGATCTCGACGGCTAGACATACGCCGTCGTTCATCGTGACCGACAGGGGTTGAGCACCGCCCATGCCTCCGAGTCCGCCGGTCACCACGAGTTTGCCTTTCAGCGAAGGCGCGTTGAATTCCTTGCGGGCCAGCGCTCCGAATGTTTCGTACGTTCCCTGCAAGATGCCCTGCGTGCCGATGTAAATCCAACTGCCAGCCGTCATCTGCCCGTACATGGTCAAGCCCATCGCTTCGAGGCGGCGAAACTCGTCCCAGTTGGCCCAATGGGGCACGAGCATCGAGTTGGAGATGAGCACGCGCGGGGCGTCGGCATGCGTCCTGATAATGCCCACCGCTCGGCCCGACTGCACCAGCAGCGTTTCGTCGTTTTCGAGTTCCTTGAGCGCCCCGACGATGCGATCGAAGTCCGCCCATGTCCGCGCAGCTTTGCCCGACCCGCCGTAGACGATCAGCTCGTCCGGGTCTTCAGCCACATCGGGGTCGAGGTTGTTCATGATCATGCGCATGGCTGCTTCCTGAACCCAGCCTTTGCAGGTGATCTTCGTTCCGCGCGGCGCGCGGATGGTCGCGTGTCTGCTTGTATTCATTGCTCTGGTTGTCATTTTCTGTTAAACATTCTTAATGTGCGTCGACTGTGTCTGTTGCTATTGAAGAAATTCGATGATTACATTTAGCCGAAATCCCAAGTGCGTTGACCATCTCGCTTACGTGCGGAGGTTCCTCGCCATATTCTCGTGGCGACGTTAGCTTTGGAACAGAACAAGAGCCAATACAGCCTCGCTCCAGATGAAGGAATCGGTTCCCATTCGAATTCTGTGTAGCCTAGTTTTGGAATCTGGCAGACGTACTCGTCAAGCAATCGCTTGACCTTTTGAGACTCAGGCGCATTACGGAGCAACTCACGCCAATTGCTACCCGGCCCCAGAACCGTATCAAGTTTCGAATCTGGATTATCCCAGTAGTACGCGCGCCAATTGCGTAGAGCATCGATACGATCTGGGAAAAAGATAATTAGGTCCGCTCGCACACCTGCAAGACAAGTAAGCGTATCGTAGTCCAGATGAAGCCCGTAGGGATCGAGAAATGCCAGTGAGAGGGAACGTTGCGGAATTGCCGAAACGATCTCAGGAACCAATAGGTTTGCATCGCCTCGGAGTACCTGGTCATCATGAGTCGGGCGCAATGCCTGAAGGCGATGCGCTAGCGCGTTTTGTTTTTCCTTGTCGCTCTCGCACAAATGAAGTTTTGTGAATTGATTATTAATTTGCGCCGCGATGAGTGGAGAACCCCACTCCAGCTCACTCTTGCCCCGAATTCGCTCTATCCCCGCCCCGGCAAACAAATCGATATAGTGCAAGCCGGACCATCGCTTGCCTTTCATGGCAGTTCTGAAGGCGTCGATGTATCTCGCTAGAAAGTGATGTTTGTCTCGCGACCAAACGCCTACCTCAGGCATAATTAGGCCGTCATCATTGGGGGTACTTAGTTCGATCATCATGCAATCCCGGCGGGTAATTGGTTCCATGTATGATTGTCAAGTCGACGTCCAGTCCTTTTCTTGTTAACGCCACCCCATTGCTTGAAGAAGAATGGTACGTCCCGATCGATACACCGGTCACGAATCCGCCGTGCCCAATCCACCTCAATCGGTCGAGCTCCCGGACCGGACTCGCCGCCGACGATAACCCAATCGATCTCCTTCAAAGGCAACCGTGGGATCGGTCCAAGAAGCGGCTCCAGCGAGAGGAACTTGGTGCGAGCACCAGTCCTGCGCAGCTCGTGGATGCGGAAAGTGAACTCTGCACTCTCCACGCTTGTCCCCATCCAGATGTTTTCAGACCAATCAAGGTGTGGCGAAAACTCCGCGGCGCGCTCGGGACGCTTTGTCAGAATCTGAAAGACATGTTGCGGACAGCGATTCATGACACTGAATACGCTCTTGACGAAAGATAGCGGCACATCTTCGTGAAAAAGATCGCTCATCGAATTTACAAAAATCGTGCGCGGCAGACGCCACGCCAATGGGTCGTTGACGGCGTTGTGATCGAGGAAAACGCTACCGTTCCATGAGCCTCGCCCGTCGATCACGCTCTCGTAGTTGGCGGTTCGACCGGGCGTGTCTCCGCGCGCTCGTGCTGCACGTGCCATTGCGGCCAACCGCTTTGACATCCGCTCAGCATAGCAGTGCGCACACCCGACGCTGACCTTGCGGCAACCGGCGACCGGGTTCCACGTTGTTTGTGTCCATTCAATGGTCGAATTCGATGCCATCCGTGAATCCATCCAGAAGCATTATACCAAACAAAACCCAAACGTCAACTCATCTCACCGATTTGATCCTCCACGCGCCCAAGAATCCCGAGCGCCCGAATCATCCCCCGCGCCGTCTCAATGTCCTCCCCGAACACCCGATCCTCCTCCACATGCGGGATCAATTCGCGAACGACATCGTGCGCCGCCTGAGGGCCGACGCCCGCACGGAGGGATGCGCGATAGTCCATACCCTGCGCCGCACACATCAACTCAATCGCCAGCACGGTTTCCACACTGGTCAGAATCCTCCACGCCTTCGTCGCAGCCGTCGCACCCATGCTCACATGATCTTCCTGGCCTAGCGACGTCGGGATCGAATCCACCGACGCGGGATGAGACAGTATCTTGTTTTCGCTGACCAATGCAGCCGCAGTGTATTGCGGCAGCATGAACCCGCTGTTCAATCCCGTGTTCTGCATCAGCAGGAGCGGCAACTCGTCATGACCGCTGAGCAGCAGGTAAATGCGTCGCTCCGAGATGTTGGCCAACTCACTCAACGCGATCGCGAGATAGTCCAGCGTCAGCGCCAGCGGCTGCCCGTGAAAGTTCCCGCCGCTGATTGCTTCGCCATTCTCGAAGATAACGGGGTTGTCCGTCACCGAGTTAATCTCGCATTCGAAGACCTCGGCTGCATGCCGGATCGCGTCGCGCGTCGCGCCATGCACTTGCGGCACACAGCGCAGGGAGTACGGATCCTGCACTTTGTCGCAATCGGCGTGCGACGCGAGAATCTCACTGCCCGCCAACAACCGCCGAACATTCTCCGCCGTCTTAATCGCACCCGGATGAGGCCGAAGCGCATGCAGACGCGCTTCGAACGGCTTCGCACTTCCGCGCAGCGCTTCCAGCGACATGGATGCGACAATGTCGGCATGCTTGGAAGCCCACCTCGCACGAACGAGAATAGCCGCCCCGTACGCGCTCATGAACTGCGTGCCGTTAATGAGTGCCAACCCCTCCTTCGCGCCCAATTGCAACGGTTGCAAGCCGGCTTCGGAAAACGCATCCGCCCCGCGAACGATTCGGCCTCGATAGCGTACCCAGCCGTCACCGATCAGCGGCAGCACCAGGTGCGCCAGCGGCGCCAAATCCCCGCTGGCTCCGAGCGATCCTTGTTTGGGCACGACGGGCAGAATGTCGTGGTTGAGCATGTCCGCCAGAATCTGAATCGTCTCGCGTCGTACACCGCTGTAACCCAGCGACAACGCCTGAATCTTGAACAGCAGCATCCAGCGAACAATTTCATCCGGCGCGGGATCGCCCACACCCACCGCGTGCGAGCGAACGAGGTTGTGCTGAAGCGTGCCCAGGTCTTTGGACTGAATCCGCTTGCGACAAAGATGCCCGAACCCCGTGTTCACCCCGTACACCGCAGCCTCACCACCCGCGATGCGTTCCACCACCGCCCGCGATGCGTCGATGCGTTCCCAGAGCTTGTCCGCCAACTCAACGCGGACGGGCTTATCGTACACTTCAGCCAGCCGTTCAAGCGTCAACGGAGACCCGTCGAGCCGAAGGCAAACCGGCGCGGTCGTTTCTGAAGATTCGTTCATGGACGGGAGTATAGCGATCGACGATTGCGTGGGAAATCACCCCCGCAAAACATCTCCCATCGCCCCCAAACGAGCCGCCAGCTTCAGTGGGCGAGGACGCCAAGTCCCGACGATACGGCGGGGGCATCCCATTCTGGGTGGCATCTATGAGCGAGTCTCCGTCAAGAGGGTTGCGGGAAGAATTCGGGATCTTTCCAAGCATCTATTCGGCATCGCCACCAGGGTGTGCCATTTAACGATTTCGAGCCAGCCCCATTCACGGTCGCGGCG
>JAJDDQ010000007.1 GCA_029260215.1 Phycisphaerae bacterium
CAAAACTTCCCTGTCCATGACTATCTCCCGATTGAATAAAAGATCGTAACACGCCCGGAATTCTGACAGCCCCCCGCGCCCTGCGCAAGTAAAGTGAGGCGCGAATTATTCCACAGCGCCGAAGGAAATAGCCACACCCGAATCCCCGGTGCAAGGTGGGACAATCGAAAGGAACTTTTCACGGATAATGACTCTTCAACCGAGTGCAGTGAAAAACGCGTATCCTTAAGCTGCCTTCGGCCTATCGTACAGTGACCCGCTCTTAGGATTCGCGCAAAAATAAGTTAAATGATTCCTAGTGCGGCAGAACGGCATAGTTCCACTCTCCGTGGAATATTGACGGACGGAGGCGCACTCTTGCCAGTTGTTCCGGCGTCACGGTTTCTTTCGTTGGGTATTCATTTTCATCCACTTCCGCTCGGATTCGAAGTCCTCGATCCATTTTTGTATTGCCAATAAGTTGTACGATCGAGGCGTAGCGCACCAGCCGGCGGCCACGCCAGTTCCGGGTGATATGGCAGAACATGCGATGCTCGATCTTGTTCCACTTGCTGGTGCCCGGCGGGAAATGGCAGACTTCCAAACACAATCCCAGCTTGTCGGACAATTCCTGCAAAGCCACTTTCCACAGACAGGTCCGGCTGCTGCTGCTGCCGCCGCAGTCTGCCGTGATCAACAACTTCTTCGCACGCGGGTATCGCTTCTTGCCCATTCTTCTCCACCATCGCAGGATCGTGGCTGCGGCGAATCGAGCCGTGTCGTGATCAATGCCCACGCTCACCCAGCCTTCGTTGTGCGTGACGTCGTATACACCATAGGGAATAGCCTTCCTGACCTTCGGGTCGGGAAAGTCATGCGCCAAGACCTCGACCGGCTGTCCCTTCGGAAGCCACTCTCGACCGGCGTTCTTGTACTGGCCCACAAGCTCATTCTTCTTCGTGTCCACCGAGACCACAGGCTGGCCGCGGCGCTGAAAACGAAGAACCTGTTCGTTGATGTAGTGAAACTGGGCGTCACGGTCGGGGTGGGTGTTGCCCTCGCGTGTTTTCCGATTCCCCTGCAGATGGAACTCCTGCTCTTTCAGTTCTCGCGCCACGGTTCGCGGGCCGACCTGAAAACCCTGACGCTGCAACGCCGTCGCCAGATTGTACGTGCTCTTGCATGTCCAACGCAGGGCAGATTCCGGATCGCCGCGGGCCGTTGGTTCCACAAGCAAGTCCAATGCCTCGATTACTCCCGATTGACTGTCACGGGCACGTTTGCGACCGCCGCCCTTGCCCCGAATACGCGGAGTCGAGAATAGGTCCTCGTCTGCAGCCGCAGCTTCTACTTCGCGGATTCCCTTGTGTACCGTCGCAGACGACATTCCCGTAGCCGCCACCACCGCCGCAATACCCCCGCGGCCCAGCGAGCGTGCCTCAGTGGCTACCCACACACGCCGGGAACGCTCATTCAGCACCTCCGACAACGAAATATATTTCTCTCTAACCCATTGCACTACGGTGGAATCCGGCATACTTCTTTATCGGAGGAGTCATGCAGAATCATTTAACTTATTCTTGCGCGACTCCTTAGTCGCACCGCCGGTGGAACCAGAAAACGGCGATCATCGTTTCGTGCTTCGTGGGTTCGCAGGTCGTTCGCGCGTCAGCGTTGACCGTGGCGCGTTACGCGCGAACGAATTCGAGACTTTCAACCACCATGTCGATTTCGATTTCTCCCTCGATATGAATCGCGGTCAGCTCCTGATTCGATGCGACCAATCGCGTCAGTGAATCGTGAAACCCCTGTCTCGACTTCAACAACGCAACTTCGCTCGCGCGCCGACTCAGCCGTGACCATGTGAGTTCGCCAACGAACAGAGAATCGCCGATGTCCAGTTCCATCGAAGATTTGATCAATACAGGATTCTTGAAAATGGCCGACACCGTTCCATGCGGCGGGAGTGTGTCCGTGAGCATTAAGGTCAAGAACCCCTGCTCGAGTTCGACGACAGCGCTCACCAGATAGAAATCCTCGATCTTCCCCGAATCATCCATCCCGAGTGCTCCTCGCGACATGCCGGATCAAGCCGTTTGTCTTTTCGATTTGTCTCTTCGATTTGTCTCATGTGTTGCGGCTGAATACCTACGCGATGTTGATCCGACGACTGTCGCGCCGACCAAGAACGACGGTAGCTGCGATTATGAGGAACAAGATCAATATGACAGTTCCCCATGTCGAAATCGTGGGGATCGTCGGCGCGCAAGGCCCCGCTTGGCAGGTGAACCCCTGCACGCCCGTTTGATCTATGCAAAGCGCGTTGCATGCAAGCTCGCCATCGACGCAGGCGGCTGATTCACCAGAACCCTGAAAGCCGTTCAGGCACGTGCATGTCCAACAGTTGACCGGGCAAGCACCGCCCGCAAAGCAGGCTACGTCGTCTCCCAGATAAGTTTGATCGAGGTTGGCTTCACAAACTGCCTGCGTCTCAATCGAACAGAATCCGCTTGAGTTACAGCACGCGCCCGTCGTCGGGCCTGGCGCTTCGACGATTCTGACAATCCTGGCCTCCGATGGTATGTCATCGACCATCGCGAAGAGCATGTAATGGCCCAGCATTGCGACGTTGGCGTCAGCCGGCACGGTGGCGGTGACTGTTGTGCCATTTTGCTGAACGGGAAGAACGAGTCGTCGCGGGATTCCGCCGTCCACCCAGTGCGTGGTCGTCTGAGTTCCGATCAGCACGACGCTCGTCAACTGAGTTTCGAGGGCGAGGTCCACTGTGAATTGCACTCCGCGCGGCAGGTCATTGCTGGACACGTTCGAGATTTCCGGCCGCACGCCACGGAAAAGATAGGGCGGAGAATACGCTTCAATATCCGCGGATGTCGGGCCGGTCTGAAACTGAATCACCGTGCCCCCGGTTGTCACGACGCGCCCGTCCGGCACGAGCAGTGTCACACCGTGATACTCGCGGTTCCACGTCATGTCAGCCACACGTCGCCACGTGTCCAGACCCGGGTCGTAAAGGTCGCACCAGCGCACGACACCCAGCACATTGCCGACTGGTGGCGGATTGACTTCCGTCTGACCTCCGCCGACGAAAATTCTGCCATCCGGAAGCTGCACCACCTCCGTTTGATATCGAACAAGACCCGGATTCGACGTGAAACTCCAGCTCTCGGTCGCCGGGTCATAAACTTCGCCCATCATCGTGTTGTTGTCGGGGCCGCTGACGACTCCGATCGCCAGCGCCCGCCCGTCCGCAAGAACGATGAGCGAGTGGTCGGAGTGGCCTGGGTAGAATCGGTTGGGCTGGTTGAAATCTCCGGTCAGCCGCCATTGTTCAGAGATTGGGTTGTAAAGCTGCGGAGGCGACCACGTCGCGAGAACCTCGCCGGTGTACAGCATCGCGACCGGCGTGAACTCGCTGGGGTTCAGCATCGAACCGGTGTAGCTCCATGTTTCCGTGGCCGGGTCGAATCGTTCGCACGTGTCCGTACGTGACGCGTCGCAGCATTGCCCGCCGCCCATGACCAGGAACGAACCGTCCGCCAAACGTGCAAGCCCAGGATACCAGCGACCGACGTTGTGTTGCAGGTCGGCCAATAGTTGCCACGTTTCTGATGTCGGGTTCCACTTTTTGGTCCAGGGAACTGCGTTGGTAAACGCGCCGGGGTTGGCTGGGCTTTGGCCGCCCATCATGATGATCTGCCCGTCGCTTGTCAGGCTTGCGTTTTGGCACCCCTGGTGGCTTGGCGAACCGGATGGAAACGATCGATTGCCGGTTGCAGGGTCAAACAGAATCGGATCCGTGGTGTCGTGGCAGTAGAAGATTTGGCCGTCAGGCAGCAGGATTCCGATATCCGAAGCGTCCAGAAACTCGGGGGCCGTCGAGCCGATGATAGCCCATTGTCCCGGGTGCGACTCCTGGTCGAGATCGAAATCGCGCAGCTGAGCCACCGCGCCCAGCGTGATCGATGCTTCGATGTAATCGAAACCCACAGCCGCACAGCCGAGTTGATACACGCCGGCTGGTACGCCGTCGATGGAATACACCCCAGCCGCATCGCTTCGCGCTTCCGCAAAGAAGCTCAACGAGGGTGTGAACAGCGTAACTCTGGCGTTAGGAACAACATCGTTTGGAGGCGAAGCCAACCGCACCGACCCGCCAACCGTCGCACCAGCCGCTGCCTGCGTCAGCCCCAGGCACGCCACGAAAACCCCAGCACAACCCAATCCCCTCGAACGGCTTACCCACGTCATCCGCTTGTCCCCTGTGTAGTAGTGTAAGAAAACCCAACTCGAAATCCCCATTTTCCACTATAGCGTTCGGCGGCAAGCATTGATAGACAGTGCGGTTGATACACGATTTCGCCGGTGCGAAAGTCACGTATTACCGGTACCTTAGCTTGCTGGTGTGTTTTGTGAATCCAGGCGGAGATCAACTGTGCGTTGGAAGAAAAATTGGTATCTCGTTCATCGATGGCTGGGGCTGATCGTCGGCCTGCAACTCCTGGCGTGGAGCATCGGCGGTTTCGCGTTCAGCATTATGCAGATAAAAAGCGTGCGCGGCGAAACCGATATGAACCGGCACGAAGAGCCGGTGATTGATGTCGGCAGTGTCCAACTCTCACCGGCCCAAGCCGTCGAGCGTGCATCCACGGAAGCCGACCTCTCCGCCTCCGTTCAAAGGATCGTGCTTCGCACACGTCGCGGACATGTTGTGTACGAGCTTATCGGAGCGGACGACAAACCTTTGGCATCGGTGAACGCCGCGAACGGAGACGTAACCCGGCGCATCAGCGAGCGCGAAGCGGAAGCGGCTGCTGTGAACGACTTCGCAACCGAAGTGACCGCAGCCTCCATCGAGTTTCTGGAAGGCGAACCGCCTCCCGAGTTCCGCCGAGGCCGAATGCCCGTCTATCGCGTCGATCTCGATCACCCGAAGCAGCCGCACATCTACGTCTGCCCGGTCACGGGCGAGGTCCTCACTCGCCGGAACAACCTGTGGCGAATCTTCGATTTCTTTTGGATGCTGCACATCATGGACTACGGAGCGCGCAGCAATTTCAACCACCCGCTTCTGACCGGGATGAGCGCGCTCGCGATCCTGACCTCAGCCAGCGGCCTCATTCTATGGTGGTGGCGAATTCCTCGATTGACCGGTCGAGCTGATCGCAAGAAAGCGGCAGCCGGCAGATAGCGATTACGAATTCAGGGCCTCTACCCGCAAGCGTACGTCCGAAAACCCCAAGAAAAGGTGACAAGAGTCAGAGCCTGTGCCCGGCGTCCCGACGATGGCGGATTCGTTTTGCTCTTGCGAAACTTGATGAGATTTACAGTTTCACAGGCACTCGATAGCCGATCCAATTCGGAGCCTCCGCGTGGTGAGGCTTGCGACTCCACACAAGGTCCGAGAATGCGACGTTCGACATTCGATACGCGACGGGGCTTCTCGCTTGTTGAGCTGGTGATCGTCATCGTCATCATCGGCATTATCGCCGCCATAGACGTTCCCCGTGTTAGCCGTGGGGCGAGCGCGGCGAACGACGCAGCCTTGAGAGCCAGCCTTCACACTTTGCGAGCGTGCATAAGCATGTACGCTGCCGAGCATGAAGGCGCCTTGCCGGGAGAGGATGGCAAGTCGAAAACAGCCAAAAAACAGTTGACCAAGAACACCGACATTCTCGGCAACGTCGGCAACACGCCCGGCGTGCATATCTACGGCCCCTATCTCCTCAGAATCCCGCTGATCTCCGTCGGCCCAAACATTGGGGCCAAGAAAATGAGGATGACCTTGGACAGTCCGCCTCTGGTGGACGAAAGCAAGAAAAATCATGGTTGGGTGTACAACTATACAACCGGAGAGATCATCGCCAATACCGATGACCTCGACGCAAACGGGGTCGGCTACGACACCTATTGATCCGCGAGCATATGCTCGATGAACCTTGGCGTTGCATAAAACCACATGTCGAAGCAGGCATTTTGTGCAGTTTTTCGGTGCGAGACAGGTGTGAGCGACGTAGCATCCGCGCGGACTGAAGTCCGCGGCTCGTAACAATTTGACCGAAACCGCTATTGGCGAAACTACCGCGCTGGGTTGCAAAGCGGACTTAGCCGATTGTAATCTGTTCCTTCCAAAAACCGATGCGCTATCGCTAGCAGCCGATCTTCCTCAAACCATCGTCCCATCAGTTGCAACCCAATCGGCATACCGTCTTCATCAAACCCACACGGAATGCTGATCGCCGGCAGGCCGGCTAGATTCGCCGATGTCGTGTACACGTCAGCCAGGTACATCGCCAGCGGGTCGTCCGTCTTCTCTCCCACGCGAAACGCCGTCGTCGGTGCCACGGGCGACGCGATCACATCCACTTTCTCAAACGCCTTTTCAAAGTCCCGCCGAATCAGCGTGCGCACTTGCAATGCTTTTTTGTAGTAAGCGTCGTAGTAGCCGCTCGAAAGAACGTACGTACCCAGCATGATTCGCCGCTTGACCTCAGCCCCAAAGCCCTCAACGCGCGAATGAGAATAGAGTTCGAAAATATCGTCCGCCCGCGAAGTGCGATGGCCGTAATGCACACCGTCGTACCGGGCCAAATTGCTCGAAGCCTCCGCCGTCGCGATGATATAGTAGCACGCGATAGCATATTCCATGTGCGGCAGCCGAATGTCCACCGTCTCCGCCCCAAGCTCGCCAAGCCGACCGATACCCGCCTCCACAGACGCCCGCACCGACCCCGCCAACCCCTCCCCGAAGCACTCGGAGGCCACTCCCACGGAAAAGGGGTCGGGAGTCGTTTCTCCGTCTGCGATGCCTGAAATGAACGGGCGACCCCGAACGTTCGTCGAATCTCGTGCATCGTCCCCCGCTATCACCGAGAGCACGATGGCTGCGTCGCGCGCATCGCGCGTGATAGGCCCGATCTGATCCAGACTGCTCCCGAACGCCACCAACCCATACCGCGAAACACGCCCGTACGTCGGCTTCAAACCCACCACGCCGTTAAACGAAGCTGGCAACCGGATCGATCCCCCTGTGTCGCTGCCCAAAGCACAAGGCACCATGCCAGCCGCCACCGCGACAGCCGACCCGCCCGACGAACCGCCAGCCACCCGATCCGGCGACCACGCGTTCACCGTGCGAAACAAGGCGCTGTTCTCGTTGCTGCTGCCCATGGCGAACTCGTCGAGATTCGTCTTGCCCACCACGATCGCCCCAGCCGACCTAAGTCGTTCGACCACACCAGCCTCATAAGGCGACGTGTAATCCTCGAGCATGCGCGACGCACATGTCGTGGGCAGGTTCAGCGTGCAGATGTTGTCCTTGATCGCCACCGGCACGCCCGCCAACGGACCAACCCGCTCACCCGCCGCCAACCGCCGGTCCACTTCGTCCGCCGCCGCCAACGCCCCCTCGCCATCGACGCAGACAAACGCTCGCACCTGCGCATCACGCGCGGCGATCGCGGCCAGCGATTCCGCCACAACAGCCCGCGCCGTCGTCTCACCCTTGCCAATGGCCGTCACAATGTCGTAAACGCTTTGATTCATCGCCCAGTCCGCCGGATCGCCCGCCCACCGGAATTGCCCACAAGAGCTTCTCCACCGAGCAAGCCTTCGCCGATTGTAACGAACACCGACGACCTTGTAATGCGACCGCCACCCGTAGCGACTAAAATGCGCTCATGGCTGCGCTACACCCAGCCATGCCACACATTCCACTTCACACGGCCTAAGAGTTAATCACGCGAACCGAGCGGCATGTTGTCGATCAGGCGACAGGCACCCAGCCGGACAGCCATGCAGATGCGGGCGGAACGATCCACGAAGCCCAGCGGCGACAGCGTCTCCGCGTCAACGATGCTCACATAGTCGATGTCTGTGAGGCCCCCGCGTTCGAGTTCGTCCATCATCCGTTCAATCAAGCGATTCGCGCATCGTTCGCCGCTTTCGAAATCCTTCTCCGCCAAGCGCATGGCCCGAAAGAGTGAGACCGCCCGCTGACGTTGCTCGGGCGTCAGGTAAGCGTTGCGGCTTGAGACCGCCAGCCCGCCGGGTTCGCGCACGATCGGGCAAGGCACGATTTCCATCGGAATGCCAAGTTCGAGGACCACGTGCTCGATGATCTTGAATTGCTGGTAGTCCTTTTCCCCGAAAAAAGATTTCTGTGCAGGCACGATGGCGAAGAGCCTCGCGACCACAGTGGCCACCCCGTCAAAATGTCCCGCGCGATGCCGGCCGCAAAGCCCGTTACCCAGTTCCCCGGCGCGCACGGTCGCCGAGGTTCCTTCGGGATACATTTCCTTGACAGGCGGTGTGAATACCAGATCGACGCCCTCGTCGCGACAAAACTCCAGATCGGCTTCGATAGGGCGAGGGTAACGATCGAAGTCCTCACCGCGCGAGAACTGAGTTGGATTGACGAAGATGCTCACCGCGACCGAATCGCACTGACTCGTGGCGGCACGAATCAAGGAACGATGGCCGACATGCAACGCACCCATCGTGGGAACGAAGCCAACAGTCCGCCCATTTTTCTTCCTGTCTGTCACCACGCCGCGCATCTCGTCGGCGTTCAATGTGGTCTGCATGTCATTCCCGATCGCGGTCGCAGGCGGCACCCAACACGATGCAGACCATGATGGACGTGCTGGTGCTTTGTCAACCATCGTGCGACGTGAACAGACGAACAGAGCCGCGTCCGTAAGGGAGCGGTGGACCGCGATAACCGTCTGTTACGCCCGTTCTCGCACGCACCGTCACAATTCAAATCACCCGTCAATTCACGCATGACACTGCACCAATGCCCCGGCGCAGCTCACCGAACTGACGCGACCGAAACACCAAGCGGTCTCAGCCTCAAAGCCCCGTAACGCGTCGCTGAAATCCGACAAAGTCCGCGAAATCAACACCCCCGTCGCCATCAAAATCGAAGAGCAGGCATTCCGATTCCACAGCGGGCGTGCCGGGCGCGTCGATGCAATCCAGGAACCGCGCATAGTCAAAAACGTCAACATCGCCGTCCCGATCGCCGTCGCCAAGCTCGCTGAGCAACCAGGGCCGATCAAACGGAAACTCTTCGTTGGCGACGCGCGGATCGGTCAGCCCGTTGGCAAGAAAATCGACCAGCGCAGGCCGAACCGGCGGCGGAATGAAGATCGGCGGAATCAGCGGATCCTGATTCTGCGGGAACTGCTGCTGACCATTGATCCCAATGTAGAAGTCCAGAACCTGATCGAGACTCGATAGCCGCCCATTGTGCATGAACGTCTCTTTCAATCCGGCATTCCGCAACGACGGTACCTTGAACCGCCCGCGATCCGCAAAAACTCCGGTCGTTTCAAACCGGCCGGTATCCTCCTGCCACGGTCGCAACCCGATGTTGCGGAACGTGTTGTTGGAAAAGATCGGCGGCGTGTGGCAAATCCGGCAAGTCACCGGGCTGTTGTTGAAGAAGTTCCAGCCCTGCACCTGACCGGGAGTCATAGCCGACGTGTCGCCTTCGGTGAATCGGTCCCACGGCGTCTGATCAGGAATAAGCGTACGCTCATACGTCGCGATAGCGAAAGCAATACGCCGGGCACTGATCGCAGGCGTACCGAACGCAGCCGCAAATAGTCCCGGATAAGTCGGATTCGCCGCGACGGCCCCGGACATGTCCGGCGGATTGTTACGCGAAAGTGCCAAAGGTGTGACACTTCCCAGCTTGGCGATGACCTGATCCCACGTCCGACCCTCGTGAGCCATTTCCACATCGCTCAAAATCGGCCCCAGTGCTTGGCTCTCCATCGCCCCGCCAGCCGGAATCACGACGGCACCGTCTTGCGGATCGACGAATTGCCCCGTCGCCCGACCGTCCCAGAACAAGCTGGCGGCGTAAGGCACACCGCCCAATGTCGGCTGAGCGCTGCGCGGCGTGACCTGCGGCGACCAGCCGAAGAACGCGTCGAACACCGGATCGATATTCTCATCGCGGCGCACCACACCGGGGGAGCCGAACGCATCGTCCAGCGTACCGAACAGCCCGTCCAAACCCGGATGCACGCCCACGCGCGGATCGCCCGTTCCCCGATTCGGAATGTGACATGTGCCGCACGCGATGCTGTCGTCGCTCGACAACTGCTCGTCCCAGAAAAGGATTTTCCCGAGCACACGTTTGGACTCAGTAATCAGGTTCGACGCGGGCACCGGTACAGGCGGCATAGCCGCAAAAAGCGAACCCGCAGGAAACACCAGAACCGCCAGCAGCCAAACGCGCCCGTTCTTCAAAAAACGCATGAAATCCTCCTTGTGATTCAACAGAACCCCCAATCCGGCAGCGTCCGCCACCGTCTGATCCCCGGAATGTGAAGCACGCCGGACGGTGAAACCTTGCGGTCTTTTTCTCGACCGGGAGCGTATTCGGGCAGCTTGACCTGCGGCGCACCCCCGTGCCACAATGCGACGCATGGTTGTCCGACTTGGAAACACCGAACACGCCGCGAATCCGTTGCGCCCAACGCAACGCGGCGTGATCGAAATCGTCTGCGGATGCATGTTCGCCGGGAAGACCGAAACGCTGCTCGATCGCGTATGCACATTCGCCCCGGAACACGTGCAGGTGTTCAAGCACGCCGTGGACATCCGCTACCACCCCTCGCGCGTGGTCAGCCATCGGCGCAGGAGTCACGCAGCCGTCGCCGTAACCGACACAGCCGACATCCACGCGCGAATCGAAGCGGACACCAAATTCGTCGCCATCGACGAGGGACACTTTTTCGGACCGGGCTTCATCGAACTATGCAACGAACTCGCGGATCGGGGCGTCAGCCTGTTGATAACCGCGCTGGACCCGGACAGTTGGGCCAGACCCATCCCCGCGGTGGAAGCGTTGAAGATCGCAGCCGATGTCGTCACGCTCAAGTCGGCGACCTGTGCCCAATGCGATCAGCAGGCCACATGCACACAAAGACTTATCCCGTTTGAGGATACGCTTGTCGGAGGATCCGACGCATTCGAGCCGCGCTGCGTTCAGTGCTGGACCCCGCCACCGGAATCCGGCCAGACGATCCGCCCAGCCTCAAACACAGGCCCCTGCGTGCAGCAAAGCTCGTAACGCCATCCGTCAGGCGACCCAGCCTCATGCACCGCCACCACGCACGATTGGCAGGTTCCGGTCCCGCAGGCCATCGCCCGTTCCATGCACACATGGCATTCAATCGAGCGATCGAGGCAGAACCTCGCCACAGCCCGCATGAGCAATTCCGGTCCACACGTATAAACCACGAGATCGCCGGCTGCGACGCCCGCACGCGAATAGTACGTTTCCAACGCAGCGGCTGCGTGTCCCCGAAATCCGACGGACCCGTCATCCGAGCTCAAAATGACCGGCGTATCGTTGGCTGCGAACTCCGCCGAGACGCGAGACGCGGAGTAACCGTCCACGGGGATTTCGACGGACTCGTCGAACGTCAAAGCCAGCAGGTCTCGGTTGCGTGCTCCGATAATCGCCGTTACGGACCGGCTGGAGCGATTCAGGGCTTCCGACAACCAGAGCAGAGGCGGCAGACCAACCCCGCCGCCCACCAGCCAAGCATATTTTTTGCCCTTGGAGACGGGAAAAGCGTTGCCAAGCGGTACCAGCATGCTGGCCGCGTCGTCCGGACGCAGGGAGGCCATCCACGTTGTCGCCGTGCCGACCACGCGATAAATCACGTCAATGTCGCACCGATCGCCCTCCACAAGTCGCATTCCAGCGATACTGAACGCCCGGCGCAACAGCGGAATCGGCGCAAAACTCGTGCCCTTCCGCGAAACGTCGTCGCCCGCGTCCGCCGACGGTGGGCCAAGATGCACAAACTGCCCCGGCAGCGCGTTTTCGATGGCTTCGGTGCGCAAGGTCAGGCGGAAGTGCTCCCTACAGAGCGCTTGGTTGGCGATAACGCAACCGACCAGCATGCGAGGGGGTGAAGGTGAATCACCTACGGTGACCGTCATGGCGTCTCCGCAAGAATTGGCTGTGCCCATAAAAAACTTCCGGGCCGATCAAAAAGACCGAACCCGGAAGCTCGCCACGGCCAAAGCCGCAAAATCAAGATCAAACGCTCGGGATGTTGAAACGTTTGCCAGTATCGTCCGCACGCCCAAGACTCTATCTCCGGCCCCTAAACCTGTCAACGAACACGTGGAATTCAACAGCCGTCAAAATGTATGTAACTCGTTGTATTAAAATAGTTTAAGAATGTTTTTCGGTTAGTGTCCGTCCCGCCACTACCGAGGCTGCGAGCCGGTCACGCCCCCACCGGAATCGCCCCGCGAGACGGTCAAAACGTCACTTTGGGAGCGATCGACGGCCTGGTCCGACAGGGTTCGGTCTGTACGCCGGCGTCTCCTGCGGCATACTGCGGTTGCTTGATATTTTCTGGCTTTGCATCGAAACCGCGAAGGAAGATGCTGGTGTGCGTTTCATCTCAAACAACCCATTCGTGGTTCATGTTCGGTAACCGTCGTACGAGTTTGATGATCGTCTTGGGTGTGATCTTGCTGGCTGCCGGGCTTCGGCTTGGCGGGTTGGGTACGTCGCCGCCGGGGCTTCATCACGATGAAGCCAGCAATGGTTACGACGGCTACAGCCTGTTGAAAACGGGTGCGGATCGCTGGGGGGTGCATTGGCCCCTGTTTCTGGAAGCGTTTGGCCCGCGAGACCATCGCCCGGCGTTTTACGCTTATCTGGTCGCACCATGCGAAGCGGTGCTCGGTCCGTTGCGTCTTGCCCTAGCGACGCGCGTACCGGCTGCTCTTTTTGGTGTGATGACGGTGGGTGTGCTGTTCGCTGCGGCTGCGCGTGGTTTCAGCCTCGGCGTCGGCGTTTGGGCTGCGTTGTTTCTGGCGATATCGCCCTGGCACCTTCAAATCTCGCGTTTTGGCCACGAATCCTCGCTGACGCCGACGTTCGCGCTTCTGCCGATCGCTTGTTTGATTCTGGCGATGCCGCGACGAAACGCGGGCGACGGCGATACCGGGCGGCTATCGGTCTTTTGGCTGACAGCGGCGGGGGTGGCGTGGGGGGTGTCCTTAAACACCTATGCGTCGATGCGACCGTTCACGCCACTGATGATTTTGGGCGTTGTCGTTCTTTTTCGTCGCGATTGGGTTCGATCGTGGGGGCAGCCGCAGGGGCGGCGGGCGCTCTGCGTCGCAGCCGTTGTGGGTACGGTGGCGGCTGCACCGTTTCTGCTGGCCACCGTCACGCATTGGGATCAGGTGATGGCTCGCGCGGAACAGGTTTCGGTTCTGCATTCGCTGCCCATCGGTGAGGCTGTCACGACGGCAGCCAGTCAATACGCAGCCCATTTCGCCCCGGATTGGTTGCTGATACACGGGGATCGCTACGCAATTCAATCGCCGCCGGGTTTCGGGCAGTTGAACGCGGTGGTGATGCTGCAGGCTATGGTCGGTGCGGTGGTCGCTTTTCGCGATCGGAATCGCAACCGATTCGCTCTGTTGCTGCTGTGGTGGCTGGCTGTTCATCCGTTGGCCGCTGCTTTGACCGACGGCGGTCCTCACGCGTTGCGGTCGGCCTGCGGTTTGCCTGTGTTTCAGTGGTTGGCGGCGATCGCTGCGGACCGGCTTATCTCACAATTGAGAACTCGGGCGCTGCGTACGACGGCTATTGTTTTGCTGTTGGCTGTCTGGGGCGCGAATGCGGGGTTTATCGTTCGGGACTATTTCGCCCGGTGGTCGCGCGATCCGTGGGTGAATGCTCTTTATCAGCGGGATTTGTGCGAGGCGGTCCGATTCATCCGGCCGATCGTTCACGAGTATGATCTTGTGTACGTTTCGGATCAGAACAATCGAGAGCGACGCTGGTATTCGGGCGAAGCGTACGCCATCGTGCTGGTGGAGCTGCCCGTCGCGCCGGCTGATTTTCAGAGTTGGGAAAAACAGGTCGAAGTCGAGCCGTCCGGATTTCATCGCGTGGGTGCTTTCGGGCCTTTCATCATGACCACGCGGAGCGATGTCCTGGCGAAGTCGTTTCGCGCTTGGCCTGACCAAAAAGCGCTCCTTCTGGTGCGTCCGGGCGAGATCGGCGGCGGCCGGCTGCTCGGTTCGGTGCGTGATGCGGCTGGCGAAACCCGCTTTGAAATCGTCGAAATCGTGCCCCCCTCGCCCGCCCGGTGACCCGCCGAAGTTCATCCGAACAAAATGGTTGTTTTCCCTTAAAGCAGGCACCCCCAATTGGCCGTTACAGCCATCGTGGCCGTCGCGTTCGACTGTCCTGTTTTGAGGCGGGGAAACGTCGGCGGGCCGCAATTTCTCTTACCAACACGTGAACAGCCTTTGTGCTGTTTTGTTTTTCTTGTCTGTCGGTTTTGATCCAGGAAAAGGAGATTGCAAAGATGAATCAGTCAAAGAATGCTTCCCAGCAGGCCTGTCAGAGTGCGTTTCACAGCCAGGCCGGTGCCTGTGTCCCGTTCGATTCCATTCAGGATCCGGGTTGCTACATTTGCAACTGGAGCGGCCACATGATTCGGATTCCGGAAGACGGCGTCACGCCCGGTCGCAGCCCGATGATCAACATTGTCGGCAATGAGCCGCTGTACGTCACCAAGATTGCGGACAACCCGTTCGTGTCGGTCACGAAGGCCCGCTTGCTGGCGTCGAATTTCGACCTGCCGGTGAACTTCTAAGCGCGTCGCAATGTGCATCGCGCTGTTGGGGACGTGATGCTCCGCGAAAACGCAAGCTGCTTCCGGGCGGTGAGACCTGTCGGTTTCACCGCCCGGTTTCTATGCGCGTAGTCGGCGCGCCGCATAGCGTGGGGCCTCTCGCCCCCCTGTTCCGACCCGCGTTTTTCTGCTGTTGGGCATTTTTTTCGAGAATCCGTGTCAGAAATGAGCGTTTCGAGCGACATCACCTCTGAGCAGGCCTGCGACGCTGGTTGTGGAAGCGTCGCCCGTCCGCCGGTTCTTCCGGGGTTCGGCTTTTGAGGCCGAACGTCTCTCCGAGTGGCTGGAAGAGGAGGGGTGACGGCTGTGAGGTCTCAACTTGTTACCGAAGATGAAGGATGATTCGATGTCTACCGCAATCAGGATCGCGACTCTGTTCTCGCTGGTACTCGCTACGTTCGTGACGCCCGGCCCGGTTCGGGCACAGACTATTGTCTACGTGGATACCGATGCCGGCGGCGCGGGCGATGGTACGAGCTGGCAGGACGCTTTTACCGATTTGCAGGACGCCCTCGCGGCTGCTCCCGGTTGCCCGACGGTTACTGAGATTTGGGTGGCAGCCGGTGTGTACAGGCCCGCGGGCGTGGGGGAGATCGCGAAGCCACCTTCCAGCTTCGGAATTGTGTGGCGCTATGCGGCGGCTTTCCGCCCGGCGGCGGGTTCCTGGCGGAGCGCGATCCGGCTGCCCATGAGACCATTCTCAGCGGTGATTTGTCCGGTGACGATGGTCCGGACCTCGTCAACAACGACGAGAATAGTTACCACGTTGTCACCGCGAGCAACGCGGACGAAACGGTTGTCATGGATGGATTTGTCGTTACAGGCGGCAATGCCGACGGCGATTCCGCGATGAATCGTCTTGGAGGCGGCTTCTTCAACATCTTCGGCAACCCGACGTTAGCCGACTGCATATTCATCGACAACTCTGCCCGCGACGCCGGAGGTGGGATGTACAACAATTTCTCAGGAAGTCCGACACTGACCAACTGCCTGTTCAAGAGAAATGCAACCAGATTCGGCGGCGGCGGGATGTACAACGGCAACAGCAGTCCGGAGCTAACCAGTTGCGTCTTTATTGGGAACACGGCGGGAGCCGTTGGCGGGGGAATGTACACATTGGAGGGCAATCCAATGCTGGCCAACTGTACGTTCGGAGGAAACGTGGCCAACGGCGTCGGTGGCGGGATGTACAACTACAATCTCAGTCGTCCGACACTGACTAACTGCATTCTTTGGGGAAACAGCGGTGCGGGTCGGTCTGATGAATCGGCACAAATCGACGGCGGTTCACCATCGGTGGCTTACAGTTGTATCCAGGGACTCGACACGTTGGCCAGCGAGGGCAATATCGGTGTCGATCCTTTATTGATCGGGGACGGCCTCCACTTGCAGGCAGGCTCCCCATGCATCGATTCCGGTGATCCGTTCGGAGACTATGACGAGCAGACCGATATCGATGGCGAGCCGCGCGAGATCGGCGACTACGTTGACATAGGCGCGGACGAGTTTCTGGATACGGATGGCGACGCGCTGCCGGATTGGTGGGAACAGCTTCACTTCGGCTCACCGACGGCTGGTGATGCAAGCGCGGACTTTGACAATGACGGGCGAGACAACCTCGCCGAATACGTGGGGGGTACGGATCCGCTGATACCGTTACGGACTTACTACGTGGATTTAGCCGGCGACGACGAATGGGACGGCTTGGCACGGGTGTGGGATGGCAAGCACGGCCCCAAGGCAACCATCCAGGCCGGGATTGATATCGCTCATCCGTACGAGGGTGATGTCGCCATTGTTGCCCCCGGCACGTACACCGGCGACGGCAATCGCGACATGGGCTTCTTCGGCAAAGCAATAACCGTGCGAAGCAGTAACCCCACCGATCCCGAAGTCGTGTCGGCGACGGTAATCGACTGCGAGGGTACGGAGACGAGCCCGCACCGCGCATTCTGGTTCCGTCCCAACGACGGCCCCGACTCCGTTGTGGCAGGTTTCACCATCACCGGAGGCTACGCCACAGAAGGTGGAGCCGTAAAATGCGACAGCGCCAGCCCGACACTGACCCATTGCACATTCATTGGGAACTCAGCAAGTAATCGAGGCGGCGGGATGTACAACAACGAGTTCAGTCGCCCGACGCTGACTGGCTGCACGTTCAGCGGGAACGTGGCCGAATACGGCGGCGGAATGTACAATTCCTTCAGCAGCCCGACGTTGATCAACTGCACGTTCAGCGGCAACGCGGCAACAATCTCTGGTTCCTCCGGCGGGGGCGGGGGGATGTACAACGAATCCTCAAGCAGTCCTATGCTGACCAACTGTACATTCGATGCAAACACGACGAATAGATTCGGAGGTGGGATGTACAACATTTCTTCCAGCAGTCGTCCGACATTGGTGAACTGCACGTTCAGCAAAAACGAGGCTGGCGTAGGCGGCGGTATGTATAACGGCAATGGCCGCCCGATGTTGATCGACTGTGTGTTCAGCGAGAACGTGGCGACGGGGTTTTCCAGTAGCGGCGGCGGAATGTACAACGCCTACGCCAGTCCGACGCTCGACAAATGCACGTTCAGCGGGAATATGGCGACGGGCATGGGCACATTCCATAGCGGCGGCGGAATGCATAACTTCGACAGCAGCCCTACGTTGACTAACTGCACGTTCATCAGGAACACAGCAACAGGCACGGACGCGTTCCGTGGCGGCGGAGGGATGTTCAATACCAACTCCAGCAACCCGATGTTAACCAACTGCAAATTCAGCGGGAATACGACAAACAGTCGCGGCGGCGGGATGTACAACTTTTCCTTAAGCAGCCCGATATTGGCCAATTGCACGTTCAGTGGAAACGCGGCGAGCAGTCGTGGAGGCGGGATGTACAACGCTGCCGCCAGCAGCCCGACGCTGGCCAACTGCACATTCAGTGGGAATTCGGCTGAATTCGGGGGTGGGATACGTAACGGGACTGACGGCAGCCCCAATTTGACCAGCTGTGTTCTATGGGGCAACGCTGACGCGGGTGGGATGGATGAGTCAGCCCAGCTTGACAGTGGATTGCCAGCCTTGGCCTATAGCTGCATTCAGGGCCTCGACGGGTTGGCGGGTGAGGGGAACATCGGCGACGATCCCGTTTTCGTCCGCAGCCCCGACGCTGGGCCTGATGAGGTTTGGGGTACGGACGATGACGACTACGGCGATCTGCGCTTGATGGTGGGTTCGCCAGCCATCGACGCGGGGGATCCGAGTGTGACGCTCGAACCGGGCGAAACAGACTTCGACGGTCACGCTCGGGTGTTGTGTGGCCGGGTGGATATGGGGGCGTACGAATTCGGGATCGGTGATTTCGATTGTAATTCGAGCGTCGATCTCGACGACTACGCCTCGTGGGCCGACTGCCTGACCGGCGCGGGGGGCAGGGCTTACGCGGCTGGTTGCGAGGCGTTTGATTTTGACTTCGATCGGGATGTCGATCTGATCGACTTCGCGGGGTTTCAGAACGGATTTGGTGAGTAGGGTCCGAACCCGGTCGTGTATTCCTCGCAAGGAACCTGTGCGACGATGTGCGCGGTGTCTGTTCGTGTCGCACGCGACACGGCTAATACGACAACGCTACTTCCGGTGCGAAGCGTGGATTGTGGGCAGCGAAGCGCGATGGTTCGGTCCCACGGATTGCAATCCGTGGGCTTCAGGGGTCGATCGGCGCGTAACCTAGCGCTGTCGTGCTAAGCGGGTGGGGGTGACGTGGGGTGCGCATTGCGTGGTTTAATTCGCTGCGTACGCTGGTTTGAAATATCGAGCTTTACCCGAAGCTCGCAGCGCTTGGCGAAGAGGAGCTGAACCACCGAGTATCGAATCGTGCGTACGATAGTGCAATCGCACAAAACACTGAATCGGTTTTGTTCGCGGCTATTGGGAGGCGGGGATTTTTCCGTCGGGTTTCAGTGCGGCGTACAGCGGGAGGGATACGATTCTGTCGGAAGCGATTTCGCGAACGGGAATCGGATCGGCGGGGCGAGACTCCGTGGTCGTGTTCGCATGGCCGTTGGACTGAGCCTGTTCGCCGGTGGGTGAGACGTCGATCATGGGCGTTTTTGGCTGTGACGGGCCTGCTTCGCGTGTGATGGGGCCTCGCCACAAACGGTACGACCACCGGGTGGAGTGGATCGCGGTTTTGACCAACCCGAGGATGCCGCCGATCTGGTTGATCGGGCCTAGGGTGACGCTGTTGGCTGGTCGCGCCAGCATGCGGACGAGGTTGACCGGGTTGTAGAACAAACCGTACGCGAGCAGGACGTTGAGTTGTGTGCGCCACGGTTTGGGCAAAGATGAAGCCACCACGTGATTCCCATCGAACTGGAACTGCAACACGGGAGCGTTGCCGACGGAATTGAAAACGTGCTTGTTCTCGAAGTTGGCTTCGTACGAGCGCGTGCCCACGGCTGGTGTCAGTACGGTGACCTGCATGCTCTGTGCGCCGATTTTGCGCAAAAACTGTACTTGGTTGAGGAGTCCGTAGAGTCCGTCGCGGGTGTAGAGCGGCTGCCCGTCGTGATGCATCATCATGGGCATGGGGCAGATGCCGGTTTTGTTCAGGATCTCAAAGAGTTCCTTCGTCTTGTTGATCGACTGGCCTTTCTTGATGAGCGTCGCGGTCAGGTCTTCGATCCCCATCCAAAGTGCTCGCAGGCCTGAAAGTCGCGCAGCGGGCAGCAGGTCGCGGTTTTTCCACGTATCGAATTCGGTCGCTTCGGTTCCCCAGCGAACCATCTTTCTCAGAGGTTTCCCCGCGATCTTGGCCCGTGCCATCGTGTCGAACATCTGCTCGACGGCGGGCCGATTGTTGAAGAAGTTGTCGTCCGTGCCGAAGAAGAAGCGGATGCCCAACTGTTCGCGGAGTTGGCGCATCTCATCCACGATGCGCTCGCCGCTCTTGTGGCGGTAGGTTTTTTGGTTGTAGGCTGGAATCGGGCAGTAGTCGCAGTTGAATTTGCAACCGTGCGAGATGCTCAGCGAGCCGATTGGAGAGTGCAGCCAAACGCGCGAAGCAGCCAGCGGTTGCGATCTCAAATCGCGCCAACGGTGCGGGCGTTCCAACAATCGATAGCCGATGACTGGATGCGGTATTTCGTCCAGGTCGCTGACCAGTCGCTGAATGCCGGTCGTGACCAGCGGAGCGTCAACATTTTCGTTCCGGCGGTAGACCAGCCCCGGGATATCCGTCAGCGCTCCGTCCGCGCGGGCGCGTTGAAAGGCGGAACGCATCGTGCCGGTTTGGCCACGGTACTCAAGCAACACTTCGACGAGCTGCATGAGGACGAACTCTTCCCCGGTGACCGCGATGTCCGCTGAGATATTCGGATCACCGCCGATGGCGAACATGTCCCAGGGTTCGTAAATCGCCTTGGGGCCACCTGCGATGATGAGCGGCCGTTCTTGTGCCGGGCGGGAACAGGCATCCGCGACGAGCCGGTAGGCGCGCTCGGCGTGAATCTGCATGCTCGAAACGAGCAGCATCTCGATCGGTTGCCCGTCGAGCCTGGCTCGGCTGGGGCGAAAGTTCGGGGTCCATTGCTGCAGGACGACGCGCGTGCTGGTCAGGCCCGAGTCGTACAGCGCTGCCCCAACGGCGCGAGCGCCTGCGGGGGCCATCCTATGGCTGCTGAAGAAGTACGGCAGCAGGCGCGTTCGATTGTCGAACGCGTACACGACGACGGACGGGATGCTCAATCCTGACGATGCAGTTCTGACACGTTGGCGCAGCGCGCGGTATTCGCCGCTCCTGGTGTATTCGTCGCCCTTGGCGCGTTTTGGCAATTCCATGTTCGTGTGACCCTTTCTGAAAGGCCGGCTCGCTCAGGCGGCGGACCTCATCCGGCTGGCGTCGGTCAAGAAGACCGTCGCATCCAGCCGACCAGACTTTACCACGTCTGAAATTCAGGTCTAGCGCCGATTGGCCAACGGGCACCTTGCGCTACTGCAGGAACAGCAGGACATAGGCTGTAGCCAGCACAATTTGCATCGCAGCGAAAGGGATGGCCAGCTTGACAAAACGGGCGAACGGCATGGCTATACCGTTCTTATGGATGATGGTGACAGCTACCAGTGTGGAGGCGGACCCGATCGGAGTCAGGTTTCCGCCGAGGTTGGCACCGAAAACGACCGACCACCAGAGCGGATCGGTTGAGGCAGTGACCTGCGCCTGAAGAATTTTCGCCAGCATGGCTGACAGGGGGATATTATCGGTGACCGAGCTGAAAGCCGCGGACGATACCAGGATCGCACCCGTTCCCGCACCATGTCCGATAAGCTCGTTCAGGCTGATGACCTTGGCAAGTCCGACGCCGATCAGATCGAGCACCATCGCGTGCTCCATCACGTTGATGACGACGAACAGAGCAGCAAAGAACCCCAGTAAGTCCCAGTCCATCGCACGGTAGAACTTGTCCACACTCGACTTGTAGCGCACCAGCATGACCGCCGCAAAGAAAAGTGCCACGAAGCTCATGCCCAAATCCTGAACGACAGGCAGGATCGAAGTTGTGGCGATGGTCACGATGAACAGAATCAGTACGACGGTACTGAACCAGAAGAAGCCGTTGCTTTCGATACCGTCATTCTCGTCGAACCCGCTGACCAGCAATTCCGCTTCTTTTCTTTCTTTGGCGGTGTGCAGCTTTGTAATGCCGAACAGCTTCGCACCGAGCATGATTGTGGCGATCGTGGCTACGAATACGAACGGGGCGGACTTGACGAAAAACGTCGCGAAGCTGATACCGGCTGCGTTGCCGACAATGATGTTGGGCACCGAACTGATGAGCGTCAGCAATCCGCCGATGTTGGTCAATAATCCTTCGATCAGCAGAAAACCGAGCATCATGTTCACTCGGCCCAGCTTCTTCAGCGACACGCCGGTCAGCGAGCCGACGATGATCATGGCCGTCACGTTGTTCAGCACAGCCGAGAAGACAACCGTCATCAGCCCGTAGAACCATAAGAGCTTGCGCGGATCGCCTTTGGACGCTTTGGTGAGCTTGATGGCGATCCAGGTGAACAGCCCGGACTTCGACGTGATATCGATGAACAGGCTCGCCCCGAATATCAGTGCGATAACGCCCCAGTCGATCGCGGGGATGTACACGGGCAGCGCGATTGTGTGACCCAGGGCGGAATCGAGCGGTGGAAGCTTGATCAGAAATTTGTGATCGACGTACTCGTAGAGGTGGAACACATTCGCCATAAACAGGCCGACAAGCGCGAAGACGCCCGCGATGATCGACTTCTTCGCGTGAATCTTCTCCTCCAACGCCAAGCACAGTATCAGACCGAGGAGCAGGGCAGAAAATACAAGGGTGGTCCCCAGCGGGACTGCGTTTTCGACGCCGGCGTTTGCTGTGGCAAGAAGCACACGGTTCATGTCGTGAACAGGCCTTTCTTTAGCGAGGGTCAATCAGAGCATCAGGAGCGGAATTTCACGCAACTCGACCGCCAACGCATAGGCGATACCGTGCATAGCCAGTTGATCCTCGTCCTTGGTGTTCAGCACCAGCAGGTCAACCTCGTGCCGCACGATCAACCGCTTGTACTCAGACAGGTGATGCCCGAACAAGACGAGGTGCTCAACTCGCACACCCGTACGCGACGCCGTGAGGATTTCGACACAGCCGTCGATGTAATCCTGCGGCTCTTTCAGCAGTTGCGCGCGCACCGCCTCCCGTGCCTCATCGGTGTCGATGGCTGGGATTTTTGAGATGATCTCCATGTATCGTTCGAAGGTTACCTCATCCTCCACGTGCGTCAGCCACAGTGTGCCGTCGTCTTGCGTAAACCTCGACGCGAAATTGACCAGCCGATCGTCGCCGGTCAGGTGGTTGGCGATGGCCATCACTGTGTCCGTGTTTTCGATCGCATGCTTCGCGGATCGATCCGCATCCGGGTGCGGCAGCAGCATGATCGGCACGCTTGTATGCTGAGTGAGAAGGTCAACGTGTGTGCCAAGACTGTAAGGCCATTTCCAGGCGCTGCTGTGCAGGTTGCGGTAGGTGCAGATGATATCCGGGCCGGCTGATTCCACGAGCGTCAGAAGCTCGCCCGCCGTTTGAAACTCCGATCCGTTCACGTCGCGCCAGCGCACTTTCTCATCAGCGCTGACCACGCCCAGAAATCTACGGGCCTCGTTGCCGAAGGACTTGGCTTTCTCCTCGTCGCGGTCGGTCACGACAAGGACCGAATCGATTTTGACCCGCTCGTGCCGAAAAATCTCCCGCTCCGCCGAGCGAAACATGCTCTCGAATTGATCCACAATCGTCATGATGCACTCGTCCCCTGATCGATGGCCGCCGTCCTGGTCAGCAGCGTGTTGAAGAGCATGGACCCTCAATGTAGTACCGGTCTGTGTGGCACCGGTTTCAAACCGGTGCAAACGATGGCGTACTAAATCACACAGATTTCCCGACCCGTGGAAACACGGGTTGAAAACCCGTGCCACACTCTTTCGGCGGCCCGTTAAAACCGCTCCGCGCTGGCAGCTTCCCAAGCCTCGGCGTACGCTCCACGTGTGGAACTTGTACTCGACGGCGATGGCGACAACAACGCGCCCGGCTCCAGGTACTGGTAGATTCGGCCAAAGTCGCGGACTTCCGTCGGGCTGACGCGTCGCTGAATGTGTCGCGGCCGTAAATCGCCCGCACTGGCCAGCCCGGCTGCACCGAGAATGTCCAGAAAACTGAGGACTGTGTGACGATGGTAGTTGCACACGCGTTGTTTCTTGCCGGACACGTCCAGGCCACGAACCAGGTCGGGATCCTGAGTGGCCACACCGACTGGGCAGTGATTTGTATTGCATTTGAGGGCTTGGATGCAGCCGAGTGCGAACATCATAGCCCGAGCGGAGTTGCACAGGTCGGCTCCGATGGCCATCTGCTGAATCATGTTGAAGCCGGTGACGATTTTTCCGCTGCAGATAACGCGAGTCTTGTCGCGCAGGCCGCACCCCAGCAATGCGTTGTTGACGAAGAGCAAGCCATCCGTCAGAGGCATGCCGATCGAGTTGGAGAATTCCATCGGGGCTGCGCCGGTTCCGCCCTCTGCACCGTCAACGGTGATGAAGTCGGGGACGATTCCGGTCTCGATCATGGCTTTGCAGATGCTCAAAAACTCGCTCGGCTGACCGACACAGAGTTTGAAGCCCACCGGCTTGCCGCCGGACAGGTCGCGCAACTGCACCACGAGATCGAGCAGTCCCTTGGGT
This sequence comes from Phycisphaerae bacterium, assembly GCA_029260215.1. Classification (GTDB taxonomy): domain Bacteria; phylum Planctomycetota; class Phycisphaerae; order UBA1845; family UBA1845; genus OFTM258. Next base: position 23,953 of record JAJDDQ010000007.1, read on the forward strand.
GTGGAAAATGCTCGGTGATAGGGCGGCGAAATGACATCCTTTCCCAAAGGGACGCCTCGAATCCGGGCGATTTCGGGTGTCACTTTCGCGCCCGGAAGAATTCCGCCGTGTCCGGGCTTCGCGCCTTGGGACAACTTAATTTCGATCATTTTGACCGAATCTATCTTGGCTTTTTCGGAAAATTTGTCGGGATCGAAATACCCATCGCCGGTACGGCAGCCGAAATACCCGGTGCCGATTTGCCAGATCAAGTCTCCGCCCGGTTCGAGATGATACGGGCTGATGCCGCCCTCACCGGTGTTGTGGGCGAAGCCGCCGAGTTGCGCGCCGCCGTTCAACGCAAGTATGGCATTCCTGCTGAGCGAGCCGAAGCTCATGGCCGACACGTTCAGCGTCGAAGCGGCATAGGGTTTGTTGCAGCGTCCCTCGCCGATCAGGACGCGCGGCTCTTTTTCGGACGGGTGTCTTGGCGTCAGAGAATGGGCGATCCACTCGCTGCCCACTTCGTCCAAATCCCGGATCGTGCCGAAGGGGCGTGTGTCGGTGGCAACTTTCGCTCGCTGATAAATCACGCTGCGCAGTTCGCGGCTGAACGGCCGTCCGGAGGTATCCGACTCGACGAAGTATTGCTGGATTTCGGGCCGGATTGCTTCCATCCAGTATCGTGCGCGTCCGATGACCGGGAAGTTGCGAATCACGGCGTGCGAATGCTGGCAACTGTCGTAGATGCCGAGCACGATTAGCGGCCCGATGAGAACGAACGCCCAGAGCATCGCGGGCCAAGCCAGCGACAGCCCGCCGACGATCGAAATACAGATCGCCGAGATCATCAAGAATATCCTGAGTGGTGACACGATTCCGTCTGGTTCCTCGCAAAATTTTTCTTGATTCCGACGCGCTGCGATTCTAATGCGGGCAGCGCATCCTTCCAAGGGCAGCGTGCATTTTCCGTGGCAGAGCGATTACGACGATTACGGTTTGCATTGGCCCGTGTTGGTATGAATCCTTGAATCCTCCCTTGGACGTGTTAGGCTCTTCGCGCGTTGGAAGCGTACGCAGGACCGCACATGAATCCAGGCATTTTCTCATCTCTCAGTTTTCCACCGGCGGCATCCGGTCTGCGCGGAGTCGCCATGATGGTTGCGTGCGGACTGCTCGCGGTCGGCGGGGTTCTGTGCGTTGTTCGCGGCCGTGCGATGCTCAGTGTCATCCGTCGCGTTCGGGCGGGTGCTCCGGTGCGGTCAGTGTTGCTGGCCATTAACTTGGCGGTGATCGCACTCATCCTGATCAATGTTTTTTCCTACTGGGGAATGATCGTCGGGACCGCGTCGCTCGGGCTTGGCCTTTGTCTATCGGTGTACCTGAAGGCGGTTCAATTCTTCAGTATCGTAGATTCCTTTGTTCGCTACTCGCCCATGAGTTTTTTCATGCTCTATATGCTCTTCGGTGCCGGCGAGATTCTCCTGAGGCAGAATCCAATGCTTGTCGGTGGCGGCGGAGGGGGCACGCCCGCGCTGAGGGCACTCTACGAAGGATATTACTCGATCAATTCAGACGGCCTGCGCGATGACGAGTGGCTTGGCCCGCAATCGGCCGGGGCGTGCATGGATCGCCCCATACTTGCCTTGGGCGATTCATTCACATTTGGCCAGGGCGTGCGTCAGCACGAGACATATGTCGAGCGACTGGAGGCGCTCCTTCAGAAAAATCCGGGAAGCTGTGCAGAAGTCATCAATGCAGGAAGACAGGGTGTGAACACGTCCTGGGAATACAGGTACCTGGAAGAGACCGGAGAGTCCTTTGATCCCAAGCTTGTGCTCGTGCAGTTCTACATGAATGACGTGCGTCCTTCGATCCCCGAGTTGGGGTCCGCTGTTCGAGGCCTTGCCGACTACCTGACTTGGCCTAGAGAACACAGTTACGCACTGTTCTGGTTGCGCGATCGATTCAAAGCCATTGCGTCGCCTGAGAGGGATCCGTTCCAAGAATATTGGCGGAGCACGGGAAACGAGAATGACCCCGGATGGATTGAGTTTGTCGATGCGATAGAGGATTTTGGTGCATGGAGTCGAGGCCGGGAAGTGCCGGTTTTTCTGGTCCTGTTCCCGCACGCCGTTCGGCCGCTCCCGCCGGAACATGATCTGTTTGAAGAGGTTCAGCGTGTAGCCGTTTCCGCGGGCCTCCCGGTTATTGATCTCACGGGTCTTTATGACGACATTGAGCCATCGCGGCGTATCGTCAACCCCATTGATCACCATCCAGGGCCTGAGGCGCACAAAGCCGCCGCCGATCGCATCTACGAGTTTCTCACGGAGCGAGACGTGCTCAGCAGCGAATGAGCTTCACCATTTTCTTGAATTATTCGTAGCTCGTTGGCATCGCATCGTTCAGCAGTGCGATCACTGTTGTTCAGGAGCGAGGACGATGATGCCCGCGTTGCGGAGTGCCTTTTCGGTTTTTTGTTCGGAGACCCCGCCAACGCGCAGATAGAGTGTCGGCTCGTCGCCGTCCGAGCGCATGGGCGACACGACGGCGCTGATCACGTCGGTTTGCAGGGATTCAAGCGTCTTGAAAACGTAATGCAGATCTTCAGGCTGGTTTGGCAGTGCGATTTCGATGCACCGTCCGTCGCGATCCAGGCCCAGAATGCGCATGAACGCCCGAAGCAGGTCGCGTCTGGTGATGATTCCCACGAGTTGCTTCTTGTTCATGACCGGCAGAGCATTGAAATTGTTCTCGATCAGCATGGCCAGGGCGTTGTCGAATCCCTCGTGCAGAGCGATCGTTCGGGGCGAGTCGGTCATGATTTCCGACACGCGCAAATGCTCATTGAGTTTGGCGTCGAAGCCGACGGCTGACCGAATGTCGCGGTCCGATACGATGCCGATCAGCCCGCCGTTTCCATCGACGACGGGGAGCTGATGGAAACCGCCCTGCCGAATTAGGTCTCCCGCGTGGCGAGCGGAAGCGTCCTCGGTAACAGTCATGGTTGGCGATGTCATGTATTGGGCGACGAACATGGATATTCTCGTCTAGTGTTCCTGAGTGCTCTGCCCGCCCAGCATTAGTGCCAACGCGGAAAGTTTGAACGGCTTCTCAATCAACAGCGTTCCGTCACCGGCCACCGTGCGACGACGGGCAGGGTCCGTGACAGTCCGCAAGATGACGATACGCGCGTTTCGCGAGCGTGCAAGGGCTTGGATCGCGTCGATCTCAGCCTCCGGGAACTCGTCGCTGATCACCAAAGCGTCGATCGGCCTCGATTTGAGAATATCGCGGACCTCATGAATGTTGGACGCGGACAAAACCGAGTAACGCGTCCGAAAATAGGCTTCGATCGACCACCGCGTCAGCCGGTCCGGTTCGGCGACCAACAAGCCCGGTGGCCGCCGCCTCCCGCGTTCGTCGTCACCGCATTGCGCTGATTGCCCTGTCGTTGTTCGATCCACAGCCATAGTTGGAGCACTGGAAGCACGTCGCGTGCCAGTTCTTCAGCGACCGAAAAGCCTGTTTCCTGCTCCGGAACACCGTTGCGGAGCATGCGGCTGCCATTCGGGCTGACGTGTTCTGAAATCGTCTTCGCCTCAAGAAAACGGGCCTTTCCTTCGTGGACTGGGGCTTTGTGGTTTGATCGCCCTGTTTCGCAGGGTCCGAGGGCATATCGCCCGAATTTGCGTGAAATGCCCCATAGGGTGCAGCCCTGCACCATGTAATATCCGCGCCCGGTGTAAGAACGGTGGCACGGTAGCTGCTAGGGATGAAGCGAGGCGGCGGGGGTACTCTTTTTTGCCATCGACCCCGTATCGGCTCGAGAATGGGAGAGGCCGCCGCCCGCCGTTTCCTGGCGATGCGTGGTCTTCACCGGAGGTAAGTCATGCGATCTCTTGCGTCAGAATCTTTTTCGGAAATCGCGGCGACACTCAGGAACGAACACAAGATCGTAACCGATCTGGTCAACAAAGTGTCCGCCGCCACAGCGCTCGTGCCCGCGATCAATCGCGGCGATTGGCTCGACAATCTGAAGAGACACTTCTCGCGATTGCGTGTACACATAAACAACCACATGGCCGCCGAAGAGCGGGACGGATTCTTGACGCCGGTCCTGGAGCTTCGCCCGACGCTTTCGTTCGAGGTGGAGCACCTGCGGAAAGAGCATGCGGAAATCGCTCGTTGGCTCGACCAGATTTGGAACGAACTCGTCGATATCCGCGAGGATGACGATCTGTTGATCGGTGACACGTTGCACCGCATCAAGCACCTCATCAGCACCGTCAGACACCACGAAGAACGCGAGGAGCTGCTTGTGTCCTTCGTCTTCAGCCAGGATATCGGCGGGCACAATTAGGTCTTGCGCTCGGGTAACACCGAATTCATTTTGAGGAACGGACGTGCGTTTGCACGTTCAGCAGGCGGGTCGCGCGAAGCAGTACGAATGCCATAGCCATGACCGGCAGGATGCCCGCGCCGCACGGGGCAGGCTGCCCGGCTGGTGGTTCCGCGCATGCGTCGAAAGGTGCGGCGGTCACCGGTTGGCCTGTTCCTTCGGTCAGCACAACCATCTGTCGCGATGTCACGCTCGGAAAGCGTTCCGCATCGCCCCCGGGCCAGCGGACGATTACGGAGTCGGTCCGTTCCCGATCGCCGATTCCGAAGATCAGCCACGTGCTGTGGGTCGAAAGAAAGCTGGAGCCTGCATACACTTCGCGGACCTGGCGAAGGTCGCCAGCTTCCACCTCGACGCGCGCACCGATCGCGTCGCGGTTGCTGGTCGTGCCTACAAGCCGAATCTCGACCCAGCCGGAATCGCCGCCCCTGTTGTGCAGCAATATCGGGCGACCGCGACCATTTTCGTGCTTGGAGAGAACCACGACGATGTCCTCGAATCCATCTCCGTCGTAATCGCCCGAAGCCACACCGCTCGTAAAATCGCCCGCGAGATTGACGGGCAGCGGTGTTTCCGTGAAACCGAGTTGCCTGCTTCCGCCGTCGTTTTGCAGCAGTATTCCCGGGTTGCCCCGTCCGGGTCCGATCGCGTTCAGGAGGGTGTCGGGCAAGCTGCCGGCGAGGAAGATGTCCGCAAAACCGTCGTTGTCGAAGTCCGCAGTCGTGCAACCCCAGCCGAACTCGTATTCCGCGACGCCCGCATCGGCGGCGACATTTCGGTACGGGCCGTCGCATTCGCGGGTGAACAGTCCGTGTCGGGTGGGTAGAAACGTCGACGTGCCGAGATTCGTCAGGAACTGATCGATGTCACCGTCGTTGTCGAAGTCCGCTGCACCGATGCCCATCCAGTAGCCGAGGCGATCCAAGCCGGAGCCCGCGGTCGCGTCTTCAAACGTGCCGTCGCCGCGATTGATGAACAATTCGATTGGTGTCGGCAAGAATTGCACGTTGTTGCAGTTCACGACCATCAGATCAATCCGTCCGTCGCGGTTGTGGTCTGTGAATAGTGCGGCACAGGCGCCGAGTCTCGTGTCCACGCCGGACTCGGCGCTGATATCCGTAAACGTCAGATCGCCGTTGTTGCGGTACAACGCGTTGCGATCCTGCCGCCCGCGCGGCAGGCTGCCCGGAGCGCTGATGAACAGATCGAGAAATCCGTCGCCGTCCACGTCGGCCATGGCTGCACTCAGCGAGGTCGCCGGAGCGACGATGCCGGAAGACTGTGTAATATCCGAGAACGTTCCGTCGCCGTTGTTGTGGTAAAGCGCGACGGGGCCTGCCGGTCCGCCGCGAATGCCGCCTTCGGAGGTCAGGAACAAATCCCTGAATCCGTCGTTGTCGATATCGCCCGCCACCACGCCGGAGTAGCCGACGTTGTCCGCCACGCCCGCTTGCGCGGCTATCTCGGAAAACGTGCCGTTGCCGAGGTTTTCAATCAGGGCGTTGGGCTGCGTTCTGCCGTTGGTGATGAACAGGTCGAGATCGCCGTCGTTGTCGAAATCGAACCAGGCTGCTCCGCCCAGACCGGAACCGCGAAACTCCGTGCTGCGTCGCTCGAAACCATTCAAGAGGTCGGACGCGTCCTCGAACGCTTCGCGATCCTGTCCGCCGGCCTGCGTCGCAACCGACAGGCAAACTCCAACGACAATGACACGCCAAGCATTCATGCAAGTCCAACTTTCGGAAAAACGATGTCGTACACGCGCGGCTCACGCTGATGCGATGTTGCCGCCGCCGCCCGCTCGGGAAGAAATCGATAAACTACGACAAGCCATGCAACGCCGACGAACATCATCAGCAGGCTTAATGCCTGTGAGGCGGTCATGCCGAAAACGTCGGCGGGGTTGTCCGCGCGAATCGCTTCCATCGCGAAACGCGTAACTCCATAGCACGCCATCAGCAGGCCAAACACAACTCCATGTCGCCTCCGCCGATGAAACACGCGTGCCAGCAGGTTGGCCAACAGCAAGGCTGCGACGGCTGAGTAAAGCTGCGTCGGATGCGCGCGCGAGGCTGAATAGGATCGAGCGAGCGTTTGAATCTCTGCCGGCGAACTGCGTACGGAAGGATCACCCCGCGACGGATACGCACAGCGACTCCGCAAGGGAATAATCTTAGCCTGCATCGTGGGCGGTATGGATCGGTTTTTCATGGCTCGCCTTGCCATTGTCGGGTCGATCCACGTCACGCTGCGGTCGATTGGCGTCGAGCTAAACAACGCGCCGTCTTCGGTGTATCGGTCGAAGATCAGCTCCGCGGGCAGCGTCTGTTGGCGACTCTCCCATTGCTCGATCGAAGCGGGGCTGCCGAAAGGGAAGGTCACAGCCGCCACGCAGGCACTCGGCGATCCATAGCAGCAGCCGTTCAGAAAACAGCCCAACCGCCCGAACCCGAGCGACCACACAATCATCACGGCGATGATATCCATGTACAAACGCACAGACGCACCGCGCAGCCTGATGTACGCAGCCGTGCATGCCATCGCCGGCAACAGTCCGCCGAGGAATTCAAGCCCGCCCTGTCTGAAATCGAGAATCTCGCGAATCGGATGGTCCGACACGGCACCGGTGACTTGCCAATAGTGTGCGACGAAAAACACCCGCGCCCCGATCGCGCCGACGACCAAGCCTATGATCGCACAGTGGAGCATGATGTCCGCGTCGAGGCGGACCAGAATGCATCGACGCATGGCCAAATACAATCCGGAGAGGAATCCGATCATCATGGCTGTCCCGTAGCCGTGAATCGCGAACCCGCCGCCCGGTGATGACCAGATTTCAGGGAACATGGATTAGGATTGACCGCAGCCGATGACGTCGGCGTTTTGTTGCGATGGTAAGCTCCAGCTTCACGCGTCGGCTTCCTCTTCATCCGCCGAGCCGTTCTTGCTGTCCTGTGCGGCTTGCGCCAATCGCTCGAACGCGGCGTCCGCGTCCTCCTCAGCCGGTGTTTCGCCGGCGGGCGCTTCCGCCTCGGCTTCCACCGTTTCCGGTGACGCATCGTCCTCCGGTTCCGTCGCCTCCACGGTCTCTGCCTGTTTCTCCGGCGGCGTCAGTTCTTCGGCGTTTGGCAGTTCATCCAGCGATGCCAAGCCGAAGACTTCCAGGAATCGCTTCGTCGTCCCGTACAGCAGCGGGCGACCGATATCCTCAGCCCGCCCGACGATCTTAACCAAATTCATCTCGCGAAGCCGATTGATGACCTCGCCGACGGCCACCCCGCGAATCTCCTCGATCGTCGCGCGTATCACGGGCTGACGATAGGCCACCACCGCCAGCGACTCGAGCGCAGCCTGCGACAACTTCGATTCGGAACGAATTTTCAACAGCTTGCGCAGCCAGACATTGTACTCCGGCAGCGTGAGAATCTGGTAACCCTTGGCGATCTCGTCCACCCGAAAAGACGCACCCGTCTCTTCGTACTTCGCATTCAGATCAGCCACGCATTGCCTGACATCCGCAGCCGCAACACCGCCGATGATGCGGGCGATCTTGGCTGCCCCGATCGGCGAATCCGTCGCGAGGAGAATAGCCTCCACGATCGACGATGTGGGCAGACCGTGGTCCTCTTCCACCGATGGTGGATCTTCGGCTGCCTCCAGCTCGGGTGTCGATGGCTCCGGAGACGATTCCGCCTCGTCCACGGGCGACTCCTCCGCGACGACCTGCTCTTCCGCGATGTCTACGTCATTCGTCTTACGCATAGGGCGATATCATACTCGGCTGTCATGCGTTTGGCGAGGGCACAACGCGTATCGCCACCGCTGGAGATCGGCCAATGCACCCGTGATGCGGATCACGTGTGATCTAGCAATCTCCCGCGCTTGTGGGTTGCGGGCGATCGAATAGATTGCGGGTATGTTCCGTGGTGTTTTGGCGACGTGTTTGATTCTGGCGACCCTGGTGCTGGGGGCGTATTCGCTCGGCACGCGGCGCGAGCGGGCGGACTTGGCCTACGTGAATGCGTCGGGGATCGGCACGCTCGATCCGGCTGCCATGACGTGGAAACAGGACATCCGCGTCGCGCTCAACGTGTGGGAAGGGTTGGCAGCCTACGACCCGACTGCGGGTGAGGTTGCGCCCGCCGCGGCGACAACCCCCGAGGTGTCGGCTGACGGTCTTACTTATCGATTTGCGATTAGATCCGACGCACGCTGGTCAAATGGTGAGGCAGTCACAGCCGAAGACTTCATTCGCGGCTGGCGACGGGCCATCGAGCCTGGCACGGCGGGCGATTACGCATTCTTCATTCTTGATTACATTGCGGGCGCACGTGAATACTATAGTTGGCGAAACGCATTCGTGGCGAGCCTGTCTGCATTGCCGCACGATTCAGCGGAGCGAACCCGGCTATTGAAGGCACATGCGGGCGAGATGGATCGGCGTTTTCAGCGGGTCGGATTGTCCGCATCGCGCGAAAACGTGCTCACGGTTCAGCTCGTTCGCCCCTGCCCGTATTTCCTGGACCTGTGTACATTCGCGACAATGCTGCCCATACACGCGAGCATTGAACAATTGCGCGCAAGCCAAAACGGAATCAACCTGACGAATGAAGGATTGGTCGCATACGATCCGCAATGGACCAAGCCGAACTATCGTCGCAACGGCTACACAGGTGTCGTGACCAATGGTGCATACGCCGTGGAATCCTGGTCGTTCAAACGATTTCTGCGCATGCGGGTCAATTCGTTCCATCGCGATGCGGAAACAATAGAATGCCAAACGGTAGATATGGTCGTCATTGGCGATTTGAACTCTGCCATGCTCGCGTACGAACGGGGCGACCTGGATTTTCTCCCGGAAACAGAGACCGCCTACGTTCACGAACTCGTACGATTGGCCACCACAGGCGAACGGAAAGACCTCCACAATTTCGACGTCTTTGGAACGTATTTCTATCTGTTCAATTGCATAGATGCGGAATTGCAGGGTGTGGCGAACCCGTTCGTCGATGCCCGTGTGCGACGGGCGTTCGCCATATCCGTGGATCGCGCGTTGATTGCCGAGTGTGTAACCGGACGCGGCGAACAGCCTATGGGAAACATCGTGCCGACCGGAATGATCGAGGGATACGCACCGCCACCGCCATTGCAGTACGATCCCGCGGAAGCAAGGCGACTGTTGGCTGAGGCTGGTTTTCCCGGCGGCGATGGACTGCCGCCCATCGACCTTCTTTACAATACAGGTTTTCACCATGAGCGCGTTTGCGACGCAATGGCCGAGATGTGGCGGGTCGAACTGGGCGCTACTGTGCGTCTTCGCGGGCGAGAAGTGAAAACGTTCAGCGAAGATCGTCGCGCGAGACGGTTCATGATTGCCAGGGCTGGCTGGTATGGTGACTACGCCGATCCGACCACCTATCTCGATTTATTCGCCAGCGAGAACGGCCACAATGATTCGGGACATCGCGACGCACGCTTCGAAGAACTGCTGAATCAGGCACGCGGCTTGAACGACGGACGCGCTCGCCTGAAATTGCTGCGTCGCGCGGAGGCACGCCTGCTCCACGAAACAACGCCATTGATCCCGCTATTCCAGCAGACGCAACTCATCGCGATCAAGCCGTATGTGCAGGGTTTGATACCGAACGCACGCCTGATATTCCCATTCCATCGCGCCCGCGTGAACCGATGATACGCACAGCCATCAATAGACTGCTGCTGGGCATTGTCACGGTGGCATGTGTGTATACCGTAACATTTGTGATGGTCATGATCGTGCCGGGGAACCCGTTCGCCGCCGGCGAGCGCAACATGCCGTCCGAAGTGCTCAGCGCGCTCGAAGCTCGTTACGACGTGAACAACCCCGTACGCTATTTCGGACAGTTCCTCGCGGGAGCTGTGCGCTTCGATTTCGGCCCATCGTTCCAATACAGAGACTGGACCTGCACGCAGATCATAGCACAGTCTCTGACCGTCTCCGCCACGCTCGGGTTTCTAGCGATACTGATCGCCGTCGCCGTCGGTGTGCCGATCGGCGTATTCAGTGCAATGAACCGGGGCAAGTGGTTCGATCACGCAGCACTGGGGTTCGCATTACTCGGAGTCAGCCTGCCCACGTTCGTCACCGGCTCGTTCCTGCTGATTGTCTGTGGCGTCTTCCTGAAGTGGTTCCCGGTCGGCGGATGGGGCACACTGGGGCACATCCCATTGCCGGCCATCACATTATCTCTGCCGTTCATCGCCTATGTCGCACGGTTGACACGGGCGGGGATGCTCGACGCGCTCAGTGGAGATTTCGTGCGCACCGCAATCGCCAAAGGCGCACCCCATCGCGAGATCATCTGGAAGCACGTGTTCCGCGTGGCCTTCCTGCCAGTGCTGAGCTACATAGGCCCCGCAGCCGCACAGGCGATGACCGGCTCATTCGTCGTGGAAAAAGTCTTCGGCGTACCCGGCATCGGCCAGCATTTCGTCAATTCCGCCTTGAACCTCGACAGAGGGCTGATACTCAGCACTGTACTCGTGTTCGCGGTGATGCTGGTTGTGTTCAATATGGTCGTGGACGTGGTCTACATGTATGTCGATCCGCGTGTGCGCAATGGATAGAGGTTATTGAGTTTGGCTGCGATTCTTCCATTGAAACGACTGATCCAACACCGCACCGCCTGTGCGGGAATGATCGCCCTGACCATCCTGTCTGCGGCGGCTGTGCTGACACTGTCGCTGACTGCGTCCTGGTACAACGTGCAAAATTTGCGCGAAGCTGTGCGCGAAGCACCCTCGCTCAAGCCGATTACGGATTTCCAGCCGTATGCGGACGCTTTTTCGCCGCAACCAATGGAAGGCCTGGGCGGCTCAATTGTGCAAAGCGTGTACCGCGCATCCGGCTGGATGGGCTATGATGATCTCGGGAGAAGCCTGCTTTTTCGCACAATGTTCGGCTGGTTGATCAGCATGGCCATCGCGTGTGCCGCCGCAGGGGTTTCGGTGGTGATTGGGACAGCCTGGGGTGCGACGGCGGCACTATTCGGCGGGCGCGTCGACATGGTGATGATGCGTGTCGTGGATGTGCTCTATGGCCTGCCCTACGTGTTGTTCATCATCCTGCTCAAGGTCGTCCTGGAGCGACCGCTGGGCGATTGGCTGGGTGGGCAGGCACGGCTGGCCAACGTAATCATCGTGTTCGTCGCCATTGGGTCCGTGGGCTGGCTGACGATGGCCCGTGTGATTCGCGGGCAGGTGCTGTCGTTGCGTAATCAGGTATTCATCGAAGCCGCCCTCGCCGCCGGAGCAGGCCGAACACGCATTTTGTGGCGACACCTGCTGCCGAATCTTGTCGGACCGATCGTCGTGTACGCCACGCTGGTCATGCCGCAGGCCATTTTGCAGGAATCGTTCCTGAGTTTTCTGGGGATCGGCGTTGCCTCTCCCGTGCCGTCGCTGGGTCGGTTGGCCGCCGACGGGGTGCAGGGCGTCAACACGGTGGTGGGTTTCTGGTGGCTTCTCGCGTTTCCTTGTGGGATACTCCTCGTGACGTTGTTGGCGTTCAACTTCATCGGTGACGGACTGCGCGACGCACTGGACCCGAAAACACGGAAGGCAATGTTGTGACGTACAGGCCGATACGGACGTTGGCCCGCATACTGAGACGTTTCGCTCCAACCGCAACGGCGATGTTGGCGCTGTCCGTATCGCCGGGGTGTCGCCGGGCCGCCGCGCCCGAAGCGGTTCACGTCGCGGTCAATCCGCCCGAACTCTCCCAACCCGCCCCGAGCGATCGCAGCCTGATCGACGAAGAAGCCGTTCTGCGTCTCTGCCTGCGCGGGAACCCAACAATACTAAGCCCCATCTTCGCCACAACCGCACAGGACAAACGCGTGCGCGATCTCGTCTTCGACGCACCGTTCGCCTACAACGGCGACATGAACTGGATCGTTTTCGACGCGATGACCGAATCGTTCGAGGAGTCCGCTGATCACCTGTCCGCCACCATCAAACTGCGACCGGGTTTGACCTGGCACGACGGAGCACCGCTGACCGCCGCCGACGTGGAATTCAGTTGGCGACAATTGCTCGACGATCGCGTGCCCGTCAAAAGCGGCCGCACAGGCCCGGACCAACTCAAATCCTGCACCGCCGTAGACGAGCGCACCGTACGCTTCGTGTTCAAGGAAGCCCTGCCGACCAACCGGTTGAACATGATGTTCGGAATCATCCCGAAGCACCTTTACGAAGCGGGTCTGACCGACGATCCGTCGATGGCCCAAAACGATTACTACAACAAACTGAATCGCAGCCCGGTCGGCAACGGGCCTTATCGATTTGTGGAGTGGGTCTCCGACGATCGCATCGTGCTCGAACGGTGGGACGACTACCCCGGCGAGCGTCCCCACTTCCGCAAAATCATCATACGCATCATTCCCGACGTACACGCCCGGCTCATCGCGTTTGAGCGAGGCGAAATCGACGAGGTGGAGTTGACCGCACAGCAATTCGCCCTGGAGACAGGCAGCCGGAAATTCGCGGATATAGGTGTGGTCGCGACATCGCCCTGTTGGCAGTTCAACTACTTCATCTGGAACATGAACGGATCGAATCCATTCTTCACGGACCGCCGCGTCCGGCGGGCCATGTGCTTCGCGACGAATTATTCACTCATTAACGAACTCGTGTTCCACGGCGTGTTTCCGAAATCAGTAGGGCCTTTCACGGAATATCGCGATGAATGCGGCGTGCGGGTTGACCCGTTCTCCCACAATCCCAATCGCGCCGCCGAACTGATCGAAGCGTCCGGCTGGAAGCTCGATGAACGCGACGGCCTGCGCTACAAATCGATCACCATCGACGGCGTTGCGCAGCGTGTGCCATTCTCCTTCACAATGCTCCTGCCCCGTGAAAGCGAATCCGGCATCAAAATCGCGAATGTCCTGACAGAAGATTTGCGCAAGATCGGCATCAAGATGAAAACGCAGGTTCTGGAGTTCCGCTCGATGATCGCCCTTGTCCGACGGCATGAATTCGAAGCCACCTACTCCGCCTTCAAACTCGGAGCGGATCCGGACCGAGCTTGGAATCTGTGGCACAGCTCCTCCCGCGAAAACGGGCAAAACGACGGCGGATACGCCAACCCGCGCGTGGACGCCCTGTTCGAGAAAGGCCGGCGCCTGTTCGACCCCCAGGAACGCAGATGCTGCTACGCCGAGCTGTCCAAGCTGGTCTACGAAGACGCGATCTTCACCTTTCTGGTCGATACACCCAATTTGTTCGGGTTCAACAAACGACTGAGAGGCCTGCGGCTCACACCGCGCGGGCCACACCTGTTCGAGCCGGGCGTGCGCGCCTGGTGGACGCCCAAATCACCCACACCAACGTCATCCGGGAGCGACCGATGACCCGGGCCGGCTGATGTTGGCGTACGTGCTCAAACGATTGCTGGCCGCCGTGCCCACCTTCGTCGGGATCACCACCGTGACGTTCGCCGTCATGCACGCTGCCCCCGGCGATCCACTGACCGCCGGCTGGGAGGAAGCATCGACCGGCGACGCAACAACATCCACAAACGACCGCCTGCTCCGCCATTTCGATCTGGACAAGCCGCTGCACATTCAATACGCATCCTGGTTCAGCCGCGTCGTGCGTCTCGATTTCGGGCAATCGTTTACCGACCACAGGCCCGTGTGGGAAAAAATACGCGAACGACTGCCTTGGACCGTCGGTGTCTCCCTCGCATCGATCTTCCTGGGCCTGTGCATCGCTCTGCCCGCAGGCACACGGGCCGCTGCCAAACCGGGCGGCTGGTTCGACCACGCGTTCGCCATCGCGACCTACGTGCTCTACTCCATCCCCGCCTATGTGTTGGCCATGCTGCTGATCGCCTGGGTGGCTGGCGGATCGATCGACTGGCTTCCCACGAGCAACGCCTATTCAGACGACTTCGCAACGCTCGCGCCCGCAGCCAAAGTGCTCGACATCCTGAAACACGCGCTGCTCATCACGATTTGCTTCACCGCTCCCGCGCTCGCGTTCCAAAGTCGATTCATCCGCGCCAACGTATTGGAAGCCATGTCCGCGAACTACGTGCGCACCGCCCGTGCCAAAGGCCTGCCGGAACGTCGTGTCATACGCAAGCACGCACTGCGCAACGCATTGATTCCGATGCTGACCTATCTCGGGCTGCTGCTGCCCACCGTCATTTCAGGATCAGCCATTCTGGAGGTCATGTTCAACTGGCCCGGAATAGGCCGGCTGATGTACGAAGCCATCCTGCAACGCGACTACCCGACGGTGATGGCCGTCACCGTCATCGCCGCCATCCTGGTGCAGATCGGAACGCTGCTGGCCGACATATCCTACGTCTGGGCGGACCCGCGCGTGCGCGATGCCCACGGAGCGACTGATGGTATCTGAACCCGCCATTATGCCGCCGCCGACCCCTGCGACATGGCGTCGTTTTCTCGCGCGCAAGAGAGGCTTGGCCGGATCGATCATCCTCACCATCCTGATCGGCATCGCGATTTTCGCGCCCGTGATCGCTTCGGATCAACCCATCGTCTGCCGCCACAAGGGTACACTGCATTTCCCCGCGCTGGTCGATGTGTTGCATCGCCTGCCGTTCGCGTCGAGCGTCATCGAAAAATCACCGCCGTTCAACCGGGCTGACTACGACCCCAAATCCAACGCGGAACAATATGAATTCGTCGTTTGGCCTCTGATCGCCATCAGCCCGACGGAAATCACCCGCGATGCGCTGCAACCACCCTCTTCACAGCACTGGCTCGGCACGGACGGCAGCGGACGCGACATCGCGAGCCGCATGGTGCATGGTGCCGCCGTCTCCGTGCAGGTCGGCATCGTGTCGATGAGCATCGCAGCCCTCATCGGCATCGTCGTCGGAGCGGTCGCGGGGTACTCTGGCGGTTGGTTGGACGCGATACTGTCGCGCTTCATCGAAATCGTTATTTGTTTCCCGGAGTTCTTTCTGATTCTGTGTATGATGGTCTGGGTGCAACCGAGCATCGTAAACGTCATGATTATCGTCGGCCTCACGCGCTGGACAACGATCGCGCGATTCACGCGCGGGGAATTCATCAAGCTCCGCAGTCGCGAGTTCGTAACCGCCGCCCACGCAATCGGTGCAGGCAGCACGCGCGTGATGTTTCGTCACCTGCTGCCCAACGCATTAGCCCCCGTCCTCGTGACCATCGTATTCGGCGTCGCCAACGCGATCCTGATCGAAGCCGGCCTGAGCTGGCTCGGTTTCGGTGTGCAGCCGCCGAACCCGTCCTGGGGTGGGTTGCTGCGCGACGCCTACACCAACATTCGCGTAGCCCCGCACATGGTCTACCCGCCCTGTGTCGCCATTTTCGTCACCGTGTTGGCCTGCAATCTCGCCGGAGACGCACTGCGCGAAGCGCTGGACGCCCGCGATCCAACCACAACGCGAAAGGCGAGCGAAGCATGAGCAACCAACCGTTGCTGGCCATTCGCGATCTCACCGTACAGTTCGACACCGACTCCGGGCCAGCCGTCGTGGTGGACAACGTCGGATTCGACATAGGCCGAGGACAAACCTACGCCCTCGTCGGCGAGAGCGGCTGCGGCAAGAGCACGACCGCGCTGGCTATTCTGCGGCTGATTCCCGAACCCCCCGGGCGAATCGTCTCCGGAAAAATATGCTTCGCCGACCCGAACGAAGACAGTCTGCCCATTGACCTGACTACTTTGCCCACCGACCGATTGCGAACCATTCGCGGCCGCCGCATTGCGATCGTATTTCAGGAGCCGGGCAGCGCTCTGAACCCCGTGCTGACCATCGGCGAACAAATCGCAGAACCACTCATGTGGCACGAGAATAAGAGTCGCACCGACGCGATGCGCGTCGCCCGTGATCTGCTCGGACGCGTCGGCATCGCACCCGCCGAGGAACGCCTGCACGCCTACCCGCACCAGCTCTCCGGCGGGATGCAGCAGCGGGCCATGATCGCGATGGCCCTCGCCTGCCGACCGGCTGTTCTGATCGCCGACGAGCCGACCACAGCCCTCGACGTAACCGTGCAGGCACAAATCCTCGATCTCCTGAAAGACCTCCAACGTACGACCGGGCTGGGCCTGCTCTTTATCTCGCACGATCTTGGCGTGGTGGCCCGCGTCGCGGACCGCGTCGGTGTGATGTACGCCGGGCGAATCGTCGAAGAAGCTCCCATCGAGCGCATCTTCACGCATCCAGCCCACCCCTACACACAAGCGTTGCTTCGCAGCCTGCCCAAGCTCGGACCGCGACTACACAGGCTCGAAACCATCGAAGGCGTCGTACCCGACCCCAGCGATCCGCCCCAGGGCTGCCGATTCCACCCGCGTTGCACCCTGACGCAACAATTAGCCCGCGACGGCGAACGCAAGACCCAAAAAGACCGCAACAACCGAACAGTATTGCGCAGATGCATCGCGTCCGACGCCACCGAAGCAGGCGGCACGCCGGCACTTCGTGAAATAGCCGAAGACCATCGCGTCGCATGCTGGGAAGTTGACGCCGCCGCAGTCGCCTCGGAGACGTCAGCCCCATGAAAAAAACCGCAACCGACACCGCGACGAAAAAGCCGTCACCCATCGGACCGCTCGTGCGTGTGCGCGGTTTGAAAAAACATTTCCCAATCAGAAGAGGCCTGTTCTCCCAAGTGGCCGGCGTGATCAAAGCCGTCGACGGTGTGAGCTTCGACTTAGCCCAAGGCAAGACCCTCGGCTTGGTCGGCGAAAGCGGAAGCGGCAAGAGCACCCTCGGGCGCGTCATGCTGCGTCTGATACCCGCCACAAGCGGCGGCGTGCTGTTTGACGGCCTCGATCTGTTCTCCCTGCCGAATCAGGAACTCCGCGCGTTACGCCGTCGCATGCAAATCGTCTTTCAAGACCCGGTCTCCAGCCTAAACCCGCGCATGACCATCGGTGCGACAGTCGGAGAACCGCTGCGCATACACCGGGCAGCCAGCCGCAGCGCGATCCGCGAGCGTGTCGCCGAATTGCTCGAACGCGTCGGCCTGCCCGCATCCGCCATGAACCGTTACCCGCACGAGTTCTCCGGCGGGCAGCGGCAGCGCGTCGGCATCGCCCGCGCCATCGCCCTCAACCCATCCTTCATCGTTTGTGACGAACCGGTCAGCTCGCTCGATGTCTCCGTGCAATCGCAGATACTCAACCTCCTCGCAGACCTGCGCGACGAGATGAACATCAGCTATCTCTTCATCGCCCACGATCTAGCTGTCGTGCGTCATTTCTGCGACGACGTCGCCGTTATGTACCTGGGCAAAATCGTCGAGTTGGCCCCCGCCGAACGCCTCTACGAAAAACCCGCCCATCCATACACGCAGGCCCTGCTGCAATCCGCCCCATCGCCGGATCCGCAGGAACGTCATCGCCACGCAACCGTCTCCGGCGAAGTCGCCGATCCCATCCATCCACCCCGAGGCTGCGCTTTCCATCCGCGCTGCCCGTTCGCCACAGAGGAATGTCGTCGCGTCGAACCAAAACTGGAATCCAAGAAAGGACTGGCCGACGCACGCCTCGTCGCATGCCATTACGCCGAAAACGACCTGAATTTCGCGGATGCGATCCAAAGCAGCGGGTAACGTCGCACGCTTTCCGACGAGTTTTGACAGCATACAGGCCCACGGGTAGTAGACTGTCCTGTAGATTACGTCTTTGGTCGCAAGTAACGAGCGTCGCGCCCCGCTGACAGTGACAAGCAAGGCAGGGTTTCCCAACTGATCCGGTGCGCGGCGGAATCTCTTCGAAGGAGTCCAATTATGTTTCGCGCCCGCCGCATTGCGGCTGTGTCGTGCTGTGTCGCCATCCTGACCGCGTCCGTCTTCGCACAGGATTTGAGCACCACCACCGTTAAACGATCGCCGCAGGACGTGCTGTCAGCCGTCCCGGGGAACGCATGGGCCGTCGCCATCGTTCCAAATCTCAACCAGTTCGATCGCAAAATCACCACACTGATGCAGCAACTCCAGGTTCCCATCCCCTTTGCCCCGCTGGCGATGACGAAAATGTCATTGGGATTCCAAAACGGATTCGACGACGACGGCGGGTTAGCCGTCGTGATGATGCCGATGGCAGACGGTGCCTCGCCCGGCAAGTCCGTGCTTATTCTCCTGCCGACGACGGACTACGATGCGCTCGTCACACCCCTCGGCCCCGAACTGGTTGAGGGAACAATCAGCAAAATCTACTTCATGGACGAAGAAGCCTACGTCTCACCCTTCGGCCGATTCGCCGCCGTCGCACCTTCGCAGGAACTGCTGACCAAAGCCATCAACGCACGCACGTCCCTGCGCGATGTTCTCGCCACCGACCGGTTGGCACGCATCGAAAAAGATGAACTGACCGTCTGGGCAAACTTCACCGAATTCTCCAAGAGCAATCTCTACAAGGGATTCGCAGCCATGGCCCAGATGGCCGGCGGCGACATGAGCATGGTCGAACAGTTCGACACCGGCTCGATCTCGCTCCGAATTGGCGAGTCCGGAATCAACTTCGGCATGCATGTCGATGCACAGGCCGGGACAGCGCTGGCCAAAGCGATCGCCACCGCCGGGTCGACCGACGAAACACTGCTCATCGGGCTGCCGGCTGAACCGTTCGTTTTCGCCGGCGGTCAGATGTCCAGCGAAACCGGCGCCCAACAAAGTGCCAAAATGATGGACGAAATGTTCGAAAAGATGGCCGACAAGGCCGGCGAGCAGAAAGAACTCGTCAACAGCATGCGCGCCATGCTGATCGGCATCATTCGAAACATGCGTCATGTCTCATTCAGCGTCGCAGCCATCGACGGCGGAGCCGACGGAATGATCGGAGTCACCCTCGTCCTGACCACCGAAGGCCAAAGCAAGGCGGTCCGCGATACCGCAGTCAAAGCAGTCAGCATCCTCAAGAAAGTCATGGACGACGACGCCCAGGCGGCTGAATACAGCAAACTGGTGGAGTACAAAGTCGCAGCCGAGAAAATCGACGGAATCGATGTCGATCATTTCAAGGTCACGCTCCCCTCGGAAGAATTGGGCGAAGAATTCCATAATGCCATGAAGGTCATCGTCGGCCAGGAGGGCATCCTCATTCGCCTGGCGACCCTGGATGATCGTCACACTCTCGTCGTCTTCGGCGGCGGAGGCGAACGATTCAAGAAGGCAGCCGCAGCAGCCAAAAGCGACGAAAAAGGATTGGCCAATAACCCCGGCATCAAACACGTCGCTGCCAATCTCCCTTCCCGGAAGAATTCGGAGTTCTATTTCGCCCTGGACCACCTCGCCAGGTTGGCCATCAACATAGGCACCGCCGTCGGCGAATCCATGCCGATCAAAGCCTCGCAAATTCCTGACATAAACGCCCCCATCGCCGTGGTCAGCACCCCGGTCGGAAAAACAGGAAGCCAAACGGAAATCTACATCCCGATGAAATTGCTCCAATCCGCCAAAGACATCGCGATGGCCCAAATGATGGCCCAGCAGCAACGCCCCCCGCACCCGGTCGATCCACCACCGCCGCCAAGCTAAAGACCGCGCGCCCGGCGCAACGAGCCGCCAACTTCAGTTGGCGCGGGCTCAAGAAAATCGGACAGTCTCAACACCATTAAGAATGCTCACGCCGCCGTCGATCACGACGGCGGCTTTTTTGTAATTGCAGATAACCCAAGTCTCGTAGATGCAGAACGCACCGCGGAAATGATACCGATGGTCTCGATCTCGTACGTTACGGAACAGGCTGCGGCGCATCAGCCAATCGCTCAACAACCTTACCCAACCGCTCCGACCAATCCGCCGCGAAGCAATCCGGCGAGACGCCAGCCAGTTCACCCGCCAGCGTCACGAGCGACGAACGCTCTGCAGCGTCTTCCGTCTCAAACCGCGCAAGGACAATATCGGTCATCTGCTGCCTGAAGCCTTCGTCGCTGTCGACCGCTCCGCACACCGATTCGATCAACGCGCGAACGCGATCCAGCCGCTCGCCACCCATACCCGCTCGAACGAGGTTCAATCCCGCGACCCTGCGCGTGGCCGGCTCCCCGCTTTCCGATGCACGCCAAAGCTCCTGCACATGAGGGAATGCTTCGGCGAACCGCGACTGCGACAGAAGAACGTCCGCAAGATCACGCCGAGCTTCGTTCAGTGTCTCGCCCCCGCCGTTTCCCGAGGCAGCCAATTTGGCGATCAACTCTTCATAGAGCGCAATCTGACGATCCGGGCGGTGACTGAGGCGACTGATCCAGTGAGGCCTGTCGGTCGATTTCTGCTTGTTCAACAAAACGCGAAAGCTCGCCCAGGCTGCGTCGCGCACGCCCTCGTTCACCTCCACGTCCGGGTTGAGTCGCCCCACCAGCGCTTCGAGATGCGCCGGCTCGCTGCCCAGCTTGCCCACCGCGATGCAAGCTAACTGACGCACACGCGCGTCGGCGTGGGAAAGGTGCGCCATCAGACGATCCAACTGATCCGTCGCACCGATGACCTCAATCCCGCGAATCGCCGCCAGCACAAGCTCCGGCCACTCCGAAGAAAGGTAGGCATCGAATTCCGGCGCAAACGCCGGCTCGCCGATCTGAGCCATCGCGCTCAGCAACGCTTCCTTCAATCGAACATCGTCCGCAGCCGCCGCCGAAAACCGCGACCGCAGCGGCTCGATCGCCGTCTTGACCGACGCGGAGTCCACCTTGGCAGCCGAATACAACACCCCCAGCGCAATCGCAGCCTCACGCACACAATCGGTGGGCGTGTCCGGCGCACCGATTTCCGCGATCAGTGATTCCAAAGCGACCGGATTGCCCAGTCGCCCCAGAACCCGCAACGCCGTTTGCCGCGCGATCGGGTCATTTTCGGAAATCAACAGCCGCAGCACTTCCGGAGCGTCCGCCGGAACCTGCAACCCACCGATAATCTGAAGAGCAGCCGTACGCACCGGCGCGGACGGATCGGAAAAACAATCCATAATCGCCCGGCGCACTTCATCGCCCGGCGGCTTGCCCTCGGAAACCTGCTCACGGACCAAACGCATCGCCCCGAGTCGATAAGCCTCTAGATCGTCCGCCAGCCACTGACGCAACAGCGCATCTCGCGCTTGCTGAGGGGAAAGCTGGTACACCTGCCGAAGCAATACCGCAATGCGCTCCGAAGTGACCGCGTGCGTTGTCTCGTGCCGCTTGCGCCAACCATTCAATTCCGTACGAAGAGATTGATTCTGACGCACCGCAAGATCAAGACGATCGCGAAGCCAATCGGCATCGGTGAGTTGCTCCTTTGCGTCCCACCACACCCGCCACGCCTCCACATCCCGGCGGTAATCGACCCGCGACACCGACTGAAGCGACTCCACAACACGCGACACCACCGCAGGCTCTGAAGACGAGAGCAGCTCGATCAATTCACCAACCACGTCACGCCGCTCACTGTTTAGCGCCAACGCGTCGACCGCCGCCAGCCTCTGCTGGATCGGTTGCGCAGCGTTGCCCGCCAGTGTCCCCAGGCGCGTGACGACCCCAGCATCGCGAAACGCCGCCAGCGCAGTCGCCGCCCCCGCAGACAGGAACGGATCGTCGCTTCCGAGAAGACCGAGCAGAGGCTCCACCAGCCGCCCGTTGAGATGCTCCGGCTCACGCTGGCCGACCGTCGCGACCGCCTCAGCGATGGCGAGCGGCGCTTTGCCGGGGGCCAGCAACTCGATCGCAAGATCGATTCGGTGTGGAAGATCAAGCCGCAGCAGCGCTTCCGCCATAATCCGCCGACTCCGCGAACCCGGCGGCGAATCCGTAATAACCACACGATGTTGTTCAAGAAGGGCAGCCTGGTCCGGCGACAAGTCAGGCCAGCGCGGCGAAGCAGTCTCCGCCAACGAGTGCGTTTGGGCGCAGAGCGCAGACGTCAGCCCCAGGCAGGAAACGAGAAGGATGGCCCTGAGGGTATTTCTCACGTGACGCTGCTCAAAACCTCCCCGTTGCAAAGACGATGTTCTATTGCGCCCCCTTTTAGCCTGATGTTTCATACGACGCAACGCACCCGACGGTTTGACCCAACGTCACCGCAAGGTAATATCGGCGAAATATGAGGGCGATGTTTCCTGTGATCGCTGTTTGGCTTACGTTGGCGGGCTGCCACGCTTCGGCACCGACCTTCGCCGAGCGCCTCGTCCCCAACGCTTCATTCGTGGACGCACCCTTTGACGTGGCATGGACTGCAGCCTCAGACGTGCTCAAATCGCGGCGATTCATCCTCGACGAAGCCGACCCCGGCACGGGCATCCTGAAGACGTTCCCCCTCACCAGTCCGCATTTTTTTGAGTTCTGGGTCGATCAGCCGCCGTCCGCACGCGACCGCGCGGAGGCGTCCCTGTCCCACATCCGGCGGTGGGTCACCGTCGAAATATCACGACCCGTCGGCGAGCACGGCTGTCGTGTCGTCGTCACCGTGCGCAAGGAGCGACGCTCCACACCGGAACGGCAGGTGACCAACTCCGCCGCCGTCGTCTTTTTCCTGAGTCGTTCGCTGCCCACCACGATTTCAGGGGAGTCGGTTGCGACCGGAGATACCTGGATCGACCTCGGCAGAGACCCCGGCACGGAAAATCAAATCCGCCAGGCCATCGTCAAAGAAATCGCCCGCAAAAACAGGTAGCACCACCCAAATCCGAACCCGGCAGCCAGCCCTGATTCACGCAGATTTTCCGAGAGCCACCGTTTTTTTTGACTTGACATATCGTTATATTGTTATATATTTACTATTGATGACTGACACCGAACATCTGTTGGATTTGGCGTCGCTGGCGGAGGCCGCCGCGTGCCTGCGCACCCTGGCCCATCCGCATCGCCTGCGTATGGTGCAATTGCTGCTCGACGGAGATTTTACCGTCGGCGAACTGGCAAAATCGTGCGGCATTGCGCCGCACATGGCTTCGGAGCACTTGGGCAAGATGCGCGATCGTGGGCTTCTCGCCGCCCGACGCGACGGACGCAAGACCTACTACCACGTGGCAGAGCCGGGGCTTGCGGGCATTATTCGGTGTGTTGAAAACAGATTCGGACGGAAAAAACCGTGAGTTTTTTTGAGGAAATAGATCGTAAAGTCCAGATATTAAGATTGGAGGTGTCGCGATGTCCGCAACTTCGCCATCGACCGTCTCGCCCCAGGAACTGGCACGCATACGCCGGGCGGGCAGGCCTGTCTGCCTGATCGACGTACGCACCCCGGTTGAATTCCAGAGTGTACACGCCGACATAGCCGAAAACGTGCCCCTCGATCGTCTCGCTCCCGACGCGCTGCCGGGCGATCCGTCAGGGCCTACCTATGTCATCTGCAAATCCGGATCGCGAGGCCGATCCGCCTGCGCGAAGCTCCGCGCTGCCGGCGTTGAAGAGGTTGTCAATGTCGAAGGCGGGACCGATGCGTGGGTGGCCGCCGGACTGCCGGTCGTACGAGGGGCATCGGTCATGTCGCTCGAAAGGCAGGTGCGCATCGTGGCTGGCACGCTCGTTCTGATCGGCGTGGTTTTGGGCGCACTGGTTCACCCCTACTGCGTCGGACTGTCCGCGTTTGTGGGCGCCGGACTTGTTTACGCCGGCGTGACCGACAACTGTGGGATGGGCATGCTGTTGACCAGGATGCCGTGGAATACAAACCAGCAATCGACCTGCAAAATCTAAGGGGCTTGCCATGCAACCGATCAAGATAGTGATTATCGGCGGCGTCGCCGGGGGGGCTACCGCGGCTGCCCGGGCCAGGAGACTCAGCGAAAACGCGCAAATCATCGTCCTGGAACGAGGCCCGTATGTATCGTTCGCCAACTGCGGCTTGCCCTTTTTCATCGGTGGGGAGATCGTTGAGCGCGACAAGCTGCTGCTTCAGACACCGGAAAGCCTGCGTGCGCGGCACAATCTCGACGTGCGCATCCAAAGCGAAGTCGTCCGAATCGATCGTGCGCGCAAGTGTGTCGTCGTTCATGATCTGAGCAGCGACAAAACTTACGAGGAATCCTACGACAAGCTCATCCTCTCGACCGGAGCATCCCCGATCAAGCCCCCGATTTCAGGCATTAACCTGCCTAATGTATTCACCCTGCGCACCATTCCGGACACCGACGCCATCAAGAAGGCCGTCGACCCCGGAGCAAAGCGTGCCGTCGTGGTCGGGGGCGGTTTTATCGGTCTCGAAATGGCGGAAAACCTGCGAAAGCGGAACCTGTCCGTCGAGTTGGTCGAGATGCTCGATCAGGTCATGCCGCCCCTGGATCGCGAGATGGCGTCAGCCGTTCACCACGCACTCCGCCAAGGCGGCGTCGGGCTTCATCTTTCCGACGCGGTCACCGCTTTCGAGCAAAATGGGAAGAAAATTGCGGTCACGCTCAAGAGCGGCGCGCGCTTGCCGGCGGACCTGGTCATTCTGTCCATCGGCGTCAGGCCTGAATCGAAGCTGGCTGGCGACGCGGGTCTGGAGCTTGGCATCCGCGGAGGCGTGCGCGTCAATAAACATATGCAGACAAGCGATGTGGACATCTACGCGGTGGGTGATGCGACGAACGTTGTCGATTTCGTCACGCAGGCGGAAACCCTGTTTCCGCTCGCAGGGCCGGCCAACAGGCAGGGGCGCATCGCAGCCGATCACGCTCTGGGACGGTCATCGACGTACCGTGGCACCCAAGGGACCAGTATCGTACGCGTCTTCGATCTCGTGGTCGCTCAGACCGGTGCCGGTGAAAAAACGCTCAGGCAGCAGGCGATTCCATACCGCAAGGTCTACATTCATCCAGCCCATCACGTCGGATACTATCCCGGCTCGGCGGCTATGCACCTGAAGCTGCTGTTCTCACCTGATAACGGGACTGTGCTCGGCGCGCAGATCACCGGTCGCGAAGGCGTGGACAAACGCATTGACGTGTTGGCCGTCGCGATCCAGGCACGCATGACGACTTACGATCTTGAGGAGATGGAGTTGGCCTACGCGCCCCCGTTCGGAGCCGCCAAGGATCCGGTGAACATGGCTGGCTTCGTCGCGTGCAACACGTTGCGCGGCGATGTTGTGAACGTACACGCCGACGATCTGGGTACGGGCTGCCTGCTGGATGTACGCACAAAGGCGGAATTCGAGCGCGGCACGATTCCCGGTGCAAAGAACATCCCGGTCGATGAACTTCGCAACCGCCGGGAGGAACTGCCGACCGACGGACGCGTGGTCGTCTTTTGCCAAGCCGGGCTACGCGGCTATGTGGCGGCTCGGATGCTCGCGCAATTGGGTCTTGAAGCCGTCAACCTGAGCGGCGGGTATCTGACCTATCGCGCGTTTCACCCCGAGTCGTCGCGTAACGATTGATCTCGATGTGCGGGATGCCTGCGAAGTGACTCGTTCCCCCAAGGCCCGTTCGCGCGCAGTGTGCCTCCGCACAGGACGCAAAATCGCCGCGGCAGACACAAGGAATTGCACACGCCTGTCTCACGAGGCAACGCGACGACGCGTTCGCATCCTTGTGTCTCCGCAGCCAATTCGACTCCTTGCTGAGGTCTGAATCACCCGACGCCGATCAGTCGGAATTGACGACGTCGCGTGCGGAAAACAATCGAAGTGTTTCCGGTTCCGGCGGGTGTTCGCCGCCGTCTTGGGGTGTATACGCCCCCATCCTGTGAAACTGTCGCGATCAACATTCTTTTTTTGAGCCCCGCTCAGAGGCAGAAAACGCACCTTATGGGGCGTGAGGGGCTTTGCGGCACGGTTTTCTTGGCGAAACGACATTTGCGCTGGTATGATTGGCGGAGCTATGGAATCGACCCGTCCATCCTTGTTGATGCGCGTCAAGCATCGCGACGACGAAAGCGCTTGGCGCGAGTTCTGCGGCCTCTATTCCCCGCTGCTCAAACGGTTTGCGCGCATGCAGCGGCTAAGCGAGGAGGAGGCAGAGGACGTCGCTCAGGAGTGCATGAACTCCCTGTGCAACGTCATGGAGTCGTTCAATTATTCTCGGGATCGAGGATCGTTCAAAAACTACCTCTACACGCTCGCGGTCAACCGCATCGCCAGCCGTAAACGCAGGCGCCGCCCGAGGTTGGCGGAAAGCGGCGAGTTGCAGCGCATCGCGGTTTACGATGAAGACCCAGCCGAAGCTTGGGAGCAGCAATGGCTTCGGCAGCACTTGGCGTTTTGCCTGAAGGAGATCGAATCCGATTTCGCGCCTGAGACGATCGTTGCATTCAAGCTTTACGTTTTGAAGGAGCGACCCGTGGGCGAAGTTTGCTCGACGCTCAACATGACCGCCAACCAGGTCTACCTGGCTAAATCGCGCGTGACGCGGCGTCTGCGGACGGTCTTGAACGAACTGATCGGCGACGAGTTCTGATTTAGCGTGGGAACCTCCCCCATGAAACCTGGCATGTCCAATTGCCTTGCACTCAGCGATTTTGAGCAGATACAGCAGGACTCGTCCGACTCAGCCGTTCTGCGGGCACATTTATCTGAATGCGAAAACTGCCGGCGAGCGTTTGAGTCATTTCGTCGGGACGAGGATTTTCTCAGCCGCGCCGCGCCGGTTCTTCTGGCGGCGGAGCTTGAAACAGAGGGCATTCCGGTCCCGGACTGGACGCGCAAGGCTCGCCCGCCCGAGGACGGTTCGCAGCATTTTCCGCGCATCGAGGGATACGAAATCATCGACGTCCTTGGCCAGGGCGGGATGGGCATCGTTTATCGGGCCGTCCAGACCAAGCTGCGTCGCACGGTCGCAGTCAAGATTCTTCCCGCCATCATCGGTTCCGCCAGCCCATCGGCGGTGGCGCGTTTTCAGCGGGAGGCTTCTTCCGCCGCCCGCCTGCATCACACGAATATCATCCCCATTTACGATTTCGGCGAGTCGGCGGACGCGTACTTCTACGCGATGGAGCTGATTATCGGTCAGCCGCTCAACGTGTTGCTGCGCAACTTCGCCGACCACGACGCTGCCACAGCGTCGCCCGCCCAACTTGTACAGATTCTTTACGACGCGACCACCCAGGACGCACCGAATCAGACGGGTGGGGGAACTTCAACCGGCGGGGCGGCGGGGCTTAGTGGTTCTTTCGCAACGAGCGGTGGGCGCGGTCGGCCCTACTACCGGCAGGTGGCCAAGTGGATCGCGGACGCAGCTGACGCTCTGCATTACGCGCACAGCGAGGGGATCATCCATCGCGACATCAAGCCGGCCAACCTGATTCTGTCGACGGATGGTCGCATCATGATCGGCGATTTCGGGCTGGCCAAGAGTCGCGACGACGAAACGGTCACCATGACGGGTTCGTTAATGGGGACGGTGCGGTATCTAAGCCCGGAGCAGGCGATGGCCCGGCGGGTGGCCATCGATCACCGCACGGATTTGTTCTCGCTCGGGGCGACGATGTACGAATTGCTGACGTTTCAGCACGCGTTTCCCGGCGACGACGACAAACAGGTACTGTCAGCCGTCATTTCGCGCGACCCGACGCCGCTGCGCAAGGTATTCTCGGCGATTCCGGCTGAGCTGGAGACGATTTGCCTCAAAGCCGTCGAAAAATCTCCCGACGCGCGCTATGCGACGGCGCGGGCGATGGCTGAAGACCTGCGACGTTTTATCAACGACATGCCCATCGCCGCGAAGCGGCCCAATTTGGCGCAGCGCACGGTCAAGTTCGTGCGACGTCACAAAGCCCGCGTGGTCGCGACGATGGCGTGCATTGTGGCGGTCGCGATGATCGCTGCGTGGCAGCAGCAATCCGAGCGGGCGTCCAGGCAGTCATTGCGCGCTGACAAACAGGCGGAGATTGCTAAGGAACAGACGGAGAACGCCAAGGAACAGGCGGAGATCGCCAAGGAACAGACGGAAATTGCCAAGGACGAGCGAGACAAAAAGCTCAGCGAGATTCTGAGTCAGGCCACAGTACACTTCGACAACCACGACTACTCTGACGCGCGGGGAAAATACTTGGAACTTCTCGAACTGGATCCCGGGAACTTCTACGCGTTTGGTGGCTTGTGCGGATTGGCTGTCAAATTGCACAACGCTGAGTCCCAACCGAGGGCCGAGGTGTTGACGGAAGGGCTTGCATATTGCGATCGCGCTCTCGCGATTCACGGCGATCACGGTGTCGTCCTCAACAACAAGGGCGGCATTTACAAGGTGCAGGGTCGCTATGACGAGGCGGAGGCGCAGTTCCGCATCGCCAGAGACGCTAACGACACCGATATGAGGTCTTGGAAGAACTACGCGATGATGAAGGCGCTAAGAGGCGCCATCGACGAATCGTTGGAATTGTACGACTCGGCTGTTGCCCTTGCGATCAAGCAGGACGCCGTGGGCAACGGAAGGAGTTGTTTCGTCTTTCGCGATCGTGCCGCATTGCGGTTATTTCTCAATGATTCCGGTGCGTCAGAGGACGCAGAAATGGCCATCGATTGCTCCACCAATAGGAACCCGCCGAAGAGCGCCGTGGCCATGGCCAAGTTCATCGCCGCGAAGGTGTTTCTGGAGCTTGACGAAGCACGCGACGTGGAACGCGCCGTCAGGTGTGCCACCGACGCGGACAGGCTTATCAATTACGAAAAGAGTACGCAAGAGGATTCCCGAATCAAGCGGCTGGTCGCCTTGGTACAATACCATAGAGGATCGCTCGAAGAGGGGCGGGCTGGACACCGTGATTTCAGAGAGAGCATCGCCGCCGCCGAGGCTGCCATCGCGATGTCGGACGATCTACCGGCGCTCAGCTACCTGGTCAAGGCTGCTTCGCTGGCACGTTTGGGTCGGGTCGAGGAGGCGAATAGGGCGTTTGGCGAATCCGCCGCACGTTGGCCCGTGGAGTTTGAGCAGGGGGACGGCTATCTGGTCAGCACCGACAAAGCGGTGGTCGTTTTTGAGCGGGCCGACCGTTGGCGTGCGCTGCGTGATGAGGTGGAAAACATGATAACGCGGGAAAAAGCGGATTGAGACGGTTTCGTGACAGGTTCTTCCTGTCAGCGGCGTACACTTGGGGGATTGTGTCGTCTGGTCCGCCTGCAAGGCTGGCGATCACGGAATTTTCGGCCGCTTGAATGTCCTGCCCACGAAGCGGTAGAATCCGAGAGGGTCAGCACCTTTCGTTTTTGGGGAATCTCACCGGGCCGACGTTAATCGTGCCATGGAGTTTAGAATGTCTGTTCCGATGACAGTTTCGCATATTCGCAGCATCGCGGTTTCTGCTGTGCTTCTCGCTTGTCTTGCCGGTTTGGCATCGTCGTCTTTCGCGGGCGGACCCTGCCTGTTCGACAACGATTGCGTGGATCTTAACGAATGCACGCAGGACATTTGCACCGAGGGTACGTGTGCCCACCCCATTCGCCGCTTTGGCGATACCAACAACGATGGTGCGGTCAACGTAATTGACCTTGCGTGCGCGGATGATTGCGATGCGACGATTGGATGTGAACCGAACATGGCTGATGTCGGTGGCGCGCTTGGTGCGTGTGCCGCCAACGGAATGTGCGATCAGGACGACATCGGCCACGTATTAGGTGCGATTGAAAATGCGACGCCCTGCTTGTGCGTCTGTGGTGCCGACGCACAATGCAGCGACGGCTTATTCTGCAACGGGGAGGAACAGTGTGCCGGCGGCGTTTGTTTGCCAGGTCTCGATCCCTGCGCCGGAGCCGCCTGCGATGAACTACTGAATGCCTGCTTTCCCTGTAACCCGGGTGACTGCGATGATGGGATTTTCTGCAATGGTGTCGAGCAGTGCAATGGCGGCATGTGCATGTCGAATCCGCCCCCATGTGTAGCGGGTCAACTGTGTGATGAATTCGTCGGCGCGTGTGTTCCGGGCACAACCGTGCTCACATGCGAACCTTCAGCAGACAGCGTCCCCGTGGGCGGGGTGGCTGACTTTGATCTCTTCATACAGAACGCGCCCAACGTGCGCGGCTACGAAGTGCGCCTTTCGGTCAATCAATTGGCGGGGGTTGGAGGCGCGTTCATGAATTGTTTCGTCAACGCTGGCCGGCCTGATTTCGTGTTCGGAACAAACCCGACCGCCATCGTCTATCAGGATTGTGCCACATCGCGTTTCGGCGGCACGGTGTCGGCTATGACACCGGTCAATGTCGGCTCGGTCCCGCAATACCTCGGTACGATTCAACTTCAAATCTCACCCGCTGCGAACGACGGAGATGCGTTCGAGGTCGCGATTCGACCAGACCCCGAAACGATCATTGTGGATGTGTTGGGGCGGCGCATCCCGCTGCTGGTCGGGCCGTCGTGTCTGCTCTTGGTCGGGTCGGATTGTCAGCCCAATGCGGTTCCCGACGCTTGCGACATAGACTGCGGACCGCCCATGGGCGCGTGCGACATCCCGAATTGCGGAATATCCGCGGATTGTAATTTGAATGGTGTTCCGGATGAGTGCGATATCATGAATGGCACGAGTTCCGATGTCATACCGCCGCTCGGCGTGCCCGACGAGTGTGTTTTCTGGATTGATGACGCGGGAAACTGGTTTGACGGCTTCAACTGGTCGAGCGGGCAGTTCCCGAACCCCGCGCAGAATGCGACGATCGGTATACCGACTGCCAATGTTCTGCTGGATGGAGAAGCAGCCGTGCAATCCTTGACTGTTTCGGGCAACGCCCTGTTCAGGCTGGCGTCGCCCGGTCCGGGCGTATCGTTGAACGTTCTTGGCAACGGCGGCGTTTTGAACAACGCCACGATTCAAAACGGCGGCAACAACCAATTGGCGGTCATGCTCGGTACATTCCGCGTCGGGACGACCGGAACATACGAGGGTGCTCCGGGCGGGCCACTGCCGAATCAATCGCGACTTCTTGCTCAGCGCGTTGAGGTGTCGCCGACCGATCGCACGGCGACTGCGACGGCAACGTTTGTGGGCGGCGTCGATCTCCAGATCGATCTCACAGACAGCATGCAGATGATCGTGGCCGGCGATTTCGTCGCCGACGGTACGGAAACGATCATTGGGCTTCTCCCACTATTGGCGGAAGGTGCCAAGGTAGGCCCGATCAATCCGCCAACCATCAGCGTGCGCGACATGGCTTTGATGTCTGTAGGTGGCGATTTCGTGCTGCAAAAGGCTGTTCAAATTAAGTACGGCGGAGTTAGCGCGGTCGGGCCGACCTTCAGCGCCTCCCTCGAACTCGCGGGCGATTTCGTCAATGAAACGCTTTACCCGGCCATTTTCGACTGGCTCGAGGGCAAGATCGTCATAAATGGGGTCGCGCCTCAGGAATTCGAAGTCGGCGGTGAAGATCGCGGTTCGAAATTGACCGGTTTCATCCAAAATTTCGCCATCGGCAGGATCGAGGTAACCACTGGTGCGACGGTGACGTTCAACGATACGCTCTCCAACGTAACCGGTGCAGCCGGCGACACGGGCGAAGTGCTGTACGTTTGCGAGTTGGTGCTCGAAGCCGGTTCAACCATCAACGTGGTCGATACGATTATCTACTACAAGTCGCTGCAGGATAACGGAGCGACCATCGACGTGCCGGGCAATCTCATCCTGGTCGATCCGTCCATACCGACCGTCAGCCAATGGGGCGTCGTCGTGATGGTCTTGCTTATTGTGACGGCTGGGACCATCGTGTTTCGCCGTCGAGCGTCCGTTCACGCAGCCTGACGATCCCGGGGTCTTCGCTGAAATGAGTCCTTTCGCGTTCAGCCGGTCGCGGAAAACGTGCGCTTTGCTATCATGCCCCCCGTGGATAAGACACACGACAATTTCGGATTGAAGGAGCCGGGCATCCGCATTGCCCCGTCCCTGCTGGCCGCCGACTTCGCCCGCCTGCGCGAGGAGATCGAGCGCGTGGAATCGGGCGGCGCTGACCTGCTGCACCTCGACGTCATGGACGGGCATTTCGTGCCCAACATCAGCTTCGGGCCTGGGCTTATCGAACAGGTGCGCCCGCACTCGAAACTCTTCTTTGACGCCCACCTGATGATCGCCGAACCCCAGCGCTACGCCGAGGCGTTCGTCAAAGCCGGTTGCGATCACATAACATTCCATATTGAAGTCACACACGAACCGCGAACCGTGGCCAACCACATTCGAAGCCTCGGTGCGTCGGTCGGCATCTGCATTAATCCGACGACGCCCGTGTCCGCCATCGAGCCGGTTCTGGACCATGTGGACATGGTCCTGGTCATGAGCGTTTGGCCTGGGTTTGGCGGGCAGACCTTCATTCCCGACGTCCTGCCCAAGGTGAGGGAGCTGGCTGACCGCTTGAAACCTCATCAGCGGCTGGAAATCGACGGCGGAATCGACCCGGAAACCGTCACATCGGCGGCGTCAGCCGGTATCGACACATTCGTGGCTGGTTCAGCCATTTTTCGCAGACCCGATCCGGTCGAAGCGATGGCCCGCCTCAATACGTTGGCAATAGAGGCGGCTGCGTCGTAGAATCGCGGTATCGGAGGAATTGCGGCGGCGCGTCTCGATCGCCTACTGCCGTCAACCGGGCTTATGAGGCTGCGATTACGCACGCGATAAATATGTACATGAAAAAACGCGAAATACCCGCCGGTGTCTGGGACAGTTGCCAAAACTGCGGGCACATGGTCTACCAGAAAGAGGTCGAGGAAAGTCTGCACTGCTGTCCGGAGTGTGGCCACCATCGCCGGGTCAACGCCCGCACGCGTATTCAGCAGCTTGTCGATCCCGGCTCGTTCGAGGAGTTGTACGCTGATCTTGCTCCGACCGACCCGCTGAAATTCAAGGATCGTGTAACCTACAAAGACCGCCTCAAGGACGCCCAACGGAAAACAGGCGAAAAAGACGCCGTGATCGTCGGCAAAGCCTTCATTCGTGGCCGCTCGGTGGTGCTCGCGGTCATGAATTCGGAATTCATCATGGCCAGTATGGGATCGGTGGCGGGCGAGAAAATCACTCGGGCCATCGAGCGGGCGACCGAGGACGATTTGCCGTTGGCCATCGTGACAGCCTCAGGCGGGGCGCGCATGCAGGAGGGCATGGTCTCGCTCATGCAGATGGCCAAGACATCGGCTGCGCTGGCCAAGTTCGACGACGCGGGCGGCTTGTACATCGTGGTCGCCACCGATCCGACGACGGCTGGCGTGGCTGCGAGCTTCGCAAGTCTTGGGGATGTCATTCTGGCTGAACCGGGCGCGATGATGGGTTTCGCCGGCCCGCGCGTGATCGCCAACACTATTAAGCAGGAATTGCCCGACGGTTTTCAAACGGCAGAGTTCATGCTCAAACACGGCTTCGTCGATCGCATCGTCAATCGCCGCGACCTCAGACGCGAAATCGCCCGCCTGATCGATTATTGCGGCAAGTGACTCCGAGCCAATGAATGGGGCGTGCGTTGAGACCGGAAGCCTCTTGTTGCGGCTCGGCCCCGCTTGATTACGATCATGGACGTCGAGAGACTCAAGCGAATCCGCCGGCTGATCATCGTCGCACTCTTTGCCGACGACGAACTCGCACAACTGCTCGTGCTCAAGGGCGGAAACGCGATCGACCTCATCCATGACGTTGCCCAACGCGCATCGATTGATCTGGATTTTTCACTCGAAAGCGAATTCCCCGACTGTGACACCGACCGCCTTCGCGATCATTTTGAGGCGTTGCTGAACGACGCGCTCGCCCCCGAGCAGTTGGCGGTTCTTGACGTAAAATTCACGGCAAGACCGCCTGAACTTAGCGACGATTTGGCTGGCTTCTGGGGCGGATACGAACTCGAATTCAAGATCGTTCATAAGGTGTCGTTGCTCACACGTGGAACGGACTTACGGAAGATACGAATGTCCGCGGAAATCACGGGGCCGGGAAACAAGCGTGTGTTCAGGGTCGATTTCAGTCAGCACGAGTTCTGTGCCCCGAAACGGGAACACAACCTCGATGGTTACGCAATCTACGTATACTCGCCGGAGATGATCGTGAGCGAGAAGCTCCGAGCGATCTGTCAGCAGATGCCGAAGTTCCGTCAAATCGTAAGAAGCCCTGCGGCCTCGCCACGTCCGAAGGATTTTTTTTGACATTCACACCTTGATCGAAGCGTTCGATATCGACATGGCGACGCTCAGCAACGTCGAATTGATACGTCGCATGTTTGAAGCCAAGCGCGTGCCCTTGCATCTCCTGGGCAGGGTCAGTGCGTTTCGCGAATACCATCGAGCTGCGTTCGCGTCGGTACGTGACACGGTCAATCCGGGAGTCACACTGCATGAGTTTGATGTCTACTTCGACTTTGTTCTGAAACAGGTCGAACGGCTAGAATCCCTTTGGGATGAATAGACGCCAGGATTTGTTGTAGTCGGGCTCTCGAAGGGCGTGCGTCAGGTAGAAGTCGAACTCAAACGGCGTTTTGCGAAAATGTGCGAGTTGGTTGTTCTTGTATCCCGCTCGCTCCATGCAAAACCCGATGGCCTGTCGGTACGGGTACGCATAGTCCAGCTCATTGAGATAAGCAGCCATCCTGTTCGCGGAAATGCGCTCTTTCGCGCGGCGGTAGGCCTCAAGAACCTCGTGAACACCACCTGCATAATGTGGTCGAACGGCAGCGTCGATCAACGTGCGTTCGGCGTTCGTCACACGAACAGGCGTCCCGTCCGGCGCCGTCTCCTCGACAACACCAAGTTGGCCTGACTGCTTACCGTTCAACAGACAGATATCAAGCCCGCGAAACGCCGCGCGATTTTTCGTTTCGCGAGGCCGTTGACGAAAGGCGTGGTGAATCCGTTCTTGATTTGGAGACAACGGCGGCCTTGGTTTGGCACTCTGCTCATGGTTGAGATAGATCGTCTTGGGGATTTGGTCCGTCCAACCGTGCACAAAGATTGCCGAGTAGTGACAGCAATACACGTTCGGCTTAAGCGTCATGAGGGTTTCGAACAGCGTGGGTTCGCGCCAAATGTACCGGGTCTCAGGCCGATGAGGGAACTCGAATACTATCTTCTTCAAAGACGTTTGATCCAACAGCATCTCAATCACATCCGCAGCCGAAGCGCTCGACGGTATCGACCAGGTCGTTCGATGCTGGTCGACAACCTGTCGAAGCTCTGACAAGCGAAACACCCGAAGACCGAGATCGTCGAAGGTTTTCGAAGAAAGCGATGTGAGTTTTTTCGTTGAACGCGCCATGACGCTCCCGAATGCCGAAACGAGTAAGCAACGTGCCAGTCAATGCTAGTAGTATATATACTACTAGCATTGACTGGCGTCCAACCAATCGCGGTGCCCGATGCGGTATATATACCGCATCGGGCACCGCGATTGGTTGGACGCCAGTCAATGCTAGTAGTATATATACTACTAGCATTGA
>JAJDDQ010000061.1 GCA_029260215.1 Phycisphaerae bacterium
CGTAAGGTCGGCATCCAGGCCCACGCGATCACCTTCGATGATTCGAAGCTTCAATCGCTCTTCGACGTTTGCGGGTTTCTTTCTCTCTTTTGATGACGTGCTGTCGGCGTCGGTGAAAAGACCGATCAATTCCATCAGCGGGTCGTACCCGTCTTCGCGCCGATCAAAGATCAGATCCTCAGCCGTCTTCTTCTGCTTATCGTCGATCTTGTAGTAAGGAAGAATCCCGGTCGCGTGTACGATCGCGGAATCCAATCCGACTTCGCGGGCGTGATGCAGGAACACGCTGTTGAGCACCTTGCGAACAGGGGGCTTTAAGCCAAAACTCACGTTGCTGAGACCGAGAATCGCGTGGCAGTCGGGCATCGCTTCCTTGATGCGGCGAATGCCCTCGATCGTTTCGACACCCAATCTGCGATCGTCTTCGTTTCCCGTTGCGAGCGTGAACGTCAGGGCGTCGAAGATCAGGTCACTCGCACGGATGCCGTGGCGCTTGGTGACCAGGTCGTGGATGCGTTGGGCGATTGCGAGCTTGCGGTCAGCCGTCTTGGCCATCCCCGCCTGCGGATCCTCATCGATCGTCAGCGCCACGCACGCGGCCCCGTATCGCTTGAGCAGGGGACAAATCTCATCAAACCGCTTCTCGCCATCCTCGAGGTTGATCGAGTTGACGATGCACTTGCCGCCGCACAGCTTCAGGCCCGCTTCGATGACGGCTGGCTCGGTACTGTCCAGCATGAGCGGGGCGGTGATGTCCTGTGCGTAGCGCCCGACGACCATTTGCATATCGGGCACGCCGTCTCGCCCGACGTAGTCCACGCAGACGTCGAGCACGTGCGCACCCTCCGCCACTTGCTCCCGGCCCATCGCGACGAGTTGGTCGATTTCCCCTTCGAGGAGCAGTCGCTTGAACTTCCGTGAACCGTTGGTGTTGCTGCGCTCGCCGACGATCAGAAAACTGTTGTCCTGACGCATCGCCACAGCCTGGTAAATACTGCTGACAGCCGGCTCGCGTTTCGGCTCGCGCACGATCGGTTTGCGCGTGCCGACGGCTTCGACCAGCCTCTTCAGGTGTGCGGGCGTGGTGCCGCAGCATCCGCCGACCGCGTTCACGCCATCGATTTCGATAAATTCCGTAAGC
Organism: Phycisphaerae bacterium; assembly: GCA_029260215.1. Lineage (GTDB taxonomy): Bacteria > Planctomycetota > Phycisphaerae > UBA1845 > UBA1845 > OFTM258. The sequence continues at coordinate 1,142 of JAJDDQ010000061.1, forward strand.
CACTTAGCCAGTTCATCGGGCGTGAGGGCGTAGTGAGGCTTCCCATCGACAAGTTGGGGCAGCCCAGCGTTGGGCTGTACGAGCAGCATGCGATCGCTCAATGCGGAGAGCTGTCGAATGTGCTCGCTCATTTCCTGTGGCCCGGTCGCGCAGTTCAACCCGATGACTTTTACTGCGTCGTAACTTTCGAGGGCGACGATTGCGGCGGCCATCTCCGTGCCGACCAGCATCGTGCCGGTGGTTTCGATGGTCACCGTGCAGAAAATGGGCAGCTCGCGACCGAGTTCCTCCATCGCGTCTGTGCAGGCGATGATGGCGCTCTTGGACTGGAGAATGTCCTGACAGGTCTCGACCAGAAAAGCATCCGCACCGCCGTCAATCAGGCCTCGGGCCTGTTCGGTGTAGCTGTCGACGAGCGCGTCCCAATCGGTCTGCCGTAACGTTGGCAGTCGCGTTCCAGGCCCCATCGAGCCGATCACGAAGCGCGGCTTGTCGGGCGTGCTGAACGCGTCGGCCTCCTTACGCGCGATCTCGGCGGCCATGCGGTTGAGCGTGCGCGCCAGGTCAGACAGGCCGAAGTCGGACAGAACGATCTTGTTGGCGCCGAAAGTGTTCGTGCTGACCGCGTCGCTGCCGATCTCGAAGAAGGATCGGTGGACCTTCGCGACGACGTCAGGCCGCGTCTTGACGAGTATGTCAACGCAGTTTTCGTGGCCGTCGTAGTCGGACAGGGGCAGGTCGAACGTGTGCAGGCTCGTGCCCATTGCCCCGTCGAAAACGAGAACGCGCTCGCGCATGATGTCGATAATGTTGTCGGTCATAGTATTGGATATCGGGTATTCAAGGGCGGCATTTTGGTGTCAGGTAGAATAAGGACGTATAATATACGGATGCGAACGAGTCAACCAGAGGCTGTGTTGGCAGCCTGGCGAAGAACTGTGTTTTTGGGGGCTTTCCTGTGTGGCACCGGTTTTCAACCGGTGTGATCGAAGGTGCTCTGTGTGACTCCGGCTTTTCGGCTGATAACCGTTCGTAGTGCAGGGTGGCACGGTCTGCCGGCGCAGTCGGCAGGCCGTGGGATTTCCCGGACACCACAGCCTGACTGCGCCAGACCGTGCCATCCGGAATGGGACGTAACCATATTAGGGGCGATTTTGCCATGAGTGATAGCGGACAAGTCGAGCGGAGCATGTTTCAGCGGGTATTGCTCCTTGTCGGGTCGATCGGGCCGCTCGGGCATATGCCCGCTTCGGGTACGGTCGCGGTCGCGGTGGCCGGCGTGCCGCTGGCGTGGCTGATGCGTACGCAGCTTACGTTTTGGCCTTATTTGATCGTGACCGTCGTGTTTACGGTTTTTTCGATTTGGCTTCACGATGTGGGCGACCGGATTCTCGGCGAGAAGGACAGCCGCAAGCTGGTGCTGGACGAGTTGTCCGGCTTCTGGTTCGCCACGCTGCTCATGCCGCCGACCTGGCAAATGTTCGCGTTCGCGTTTTTCATGGAACGGTTCATCGACATCATCAAGGTGCCGCCCGCTAACTGGATCGAGGATCGCGTGCCGGGCGGAGCCGGTGTCGTGCTGGACGACGTCGTCGCCGGGATTTACACGTTGGGCCTGCTGCTCGCGATCGAACGATTCCTGCCCGTCTGGGTGTGGGGAGGATGAGCATGGAACAGGCCACGCGAGACGGAAAACCCGACGTTGGCGACGCAGCCGATGGCGGTCCGGCAGGGCGGCCGGTGAAAGTTTGCTTTGTTTTCGGGACGCGCCCCGAAGCCATCAAAATGGCACCCGTGATTCAACACTTTGCTTCGCGCGCGGAGTTCGACGTTGTGACCGTGTTGACAGCCCAGCATCGGGAAATGCTGGATCAGGTCGTGCGCCTGTTCGACATTCCCGTGCATCACGATCTGAATGTGATGACGCCGGGGCAGTCGTTGGCTTCGTTGACCGGCGTGCTGTGCGAGCGGATCGGGCGCGTGCTGGCTGACGAAAAGCCCGACCTTGTCATCGTGCAAGGCGACACAACGAGCTGCTTTGTCGGTGCGCTGGCCGCTTTTTATGAGCAGATTCCGGTCGCACATCTGGAGGCTGGGCTGCGGACAAACGATATTCGCCAGCCGTTTCCCGAGGAGATCAACCGCAGGCTTGTCGCGCCGCTTGCTACCATGCACTTCGCAGCCACGGAATGGGCGAAAGACAATCTCCTGCGCGAGAACATTCCGGCCGACCGTATATGGATTACCGGGAATACCGGGATCGATGCCCTGCGCCAGATGTCCGAGCGTAATGACCTGAAGCCAACCGGTACGCTGGAGAAGGCGTTGTCTTTGTGCGACGGTGGGCGCGTGATCGCGGTGACTTCGCATCGTCGTGAAAATTTGCCGTTCATGAACGGGATTGCGTCGGCTATCTACGAGTTGTTGTCGGCTGACCCGTCGCTGCATGTCGTGTTTCCGGTGCATCTAAGCCCGCGCGTGCGTGAGGCGGTCATGCCGATTCTCTGTGAGGAAAGTCGCTGTCATCTGCTTGATCCCCTGCCTTACGATCAATTTGTGGCTTTGATGAAACGGGCTGATATCATTTTGACAGACTCCGGTGGAATTCAGGAGGAAGCGCCCTATCTGGGCAAGCCTGTGCTGGTCATGCGTCGCAAGACGGAACGCCCCGAAGCGGTGGAGGCTGGCACGTTGAAGCTGGTGGGAGAAGCTCAGGACGCGATTTTCGACCAGACGCTGACGCTTCTGAACGATCGCGCGGAAATGGAGCGTATGTCCCAGGCAGCTAACCCTTACGGCGATGGGCATGCGTCGGAGACGGTGGCTGACATCGTGCTTGAGCAGTTTCGCGTCAAAACGAGTGCCATTGCATGACACTGTGGATCGCCATGCCCGCGTACAACGAAGCCCCCCGATTGCCCGCGCTGCTGGCACGCTGGGAGACTGTGACGGCTGAGTTGGGCGGAGAGCGGTGCTACGTGGTGGTCGATGACGGCAGCCGCGACGACACGCCGGAAATCCTGCGTGCGTTTGCCAAAGACAAGCCGGTGGAGATTATCACGCACGATCCGAATGAAGGCTTGGGCGCGTCCCTGCGCGACGCACTGCGCTACACCGCCGATCACGCTGCCCCCGACGACTGCGTGGTCATGATGGACGCGGACAACACTCAGCCGCCCGAGCTTCTGCCGGAGATGATTCGGCGGATGGAATCGACCGATTGCGATGTGGTCATCGCGTCGCGCTACCGTCGCGGGGCGGAGGTGACCGGTTTGAGCGCGTGGCGGCGATTCATGAGTTTCGGCGCCCGCCTTCTTTTTCAGGCGATTTTTCCGATCGCCAACGTACGCGATTACACCTGCGGATTCCGCCTCTACCGGGTGGCTACGATCAAGCGGGCGTTCGTCGTGTTTGGGGACAAATTTTGCGATCGTCGCGGTTTTGAATGCACCGCCGACATTATCCTGCGATTGGCCAAGCTCGGAGCGCGGTTCGAGGAAGTGGGTATGGTGCTCGATTACGCTGCCAAAGAGGGCGACAGCTCGATGCACGTGGGGCGGACCGTGCGCAAGACGCTCGAACTTATGCTGAGTCGCCGCTTTGAACGCGCCCCGGTCTGATTCCCGAATCGGTAGCGAAATACGAGGGGCGATCTATACTGCCAACGATGGTGGAATCACACATCAAACACGAAACGGTGGATATCGGGGGATTGGCTGAGCGCGTTGCGTCCGGCGGGCGGTTGACGTTCGACGAGGGTCTCGCGCTGTACGCTTCGAGCGACATTCACACGCTGGGCGCGTTTGCCAATACCGCTCGCGAGCGTCTTCATGGTCGCCGTGCGTATTTTAATGTTAATCGGCACGTAAATTACTCTAATTTCTGTGTTCTTAGGTGTAAATTCTGCTCATTTTACATGCCGTTCGACAAGTCGTCGGAAAAAGCGGGGCGATTGTCCGCCGGCGTCGATCTTCCGGTCGCGGAGTCGGCGGGCGAGGGGGCGTTTCCCTCACGCCGCGGATACGAGATGACGGTCGAGGAGGTCGTCGCCCGGGCGGTGGAGGCCTACGCCGACGGAGCGACGGAAATCCACATCGTCGGGGGGCTGCATCCCACGTTGCCGTTCTCTTATTACACGGATATGTGCCGTGGAATCCGCGAAGCCTGCCCGAAAATCCACATCAAGGCGTTTACCGCCATCGAGCTCATCCACTTTACCCGCATCGCCAAGCCGCGCATGACCATCGCCGAGGTGCTGACAGCGTTACGCGATGCCGGTCTGGGGTCATTGCCAGGCGGCGGCGCCGAGATTTTCGACGACCGCGTCCACGACGAGACGTTCAAAAACAAGGTCGGCGAGGCGGAATGGTTCGAAGTACACCGCACCGCCCACGAATTGGGCATTTTCACCAACGCCACCATGCTCTATGGCCACATCGAGAGCACGGCGGAGCGGTTGCGTCATTTGATCAAACTCCGCGAGCATCAGGATGAGTCGCTGGCGACGCGGAAAGCGCATTTCAACTGTCTGATCCCCTTGTCGTTTATTCCGGATGGCAGCGAGCTTTCGCATTTGCCAGGTCCGACGGGGTTGTCGGACCTGAAAACGCTGGCCATCACCCGGTTGATGGTGGACAACATCGCGCACGTCAAAGCGTTCTGGATCATGCAGACGCCGAAGCTGGCTCAGGTCAGTTTGAACTGGGGTGTGGACGATATTGATGGTACGGTGGTCTACTACGACATCACCAAGCGTGAAGGCGGCGGCGGGACCACGCATCAGGAAATGGGCGTGGAAGCGCTCTCACGTCTTATCCGCGAAGCCGGCTGCGAACCCGTTGAGCGCGATACGCTGTATCGTCGCGTCGTCCGGGAAAACGGCGGCTGGCGCACTGAGGAAAACACCGGTTTGTAACAAGCCGTCTGAGGCGATTCGGCGGGGGTGTCGGGCGGCGCGGGCTTGTGAATGCTAAGCTTATTCTATGCCTGTTGTTGCCGACATTTCGAGGCGATTTTGGCCAATTGCAAGAAGTCGTCCCATAAGCTGATATTTCGTTGACTTGCGATTCACCAGCGTTATAGGATTCCATAGTAATCGGGACAGAAAAGTGAACCAAGCAGACACCTCGGTTCAACCGATAACAGCTTCATGACGTGTCGGGAGACGGGCAAGGAGTGGCTCGTTTCCGTGAAGTGGGCAGCCGCACGAATTGGCGGCTGCGCGCGTCGTCTCCGAACGCCAAACAACCGTGGAAGGTAGGCGCTCATGGCCTCTATGAAGGACGACATATTTTCGATCATCAACCAGCGGATTGATCCCAAGCGTTTTCGCGAGCAGCACTGGTCGGGGACGTTCGAGGACTACCTGGCGATGGTAATCGAGAACCCCCGCATCGCGCGGAATTCATTCCAGCGGATGTACGACATGATCGTACACTTCGGTACGGAGCGATTTTCGCGTCTGCGTGAGGATTACGTTCGCTATCACTTCTTTTCCGACCCGATCGACAACGGAAAAGACGCCATTTTCGGGCTGGAACGATCGCTGATCGAACTCGTGGATTTCTTCCGTTCAGCCGCCCACGGCTACGGTACGGAGTCGCGTATTCTGCTGCTCCACGGCCCGGTGGGTTCGAGCAAGAGTACGATTGTTCGATTGCTCAAAAAGGGCATGGAGCATTACTCGCAGCTTGAGGAGGGAACGCTGTTTACGTTCTCGTGGAAGATTCCGGGCAAGGACGGCGAGATGGAGATTTGCCCCTGTCCGATGCATGAGGATCCGCTTCGCCTGGTCCCGCGCAGCGCGCGGAAGGAAGTGCTCGCACTCATCAACAAGAACACAGACGAGTTGCACGAGGTCCGCGTCGAGGGCGAACTTGACCCGTTCTGCCGCAAGATGTACGACGATCTGCTGCTGCGTTACGACGGCGACTGGCGGAAGGTTATGGACCACGTTGTTGTCCGGCGGTTCCTGTTGAGCGAGAAGGATCGTTGCGGCATCGGGACGTTCCAGCCCAAGGATGAGAAGAACCAGGATTCGACCGAGTTGACCGGCGATATCAACTACCGCAAGATCGCCGAGTACGGTTCCGACAGCGATCCTCGGGCCTTCAATTTCGACGGCGAGCTAAACGTCGCCAACCGCGGTATGGTCGAGTTTATCGAAGTGCTCAAGCTGGACGTGGCGTTTCTGTACGATCTGCTGGGCGCGTCGCAGGAGCATTCGATCAAGCCGAAGAAGTTTGCTCAGACCGATATCGACGAGGTCATCATCGGGCACACCAACGAGCCGGAGTACAAGAAGCTCCAGAGCAACGAGTTGATGGAGGCGTTTCGCGATCGCACGATCAAGATCGACGTGCCGTACAGCATCCGCCTTCCGGACGAGATCAGCATTTACGAGAAGGATTTCAACAACGAGCGCATTCGGGGCATCCACATCGCCCCGCATACGATTGAGACGGCGGCGATGTGGGCAGTGCTGACCCGCCTTGAGGCGCCCAAGAAGGCGGGCCTGACGCTGATGCAGAAGTTGAAACTCTACGCGGGCAAGTCCGTGCCGAATTTCACGGAGGATTCCATCCGCGAGTTGAAGGCGGAGGCTCCGCGAGAAGGCATGCAGGGCATCAGCCCGCGTTATATTCAGGACAAGCTGTCCAATGCATTGGTGTCCGATCAGGCGATGCAGGAAAAGTGCATCAACCCGTTCATGTTGATGAACGAACTGGAATCCGGGTTGAGCCATCACAGCCTGATCAACGACGAGGATACCAAGAAGCGTTACCGGGAATTGCTGGGTCTGGTCTGCGAGGAATACGAGGATATTTTGAAGTCCGAGGTCCAGCGGGCTATCAGTGCGGATGAGGATGCGATCAAGCGTTTGTGCTCGAATTACATCGAGAACGTTCGCGCCTACACGCAGCATGAGAAGGTGCGCAACAAATACACGGGCAAGGACGAGGAGCCGGACGAGCGCCTGATGCGTTCGATCGAAGAGAAGATCGACATCTCCGATTCGCGCAAGGACGATTTCCGTCAGGAGATCATGAACTACATCGGGGCGCTCTCGCTGGATGGGAAGAAGTTCGACTACCACACGAACGAGCGGTTGCACAAGGCGCTCGAGCTGAAGCTGTTCGAGGATCAGCGCGACACGATCAAGCTCAAGAATGTTGTTTCGGGCGTCGTCGACGACGAGACGCAGGCCAAGATCGATGTGGTCAAGCAGCGTTTGATCAAATACTTTGGGTACAACGAGACCAGTGCCACGGACGTTTTGAACTATGTGGCCAGCATCTTCGCTCGGGGAGATGCGCAGCAGGGAGAAGGTTAGTGCATCGTCAAGCTTGAGACGACGGACGGGTGGCCCACCTCTCAAAAGGTGGCGGACTCGCATGACAGTTGGGTTCGATTTTCCCCACGGCTAAAGCCGTGGGGCACCCATAGGTCGCATGAGCCGTGACGGAGTTCGATTGAAACGTGTTGTGTGGTGCGGCGGGTCCGGTCGATGCGATCCGCCGTTTTCGTCGGTACGAGGAGTGAGTTGGTCAGCGTGTGTCATGATATCCGGAATCACTAAAGACCATCAACGCTTTCGCCAGATCGTTAAGGGCAAAATCCGTGAGGATCTGCGCAAGTTCCTCACACGCGGCGAGCTGATCGGAAGGGAAGGCAACAAAGCCATCAGCATTCCCGTGCATGGAATCGACACGCCGCGTTTCCGTTACGGCGACAACAACGACTCCGGCGTTGGTACAGGCGATGCGTCGGCGGGGGATCAGGCTGACACGCAGGGCGAGGGCATCGGACCCGGCGGCGATCAGGAGGGCAAGCACATTTTGGAGGTCGAGGTCAGCCTCGATGAATTGGCGGACATCCTGGGTGAGGAATTGCAGCTCCCGCGTATCGAGCCCAAGGGTAAGAAACAAATCAGCAGCGAGCGCGACAAGTACACCGGCATCAGGCCTGTGGGGCCTGAATCGCTCAAGCATTTCAAACGCACGTACCGCCGGGCGCTGCGCCGGCAGATCATGACCGGCCAATACGACCCGGACAATCCGCGTATTATTTTTGAACGCGGCGACAAGGTCTACCGCAGTTGGAAGACGGTGATGAGCCCGCGCTCCAACGCCGTGATTATCTACATGATGGACGTTTCCGGCTCCATGGGCGATGAGCAGAAGGAACTCGTCCGCCTGGAAGCGTTCTGGATCGACGCCTGGTTGCGCCGCAATTATCGCGGTATCGAAAGTCGCTACATTGTTCACGACGTGCGCGCCGGCGAGGTCGATCGTGAGACGTTTTACCGCATTCGCGAGGACGGCGGCACGCGGATCAGCAGCGCGTTTCGGGCGGCCAAGGCGCTGATTGAAAATCACTACGTCCCGCATGAGTGGAACATTTATCTTTACCACTTTTCCGACGGCGACAACAGCAGCGAAACCGACAGTCGCGAATGCTGTGCGCTGCTGCGGGAACATCTCCTGCCGATGTGCAATATGTTCGGTTACTGTCAAGTGGCGAGCGCGTACGGCAGCGGGAATTTTATCAACGTTTTGCACGAGCATGTGGCTGACGAAGAGCGACTCATCACCAGTCGCGTCAATACCAAGGACGACATTTACGACAGCATCAAGGCTTTCTTCAAGGCGGGGCGATAACGCGACGATTGGTCAATACCATGATGCGAACCAAAGCCATCCCGTTGCCGCAGGAACTCGCCCGTCTGGCTGAGGAAATCGCCGAGCACGCTCGCCGCGAAGGACTGGATTTTTACGAAACCGTTTTCGAAATGCTCGACGCGGATCAGATCAGTCGCGTGGCTGCCTATGGCGGATTTCCGCAGCGATATCCGCATTGGCGGTTCGGAATGGAATACGACAGTCTGCAAAACAGTCATCGCTATGGCTTGAGTCGTATTTACGAGATGGTCATCAACAATGACCCGTGTTACGCATATCTCCGCAATGACAACACGCTCGTCGATCAGAAGACGGTGATGGCCCACGTTTACGGCCACTGCGACTTTTTCAAGAATAACACGTGGTTCAGCCAAACCAATCGCCGCATGATGGACGAGATGGCCAACCACGCCACGCGCATCCGGCGGTACATTGATCGACACGGGTTGGAAAAAGTTGAGCGCTTCATCGAGCGGTGTCTGGCGCTCGACAACATGATCGATCCGCACTCGGTGTTCATGAAACGTCGCGCGCCGCGCGGCTCGAAATCCAGCGAATCGAACGGGGCTGAACCCACGCGATATCCCGCCAAGTCGTACATGGATCGGTACATCAACCCGCCGGAAGACATGGAGTCGGGTGACGAAAACGGCCAACGGGAACAGCGTGTCGAGACGTCCAGGCTGCCCGTCGCCCCGCAGCGCGATGTGCTCCTGTTTCTTCTGGAAAACGCACCGCTGGCGGATTGGCAGTCCGATGTGCTCTCCATCATTCGCGAGGAGGCTTACTACTTTGCGCCGCAGGGCCAGACCAAGATCATGAACGAGGGCTGGGCGGTCTATTGGCACTCGACCATCATGACCAACTACTGCTTGCAGGCCCACGAGATGATTACCTATTGCGATCATCATTCCGGGACGCTGGCTACCTCGCCCGGGCGACTGAACCCGTACAAACTCGGCGTTGAGCTGTTTCGCGACATCGAGAACCGATGGAACAACGGTCGCCACGGTATCGAGTACGATCGCTGCACCGATATCGAAGCGCGTCGTACGTGGCAGACGCGCACGCCGCCGGAGGGGCGGGTCATCGGGCAGGGGTCGATTGGTCGGGAGAAGATTTTCGAAGTGCGTCGCGTTCACAACGACGTGACGTTCATCGACGAATTTCTCACGCCCGAGTTTGTCGAAGAACAGAAACTCTATCACTACCGCTACGATCCTTCGACGGGCCGGATGGTTGTGGTCAATCGAGACTTCGACAGGATCAAAGCGCAGATGCTGTTTCAACTGTCCAACCACGGCCAACCGTACGTGTATGTTATGGATGGGAACTATCGCAACCGCGGCGAGCTGTACCTGGCCCACAAGCACAACGGCTTTGACATGGACATCAAGTACGGCGTCGAAACGCTCAAGAGCGTTGAGGCTATCTGGGGCAGGCCTGTCCACATCGCCATGCGCATCGACGACGAGGCGATGCTGTTCAGCTACGACGGCGAACAGTCCACGCAACAACGCATCGACGAGTCCCTCGACCTGCCGCTGCATCAGATGCCATAACTGTTTGTTGAAGGGTCAAGCCTTCTGTGTGGCACCGGTTTTCAACCGGTGCGGTGAAAACACGGCTTGCAAACCCGTGCCACACTTATCAACAGTCCGCTGAGATCGACGCCTGCGGATGGTCATCACCTTTGGCGCGAAGATCATGATTGGCTAAGCTGGGTCCGTGATGGACCAAACGCGCACGCAACAACCGTTCCAAACCGGTGAATCCTTCGCCCGCGAGATGGACGCTGCCGATCCGCTGGCGATGTACCGCGAGCGGTTTCACATTCCCACGCGGGCCGACGGCAGCGAGGTGGTTTACTTCGCCGGCAACTCGCTCGGGCTTCAGCCGAAATCGGTCAGACCGATCGTAGAGCAGGAGCTTGAGGATTGGGGCAGGCTGGCGGTTGATGGGCATTTTCACGGCAAGACGCCGTGGTTCTCCTATCACCAGATTTTCCGCGAATCCGGTGCGAGGCTGGTCGGTGCGCTGCCCGGCGAGGTTGTCATGATGAACAGCCTTACCGTGAACCTGCATCTGATGATGGTGACGTTCTATCGGCCCACGCCCGAGCGGCACAAGATCGTGATTGAGAATTCTGCGTTTCCTTCGGACACGTACGCGGTGAAATCGCAATTGGGCAGTCACGGGTATGATCCTGAGGCGGGGCTGATCGTGGTGAAGCCTCGCGAGGGTGAACACACACTTCGTACCGAGGACATCGAGCAACTTCTCGACGACCGTGGTTCTGAAATTGCTCTGGTCATGTTGGCCGGTGTGAATTTTCTCACCGGGCAGGCGTTCGATATGCAGCGCATCACCGCCGCCGCTCGGAAGAAGGGGTGTGCCGTCGGTTGGGACTTGGCCCACGCCGTGGGAAACGTGCCGCTGAGTTTGCACGATTGGGATGCCGATTTTGCGGTGTGGTGCTCCTACAAATATCTCAACGCAGGCCCCGGAGCGGTGGCTGGTTGTTTTGTGCATGAGCGTCATGGGAAGAATCCGGATTTGCCGCGTTTCGCCGGGTGGTGGGGCAATGACCCCGAGACCCGTTTTCGCATGCACCTCGAGCCGGAATTCATCCCCCGAGCTGGCGCTGACGGCTGGCAGATATCGAATCCGCCGATCCTTGCGCTGGCGCCGGTGAAAGCCTCCATCGACATATTTGACGAGGTTGGGATGCCGGCTTTGCGTGCCAAGTCTGAGAATTTGACCGCGTACCTGGAATTCTTGCTCGGACAGCAGCCGGGCGATTTTTTCCAGATTATCACGCCACGTGAACCGGCTGCTCGGGGCTGCCAGCTCTCGATTCTCGTTCACGATGCTCCGAAGAAACGATTCGCCGCGCTTGAGGAGCAGGGCGTGATCTGCGATTTCCGCGAACCCAACGTCATCCGCGTAGCCCCCGTGCCGCTTTACAATACGTTTTCAGATGTTCATCGCTTTGCGGTTGCGATCGGCGCAACGTAGGTTCGTCAGCCTGTTCAACCTGAGCGGTTCGCTTGATGGGCTTCGCCGCATTCTGGCTCATATCAGAAATCTGGAATAGCATCGGCATGTTGAGTGTTTTGGTGCGAAAGGTTGATCACCAGGCCATTCGCCTGAATCGGTGATTTCAAAAAACCTGTTGATGACTGCGATATGAACAGTAGCGATACCAAATTCCACATCGCCGGAGCCGGGCTGGCGGGGTCGCTGATGGCGATCTATCTGGGGCGAGCCGGGTATCGGGTGGATGTTTACGAGCGTCGGGGCGATTTGCGTGATTTGGAATCCGGGCCTGGGCGGTCGATCAATCTCGCGCTGTCCGTTCGCGGGATTCACGCGCTGGAACGGGCAGGGTTGGCTGACAAAGTACTCGCCGATGCCGTCGCGATGCCAGGCCGCATGGTCCACGGGTTTGACGGTTCGTCCGCGTTTCAGCCTTACAGCAAGAATCCCGACGAGCACATCAACTCGGTGTCGCGGCTGGAGCTGAACCGCACGCTGATCGACGAAGCCGAGAAAACGCCCGGCGTGCGACTGTTCTTCGATCACAAGTGTCAGGAGGTGGACCTCGCGACCGGGGCGATGGAGATTCTCAAGACCACAACGCTCGAAACCACGCGCGTTGAAGACGGTATCGTCATTGGGGCTGACGGCGCTTTTTCGGTAGTCCGACGTCGGTTGCAGCGCACGGACCGTTTCAACTACCAGCAGTCCTACCTCGAGCATGGTTACAAGGAGCTTGTCATCCCGCCGGATGACAACGGCGGACACCGCATCGAAAAGAACGCCCTGCACATTTGGCCTCGCCGGTCCTACATGATGATCGCGCTGCCCAATCAGGACGGCTCCTTCACCTGCACGCTCTTTTGGCCTTTGGAAGGGCCGTTCTGCTTCGACAATTTGCAAACGCCCGACGATATCCTGAACTTCTTCCAAGAGCACTTCGCCGATGCTGTTCCGCATATGCCCACGCTCGTCGAGGATTATCAGGGCAACCCGGTCAGCACGCTGATGACCGTTCGCTGCAACCCGTGGTATCACAAGGACAAGTGCGTGCTCATCGGCGACGCAGCCCACGCCGTCGTTCCGTTCTATGGGCAGGGCATCAACGCGGGCTTCGAGGATTGCGAAGCCTTGATCGACTGCATGACGAAGCACTCCACAGACTTTGAACAGGCCTTTGCCGATTACAATGTTCAACGCAAAGAGAACTCCGACACCATCGCCGACTTGGCGATCGCAAACTTCGTCGAAATGCGGGATCGCGTCGGCTCGACCGCATTTTTGCGAAAGAAAAGGCGCGAGCGCCTGCTCGACCGATGGTTCCCGAACTACGTACCGCTTTATTCGCTGGTAACGTTTTCCCGCGTGCCTTATGCGGAGGCTGTCCGTCAATCCGTGCGGCAGGACAAGAAAGTGTCCATCGTCGCCGGAGTCCTGATCGCGTTGGCTACGATTGTTTTGGGTTTGCTGATTCTCTGGCAGGTGTGACACGATGTCCTTGACGTACGAAAACTATCTAAAAATCCGTGAGCTTGTCGCGCTCCAGCAGGTTCAGTCCGATCCGCCCGAGCACGATGAAACGCTTTTTATTGTCATTCACCAGGTCTACGAGCTTTGGTTCAAGCTGCTCCTGCACGAGATGGATCGCGTCAAGATTCAGCTCACGACCGACGATCTGTACGGTGCTGTCGCGACGTTCCAACGCATGCGCACCGTGATGAAAACACTCGTCAGCCAGCTTGATATCCTCGAAACAATGACGCCGATGGGCTTCAACAGTTTCCGCGCCCGGCTGGAGTCCGCTTCGGGTTTTCAATCCGCTCAGTTTCGCGAGTTTGAATTCGCCCTCGGATACAAGCGTGAATCCGTGCTCGCGCTTCACGAATCGAACAGTGCAGCCCATGTCGCGCTGGTAAAGCGTTTTCGCGAGCGCACGGTCGTCGATCACTTTTACGATTTCCTGGAGCAGCACGGCTTCGATTTGCCGGTTGAGCTGAAGAACAAAGACGTTGCCGAATCAACCATCGCCCACCCCGCCGTCGAAGAGGCTGTGTTTCGTCTTTACAAGGAAGATCGCGGCGTGGCGATTCTGCTCGAGCTGATGACGGACTTCGACGAAGGCTTGCAGGAATGGCGGTACCGGCACGTCAAAATGGTCGAGCGCACCATCGGAATGAAGATCGGCACGGGCGGATCGAGCGGGGCGGAGTTTCTCCGCAAGACACTGTTTCAGCCGGTGTTTCCCGATCTTTGGAACGTTCGCTATCGCTTGTAGGAGCTTGGCGGGGCGCTCAAGAAGTGTGGCACGGGTTTTCAACCCGTGTCTTCGCAAGTCAGGAAACCTGTGCCGTGTTCAGCACCATCGTTTGCACCGGTTGAAAGCCGGTGCCACACAGGAAGCCAATTTTCATCGACAGTTTGTGGCTCCTACGCGGTCGTCGGATCGTCGCACGATTGATTTCGCGAGCGGTCGATTCCGCCGTCGGCTGTGATGAATGTCGTGAACACGTTCACCTTTTGCCCGTGATGTTCAGTGACCTGTGCGAGATGAAAACCCAGCTTGTCGAACAGCGGATTGCTGTCCAATCCTACCGTACACGAAACGCGCATCGCATCGATACGCCGCTCCGCCAGCCATCGAAGTGTGGCTTCGACCAACCGCTTGGCCATCCCTTTGCGGCGGTGTCCTGTGTCCACGGCGAAGCTGAGCAACTCCGCGTCCGGCAGCGGAACCGAAAGCGTCTTTCTTGAGTAAAGCAGGTTCTCGATGACGTGCATCAAGCGGGCCGGCGTCGTGAGTTTGGGCAGCAGGCGCAGCCCCAATCCGAACGGCTTACGTCGAATGATCGACTTGAAGACTGTTCCCGTGTTCGATGTCACCGTGCAGAAACCAACCACCTCATCGCCACACAGGTACACGAACACGCCGAAATCTTCATTGTCCAGCATGGCCTCATACAGTTGGGCGAGAAACCCCTCGCCAAGCGATGCGAGGAAGCCGCGATGGATGCCGTCCTTGTGCAGGCGAGCGATGGCACGCGCGTGTGTCGGACGCGCCGTCGCGAGACGATATTCCGTCTCATCAGCCGCCGTGCGCGGAGGGGGTGTGTTTGTTGTGGTGGGTTGGGTCATCATGTCTGACAACGATATCGGCCTACAGCGAACATTCCGTGATTATATTCGCGCGAGCGACCTTGGCCACGTCGCCCGTGTGCAAGGAGAGGATTCCGTTTTGGGTGGCACGGTCTGGCGCAGCCAGGCCGTGGTGTCCGAAAAATCCCACGGCCTACCGACTGCGCCGGTAGACCGTGCCACCCCGCACTCCGAATCGCCATCTGATTAGGGATGCAATCGAGCACAGCCGATCTCGTCGTAGGCGTTGTGTCGGGCGAGATTTCGCGGACAATTCGCGATGAACCGGCGAACGTCCGCCTGTGTTGGCCGAACGCAACTCGTCCTGTTCCACGAAAGGGCAAAAAGTGATCTACGACATCAGCCCCCCGATTACACCTTCGTTGCAGGTTTGGCCCGGTGACACACCCGCCTCGCGCGAGGTGCTGTGCGATATGAGCAAGGGCGATTCCCTGACGCTGTCCACGCTGCACGCGACGGTTCACCTCGGTGCCCACGCCGACGGCCCCAACCATTACGGGGCGGACGCGCCCGCCATCGATGAGCGCGATTTGCGATTTTACCTGGGCCGATGCAGGGTCGTGAAGGTCGCAGTGGATCGCGGCGTGCGCGTAGGTCTGCAACACGTCACGCTGAAAGACCCGCCGCCGCGATTGCTCCTCGCCACCGGAACCTATCCCGATCCGACTGTGTTCAACGAGGATTTCGCCGGCATCGAACCAAGCCTCATCGACGCCTTGCACGGACAGGGGGTTATCACAATCGGCATCGATACGCCGAGCGTGGACCTGTTCTCGTCGAAGGAACTCCCCGCACACAACGCCTTCCTCCGCAACGACATGGCCATCCTTGAAGGCTTGGTCCTGAGGGATGTGCCCGAAGGCGACTACGAACTCATCGCGTTGCCGCTGAAGCTCGTCGGCTTCGACGCCAGCCCCGTCCGGGCTGTCCTCCGCTCGTACTCGTAACGCCAGCCGCTGCGGTAACGCAAAGCGAATGCGACTCTAATTATACAATAATATACTTGCATAATAAAAATCATGTCGTATATTCTAAGTGAACAGCACCTTAAACAGGAGGCATCGAATGTATCTCGAACATGTGAATCTGACGGTGACGGATATCGAGCGGTCCATCGCATTCTACAGCCGGCTTTTCGGGTTTTCCGTCCGCTGGCAGGGAAAATCGTCCGCCGGGCTGCCCAACGCCCATGTGGGAGACGAGCGGTCGTATGTGGCTTTGCTGGAAGTGAAGGAGGCAGGTCGTTTCGAAGCGAAGTTCGGCGATCCCGGAATGAACCACTTCGGATTTGTCGTGGACGACTACGATGCCTTCAAGCAGCGATTGTCGGAAATGGGCGTGACCATCAATGATGAAGCCGATTACGAACCGGGGCGCCGTATCTACTTCAACGATCCGGACGGTTTCGAGATCGAGGCCGTTTCCTACACATCCCAACCAACCGTCGCGTAGCACAGGGCGAGCGATTTGCGGGCTTATTCGTTACAATACGCGCGTTGTGAGCGAATTCGTAAGTGAATCCATATCGCCGATCGCGGGAACGTCCGACACGCTGGCGATGGCCCGTGGCGAGCCAGGCCTGCCCAGCGGGTTCACCTGGCGGGGGGTGGCGTACACCGTCGAGCGAACCGTGTCAGCCTGGAAGCTTTCGACACGCGAGGGCGGCGCGGGTGAATTGTACCTGCGTCGCCATTACTACCAGTTACGCATGATCGACGGGGCGATGTGGACGGTCTACTTCACACGCCAAACGCCCAAGAGCGGCCCACCCCGAAGGCGATGGTTCCTGTACACCATCGACACGTAGCGGCCCGCGAGGCGGCTTCCGTCATGGATCGCTACCGTCACGAAGCCCCCGCTCCGGATGCAGGCATTTCCGACGCCGGTTGACCGCGTTGACGATTTGATTATCGTTCGGTCATCGGTGGGGCGGGGCGGTCCGTCGGTTCCGAAAAAGGCCATCTCGAGAGGAGACTGTGGATGTCGGCGATCACCGATTTTCTGGGCAGCGATGCGTCCAACCTGCTTAACTACAAAAGTTCGTGCATCAGTCGGGATCTGCTGCACCTGCCCGGCCCCGATTACGTCGATCGCCTTGTAGCGATTTCGGATCGGCCCACGCCCGTCCTGCGCAGCCTGCAATCCATCTTCAACCACGGCCGATTGTCCGGCACGGGGTATGTTTCGATTCTGCCCGTGGATCAGGGTATCGAGCACTCAGCCGGGGCGTCCTTCGCGCCGAATCCGATCTATTTCGATCCGGAAAACATCGTCAAACTCGCCATCGAAGGCGGATGCAACGCCGTCGCATCCACGTTCGGTGTGCTCGGTTCCGTCGCCCGAAAGTACGCCCACAAAATACCCTTCATCGTAAAGATAAATCACAACGAGCTGCTCACCTACCCGAACCAGTTCGATCAGGTCATGTTCGGGAATGTGCAGCAGGCCTACGAAATGGGCGCCGCCGCCGTCGGAGCCACCATTTACTTCGGGTCCGACGAGTCCACCCGACAGATTCAGGAGGTCTCCGAGGCCTTCGCCGTGGCCCATGATCTGGGGATGGCCTGCATCCTCTGGTGCTATTTGCGGAACAGTGCGTTCAAGAAAGACGGCACCGATTACCACGCCGCCGCGGACCTGACCAGCCAGGCCAACCACCTCGGCGTGACCATCCAAGCCGACATCATCAAGCAGAAGCAGGCCGAGAACAACGGCGGGTACAACGCGATCAAGTTCGGAAAAACCCACAAAGACGTCTACGAAAAACTCACCACCGACCATCCGATCGACCTCACACGCTACCAGATCGCCGGCTGCTACATGGGCCGGGTGGGTTTGATCAATTCCGGCGGCGCGTCCGGCACCAACGACTTCGCCGACGCAGCCCGCACCGCTGTCATCAACAAACGCGCCGGCGGCATGGGCCTGATCTCAGGTCGCAAAGCTTTTCAGAGACCGATGGAAGAGGGCGTCAAGCTGCTGAACACCATTCAGGACGTGTACCTCGACAAGAGCATTACCATCGCATAGCCCGCTCCGACGCGCAATTTGAAATACGGCGTTTCTGTCAAAAATGAAGCGTCACGCGGTGTGATTGGGTTTCGGTGCGTCCAAAATGCCGTTTCGCGCCTCTCTCGGGGTGTTTTTTTGGAACTGCGGCCTGTTTGGCCTTACAATCTTTGAAACTTCCCCTCTCTGTTGTGCGGCGGAAACGTGTGGTCGCACGCGACGGTGGGCATTCCCAAAGTGAGGAAACCATGCCGCTGATTCCGGTGCGATTCCCATTCCTGGCCTTTGTTGCGACCCTTTTTCTTCTTGCGTCGTCCGCAACGGCGCAGGAGGTGCATCGGGGAGAACGTCTTGACCCAGCCACCTATGGCCAACCGGTCATCGAGTCGCTGGAGGCAGCCATCGAACGCGAGCGTGTTCGCGCATTAAGCCCGACATACGAACCCAAGTTGCGTAACGGGCGGCAGGGTGTGTGGATCGTTCCCACGAAGGGGGCTACGGGCCTCACCCACTCCGGCGAACATTACATTACCAACAGTTGGGGCGACACCAGCATGGGCATCGCGTTCACCGACGTGGTGGATGTTCAAGGCGCATACCTGTCCGGTCAGTCCGGTCGAGGCGTCTGGACGCTGGGCGTGCGCGCCGTCGGTTTCCGTAGAGGCAGACCTGTGGCGAGCACCGACTGGTTCAGGCAGATTGATGAGACGCCGACATGGTTCGAGATGGACCTGTGCGGTATCGACCGCGTGGTGATCGAGTCTCTGCCAGTGGTCAACGGCGGCGGCTGGTATGCGATGGACGATTTTACATTCACATCCACCACCACGCGCGAGCGGACGGTGGTGACGTTTGACGATCTGGATGCCAAGACCGATCTCACCGGCAGCCGGTACATGGGCTTAATCTGGGAAACGGGGACGGGCGATTTCACGAAGGGCTCTGCCATTCATTCCCCGCAAGTGCCTCCCGATTTCGTTCCGCAGATTCCCGCCGGACCTCAGCCGGAAGGTGGCGGCGGAGAGGGCGGCACGTTGCCCGATCTGGAATTCAGCTTTCAGGGCATAATTCGCGGGCAGGACGGTTCTTTTTCCTTTCCGCCCGATACGCACGGCGCGGTTGGCGTGGATTATTTCGTCGAGACGGTCAATCGCAACTTCGCGGTTTACAACAAAGCCGACGGTTCCCTGGTCACGTCAATGGGGTTGGGATCGTTCCTGCCCGGTTCGAGCGGCGACCCGCGTGTGCTCTTCGACCAGCACAGCATGCGCTGGGTGGTCATGGTCACGGATTTCTCGTCACGGATTTATCTGGCTGTCTCGCGGACCACCGACCCGACGGGCCTGTGGTTCAAGACAAATTTCAACGTCTCTCAAGGTTCCGATGCCGGGCGTTGGCCTGACTATCCCACGCTCGGGGTCGATGACAAAGGAATCTACGTCTCGGCCTACATGGTGGGTGGCGGGGCGCGTATGAGCATCTTTGCGATCGACAAGGAACCGCTTGTGGCGTCTTCTCCGAGTCTGGGTACGGTCACCGCGTTTCGGACCCTGCCGTGGGAAGGGGCGATTCAACCGGTTCACACCTACGGTCAGCCGGGCGGAGAGTTCTTCGTTTCGGTACGCAGCTCGTCGTCGATCCGCGTGCGAGAGCTTGAAGGCCCCATGACCAGCCCGACGCTCATCGAGCGGGGGTGGGCCTCCGTGCCATTTTTCTTGTCTCCGCCAAACGCTTCATCATTGGGCAGCCTCACAGCGCTGGGGACCGTCGGAACGCGATTGATGATGTCGATGTACCGCGACGGCCACATCTGGACCGCGCACACCATCGCGTCCAATGGCAGGGCGGCGTGTCGCTGGTATCAGATCGATGCGGAGAGCGTTACGCTTCTTCAAAGCGGAACCGTTCGCGACGATGTTCGCCATTACTTTTTCCCCTCGATCATGGTCAATCAGTTCGGCAACGTCGCTATGGGTTTCAGCGGATCCAGCTCCGGTGAGTACGCATCCGCCTATTACACAGGCCGGCGGTTGAACGATCCGCCGGGCGAGATGGCCCCGCCTGTGCTGCTTCGTGCAGGTTCCGCACCGCAGAACAACATCGATAATTTCGGGCGAAATCGCTGGGGCGACTACAGCTACACCACGCTCGATCCGGTCGATCAACAGCGTATCTGGACGGTCCAGCAATACGCGCACGACACCGACATTTGGGGTACGTGGGTCGGCGTGCTCAACGCCGGAGATTGCAACAACGACGGCATGCGCGACGAGTGTGAAATCAGTTGCGGGCAGCCCGGTGGCTTGTGCGATATCCCCGGTTGCGGGCAGGCTCGGGATTGCAATGCGAACAACGTGCCCGACGAATGCGATATCAGCAGTGTCAGTTCGTTAGACCTCAACGATGATGGCACGCCCGATGAATGCCCGAACCCCGGCGATCTTGACGACGACGGTGACGTTGACATTGCCGATTTTGCCGGCTTCCACGCCTGCGCAATGGGCGACACCCCCGCCCCGTCCCCGGAGGATTGCGCATCGATCGACTTCGACGGAGACGATGTTGTCTCGGTTCTGGACTATGGCACGCTCCAGGCTGCTTTCACCGGGGAATGCGGCGTGCGTATCACGCTCGATCCCGTCGACGCGATCGCCTGCCCGTTGGCGTCGGCTACGATGACCGTCGCCGGCGAAGGCGATGCCCTCACTTACCAGTGGATACGCAACGGGACGGTCATTCCGGGGGCGACGGATTCTTTACTGATCGTGTCGTCGGCGACGAATGCAACCGCAGGCGTCTACGCTGCATACGCGGTCTCCTCCTGTGCGGTGGCCAAGTCCGCCGACGCGACGTTGGCATTGCAACCGCCACCGGTCATCACCGCCGCCCCCGAATACGCCACCGCATGCGTCGGCGGGACAGCTACTTTCACGGTGGCTGCCATCGGCAGGGAACCGCTGTCCTACCAATGGCGACACAACAATCAGAACATCCCCGGAGCGACAGACGCAACATTCGTCCTGCAAAACGCGGATGAAGACGATGCCGGCGCGTACGGCTGCCGCGTGACCGACGCCTGCGGCCAACCCGTGCTATCCCCCGTCGCCAATCTTGGTATCTCCGAGCCATTGGCGTTTGAGTTGCAGCCGATGAGCGCCACGCATTGCACAGGGGAGAACCTTCTTCTAGTCGGCAGCGCCGCCGGGTTCCCGAATTATCAATGGTTCAAGGACGGCCAAGCGATCCCCGGCGAAACCCAGACTTTCCTTTGGCGCTCTGACCTGACAGCCGGCGACGCGGGCACCTACACACTGGGCGCGTTTACCGAATGCGAATCGGACGTCTCGGAACCAGCCGTCGTGGTCGTCCAAACGTGCGGACCGTAGGCCTCCAGCGTCCGGGTTCGCGGGACGACGTCGCCGGGATTTTCACCGAAATAAAGCAGTGCTGTACCTGTGCGATTGAGACGCGATCGAATCCGCCTGCCGCCGTGGTTTCGAGCGTAAAGCGGGCAGGAAGTCGATTTCGCGTATGGAAAACCACCCCGAAGGTCAGCTATGATGCTTTGTCGTGGAGACGTTGGAGTGGGCCGATAACGGGGACGCGCGACTTCCCCAGCTACTGTTGGAGTTTGTGCATGCACGCGGGGCGGATTCGTCGATTTGTGATCTTGAGTTCGGTATTTACGTTCGCTCCCTTGGCTGGCGCACAGATCGGTACGCAGCAGGCGGAGGTCATCGAGATAAGCGTTGACACCGGCGTGCATGCCAACCCGTTCAGCGTTTCCGACGTTGTGGCGGAGCAGATTGTCGATTTCGGGGACGTAGCCTGGTTTCGACTCATTTTCGACGACGTCAGCCTGTCGCCCGGAAGCTACCTGCGTATCACGTCGTTGGCCGACGGGGCAGTGCAGCATCTGGACGCCCAGTCCATCGCGGATTCGGGCAACACGTCCGCCTATTTCAACGGCTCGCTTGCGAAAATAGAATTGATCGCCGGGCCTAACACCCAGGGCAATGTCGTACGCGGCGGTTCCGCTCAGGTCTCCGCGCCGCCGCTTCCCGCGCCCGAGTCGATTTGCGACGGCGTCGATGAGCGCGTAGTGGACGACGCCGACGGATTCGCACGCATGGTCGCGCTCAATCTCTCAGGCCCCTGCTCCGCCACCATCGTGACGGAAGAAGGGTGCATGTTCAGCGCCGGTCATTGCGTGAACATTCTCGGCATCGCGCAGTTCAACGTGCCGCTCTCCTCGCAGTTTGGCTTTATGCAGCATCCGCCGCCGTCGGATCAGTACTTTGTCAACCAGAGTTCGATTGTCGATTCGTCGCCCGACGTCATCGGCAACGACTACGCCAGTTTCAGTTGTTTCCCAAACTCCGAAACGAACCTGACTGTCGTCGAAGCCGAGGGCATTTTTTACCCGATGGTCGCACAGATTCCGCCCGACGGAACAACCCTGCGCATCACAGGCTTCGGTGCGGTACTCGGCGGCGGCCCGACCGACAACGCACAGCAGACCGACACAGGCCTGCTCGTCGACGCGAATGAATCGCAGAATCGCGTCGATCACACCGTCGATACCACCGGCGGCAGCAGCGGTTCGGGCATCATCATCGAAGCTACCGGTGAGTTTCTCGGTATCCATACACACGGCGGATGCAACGTGTCCCCGTTCTTCAACAGTGGAACATTGTTCACGCACCCAGACCTTCAGCCGGGCGTCATTTGCTGCGATACCGGGCCGCCGATTCTTCAGCAGCCGCAGTCCACGACGGCCTGCGCGGGCGGTTCGACATCGTTTTCCATCGAAATCGATTCCGAAAACCCCACCTATCAGTGGTTTTTCAACGGATTCGCCATCCCCAACGCCACGGGGCCGACCTTCGCAATCAACATCGTGACGGCGGGAGCAGCCGGTAACTACACCTGTCTCGTCGGAGACCCTTGCCCGACCTTGAGCGAGACTGCCACGCTCACCGTCGATCCGCCGCCTACCATTCTCGTCCAGCCGCAATCGCTCGACGGCTGCATCGGGTCGCCGGCGGAGTTGTCCATCACGCTCGACGGTGAAGGGCCTTTCACGTACCAGTGGCGACTGAACAATGTTGATATTCCCGGTGCCAACGGTCCGACACTGACCATCGACCCGATCAGTAAGGAAAGTTTCGGTGTGTACCGTTGCGTCGTCGGAGACGATTGCGGCGTGGGCAACAGCAACGCAGCCATTCTCTCACCGGCGGACCCCTTTGAAATCGTCGGCCAACCCTTGGACACACAGGCATCGATGGGCGGGTCGATTTTCCTGGCCGTCGGGATTCTTGGTAATGACGTTTCTTACCAGTGGCGGCGGGAAGGCACGCTCATTCCCGGCGAGACGGGTTCGTTCCTGTTCCTCAGCGACGCTCAATGCGGCGACGCGGGACAGTACGATGTCATCGTGTCCAACGTCTGCATGGAAGAAACCAGCTTGGCTGCCACCGTCATCGTCACCGGCTGCGCAGGCCTCGGTGCGGGAGACGGCGACGGCGACAACGATATCGACATCTACGACTTCCGCTCCTTCTTCGACTGCGTCACAGGCCCCACGGGTCAGGCTGACCCGGAGTGTGCAGTCTTCGACTTCGACAACGACAACGATGTCGACCTGACCGACTACGCCGAATTCGAAATCGCGTTTACCGGGTAGCTCGGTCGGTGCTCAACCAGATTCACGACACACTGAATGCGAGCTTGTGGGGTGTGTCTCAATCAGAACCGCACCACATCGATATCCGCGTGCGTGGGGACCGCAGCGCAGACGACCAATCCCGTAAAGATGATTGAATGACATGGTTTCGCGGTCTTGTTCCTCCAGAAAAAAGCCCACCGATTGCGATCGGTGGGCGTTGTCCGACATCGTGTCGCGCGGTACTCTCCGGTCGTGATCCCCCCGAACGTGCGGACGCGCGGAAAGGCGTGGAAGTGGTTTCACGTCACATTTAACACCTACGGAACGTGGCTGCCCGGCGACCCGCGCGGGTTCCGCACGCGACATCATCGGGAGCACGTCGAGGGCGACTATCGCCATCCACCTCCTTCGGGACTCTACGAGAGCCGTTTCGCAGCCAACGTCGCGCGCACCAAACGCAATCCCGCCCGATTGACGGCGACGCAGCGGAGCGTCGCCGGACGAGCGATCCTGTCCATGCTGCGTCATCTTGAAGCCGCCGTGGTCGGCGTCGCCGTCGGGGCTGAGCATGTGCATGTCGTCGTTCATCTGCCGAGTACCGATGCGCGCGGGTTTATCGGTCGAGCCAAGAAGCACGCATCGCATGAGCTGCGCCGCGTGGGCATCGTGGGTGGCGCTTGGGCGAAACGATCCCGCGCCCTTCCCATCGCGGATCGTGCTCACCAACTCAATGCGATTCGATACGTGAAGAATCACCGCGACCACGGCGCCTGGGTGTGGGTCTGGAGTGAACCGGATCCCGAACCACTCATCGATACCAACCCGGATTGATAACCTCATCGTATCCGTCCGCAAAAAGCCCACGGCTTGCAATCCGTGGGTCTCGCAAACGGACCGCAACCGATCAACCCGCGCAATCCCCCCAGGAGACTCCACGCATCGGTTTCGATCATCCCAAGCTCATGGGTTCAACGCGAACGAAGGTTCACCTCCGATTGCGTTTGGATTGAAACGGTCAGTTCCCGCCAGTGAAGAAGCGTTGAAGCGCCCCCAGGTCGTGGAAGTCCACGTCGTTGTCCGGTTCGGTGTCGAATGACCGGCACTCATCGGCGACCACACCGGCGTTGGGGGCGGTTGTGCAATTGAGGTAGGACTCGTAATCGAACAGGTCCACGTCGCCGTCACCGTCTCCGTCGCCATCCCCCGAATTCGGCAGGAAAAGAACCATGTCCTGCGGGCGCGAGCCGGCGGAAAACGGCGAGCCAGAGATCAACGTCAACAACCCGCCATCCTCGATACGGTAAGCCATCACCCCGACGCCGGGGTCGATACTGCTGTCGTCGGTCACAAACAGGTATTCATCGCTGGCCACCGCCTTGCGGGCGTCGCTGCCGATGAACTGGGAGCTGCCGGGGACGAACGACAACGTGCCGTCCGCGGCTCGGGCCATCGTGGTCACCGTTTCGCTGACGACATGCACGACGAACAGGAATTCCCCGCTCGGGGTCATGCCCAGATTGACGGCGCTGGAGCCGCCGCTGGAAAACGGCGATCCCGGCAGGGGGGTCAACGTCCCGTTAGCGTTAATCGTGTATCCGGCGATGTCGTGGGAAAGCCCCTGACCCAGGTAGAGGTTCTTACCGTCCGGGCTGATGAGCAGCTCGAATCCGTCGCCGGGGTTGGAAAACGGCGATCCCGGCAGGAGGGTCAAAGCCCCGTTCGCCTCCACGCGCCAGCCGCTGATCCCGCCGAACAGATGAGACGTGTACACGAACGCCCCGTCCGGCGCGACGGCGATTTCGTTCGGAAAGACAGGCCCAGTGGGAAATGGGGCACCGGGAACGAGTACGAGCGTCTCGCCCACGTTTTCGAAAGCCCACACCTCATCCCGAAAGGCGCTGGGCGCGTAAACGAAGCCGGTCGCACTGAACGCCAGGCTCAATGGCGCATCACCGGTCAAAAAAGGCGCATTGGGCACGGGCGTCAATGCTCCGCTGTCCGCCACGTCGAAAAGCCACAACTCTTCAAAATTCACGGACTTGCCTGCGTTGGTGGCTGCCAGCTTGCTGCCGTCGGCGCTGAGTGCGAGGGCCTGAACATCCGCACCGGCTGCGAACGGGGAGCCGGGTATCTGATCCAGCGTTCCGTCGGCGTTGACCGTGTAGACGGAGATGGTGTCCGAGACGTTGTTCCCCACAAACAGGGTTGGCAGGACCGGCTGAGCGTGGGTCGGTTGCGTGCAAATCGCCGCCATGACAGCCAACAAGGTGCCGTACGCCGTTCGATATTTACCATTCATTGGGGTGGCCTTCCTTCTCGCTGAGCGGGTGAAACTGGGAGCTTTCGCTCAAGCATACCAAAAAACGCATGTTGTTTGAAAGTAGCGAGCGGGGAATGAAGCAGGGGGCGGGCGTGAAAAAATGGAGCCGACCGGGGTCGAACCGGCTACCTCCTGGTTGCAAACCAGGCGCTCTCCCAATTGAGCTACGGCCCCTCGTCGGTCGGCTGCCGTCGCCGGCCGATGGATTCCGGCG
Source organism: Phycisphaerae bacterium (assembly GCA_029260215.1). Taxonomy (GTDB): domain Bacteria; phylum Planctomycetota; class Phycisphaerae; order UBA1845; family UBA1845; genus OFTM258. The sequence continues at coordinate 27,229 of JAJDDQ010000061.1, forward strand.
TCGCCGCCCCCCTTTGGAAACGCGGGGAGGCGATTATTCGCCCGAAAATGCGGAAATGGGCCCACTAGGACTTGAACCTAGGACCTCGTCGTTATCAGCGACGCGCTCTGCCAACTGAGCTATGAGCCCCGCAGGGCTGCCAATCTAAATCGGCGCTCGCTCATGTCAATGCATCCCGGCCCGGAATACACAAAAGTTGTGGTCGGCGGTGTCAAAAAAACACGCCGAAGCTGCTTTTTCGGTGACGATTTCGCTGCGCGGAGTGGGTCGAAATCTTCAAGCATCATATTTTACAACAGGTTACGTCGATACAAGCCGTTAAATTGACGTGAATACCCTATTCGGCACGTTCAAAATAGTGCATGTACTTCCCCTAAAATGCTCAAGTTATTTATACCGGATTTTTCATGTAAATTATCTTGAATGTCTAAACTACCCAAAGTAACATTCCGCCGTTCGTTGGAATTTGGAGTCACGGAGGACGCACAGTGGAGCCACGTCAAATGAAACGAAAAGAAGACAAAGCCATCTCGCTCTGGCGCCGGTTTTTGAAGACCCGCAACGTGAAATTGCGGAACGAGCTGGTTGTGCATTACAGCCACCTTGTTCACAGCCAGGCGGCGCGCTTATCTCGCAAGCTTCCCGCTCAGGTCTCGTACGACGAAATTTGCAGCGCCGCTTTTGACGGGTTGATCGAAGCCGTCGAAAGCTACGATCCGGCGCACAAAGCCAAGTTCGAAACATTCTGCCAGCAGCGCATTTGCGGCGCTGTGATGGATTGGCTTCGCGGGCTTGATCCGCAGAGTCGGACGGTTCGCACATTTGAGAAAACGCGGCAGACCGTTCGCGAGCGCTTGGATGCCGAGAAGGGGCGTCCGCCGGATCAGTCGGAGATCGCCGAACGCATGGGCATCACGCTGGCCCGCTACGACCAGCTTTGTCGCCTGTCGCAGCTTGGCAAGGAGGTTCATTTCAGCGCGATGGAGCCTCAGGCTGAGCGTAATGCTCGCGGGCCGGCGAGAAGTTGGGATGTCGGGGACACCCGCTGCCCGTCGCCGTCGGAGTCCATGTCCCGCGAAATGCTGACCGAGTACATCACTCGGGGGCTGGCTCGGGAGGAGCGTTTGGTGCTCGTTCTCTATTACTACGAGGATTTGACCATGTCGGAGATCGGTTCGGTGCTGAAACTGTCCGAATCGCGCGTCAGTCAGATTCATAAGGATATTCTCACGCGGCTGCGGCACAGATTCGGCCCAACGCTGTGTGAGGAGTTGGTCGCCTGATGAGGGCGACCGAAAAAGGCCCGGCGCATGGAGGCTACCCGGGCTGATGTTTTGAGCGATGGCTCGGGTGCCTGGTCACGGATCGACCGAACCGAGCATGTATTGAAGGCAGCCTGACGTGGGCGTACCATTATTTCGATGGAACGCAACGTCAGGCTGCTTTTGTGCTACGACGGCACGGATTTCCACGGATGGCAGGTTCAGCCGGGGATGCGCACCGTTCAGTCGGAAATGGAGGATCGTTTGCGCCGGGTGTTGCGGCACCCGATCGCCCTGATCGCCAGCGGGCGGACGGATTCCGGCGTTCACGCTTCCGGACAGGTGGCCAACGTGGTCACGTCGAGTAATTTGCCGTGCGTGAAAATACGGGCTGCGTTGGGCGCGAGATTGCCGGGCGATCTGGATATCCGGGCGGTCTCCGACGTTTCCCGATCGTTTCACGCGACGCGTAGCGCTCAAAGCAAGCTCTATCGCTACCGCATCCTTAATGACCACCGCCGACCCGTGAATACCTGGAGCCAGCGGTATTGCCACCATTTCTGGGAGCGTCTGGATATCGACCGCATGCGTACGGCGGCTGCGATGTTCGTCGGCGAGCACGATTTCACGTCGATGGCGACCACGGGCTGCGTGCGTCAGAGCATGGTTCGGCGTGTGACGCGGTGCGATGTGAACCGGCATCTGGACGAGGTCCATATTGATGTCGAGGGAACGGGGTTTTTGCACAATCAGGTGAGGATTATGGTGGGCACGCTTCTCGAAATTGGTCGCGGGCGGTGGGAGCCGGAGACTGTTGCGCGTGCTCTGGCTTCGCGGGATCGGACGTTGGCCGGCCCGACCGCGCCGGCGCATGGCCTGTGTCTTCAATGGGTTCGGTATCCGGCGGAGCTTCTTCGTCCGGAATCAGCCGTGAACTGAATTCATGCGTATTTGCCACGTCATTACGCGCCTTATTGTCGGGGGCGCTCAGGAAAACACGATTCTTACTTGTAAGGGGTTGGCTGCCCGCGGGCACGAGGTGACGCTCATCACCGGGGCTGAGACCGGTCCGGAAGGGTCGCTGCACGCTGAGGCTGAAGCGAGCGGGGCGGTCGTAAAAGTCGTCGAAGACCTTGTTCGCCGGCCCAGTCCGATTCGGGATTGGCGGTGCGCGCGCACCTTGAAGCGGATGTTTGCGGAAGGGCGGTTCGATGTCGTTCACACGCACAGCAGCAAAGCCGGGATTTTGGGCAGATGGGCGGCGTCGCGACAATCGCGTCTGGTGCTGCACACCATTCATGGCCTGAGTTTCAATCGGACGCAATCGTCACTTCGACGGTGGTTTTACCGTGCGATGGAGCGCAAGGCAGCGCGGTGGACGGACGGGTTTGTCACGGTGGCCGACGCGATGACGGATCAGGCTGTTGAGGCGGGCATCGCGCCGAGGGACAGGTTTACGACCGTGTATTCGGGGATGAAGACGGAGCAATTCCGTCCCGATCCGGAGAGGCGGCGTGCGGTTCGGGCGGCGTGGGGGATTGGGCCGTCGGAGGTGGTGGTGGGGACGGTGGCGCGCATGTTTCGCAACAAGGGCTACGAGGAACTGATTCCCGCGTTGGTTCCGGCGGTGGCCAACACGCGGTCGTTGCGGTTTGTGTGGGTGGGCGACGGTGCGCAGCGGAATCAATATGAGCGTAGCGTGCGCGAGGCTGGTATGGCGGACCATGTGCGATTCGTCGGTCTGGTGCGTCCGGATGAGGTTCCGGGGTTGATTTCGGGGTTCGATCTGCTGGTCCATGCGTCGCGGTGGGAGGGGTTGCCGCGATCGGTGGTTCAGTCTTTGTTGACCGGTGTTCCCGCGATATCCTTCGATGTGGACGGTGCGCCGGAGGTGATCGAGGACGGTGTGACGGGTCGGCTGGTGGGTCTGGGCGACTCGGCTGGTCTGGCGGGTGCGATCGTGGGGTTGGCTGGCGCGCCCGGGCTGCGGAGTCGGATGGGTGCGGAAGGCCGGCGACTGTGTCTCGAACGGTTCGACGCCGAGAGAATGGTCGATGCACTGGAGTCGCTTTACGTTTCGTTGAGTCGCGACGTGACGTGAATCGGTGTGTGGGTGGTGTCCGCTGGGGTCGCGGGCGTCCCATAAGGTGAAATAGCGGCTGGATTTCGTGCAAACGGGGATTCGGGGTACAATAGGTTGACGACGGAAGCAGCGTAGGGGCTGCCGGGGAAAAGCTATCAGGAGTGGGAAAAAATGCATCGAGTGATATCCGGGTTGGTGAACAGGTTGCGCACGGGGTTTTTGGTCGGATTTGGCGTGGTCGTCGGCTTGCTGACGCCTGCCGCCGTCGCTTTCGATCCGCTTTTGGGTGATTATTCGCGGGACGCGGCGCTCGATGTGCGCGTGATGGCCTACAACCACAACCGGAATTTTATTGAGGATCCGAGTCGGGATGCGGCTTTTGATCGTGTGCTGACCTTGCTGGACCCTGATATCATCGTTTTTCAGGAGTTTACAAGCGGGGTTTCGCAGGCGGATATATCCAATAGGCTTGACAGCATCCTGCCCGTTGGCGCGGGGGCGAACTGGCAGATTCACTTTGGCCAGTTGGGCGGGATCCGGACGGTGATCGCGTCGCGGTATCCGCTCCTGATGAGGCGTACAGACACGATTCCGCAAGCGTCGACGCGCGGTGTGACGATTGCGTTGGCAGACCTGCCCGACGCCGACTACCCGTTGGATATCTATCTTCTTGGCGTACATCTCAAATGTTGCGGGAATCCGGGCGGGTCCGAGGATGCCAGCCGTCAGGACAGTGCCGATGCCATTGCTAACTGGCTCGGCGATGCGCGGGGTGTTGTGCGCCCGTCGGGCAACAATATCGTCCTACCGGCTGACACACCGATGATCAATCTGGGCGATTTCAATCTCGTGGGCGGCCCCCAGCCGGAGAATACGCTTATTACGGGAAATATCCAGGATGAGGGGACGTATGGGCCTGACGTGCAGGGCGATTGGGATGTCAGCGATATGACGAACCTCATGCCTTCCGACCCATTCACGGGGAACACATTTACGTGGCAGGGCAATGGCAATTTTGCTCCGTCTGCATTGGATCGGATGTTTATCAGCGACAGTGCGATCACAGTGGCCAACAGCTTTATTCTGAACACGAATACGATGACGCCCGGTGCGCTTGCGAATGCCGGGTTGCAAAGCGGTGATACTTTGCCCGGGAACACGTCGGACCACTTGCCGGTTGTTATGGACGTTCGGATTTCGAACGTGCCTGTTTGCACTGTAGACCCTGACTGTGCTGACGGGGTGTTCTGCAACGGTGTGGAAACGTGTGTGGCCAACGCATGTCTGCCGGGCGGCGATCCGTGTCCGGGGCAGATTTGCGATGAAGGCACGCAAGCTTGCGCCGATTGCTTCAATGATCCACAGTGTGATGATGGACTGTTCTGCAACGGCGTAGAGACATGCGTTGCCGGCACGTGCCAGTCCGGCAGCGATCCGTGTGCTCCACAAACGTGCAACGAAGCGACTGATACGTGCGGTGGTGGTGGCATGCCGGTCGGCGATCCGTGGATCAATGAGTTTCATTACGACAACCTCGGTGGTGATACGGGCGAGTTTGTCGAAGTGGCGGGGCCGGCTGGTCTGGACCTTACGGGTTGGACGGTGGTGGGCTACAACGGCAGCGGCGGGTCGATGTATCAGACACTCAACCTGTCGGGGACGATTCCGGATCAGGGTGGTTGCATGGGGACGCTGGGGTTTGCGTTTTCGGGCATACAGAACGGAGCGCCGGACGGGTTGGTGCTGGTGGATGATCTTGGCATGGTGGTCGAATTCATCAGCTATGAGGGTTCATTTACGGCGAGCAACGGTCCTGCATCGGGGATGAATTCGGTGGACATCGGTGTGACGGAGTCCAGCGCCACGCCGGTTGGCGACTCGCTTCAATTGTCGGGTACGGGCGGGCAGTCTTCGGACTTCACGTGGCAGCCGTTTCAGGCGAATACGCAGGGCTTGCCGAACACCGGTCAGGTTTTCGATGGATGCGGTGGGGGATGCACGACCGATCCTGAATGTGATGATGGGTTATTTTGCAACGGAGTTGAGACGTGTGTCGCGAGCGCCTGCCAGGTGGGGACGCCGGTGGATTGCGACGACGGCGTGGGTTGCACGGACGACTCGTGCAATGAGGCCACCAATCAATGCGACAATGTGCCCAACAATGCGAACTGTGACAATGGTTTATTCTGCGATGGGTTGGAGACGTGTGATTCGATGTCGGATTGCCAGGCTGGTACCGTCCTCAACTGCGACGACGGGGTTGGCTGCACGAACGATTCGTGCAATGAAGGCACCGACCAATGCGACAATGTAGCCAGCAATGCGACCTGTGACGACGGCTTGTTCTGCAATGGTGCGGAGACGTGCAGTGCGATGCTCGATTGTCAGGCGGGAGGCGATGCGTGCCCGGGGCAATCTTGCGATGAATTGGCTGACGCTTGCGTAGAATGTCTGGGCGATCCGGAGTGCGACGATGGGAACGACTGCAATGGCGTTGAGATGTGCGTGCTGAATAGCTGTGTCAATGGGACGCCGGTCGATTGCGGCGCGATGGATGACGACTGTGCCGTTGGGATTTGCAATCCTGCAAATGGAATGTGTGAACAGGATGTGGTGACGCTCTCCGGGGCGGTTTGTCGCGTGTCTGCGAACGATTGCGATGTCGAGGAGACCTGCGATGGCGTGAGTCCGGGTTGTCCGGCTGATGTCTGTGCGGATGCGGGAACGGTGTGCGATTTCGGTGGGTTGCCGAGTGCGTGCGACGGGAATTGTGTTTGTTTGGCGAGTACTGTTCCTGCGGCTTCGGAGTGGGGCATGATTGTGATGTCTTTGCTCATGCTGATCGCGGGGACGGTGGCGTTTCGAGGAAGGCGGGCGGTCGCAGGCCGGTATTGAGGTGCCGGCGGTCCGACACGTCCCGATTGATGGGGGCGGGCGTAGCCCATCGGTACGTCATAGTCGCAACATGCCCGCTACGGAGGCGGGCACGCCACCCAACGGTACGCGGGCATACCACCCGTCGCGATGGTTGAAATCGGTGTCGTGTTTCTGATAGATCGCGTGGAATTCGGGGCGGGTGTTACCTGGGTGTGTCTTGAAGGGGGGCTTGCATCGTCTACAATACCTCGCTGCGCCGTGGTGGCTGGTGGCCGTTGTTGTACGATTTTGTCGGCCTGAGTGGACTTTGATTGCTTCGACCGCGGCGGGCGACAGATTGGCCGGTGGTTGTTGGTTGTGCGATCCTGCCCGTCAAGGGGCGGTCACCCCGGCGAGTGAATTCAAAGGAAAAAAACCAGGTGTCAGAAGAAACCGCATCGTCATCCAGCAGTCGTCCTCGAATCGATAAATACTTCGCAGCCGTAGCGGAGATGGGGGCATCGGACCTTCACTTCAAGGCGAATTCGCCGGCTCGGGTCCGTGTTCAGGGCGGTCTTAAGCCGCTCAAGGGCGAGTTGTCCAACGAGCGGATCGAGAAAATGCTTTTCGAGGTCATGAATGACGAGCAGAAAGTTCGTTACGCTGAAAAAGGCTCGACGGACTTTTCTTACCAGCTTGATGCGAACAACCGATTCCGCATTAATATCTTTCGTCAACGGGGTCTGACCTCGATGGCCGCCCGTCACATTCCGAGGAATATCCCGAACTACGATACGCTTCATCTTCCGGCGATTTTGAAGGAAATCGCGGGTTTGCATCAGGGGCTTGTGCTGGTGGCGGGCATCACGGGCAGCGGCAAGAGCACGACGATTGCGTCGATGATTCAGCAGATCAACATGTCGCGCACGTCGCACATTGTGACGCTTGAAGATCCGATAGAATTCATGTTTGAGGACGACAAGTCGTTCATCAATCAGCGTGAGATCGGATTGGACGTGGCGGACTTTCACGATGCGCTGAAGTATCTGATGCGTGAAGACCCGGACGTGGTGCTCATCGGCGAAATGCGCGATCAGGAGACGTTTGAGGCTGCCCTGCACGCGGCGGAGTCCGGTCACCTCGTGTTCGGCACGGTGCATGCTTCCAACGCGCCGGGCACGATTACGCGTGTGCTCGAACTGTTTCCGGTGGAGGCGCGGAATCTTGCGCGCATGTCGCTGGTGTTCAATCTCCAGGCGGTGATTGTGTTGAAGCTGCTGAAGGGTATCCGCCCGGACATCAAGCGTATCCCCGCCGTCGAGATCATGATTGCGAACCCGAGCGTTCGGAAAATGATCAACGAAAAGCGTGAGAACGAGCTTTTGTCGGTCATTCGCAATTCGTATCAGGAGGGCATGCAGGATTTTACGGAATCGCTGCGGTATCTCGTGGAAAACGAGTACATCGCGACGCAGACCGCTTACGATGCAGCCCCCAACCCTGACGAGTTGAAGATGAAGCTCAAGGGGATTTCGGTCTCCAGCGGCGGCGTGATCGGATAACGGACAGGCCAATCGGGCGGTTTGCTTGGCGCGCGCACCGCCCGCAATAAGATAGACCCTATGAATATTTTGCCCCAGTTGGCGGAAGTGCCCGGTCCGGGCCAATACCTGAACCTTATCAAGCTCGGTGCCGTGCTGGTGCTCTTTGTGGGCTGGGCGTTTTCGATGCAATGGGTCGATCGCGACGCGGAACACGTCAAGACCAAGCGCGAGCGATGGAACATGATCACGCTTTCGGGCGGGGTCGCAGCGCTGGCGGTGCTTTTTCTGATTCCGTGGGCTGGCAACACGTTCTTTCTCGGCCTGAGCTTTTATATGCTCCTGGCTGGCGGCGTGAATATGATGTACGTGTTTCATCGTAACGGGCGTGTCGTGCCGGATAGCCGCGTGCTGACCGTCGGGCATTTCAAGCGGCTGATCGCGCGTGAACCGTCAGCCGACGTGGACAAGCTGGACCGCGGGCAGCGTATCCACCTTGCCGACCACTCGGGCGCGAACATTCAGCGGCCTTCGGATCGCGAGGAATTCGAGAATTACTCCATCGTTCAGGAGTTTGTGTTCGACCTGCTTTGGCGACGGGCATCCGACGCCGAGGTTCTTCTGGGCAGTGAAGACGTTCGCGTTGTCTACCGCATTGACGGCGTTGCCTCGGAGCGCAGCGAAGTTCTCACGCGGGAGGACGCGGAGCGATTGCTCCCGTACATCAAGGGGTTGGCCGGCTTGAATCCGGAGGAAATCCGCAAGCCGCAGGAGGGCTATTTGCAGGCGTCGCTGCTGGCGGATGTCGAGCTTGGGCGTATTGGCGTTATTACGTCGGGGTCGCGTACGGGCGAGCGTCTGCGTTTGAAGGCCCAGCGTGCTGCGAGCAAGATGCGCCTGGACGAGCTTGGCATTGCTCCGTCGAGGCTGAAACGCGTCAAGGAGCTTGTCGCCGCGCCGAAGGGCATGGTTCTGATCAGCGGGCTGCGGGGAAGTGGTGTGACGACGACGCAGTATGCGATTCTTCGCGATCACGACGCGTTCATGCAGAACATTCATATCTTGCAGCGCAGGCCTTTGTACGATCTGGATAACATCACGCAGGCGGTTCACGAAGACACTGCCGAGGTGAGTTACGCGCGAAAATTGCAAAGCGTGCTGCGCCGTGAGCCTGATATTGTTGGTGTGGCTGAGTGCGAGGATCGCGAGACGGCTCAAATCGCATTGCGGGCAGCCGAAGCGGATCGCAAGATATACTTGGCCATCGAGGGCAAGAGCACGTTTGATGCCTTGTCGCGGATGATGGCATTCGCCGAGGACAACGAGCTGGTCGCCAAGGCGTTGCTGGGCGTTTTGAACCAGCGATTGATTCGCGTGCTGTGCAAAGCGTGCCGGCAGTCGTTCAAGCCGGACGAGAATTTGCTCAAGAAAGCCAACCTTCCGGTGGGCAAGATCGAGACGTTTCACAGGCCTCCCACGGAGCCGGTATTCGATCGCAAGGGCAGGGAGATCATCTGCCAGTCCTGCCAGGGGACGGGTTACGTCGGGCGGACGGGTGTGTACGAGGTGCTCATTGTCGACGATGCGATTCGCAAACTGATCGCCGAGGGGGCACCGATGAAGCTGATCAAGCAGCAGGCACGCAAGAACAAGATGTATTACATTCAGGAAGAGGGCTTGTTGAAAGTCATCGACGGATCGACAAGCCTCGATGAGATCATACGAGGCCTGCGCGACGACACCAAGAAATAGAGGGCAGGTCGATGGACTGGTTATCACTCTTTTTAGTTCTGATGCTCGGCGCGTTGGCCTACGTACAGTCTTTGCATGGTTTCTTCAGCGCATTGATTATGACGGTGTGCGTCATGGTCTGCTCGGTGCTGTCTTTCGCGACGTTCGAGTGGGTGGCGATGACCTATCTCCTCGATCCGCTCGGCGACATGAGTCTGCCCGTGGCTTTCATCGGGATGTTCGTCATTCCGCTGATCGTGATACGCCTGACGCTGGATCATTTCGTGACGCGATCCATGCTGCTGCCGTCCATCCTGGACAAAGCCGGCGCGATCGTGTGCGGCGCGGGCAGTTCGTTCCTGATGACGGGGATGCTCGTGCTGACGTTCTGGATGACGCCGTTCGGCGGCTCGATTCTCGGGCATGAGCCGATGGACACCGAAAAGGACGAAGTCAATGCGATCTGGCTTTCGCCGGACGAGCTGACCGTCACGTTTTGCAACATGATGTCCAAGGGTGTTTTCAGCGGGCGGGCGAGCTTTTCGGAAACGCACCCCGATTTCGTCGAGCACCTCGTCTGGAATCAGACCGCTCCCAACGAACTGCGGCACGTCATTCCTGAAGAGGCAATTCGCGTCGTGGAGGTTGAGGAACCGCTTTACATTTACGAAAAGACGCGGAACAAGCAGACGCGGCAGGACGATTACAGCGATCCGATCAAACCCGAATCGGGAAGAATGTGGTACGCGGTACGCTTCGCACTTGGTGCGACCGCCAAGGACAATTCGGAGCGCATCCGATTCACACGTCACCAGGTGAGGCTGGTCGGTCGGCCTCGCCCCGGTGGTCCGTTGAAGAACTACGCACCCGTCGCCATTGAAGACGATAAGAAGCCCGAACGGTCGGTCAAGATGAAGGACGGCACCATCTACACGCCGTCCACGGGGACCGAAGTCTTCCTGGTTTTCGACGTCGAAACCGAATTTGATCCCGAATTCATCGAGTACGGCTTTGGTGCTCGTGTGTCGCTTTCGGGGGAATCCGTGGCTGACCCCGGTGACGAGGTTACGCCGGTCGAGACGCCCGTGCCCGCGAAGACTGCCAGTACGGGAAGTCAGTCGGAGAATTCCTCCCGCCGTGGTGGTGGCGGTCGCGTATCGGGCGTACGGACGAGCGGCAACTCGCGTTTTGGTGAGGATCTGCCCATCGCCATGACCGAATACCAAAAGTTTGATTTCGAGGAATCGCGTAACGCGCTGGCCAACGGGCACATCTATGGAAGCACGTCGGCTCAGAATTCCTCAGGGTCGCAGCCCCGGCTGGCGCGGTTCGACGTGCCGAAGGACAAGCGTCTGTTTCATCTTGAGGTCGAGCAGCTTCGCGCCCGAAGCGGGATCGGCAAGGTGTTGAGCTTCGCCATCACAACAGCCCAGCAATACACGATTCGCGATGAGAATGGGAAGGTCTACCCGGTCGTGGGTCAATACGCGATAGCCGACGTGAACGGCGATGAATACATCGAGATTCAGTACTATCCCGCCGCCGTCGCAGTCAGTAATCGCGGCGGGATTCGCAAGTTCAACCGCATCAAGAAACGCGAACTCGACGGCGCCGGCACGCGGCTGGTCTATCTCTTCCTGCTCGATCCCGGTGTGCGTGTGAAGGAATTCTCGACTGGTCGCGGCGCGACCGATCTTTCCGACCTCAATCTCGCTGCGCCGAATTAGGGCAGTCTCGCACCAGCCTGAATTTCAAGTCTCCGCTTAGGCGGCGATGCGGCTGGTGCGTCGTTGGATAACCAACAGGACGCCCACCAAAAGCACCGCTATCAAAAGAGTCTGACCGAAAATCCCCAACACTGGCACGTCAACGCTGCTTTGGATCGTGATCGATCCGATCATGCCGTCCGGGCCGTGCGGGTGACAGTGATAATCGTAGAAGTTGCCGGGTACGGGGTTGTTGATCAGAAAAGCCGTGTCGAATGCGAGTTGGAATATCGTGCCAGCCGGCGCGGGCGGGCCGGACAAAAAGTAAGGTGTCGGAACGCCGGGAACCCCGGAACCCACATTGTGGCCATCGCTGTCCCACGTCCAGCGAACCGTGTCGCCGATTTGAATTACGATGTTGGCTGGCTCAAAGACCATGTTTCCGCCCGGGCCGACGGTCACGTCATGAACGGCGGCCTGTGCGATACCCGCCCCGCAAAGACCCAGCCCGAGCATCCCTACCGTCGCAATCAACATTGTTCGCTTCATGGTGACCCTCCTGGTCGTTTGAGAATTGTCGCTTTGCCTCTGGCCCGCAATCGCAACTCTCTTGTGATCGAGCGCGATACGCCACAGCGTAACAAACATCCTGGCTCGTTTCAAGCCATATCGAATCCCGTCGCAGGCGGCTTCAGGCGGCGGGTGTGCCCCACGACTGCGGAGCTGTCGCCGTGTTGAATCGTCGAACACCACTTGTTACGATGCAGAGTAATACGAAAATGACCGATTTGTTACAGGGGCGTCATTCACGGGGCGGGGGGGTATTGCTTGTGATTCTGCTCAGACAGAAAATTTCCGAAGGAACTGCTGCGCTACTTTATGTATTTTTGTGCATGGTCACATCGGCGGCTGCACAGACGCGCATCATGCCGTTGGGAGATTCGATTACCAACGGCGGAAATGGCTTTGTCTCCTACCGCTACGATCTGTGGTTCGACCTGCAAATCGCCGGATACGCGGTGGACTTTGTCGGTGCGCGGGACTTTTTGTTCGGCGGCGGCCCCGATTTGGCGTCTTATCCAGATTATTTCACGACGTTCGACAGAGACCACGAAGGGTATTGGGGATGGCGGACTGATGAAATAGCCGCAATTGTCACCGGTGCAACCACTACCGCCCAACCGGACGTGGTGCTGATTCACCTCGGGACTAATGACATTGGCCAGATGGGGGCGGCTGGCGTTGCGAATGCCGACACGAATCTTCGATTGATTATCGATCGCATCCGTTCCGTTCGCCCGAACGTCACCATTCTCCTGGCGCAGGTGATTCCCATAGGCCCGGGTTCGGGTTATTTCCCGAACGCCGATCAAGTTGCACCGCTAAATACTGTCGTTGCGACGATCGCCACGGAAATGAACACGCTCGAATCACCGGTCATTCTGGTCGATCAGAACGCCGGATTCGATCTGGCGACAATGGTACAACCGGACGGCCTGCACCCCAATCTGGCTGGTGAGGCTCAAGTGGCGGATGTCTGGTTCGCAACGCTCGAAATGCTCCTCATTCCGGGCAACCCGCCGCCAGATGTAAGCATCGCGTCTCCCTCAGACGGTGTGGCGTTTACCGCTCCAACCGGCATAGCCATTTCCGCCACTGCCTCGGATATCAACGGATTTGTTACACAAGTAGACTTCTACAGCGGATCGAATTTGCTTGGTACAGACACGAGCGCACCATACTCTTTCGACTGGTTGGACGTTTCTGTCGGCAGCTATACGCTGACTGCCGTCGCCACGGACAACGACGGCTCAACACGGACGTCGGATCCGGTTTGGGTGCGCGTTCTCCCGCCCGGTAACGCCGTCGCAATACCTATTGGCAATCCGAGCTTCGAAAACCCTGTCATTCCCGACGGCAGTACGATGCCAGGCCCGGGCGTCATTGGCGGTTGGACGTTTACTGGGACCGCGAACACATTCGTCGGCATCTTCAATCCCCCTTCGGGGAGTTATCCGTCGGCCGGCGGAAACGGCGCACCGGAAGGGGCCGACGGAGTAAACGCCGCGTACCTGTATAACGACGGCGGCCCCGCCGAGTCGGTGGCTGCTTCGCAGGAACTGCCGGCATTGCTCGCCGTCGATACCGAGTACGCACTGATTGTAGCCATCGGTAACTTTCTGCCGGATCAGCCTTTTGGCTCTGCGTACGCGGGGTACACGATAGAGTTGCTAGCCGGCAGCACGGTGATCGCGTCGGACTCCGATTCGATCATCCCGGGTGTCGGCGAATTTCGCGACGCCATCGCGAGCGTTTCGTCGAGTGGCCTGGACCCTGCCCTTATTGGCGAACCGTTATCGGTCCGTTTCACGATCTCCGCCACAGATGCCAGACGCTCAACGCATTTTGATCAGATTCGCCTGACCAGCCGCGATCTTTCCGGGCCGGCAATCCCCACGCTGTCGTCATGGAGCGTGATCGTCATGGTCCTGGTTATTCTGGTGGCAGCCACCATTGTGTTCGGGCGGCGCGAGCGTGTCGCACTATCACGAAGCTGACGCGACAGCGGTACGATGCGGGCATTCTGATTCCGCATTCTCACTGATGCACGTCAGCCCGAATGGCGGACTTGTGAAATCCGCGGGGCGCGATTCCATGCACCTGCTCAGACTGCCTGCGGTTCCGGGGCGCAGTCTGCGGGGTTGTTGCCGACTGACGACTGTCCGCTGCGTACGGGTGGGCTGACGCTCTCGAGCTGGCGAACGTAGTCGTACAGTTCGCGCTCGCCGAATTCGGAGAGGAAGTCGCGTGTGGCCGACTTGTTCACGCTGGTGATGGCTTCGATAAGTTCGTTCTTGGACATGTTCATTTCTACCCCTCCTTGAATCGCGTTGCGCGGTGTTGGGTCAAGTGTGCTATCGGCAGTGATGCCCGTGAATCTGGAGCCTTGCGCGCACAAAAAACAGTCGGTTGACCCACGCGCTGCGTCGATTTAACGTTTCGCTATGACGCTCCAATTTTACTGCCCATTGTGCGGACAACCGATCGAGGTTGACGATCGTTGGGCCTCCCAACAAGTGGGATGCCCGTACTGCCAAAAAACGGTGTTGGCCCCTGCGCAATCGACCTACGCGCCGTCGGCTGAACTCCCGGCTGCCTCCCCGGTTGGCGGGATGGCCCCAGCCAGCATGCCTCCGCCAGTCCCCAGCCGGCAGAACGTGGTGGCGATCGTGTCCCTCGTCCTGGCCATCCTGAGCCTGGCTTGCCTGATCGGAAGCCTGGCTATCATGCTGCCGCCGCTTCAGGAGGCTCTTGGTGACACGCCGACCCCCGAGCACGTCGAAGCTTACCAGCGGCAGCTCCAGCAGGAGATTCAATCGGGTTCGCCGCCACCTTGGGCGATTCCAGCGGGCTTCTTGATGCTGTTTGGCGGGGCTTTTTGGCTTTCCGCCGGCGTGTGCGCGATCATCGGTGCTATTCGTCCTTTTGGACGTGGCTGGGCGTTCGGGGCGATGGCAGCCATGCTGATTGGCCCGTTGCTCGTGTGTTTCGGCGGGGTCGTCGGTTCGTAGCGACATGTTCTGCCGGGGTTTAGAACTAATTCCAAAAAAAGGTTCAAGCCCGCTTGACACCCGCAGCCGTCTTGATATTCTACCCGTCCCTGATGCGGAGCGAGCAACGCAACGTTTCAGGGATGCTCTTTGGCAAGTAAACAGAGTTGTCGTCGTGGAGATGTGGGCCGCTTCGGTTTTTGCGTGACCTCGCTTTCGGGTGAAGTCAGACCGAGGCAGCCAGTAATGTTTCGACGTGTTACGCGTCGAGGCATCATGTGTACAGGACCGGGATTTATCCCGGTTTAGTCAACATTTCCACGTACGCACGTGAAATGAAGTGTTGGCCCTCAAAATCGAATCCACACGCTGTCGCGATTTATCGTGGCGGTGGGAAACGATAAAAAATTGAAGAGTTTGATCCTGGCTCAGAACGAACGCTGGCGGCGTGGCTAAGGCATGCAAGTCGAACGGGATTTACGATTGGGTAACCGAACGTAACTTTAGTGGCGAACGGGTGAGGAACACATGGGTAACGTGCCCCGGACTCAGGAATAGCGGCGGGAGCTTGCTCCCTTTGCGAAAGTGCCGGTAATGCCTGATGACCCCGTAGGATCGCATGATCCAGCGGGCAAAGGTCCGCCGGTCCGGGATCGGCCCATGTCCTATCAGCTAGTTGGTGGGGTAATGGCCTACCAAGGCAGCGACGGGTAGCGGGCGTGAGAGCGTGGCCCGCCACATCGGGACTGAGACACTGCCCGGACACCTACGGGTGGCTGCAGCAACGAATATTCCGCAATGGGCGAAAGCCTGACGGAGCGACGCCGCGTGGAGGATGAAGTCTTTCGGGATGTAAACTCCTGTCAGGGATT